>DASYQX010000067.1:0-3039 GCA_036004985.1 Gemmatimonadales bacterium
CACGACCATCAACACCACCGCTCCCGTGGGCGCGGAGGTGCGGGGATCGACCCGCGCGATGGCGCGCGGCAACAGCCCGTCCTCGGCCGCCGCAAAAAAAATCCGCGGCGCCGTCATCATCGAGCCGTTGAGCGTGCCGAAAGTGCTCACGGCGATCGCCGCCGATACGACCACGACGCCCGCCGGCCCCATGACGAGGCGCGCGACGTCGGCCGCGACCAGCTCCGCCTGCTTCATCGACTCGATCGGAATGAGGTACAGGTACACGAGACAGGCGGAGAGATACAGCACGACCACGGTCCCCGTGCCGATGAGCAGCGCGCGCGGTAACGTCCGCTGCGGGTCCCGCACCTCGCCCCCCACGAACGCCAGATCCGCCCAGCCGTCGTACGCCCACAGAATCGCCACCATGGCGAGCAGGAACGGCGACAGCCCGACGGCGGCGCGTTGCGCGAAGACGCCGCCCTCGGGCATCCCGGTGGAGCGGCCCAGCGCGACCCCGAGCACGACGAGCAGGGTGAGGGCGCCGACCTTGAGGATGGTGCTCAGGTTCTGGAGGATCGCGCCGCGGTGGATCCCGAAATAGTTCACGACGCCGACCAGCACGATGTACAGCGCGCCGAGCAGCTGCTCGGCGCGGATGTCGACGGGACCGAGGCCGAGGACCACGGCGGCGGGATCGCTGCCCAGCGTCCGCAGTGTGTAGGCCGACGCGGTGATCCCGATCGCGCCGTACGCGCCGGGACGGATGACCCATAGCTCCGCCCAGGCGAACAGGAACGCGGGGAGCGGGCCGAACGCCTCGCGCAAGAACACGTACATGCCGCCCGAGCGCGGGAAGGCGGCGGCGAGCTCGGAATAGGTCAGCGCGCCGCACAGCACGACGGCGCCGCCCAGCACCCAGGCGAGGAGGAAGAGCGGCACGTCGTCCACGAGCTGGGCGACGCCGGCGGGCGTGCGGAAGATGCCGCTGCCGATCGTCGAGCCGACCAGCACCGCCACCGCGCTCCACAGGCCGAGGCGGCGGGAGAGGCGCTCGCCCCAGCGGTCGGTCAGAGGTGCAGACATGAAGTTCGAGAATATAGTGGAAACCAGATCCTTCGCGCCTTCGGCGCTCAGGATGACAGGCTCGCTCGCTCCGCGAAACAGAATAAATGACCTCCCACCCCCCTTTTTCCTCCAATGCGCCCCGCCGCGTGTCATCCTGAGCGAGCGCGCGGAACGCGCGCGAGCGAAGGAACTGCTGTTGCGGAACGCGCGCGAAGCGAAGGATCTGTTTTAGATTTCCCGCCCTATGCCGCGACGCTACACGTTGCTCGCTTGGACGGCCGCCGCCTGCACCTACCTCCTCATCGTCCTCGGCGCCGTCGTGCGCATCACCGGCTCGGGAATGGGCTGCGGCGACCACTGGCCGCTGTGCAACGGGCGTCTGTTTCCGCCGCTCGACGACCTCGGCACGGTGATCGAGTGGAGTCATCGATTGGCGGCGGCACTGGTGTCGGTACTCGTCGTGGGCCTGGCGGGATACGCTTGGTGGCTGCGCCGGTTCGACCGCCTCCGACCGCCCCCGACCGCCGCCGACCGCCCGGGGGGGCTGGCGTTCGTCGCCCTCGCACTCCTCATCCTGCAGGTGGGGCTGGGTGCGGTGACGGTCAAGCTCGCGTTACCACCGTGGACGGTCATCCTGCATCTCGGGACCGCGATGCTGCTGTTGGCGGTCCTGCTCATCGCTGCACGAGGAGCCCGACTGACCCCGGGCGCGAGCCCGGGGAACCCGCCAGGCCAGGGCCTTGTGTCCCCGGGCTTGCGCCCGGGGTTAGTCCTACTGCCCCTCGCCTTCGTGACGGTGCTCTTTGGTGCCCTGACCGCTAACCTTGGCGCGGCAGCCGCCTGCAGCGGCTTCCCCTTGTGCAACGGCGCGATCTTCCCGTCCGGCGGCGGCCTGGTGCTGGTGCACTGGACGCATCGCCTCCTGGCCTACTCGCTGTTCGGGTACGTCGTCTGGTGGGCCCTGCGATCTAAAGGGCGTGGGGCGTGGGGCGTGGTGGCCCTGGTGGCGCTGCAAGTGGCGGTCGGCGCCGCCACGGTGCTGCTCGGACTGCCCAGCGCGCTCCAGGCGGCACACGTGGCGGTCGGGACGGCGGTGTGGGCCGGGGTGGTGCTCGCGACGCGCTGAACGCCCGGCCACAGTAGGTCAGGGGCCGTGCACTGCGCACCGCCCCTGACATCCGCTGGCGTCTCTGGCTGGGTCTAGGGGCAGACGATGCCGCTTGACGCGACCGAAACCGATTTGCTCGCGAGGGCGGTGTCACCGACCGCGTCCGTCACCTTTATCCCGAGGGTGAAACTTCCGCTGCCCACAAAAGCCGTGAGGAACCGCCCGGATCCGCCGGTCGCGGAGTCGAGGCCGCTCCAGCTCCAGTGGTAGTTGTAGGGCGTCACCCCGCCGGTCGCGTCCGCCCGGTAGGTGCACTGCTGATTAGGCTTGACCGTCGCGTTCTGCGGGGTGTAGAGGGCCCGGATGGAAACCGCGAGCGTGGTCATGGAGAGGCGGCCGACGGAAGGCAAGTCGTCCGCTGCTTGCTGTGGTCCGACTCCGTTCGGCGACTCCGCGCCACAAGCGGTGAGGAGCAGGACGGTGGCGATGGTGAGAGATTGACGAACCATTGGTCCCTCCTGGACCGAGGCGTACGCAAACTCTCGCGGAGCGGTCGTGCGTGCCGGTAGGGCGTTTTTGCGGCAGGTTGGGGTGTTTTTGCGGCACCCCGACTCTGGCATTCGACCGACCCCGCGGGTCGGTCACCACTCGCGCGGCAGCCTGGTGCTGGTGCACTGGACGCACCGCCTGCTGGCCTACGCGCTGTTCGGGTACGTCATGTGGTGGGCGCTTCGATCGAAGGGGCGTGGGGCGTGGTGGCCCTGGTGGCGCTGCAAGTGGCGGTCGGCGCCGCCACCGTGCTGCTCGGACTGCCCAGCGCACTCCAGGCGGCGCACGTGGCGGTGGGAACGGCGGTGTGGGGCGCCATCGTGCTCCTCACG
>DASYQX010000068.1:0-13171 GCA_036004985.1 Gemmatimonadales bacterium
GACGACCAACCCGACGTCCTCGAGGCCCTGAAGCTCCTGCTCAAGGCCGAGGGCTTCGAGGTCGAGACGGCGACGTCGCCGCGGGGCGTGCTCGCCGCCGTCGAGGCGCGGGACTTCGACGCCCTCCTGGTCGACATGAACTACACCCGCGACACGACCTCAGGCGCTGAGGGGCTGGACCTCGTTTCGCGGATCCGGGCGGCCGAGGGGCCTCCGATCGTCGTGATGACCGCATGGGGCTCGATCGACGGCGCCGTCGAAGCGATGCGCCGGGGCGCGCGCGATTACGTCGAGAAGCCATGGGACAACCGGCGGCTCCTCACCACCCTCCGCACGCAGGTGGAGTTGGGCCGGGCCCTGCGCACGAGCAAGCGCCTCGAGAGCGAGAACCGGACGCTGCGGCGCGACGGGCTTCCCGAGCTGATCGCCGAGTCGCCGGCCATGCAGGCGGTGCTGCGCCTCATGGAGCGGGTCGCGCCGTCGGACGCGAACGTGCTCGTGCTGGGCGAGCACGGGACCGGCAAGGAAGTCGTCGCCCGCTGGCTGCACGCCGCGTCCGCTCGCGGCGAGCGTCCGTTCATCGCCGTGAACCTGGGGGCCATCCCCGACGGACTCTTCGAAAGCGAGCTCTTCGGTCATGTGAAGGGTGCTTTCACCGACGCCAAGGCCGACCGCGTCGGGCGCTTCGAGCTAGCCGACGGCGGCACCCTGTTCCTCGATGAGATCGCGAACCTGCCGCTGCCGCAGCAGGCCAAGCTGCTGCGCGTGCTCGAGACCGGCGACTTCGAGCGCGTCGGCGCCTCCCGCGCGCGGCGGGCCGACGTGCGCGTTCTGTCCGCGACCAACGCCGACGTCGGGGCGGAAGTGAAAGCAGGTCGCTTTCGGGAGGATCTGTTATTCCGCCTGAATACGGTGGAAATCCGCCTGCCGCCGTTGCGCGAGCGCCGCGCGGACGTGCCGCTGCTCGCCGCATACTTCCTGCGCCGCTACGCCGGCCGCTACCGCAAGGCCGGCCTCGGGCTCGCCGCCGACGCGCTCGAAGCGCTGCTGCGCCACCCATGGCCGGGCAACGTGCGCGAGCTCGACCACTCGGTCGAGCGCGCTGTCCTGCTGGCTGAGGACGCCGAGATCCGGGCGCGGGACCTGGGCCTCGCCGGAGCGGCGGACGGGAGCCGCTCCCTGGAAAGCATGAGCCTCGAGGAAGTCGAGCGCGTACTCATCGACAAGGCGCTCGCGCGTGCGAGCGGGAACGTGAGCGATGCGGCCAAGGCGCTGGGACTGTCGCGCAGCGCCCTGTACCGCCGCCTGAAGCGGCATGGCCTCTAAGCCGCGTCACGAGCGGCAGGTGTTCTGGCTGGCGCTCGCCGGTGGCCTGCCCGCCGTCATTGTCGTTGCGCTGGTGCTGTGGACCGGTGACTTCGCCCCGCGCACGCAGTGGACGGTGGCGGTGGTCGTGGTCGGCGCCTGGCTCGGGTTCGCCGCGGCGGCGCGTGAGCGCGTCGTCCGGCCGCTGCAGACCGTGTCCAACATGCTCGCGGCCTTGAGGGAGCGAGACTTCTCGCTGCGCGCCCGGGGCGCCGATCCCGACGACGCCCTGGGGCTCTTGCTCCTGGAGCTGAACACCCTGGGGGAGGACCTCCGCGCCCAGCGCCTCGGCGCCCTCGAAGCGACGGCTCTGCTGCGGCGCGTGATGGAAGAGATCGACGTCGCGGTGTTCGCGTTCGACGAGGCGGCGGCCCTGCGGCTCGTCAATCGAGCCGGAGCCGCGCTGCTCGGCCGCCCGACGGAGCAGCTGCTGGGCAAGGGCGCCGCCGGGCTCGGGCTCGCCGAGTGCCTCGCGGGCGATACCCCCCGCGTGGTCGATCTGGAGTTCCCGGAGCGCCGCGGGCGCTGGGAAGTGCGACGCGGCACATTCCGTCAGAGCGGGCTACCGCACCAGCTCCTTGTCCTCGCCGACGTCGGTCGCGCGCTGAGCGAGGAGGAGCGCCAGGCGTGGCAGCGGCTCATTCGCGTGCTCAGCCACGAGCTCAATAACTCGCTCGCCCCCATCAAGTCCATCGCCGACAGCCTGCTCGAGCTGGTCGGGCGTACGCCGCCGCCGACTGACTGGCGCGAGGACTTGCGCACGGGGCTCGCCGTCATTGCCACCCGCTCGGAGTCGCTCAGCCGCCTCATGGCGGCCTACGCGCGGCTCGCCCGCCTGCCCGCGCCGCGGCTCGAGCCGATGTCGGTGGGGGATTGGGTGCGTCGCGTGGTGGCGCTGGAGACGCGCCAGCCGGTCACGGTGCAGGCCGGCCCCGAGATGACGATCCGAGCCGACGGCGGTCAGCTCGACCAGCTGCTCATCAACCTCGTCCGTAACGCCGTTGACGCGACACTCGACGCGCGCGGCGGCGTCGTGGTGGGGTGGGGCGCGCGCAATGGGAAGCTGGACGTGTGGGTCCGCGACGACGGGCCCGGCCTCGCGGACACGGCCAACCTGTTCGTGCCGTTTTACACGACCAAGCCCGGCGGCTCTGGAATCGGTCTGGCACTGTCCCGCCAGATCGCGGAAGCGCACGGCGGCGCGCTCACCCTCATGAACCGGGCGCCGCCGGGGGAGTGGGGGGGGTGGGGGGGGGGCGGGGGGGGATGCGAAGCCCGCTTGTCGCTTCCGCTGGACCGCCCTTGACACTCGCCGGGGAGCATGGTAGCCTCAGCGCTCGCCACCATGTTGCAAGTCGCGCTCGTCCTCGTCCTGCTGCTGGTCCTGCTGCTGAGCATCTCGCTCAGGAGGGGGTCGCAGGCGTGCGCAACGGGAACATGATCGGATAGCAGCAAGCAGCAGCGCAGATCCAACGCCGCGGACCCCCCAAGGTCCGCGGCTTTTTTTTCACAACGGAGGCCGCCGTGGAACGAGACATCGTCATCTTCGACACCACCCTGCGGGACGGCGAGCAGGCGCCCGGCAACTCGATGACGCCGGAGGCCAAGCTGCGCCTCGCGCATCAGCTGGACCGGCTCGGCGTGGACGTCATCGAGGCGGGGTTCCCCAGCGCGTCGGAGGGCGATTTCAGCGGGGTCCGCGCCATCGCCGAAGCCGTGCGCCGCCCAGTCATCGCGGCGTTGGCTCGCTGCCATGACCGCGACATCGACCGGGCCGGGGAGGCGCTGCGGCCGGCAGCGCGGAGCCGGATCCATGTGTTCATCGCGACGTCCGACCTGCATCTCGAGCACAAGCTACGGCTCACGCAGGAGCAGTGCCTGGAGCGGGCGCGCGCCGCGGTGCAGCGCGCCCGGAGCTATACCGACGACGTCGAGTTCTCCGCCGAGGACGCCACCCGCAGCGATCTCGACTTCCTCTGCGGGGTGGTGGAAGCCGCGATCGACGCGGGCGCGACCACGATCAACCTGCCCGACACGGTGGGTTACGCTACGCCGAACGAGTACGCGGCGATGTTCCGCGCCGTCCGGGAGCGTGTGCCCGGGAGCGACCGGGTCGTCTTCAGCGCCCATTGCCACGACGACCTCGGGCTCGCCGTGGCGAACTCCCTCGCCGCCGTCGAGGCGGGTGCGGGTCAGGTCGAGTGCACGATCAACGGGATCGGGGAGCGGGCCGGGAACGCCGCGTTGGAGGAAATCGTCGTGGCGGGGCGTGTTCGCCCCCACGCCGTGGCGTTCCGTTGCGCCGTGCAGACCCGCGAGCTGTTCCGAACCAGCCAGCTGCTGTCGCACGTGACCGGCATCTTTCCCCAGCCGAACAAGGCCGTCGTCGGGCGCAATGCCTTCGCCCACGAGGCGGGGATCCACCAGCACGGCATGATCCAGAACGGGCTCACCTACGAGATCATCCGCCCGGAGGAAGTCGGGGTTCCCAGTTCCACCCTGGTCCTGGGAAAGCACTCGGGCCGGCACGCCCTGGAGCGTCGCTACCACCAGCTCGGCTACGAGCTGGACGAAGCGACGCTCGACCGCCTGTACCAGGAGTTCAGCGCGCTCGCGGACAAGAAGCGGGAGATCCTCGACGAGGATCTGCTCGCATTGCTGCACGGGCGGTTCCACGACGCGCCGGAGATCTACCGTCTGGCCCACCTGCAGGTGACGTGCGGCACCGTGCCCGCGAAGGCGGAAGTGCGGCTCGCCGGCCCGTGGCTGGGAGAGCGCAGCGCCACGGGGAGCGGGAACGGGCCGATCGCGGCGGCGTTCGCCGCCATCGGAGAGATCGTGGGGCGCGGGATCGAGGTGCTGAACCTGAACGTGCAGTCGGTCACGCCCGGCCGCGACAGCCTCGGGCAGGTCCTGGTGCAGGCAAAGGTGGCCGGGAAGTCGCTCTCCGGGCACGGCGCGTCGACCGACATCGTCGAGGCGAGTACCCGTGCCCTCGTGCACGCCCTCAACAAGGCGAGCCACGCGGATCAGCTCGAAGACCAGGCGCTGAATGCCACGTCCTTCTGGGGAGTCTGAATCGATGAGCGAGATCCTCTCCGGCGCGCAGATCCTGTGTCGCACGCTGGTCGAGTCGGGCGTCGAGGTGCTGTTCGGCTATCCCGGCGGCGCGATCATGCCGTTTTACCACGCGCTGCCCGAGTACCCGCGCCTGCGTCACATCCTCGTGCGGCACGAGCAAGCAGCGGCGCACGCGGCAGACGGCTATGCCCGCGCCAGCGGCCGGGTGGGCGTGTGCGTCGCCACGTCCGGCCCCGGCGCCACGAACCTCGTCACCGGGCTCGCGACGGCGCACATGGACAGCTCACCGGTGGTGGCGATTACGGGGCAAGTGCCGCGCGCAATGATCGGGCGGGACGCCTTCCAGGAGACCGACATCCTCGGGATCACGCTGCCCATCACGAAGCAGAACTACCTCGTCGGGGACGCCGCGGAGCTGGCGGATGTGGTGCGGGATGCGCTGGCCGTCGCCCAGGCGGGACGCCCGGGCCCGGTGCTGATCGATGTCCCGAAGGACGTGCAGAACCAGAAGGTCGAGCACCAGTCCCCAGATCCCCGGGCTCGCGCCCGGGGTCAGTCCGGCGGTCCCTTAATCCCGGGCGGCAGCGCCGGGATGCCCGACGAAATCGGGCGCGCCGCCGATCTCATCGCCGCCGCGAAGCGCCCCCTGCTCATGGTCGGCCACGGCGTCATCCTGGCGAACGCCTACGCCGAGGTGCGCGCCCTGGCCGAGAAGACCGGCATGCCGGTCATCACGACGCTGCTGGGCATCAGCGCGTTCCCGGAGGGACACCCGCTTCACCTCGGGATGCCGGGGATGCACGGCGAGGTACACGTGAACCGCGCGATTCAGCGGGCGGACCTGATCGTCGCGATCGGGCTGCGGTTCGACGACCGCGTGACGGGGAACCTCGCGGCGTTCGCCCCGCGTGCGCAGGTCGTGCACATCGACCTGGACCGCTCGGAGATCGGGAGGAACGTGCCTACCGCCGTCGGGATCGTGGGCGACGCGGCCGCGGTCACGCGGCGCGTGGTCGCCGCGACCGCGGCCCGCGACTGCGAGGCGTGGCGGGCGGAGATCGCGGGGTGGCGCCGCCCGCCCGATGCGAGCTTCCGGGGCGGCCTGTCGCCCGAGGCGATCCTCGCCGCCATCCGCGACGCCACCGGCGGGGAGTGCACCATCGTCACCGACGTGGGCCAGCACCAGATGTGGGTGGCCAAGCTGTTTCCCTACCGGCGGCCCAACACGCACATCACCTCCGGGGGGCTCGGCACGATGGGCTTTGCGGTGCCGGCCGCGATGGGCGTCCACCTCGCGCGGCCGCAGGAGACGGTGTGGGCGATCTCGGGAGACGGCGGGTTCCAGATGAACATGGCCGAGATCGCGACGATGGTGCAGGAGCGCCTGACGGTGAAGCTGGCGGTGTTCAACAACGGCTACCTCGGCATGGTGCGGCAGTGGCAGCAGTTCTTCCACGGCAAGCGGTATTCGTGCACGCCCATTTGGAGCCCCGACTACGTGAAGCTCGCCGAGGCGTACGGCATTCCGGGCTACCGGGTGCAGGAGGCGAGCGAGCTGGCCGCGGCGGTCGACCGCGCGAACGCCGACCCCGGGCCGGCCCTGGTGGAGTTCGTCATCGAGCAGGAGGCGAACGTCTATCCGATGATTCCCCCCGGCGGCTCGCTCTCCGAGCCGATCGAGGCGGCGGTGTGACGGCCTCGTACACGGTAGACGTGCTGCTCGCGGACTCGCTGTTGACGCTCAACCGCGCGGTCGGCGTGCTACGGCGGCGCAACGTCGCCGTCACGCGCCTCGCCGTGCGGTCGGACGGCCCGGCGGGAGTATCGCGCATGACATTCGTGCTGACCACCGACGCGGCCAGCGCCCAGCGCGTCGTCCAACAATTCCACAAGATCGTCGGCGTGCGCGCCATCGAGCTGACACCGGTCGACGATTCCACTTCGGAGGGAGCACCCATGAGCTCGCCTGACGTGCGCGTCTTCTACGACGCCGACGCTGATCCCACGCGGCTCCAGGGGCGGGTGATCGCCGTGATCGGCTACGGCAGCCAGGGACACGCCCATGCCCTGAACCTGCGGGACTCGGGAGCCCGGGTGATCGTGGGGTTGCGCGAGGCTGGCAAGTCGTGGCTGCGGGCGAAGGACGAGGGCCTCGACGTCCGCTCGGTCGCCGAGGCGGCCCGCGCCGCGGACATCATCATGATGCTCGTCCCCGACCAGGAGGCACGCGCCGTGTACGAGGCGGGCGTCGTCGGTGCGCTGCGCGCCGGGAAGACGTTGCTGTTCGCCCACGGCTTCAACGTGCACTTCAAGGAGATCGTGCCGCCGGCCGACGTGGACGTCGCCATGATCGCTCCCAAATCGCCCGGACATCTGGTACGGAGCGAGTTTCAGTCGGGCCGCGGAGTCCCGGCGCTCGTCGCGGTACACCAGGACGCGAGCGGCCGAGCTCTGGCGAACGCACTGGCCTACGCCGCCGGGATCGGCTGTACCCGTGCGGGGGTGCTCGAGACCACCTTCCGCGAGGAGACCGAGACGGATCTGTTCGGCGAGCAGGCGGTCCTGTGCGGCGGCGTCTCCGCGCTCGTCCAGGCGGGCTTCGAGACGCTCACCGCCGCGGGGTACGCTCCGGAGATCGCCTACTTCGAGTGTCTGCACGAGCTGAAGCTCATCGTGGACCTGATGTATCGCGGCGGGATGAAGTTCATGCGGTACTCGATCAGCGATACGGCAGAGTACGGCGACTACACGCGGGGCCCGCGCATCGTGAGCGACCAGGTGAAAGCCGAGATGCAGCAGTTGCTGCGCGAGATCCAGAGCGGCGCGTTCGCGCGGGAATGGATCGCCGAGACGCGGGGCGGCGCGCGCCGCTTCGCCGAATACCGCCGCCGCGCGGCCGAACACCCGATCGAGCGGGTCGGTGCGCGGCTGCGCGCCATGATGCCTTGGACGGAGGAAGGGGCTCGGGGCTCGGGGCTAGGGACTCGGAAAGGCCAGGCGACCCCCGAGCCCCGAACCCCGAGCCCCGAGCCCCTACGGGCATGACACCCCGCACGCTGTTCGACAAGGTGTGGGACGCGCACGTGGTCCACCGGTTTCCGGAGGGCCCGGCGCTGCTGTACGTGGACCTCCACCTGGTGCACGAGGTGACTTCGCCGCAGGCGTTCGAGGGGCTGCGGCGGGCCGGACGCCGGGTGCGGCGGCCCGAGCGGACGGTGGCGACGGTGGACCACAATGTGCCCACAGGCGACCGCTCGCTGCCGCCCGACGACCCGATCGCCGCCAAACAGCTCGACGCCCTGGCGGGCAACGCGCGGGCGTTCGGGATCGACCTGTTCGACCTCTCCTCCCCGCAGCAGGGCATCGTTCACGTGATCGGCCCGGAGCTGGGTCTCACGCAGCCGGGCATGGTCGTGGTGTGCGGGGATTCCCACACGTCCACGCACGGCGCCTTCGGCGCGTTCGCGCTCGGCATCGGCACCAGCGAGGTCGAGCACGTGCTGGCGACGCAATGCCTGGTGCTGTCGAAGCCACGGACGATGGAGGCGCGGTTCACGGGGCAGCGCGCCCCCGGCGTCACCGCCAAGGATCTGATCCTGGCGTTGATCGGACGCATCGGCGCCGCGGGCGCCACCGGGCACGTGATCGAGTACACCGGCGAGGCGATCGTGTCGCTCTCCATGGAAGAGCGCATGACGGTGTGTAACATGTCGATCGAGGCGGGGGCACGCGCCGGGATGATCGCGCCGGACGAGACGACCTACGCGTACCTCGCGGGGCGGCCCCGGGCGCCGGCCGATGCGGCCTGGGCGCGCGCCGTGCTCGCATGGCGCCGGCTGCCGAGCGACGCGGGGGCGGCCTACGACACGCAGGTGAGCTTCGACGCTGGGGCGGTCGAGCCGCAGGTGACGTGGGGCACGAGCCCGGCCATGGTCACGGCCATTTCCGGGCGCGTGCCCAGCCCGGCCGACTTCGCGTCCGAGGACGAGCGGCAAGCGGTGGCGCGGGCGCTCGCGTACATGGCGTTGACGCCGGGCACGCCGCTCGAGGGCCTGCCCATCGACCGGGTGTTTCTGGGATCGTGCACCAATGCCCGGATCGAAGACCTCCGCGCCGCCGCCCGGGTGGCACGCGGCCGGCGCGTCGCGGCCGGGGTTCGCGCGCTCGTGGTTCCCGGGTCGCAGCAGGTGAAGGCCCAGGCGGAGCGGGAGGGGCTCGACCGTGTGTTCCGCGCGGCGGGCTTCGAATGGCGCAACGCGGGCTGCTCGATGTGTCTGGGCATGAACGCCGACGTGCTGGGCCGCGGTGAGCGCTGTGCCTCGACGTCGAACCGCAACTTCGAGGGCCGCCAGGGCGCCGGGGGGCGGACCCACCTGATGAGCCCCGCGATGGCCGCGGCGGCGGCGGTCGCCGGACGCCTCGTGGACGTCCGCGCCTGGGAGGTCCGGGACCTGTGAGCGAGCCCTTCATCCGGCACACCGGGAAATGCGTCGTGCTGCCCCGCGCCCACGTGGACACCGACCAGATCATCCCCAAGCAGTTCCTGAAGCGCATCGAGCGCACCGGGTTCGGGCCCGCCTTGTTCCATGACTGGCGGTTCCGATCCGATGGCAGTGCGAACCCCGAGTTCGAGCTGAACCGGCCCGAGGCGTCGGGTGCGACGATCCTGATTGCCGGCGCGAACTTCGGCTGCGGCTCCTCGCGCGAGCACGCCGTGTGGGCGCTCGCGGAATACGGCTTCCGCGCGATCGTCGCTCCATCGTTCGCGGACATCTTCTATGCGAACTGCTGCCAGAACGGCGTCGCGCCGGTGCGTTTGTCGGGTGACGACTCCGACGAGCTGGCACGTCGCTGCCGGGCTGGCCGCGGCGCCTACCGCCTGACGATCGATCTCGAAGCACAGCGCGTGACGGACGACGCGGGGGGGGGCTTCAGCGCCGCCTTTACAATGGAGCCGTACCGGCGCGAGATGCTGCTCCGTGGCCTCGACGAGATCGGGCGGACGCTGCTCGAGGAGCCGCGGATCGCGGAGTTCGAGCAGGGCCGGGAAGCGGGATTTGGGATGCGGGAAGCGTGACTAAGCCCTACACAATCGCGGTGCTGCCCGGCGACGGGATCGGCCCTGAAGTGATCACTGAAGCCGAGCGGGTGCTCGAGGCGGTGAGTGCGCGCGTCAAGGCGAAGATCGCTCTGTCACGGTTCCCCATCGGCGCGGCGGGCGTGGCCGCCGCGGGCGAGCCGCTGCCGGCCGAAACACGCGCCGCCGTTCAGCGCGCCGACGCCGTGTTGCTGGGGGCGGTGGGCGATCCGTCGCTGGACCAGGCGCCGCGCCACTTGCGACCCGAGACGGGCCTGCTCGCGCTGCGGGCGTTGCTGGGCGTGTACGCGAACCTCCGCCCCGTCGCGATACATGCGGTGCTCGCCGACCGGTCGCCCTTGAAGCCCGACCGGCTGCGCGGCGTGGACCTGCTGATCGTACGCGAGCTGACCGGCGGGCTCTACTACGGCGAGCCGCGGGCGCGCGACGAGACCAGCGCCGTGAACACGCTCGCCTATTCGGCGGCCGAGGTCGAGCGCGTGGCGCGCGTGGCGTTCCAGGCGGCCCGCGAGCGCCGCGGCCTCGTGACATCCGTCGACAAGGCCAACGTGCTCGAGGTGTCGCAGCTGTGGCGCGACGTGGTCACGCGCGTCGGTCGCGAGTACCCGGACGTCCGCCTGGACCATCTGTACGTCGACTTCGCCGCGATGAAGCTCGTCGCCGATCCCGCGGCGTTCGACGTGATCCTCACCGAGAACATGTTCGGGGACATCCTGAGCGACGAGGCGGCGGTGCTGGCCGGCTCCCTCGGCCTGCTGCCGTCGGCATCCCTGGGCGACGGTCCGGGCCTCTTCGAGCCGATCCACGGCTCGGCGCCGGGGATCGCGGGGCAGGGGATCGCGAACCCGCTCGGCGCGATCGCCTCGGTGGCGCTCCTGCTGCGCCACGGGTTGGGACTCGCGGAACCGGCCGCCGCAATCGACCGCGCCATTGAGGCGGTGCTGGCGGAGGGCTACCGCACGCGCGACATCGCCGGTCCGGAGGACCGGCCCGTCGGGACGCGGGAGATGGGGGAGCGGGTCGCGGAGGAGATCCTTCGCGTCTTCGGCGCTCAGGAGATCTTTCGCGCTGCGCGCTCAGGAGATCCTTCGCGCCTTCGGCGCTCAGGATGACAGGCTCGCTCTCTTCACTTTCCTGTCTCTTTTCCTAGTACCGGAACCGCGCGGAGCTGTCATCCTGAGCGAGCGCGCGGCAGGCGCGCGAGCGAAGGATCTACCTGGGACATGGCGCGGCACGCGCGCGAGATGAAAAGCAGGTCCTTCGCGCTTCGCGCTCAGGATGACAGGCCCGCTCGCTCCGGGAAACAACCAAAACACAAGGTTCGATGCAGGGATTGAGCACAGGCCGCGGGGAAATGATGCCGGTCGCGAGCCCCAGATACGCGATTCTGGTGGCGTATGCGCGTCTATTACGTGTACATCATGGCCAGTCGCTCGCGAGTGCTGTACACGGGCGTCACCAACGACCTCGCACGGCGTGTCTACGAGCACAAGCGGAGCCTCATCGCCGGATTCACAAGCAGGTACCGCATCACCCGACTCGTGTACTTCGAGGGGTTCGGGGACGTTCGCGACGCCATTGCCCGCGAAAAGGAGATCAAAGCTGGGTTCGGGCCCGCAAGATCCGGCTGATTGAAGAACGTAATCCTACGTGGGAAGACCGGGCCGATTGCTGGTTCCAGGCGCCACGGGGTCCACAATAACCTCCTCTTTTTTTTTCTAGAGGCGGCCCGCGGCTTGTCATCCTGAGCGAGCGCGCAGTACGCGCGCGAGCGAAGGATCTGCTGCGTGCGCGCGCGACGCGAACGCTCTACCCGTCCGTCACCGCCCCTTCGCTCGCGCTCGACACCAGCTTCGCGTACTTGAAGAGCACGCCCGCGGTGTACTTCGGGGCGGGCGGCTGCCAGCGGGCCCGGCGCCGGGCGATCTCCTGCTCGGGCACGTCGAGCTGTAACAGGCGACGCTCCGCATCGATGGTGATCGGATCCCCGTCCTCGACGAGGGCGATGGTCCCCCCCACGGCCGCCTCCGGCGCGACGTGGCCCACCACCAGGCCATAGGTCCCGCCCGAGAACCGGCCGTCGGTGATCAGCCCGACCGCGTCGCCGAGCCCAGCCCCGATGATCGCGGACGTGGGCGACAGCATCTCCCGCATCCCCGGTCCACCCTTCGGCCCCTCGTACCGAATCACGACGACGTCGCCGCGCTTGACCCGGCCCTCGAGGATCGCGCCGAGACAATCCTCCTCGCAATCGAACACACGCGCGGGACCGGTCATACGCAGCATCTTGGCCCCGGTCACTTTCGCCACTCCCCCTTCGGCCGCGAGGTTGCCGCGGAGGATGGTGAGATGCCCCTGCGCATACAACGGCCGGTTCCAGGGCCGGATCACCTCCTGATCAGGGCGCGGGGCGTCGGGGACGTCGCGGAGCACCTCGTCGAGCGTCCCTCCGGTGATCGACAGCGCGTCGCCGTGCAACACGCCGTGCGCGAGCAGGACCTTCATCACCTGCGGGATCCCGCCGGCACGGTGCAGATCGACGGTGACGAAGCGGCCTGACGGCTTCAGATCGCACAGCACGGGCACGCGCGTCCGAATCGCTTCGAAGTCGTCCAGAGCGAGGGGCACGCCAGCGGCGCGCGCGATGGCGAGGAGATGGAGCACGGCGTTGGTCGAGCCGCCGATCGCCATCGTTACGGCGATCGCGTTCTCGAACGCCTGGCGCGTGAGGATCTGGCGCGGCCGCAGGTCGCGGCGGATCGCGGCGACCAGGGCCTCCGCCGAGCGGGCCGCGCTCTCGCTCTTTTCCGCGTCTTCGGCGGCCATGGTCGAGGAGTACGGCAGACTCATGCCCATCGCCTCGAAGGCGGAGGACATCGTGTTCGCCGTGTACATCCCGCCGCACGATCCGGCGCCGGGGCAGGCCCGGCGCTCAACCTCGAGCAGTTCGCCCGCGTCGATCCGGCCGGCGCTGAATTCGCCCACCGCCTCGAACACGCTCACGATCGTCAGGTCGCGGCCCGCGTAGCGGCCGGGCTTGATCGTTCCTCCGTAGACGAAGACCGCTGGGATGTCCATCCGGGCGATCGCGAGCATGGCCCCCGGCATGTTCTTGTCGCATCCGCCCACCACCAGCAGCCCGTCCATGCATTGGGCGTTGCAGGCGGTCTCGATCGAATCGGCGATCACCTCGCGCGACACGAGCGAGTAGCGCATGCCGGGCGTGCCCATGCTGATCCCGTCGGAAACCGTGATCGTGCCGAAGATGATCGCCTTGCCCCCGGCCGCGTAAGCGCCCGCCTCGGCTTCGACCGCGAGCTTGTCGATGTGCATGTTGCAGGGCGTGACCATGCTCCACAGCGAGGCGATGCCGATGATCGGCTTCTTGAAATCCTCCTCGGTGAAGCCGACCGGGCGCAGCATCGAGCGGGCGCCGGCCCGGCTGGGGCCATCGGTGATGACGGAGGAGTACTTGCGAGTGGGATCGGAGGCGGAGCTCATGGCGAAAGGGCGCTGACAGTTGAGCGTCGGCCGCGGGGAGTCCAGAGTTGAAACGTTCGGACCAGCACAGTGGCCGAACCAGTAACTGAAGCGCTTCGCGTCAAAGCGATCTGCGTAGGTCAGGTC
>DASYQX010000069.1:0-4989 GCA_036004985.1 Gemmatimonadales bacterium
AACCCCGCGGGCGTAATTCAGGGGTAGAATGCCAGCTTCCCAAGCTGGACGTCGCCGGTTCGAATCCGGTCGCCCGCTCTCCAACACGACCTCGAGCTAAGACCGGTCCGCGCACACGGCCGGTCTCTTTTTTGCGTCTCGCGTTTGGCGCTGCGGCGAGGCGGGGCGTATAATGGGAGCGCCCCAAGCCGCATTCACCGCGTCACGCGAAAGCCAGTCATCGCCCATGCGCGCGCTGCCCCTCGCCGCCACGCTCGCCGTCGGCGGTCTCGCTGTGTCCGCTCCGACACCCCTCCGTGTCCTCCGGTTCACACCTTCGGGCCGTGCCCCGGCGACCACCGTGGTCACCGTGACGTTCGACCGGCCGGTCGCCGGCTCGCTCGACGCCACCGTCGATGCGCAACGGATCTTCGCCATCGCCCCCGCCGTCCCGGGACGCGTCGAGTGGCGTGATCCCATCACGCTGCGGTTCACACCCGCGGCCCCCCTGACGCCGTCCACAGAGTACGTCGTGACCGTGGCCAACGCCTTCACGGCGATGGACGGTAGCCGCCTGAACGAGCCCTACCGCTTCACGTTCCGCGTCCACGGCGCCGTGCCGCTGACGGGGTCGCCGGCAGGCACCAGGAGCCCACGTGGTGCGAGCGGTCACGGCGTCCGGCCAGAGCGACGCCGTCGAGTTCCAGGTGGGGCGGGGCGTTGACAGGGCCCCGTCCCGGCCCTAGAACTGAGCCATGTCGTTTCGCACCGCCGTCGTAGTCAGCGCACTGGCTGCTGCACCTTCCACCCTCGCCGCTCAACAACCGTGGAGCGGGCCACAACCCCCCTGCGACGTAAAGGCCGGGCATTTCCGGGTCACTTCCGCGGTCGTGAACCTCAAGGCCGCCGCCGAGAATCGCAATGTGCGCGACCGGATGCTGCGCCAGACCCAGGACGTCCTGACGCGCGCGATCACGGGCGACGGGCAGGACAAGAACCCCGGCGCATGGTACTACTTCGGCCGCTATTACGTCGAAATGGGCGACGCCGCCGGCGCCGACAGCGCATTCCGCCGGGCGGAAGCCCTGGCGCCGCAGTGTAAGCAGGACATCGACAGTTACCGCAACCGACTGTGGAGCGACGTGGTGGCGGCAGGCCTGCGGAACTGGCAGGAGAACAAGCCCGACTCCGCCAAGCTGCTGCTGCGCCAGGCGGGCGCGCTCCGTCCCGGCCACCCGCGGCCGTTCTTCGGCCTCGGCCAGCTGTACGCCGCGCAGGACCAGCCCGATTCCGCCGCCTACTACCTGACGCGCGGCGCGGCGGCGGCGGGAGACGACACGGCGTTCGCCGCCAACAAGAAGGACGCGCTGGGCACCGTGGCACGGCTGTACCTGCGGCGGGTGCAGACGGATCCCGCCGCCCAGCGCTGGCAGCGGGCGCGCTTCAGCCGCGACTCGATCCAGCGCCTGCTCTCGGCCGACTCGAGCACGCTCGCGCTCAGGGAGATCCAGTCGGCGTCGCGGCGGGCCCGCGGGGCGAGGCTCGCACCGGCCGACCAGCGTGACTTCGCCCGCGACTCGACCACCCGGGCGCAAGGCGTCGCCGAGCGTCGCGCTGCCCTGGCGGCACAGGCGCAACAGAACGCGACCGACAGTGCCGCGGCCCAAGCGACGTTCGAGCCGGCGATCCAGGCCTTCCGGACCTACCTAACGACGTATCCCGACGCGACCGACGCAGTGACCGGGCTGGCGAGCCTGTACTACCAGAGCGGCCGCCTCACCGAGGCCGAAGCGGCGTTCGACGCGATCTACCCACCGGGTCGCCCGGGAGACGCCGATGTCGCCGTCGAGGCAGGGCGGGGCGCGCTCCGCGCCCGCCTGTTCGGCGCCGGGACGAAGCTCCTCGCCCGCGCCCTCGAGCGGCGTCCGTACGACCGGGATGGCCTCCTCGACCTCGCTACCGGCTACCAAGCGCTGCGCGACAGTGCGCGCCTGCTCCCTGCCGCGCAACGCCTCGCCGGCGTTGATCCGTTGAACCGCACCACGCTGCGGTTGCTCGCCGCCGGGTGGGACCTGCGGGGCAGGCGGGACTCGGCCCAGCGCTACAAGGACCTGGCCGACGGCGGCCTCCAGCTCGAGGTCGTGGTCAGCACATTCCTGTCCGACTCGGCGGGCTTCACGCTCTCCGGCGTGGCGGCGAACGGCGGCAGCACCCCCTCCCCGGTCCAACGGCTGACTTTCGAGTTCCTCGACGCCCAAGGGGCGGTTCGGGCGACCCAAGCCGTGGAAATCCCCGTGTTACCGGCCCAGGGCACTCGGCCGATCGAGATCCATGTCCCCGGCTCGGGCCTCGTCGCCTGGCGTTACCGGCCCTCCTAAGCGATATTAGCCGTTGAAGTTGCACCACGCAGCTTCACAAACTCCTTGAACCTCTAGGCGGGCCAGTAGTGATTCGTGTGCAGGCGGTGGCGGAGGACAGCCTCGGCGCCGCTCTCGGTCTCACCCCCGGAATGCAGCTCCTCGCGGTCGACGGTCGTGCCCTCGAGGACTTTCTCGATTGGGAGTTCCTCACCGCCGAGGACCGGTTCGTCCTGCGGGCGCGGCTCCCGGGGGAGGGGCCGGAGGTGGAGTATGACGTGGAGCGCCCTGAGGGGCTGGCCATGGGGGTCACGCTGGAGGCCCCGCGGATCCGGCGCTGCGCCAACCACTGCGATTTCTGCTTCGTGGACGGCAATCCCCAGGGGCTGCGACAGGCGCTCTACATCCGGGACGACGACTACCGGCTCTCGTTTCGCTACGGGAACTTCGCGACGCTCACCAACCTGAAGCCCTGGGACGTGGCGCGGATCGTGGAGTACCGCCTGTCGCCGCTGTACGTGTCGGTCCACGCCACCGACCCCGTGGTGCGGCGCTGGCTGCTCCGCAACCCCGAAGCCGAAGACATCATCCCGCAGCTGCGCTGGTTCGGGGAGCGGGGGATCGCCTTTCACACTCAGGTGGTGCTCGTGCCGGGCGTGAACGACGGGCCGCAACTGGCGCGTACGTTGGCCGACCTGCACGGCCTGGGCGAGCCGGTGCTATCGGTGTCGGTGGTCCCCGTCGCGCTCACTGAATTCAGCAAGCATCAACTCGTGCGCCAGCCGACCCGCGACGAGTGCCGGGCGGCGCTCAGCGTCGTCGCCGAGGTCGCGGCGCGCGCGCTCGTCGAGCGTGGCCGTCCCTGGTGCTACGGGGCGGACGACCTCTACCTACAGGCAGACGAGCCGCTCCCACCCGCCGAGTGGTACGGGGACTTCGAGCAGCGCGAGAATGGCGTCGGGGCCGTGCGCTATCTGCAGACGCGGATCGCAGCCGCCCGGGACGACCTGGGGGCGGAGTGGAGCGGCAAGCGGATAGGCGTCGTGACCGGAACGGCGATGGGGCCCCTGATGCCGCAGGTGGTGGCCGATCTCGCCGCGGCCACGGGCGCCCGGTTCGAGATCCTCGCGCTCGAGAACTCCCTATTCGGCCCCTCGGTCACGACGGCCGGCCTGCTCCCCGGGGCGGTGCTGCGCACGGCGCTCGCGGGGCGGGGTGACCTCGATCTGGTTCTGCTGCCGGCCGAGGCCGTGAACGACGATCTCCGGTTCATGGACGATCTGGACGCGCACGAGCTGGCGGCGGGGCTCCCGATGCCGGTGCGGCTGTCGTACGATTTTGCGGACGCGCTCGCGGACGGGCGGACGGCCGGACGGGCCGACGGGCGGTACGCGGGTCCGTCCGACCGCCAGTCTGCCCGTCAGCCCGTCGGAGAGGGATCGAGATGAAGAGCGCTCCGACGGTTGCGATCATCGGGCGCCCCAACGTCGGCAAGTCCACGCTCTTCAATCGGATCATCGGCCGGCGCGAGGCGATCGTCGACGCGCAGCCGGGCGTCACGCGCGACCGCCACTTCACGGCCGCCGAGTGGAACGGGCGCCGCTTCTGGCTGGTGGACACGGGTGGCCTGGTGCCGGGGTCGACCGATCCGCTGAACAAAGCGATTCGCGGCCAGGTGGAGCAGGCGGTCGCCGAGAGCGACGTAATCCTGTTCGTGGTCGACGGGCCGGCCGGCGTGCATCCCGCCGACCTCGAGATCGCCCAATACTTGCGCAAGGCCAAGCGCCCCGTCCTGTTGGTCGTGAACAAGTGCGACGACCTGCCGAACGCGACGCACCACCTCGCCTTCTGGGAGCTCGGCCTCGGCGACCCGTTTCCGGTGTCGGCCGCGGTGGGGAAGAGCAGCGGCGATCTCCTCGACCGCGTGGTCGAGTTGCTGCCGCCGGCGGGCGAAGCCGTCGACGCCGAGGCGATCCATGTCGCGGTCGTGGGGCGGCCCAATGTCGGGAAGTCGAGCCTCGTCAACCGGCTGCTGGGGCAGGACCGGCTGGTGGTCGCCGACGAGCCCGGGACGACCCGCGATGCGATCGACACGCCCCTGGTCCACGAGGGGCACACGCTGGTCTTCATCGACACCGCGGGGCTGCGGAAGCGCAGCAAGGTCCAAGACGACATCGAGTTCTATTCCACGCTGCGCGCGTCGCGCGCCATCGAGCGCGCCGACGTGTGTGTGCTGGTGGTGGACGCCAAGGACGGGATGCACGTGCAGGATCTGAAGATCGCGAACGACGCGTGGGAGAAGGGCGCGGGCGTGATCATCGCCGTCAACAAGTGGGACCTGATCGAAGAAAAGGAGACGAACACGGCGGTGCGCGGCGAGCGGGAGCTCAAGGCGCGCGCGCCGTTCCTCGAGTTCATCCCGTTCTACTACGTGTCCGCGAAGACCGGCCAACGGGTCCCGAAGCTACTCGACGCCATTCTCCGGGTGGCCGAGGAGCGGGACAAGCGGGTGCCCACCGCCGAGGTGAACCGCGTGCTCGAGGACCTGTTGGCGCGCCAGCAGCCGCCCCAGCCGGTGGGAGAGTCGGTGCGGCTGTTCTATGCGACGCAGGTCGGCACCGCGCCGCCGCGGTTCGCGGTGGTGGCGAACCGG
>DASYQX010000070.1:0-3140 GCA_036004985.1 Gemmatimonadales bacterium
AACCCCGCCGTGATCGAGTTCCCCATCGAGACGTAGCGCTCGAAGAGGGGATCGATCGGGGTGAAGTTCGCCGGCCGGAACAGTTCGTCGTTGTGGCAGGCCGCTGCACCGAGCACCACCCCGAGGGCTGCGGCCGCGAAGCGCTTGGTCGTATGCGTCATGATTCGCAATCTCTCAGAAGGTGTACGCCAGCCCGACGCCGAACAGATGCGCCGAGAACTTGTACAGGCCGGTGTTCCCAGCAGCGAAGCCGACCAAGCCGCGTCGCTCATTCTGCTTGATGTACTGATAGGCCACGTCGCCGTGCAGCTTGGGGGTCAGCTCCACCCCGGCGCCGATCGTGACCTCGTTGCGCGGTCCTTCGGGGAGCAGCGGCGTCACGAAGTCGGCGGGCGACGCCGCCGTATGGTACAGGTACCCGCCCCGCACCATCACTTTGGGGGAGTACTGGTACTCGGTCCCGAAGCGGAACCCGTGCGTGTCCTTGTTGCGCGGGCTGAGCGTGATGTCCGGCGTCCGCGGGTTCGCGAAATTGATGACCACGGTGTTGAACCAACCCCAGACCACGAGCTGGTAGTCGCCCATCACCGTCCACTTGTCGTTCACCTTGTAGGCGAGCCCGAGCGTCCCCTGCGGCGGCATGATGAGGGACGTCGACACCCCTCCGCCGTCGAGCGCGCTGTCGGGGAGGAACGCCCCCGCCGTCAGAAAGTCCACCGGCAGAGGCTGCGTCGGGGGGAGACCGAGGACGGGATTCAACGGATTGTTGGGGGGGAGGACCAGGCCCGTCAGGAGGCGCGTGAATTCCGCCGTGCCGTCGTAGTCGATCTTCTTCCTGGTGAGCCAGTGCCCGCCGATGCTGAGCCGATCGGTGATCTTCAGGATCCCGCCGAAGTTCACCGCGAAGCCCGTGCCGTCTGCTTTCAGGGTGGCATCGGCGAAATCGGTGCCGGTCGGGATGCCCAGGGAGGCGAACGTGAAGGTCTGGCCCGGTACGCGCTGGGTCGAGAAATCAGCCCGCTGGTGCAGCTCTAGCCGGCTCGTGATGTAAGCGAACCCGATCCCGACCTTGAGCCGGGGGTGCACCTGATAGCCGACGGTGGGCTGGATGTAGATCGAGCGAATTTTCGTGTTGTACCCCACGAAGCGCCCCTCGAAGTCCGCGGTGGGCCACTTGGTCTCCAGGCCGTACGGGGCGTAAGCGCCGATCCCGACCGTGAGCTTGGGCGAGAAGGCGTGGGTGAGATAGCCCGCGGGGACGGGAATGATCGGGTTGTCGAGGTCGGTCTGGTGAGCGAGGAAGTCGTCGGTGAAGTTGCCCTGCGCGCCGATCAGCGTGACGCCGGCGGAGAGGTGCGTGCCCGACAGGCCGGCGAGCCCCGCGGGACTGAAATAGATCGCGGATCCGTCGGCACAGGGGCTCGCCGCCGTTACGCCCGCGCGCGCCATCGCACAAGTGTTGTGCTCATACACGCCGAACCCCTGGGCGCCCAGCAACGACGGGACTCCGGCGCACAGCAATAACGCAAACCGCCGCATACGTGCGTCTCCGAAAGGCGAATGGGGAGATGGTGAAACCGGCTGGCATAGGGTAGCATTGCCCCGAACCATTGTCAAACCGATGCCAGCACCAGCGATAGCACTGTTTCACGAAGCGTTCGGAGTTGCTCCGCGCGCCGCTGCGTCGGCACCGGGCCGCGTCAATCTGATCGGTGAACACACCGACTACAACGGTGGTCCGGTGTTGCCCATTGCGATCGCTGCGCGCACTGCAGCCGCCGTGGGACCGGGAGATGCCGGAGTGCTCGAAGTGGTGTCGACGCGATTTCGCAAGTTGATGCGTGTGCGGTGGCAGGAAGAGTTGCCGAAAGGGTGGGCAGCGTACGTGGCCGGCGTGTTGCGCGAGCTGTGGGCCGCCGAGGCGTTGCCTCCTGGTGGTGGCGCGCGCGTCGCGGTGGCGTCCGACGTCCCGATGGGCGCGGGACTCGCCTCGTCGGCGGCGCTGACGGTGGCGGTGACGAGGGCGTTAGTCGCGCTGGCCGGCGGGGCGGGGGGAGACGCCAAACTCACGGGGCGGCAGATCGCGGGCGTGGCGTACCGCGCGGAGCGCGACCATGTCGGCGTGCACTGCGGGGTGATGGACCAGACGATCGCCGCGCTGGCGAAGCCGCATCACGCCTTGCTGCTCGAGTGCGCGTCGCTCGAGGCGCACCAGATCCCGTTTCGCGGGCGGCTGCTCCTGGTCGACACGGGGGTGCGGCACGACCTGACGCAGGGCGCCCTGAACGAGCGCCGTGCCGAGTGCGAGGCGGCGGTCAAGCGGCTCAAGCTCGATCTGCCCGAGCTGGTGTGGCTGGCGAGCTGGCCTGCCGAGTGGCTGGCGCGCCTCAAGAAGGCGTTGAAGGAACCGATCCGCTCGCGGGCGGTGCACGTGGTGGGCGAGACGGCGCGGACGCGGTTCGGGGCGCAGCTGATCGAGCGCGGGAACCTCAAGCGGTTCGGCGAGCTGCTGTTCGAGTCCCACGAGTCGTGCCGCCGCCTGTACGCGTGCAGCGCACCGGAGCTCGACACGGTCGTCGCCGCCGCGAAGCGCGCCGGGGCCCTCGGTGCGCGCCTCACGGGGGCGGGATGGGGGGGAGCGGTGCTGGTACTACTCGGCAGGCGGGGAGCGGGGAGCAGGGAACGGGTGGGGAACGCGATTACTCGAGCGTTCGTGAAGGCGTATGGGCGGGAGCCGGCGATCGGCGAAGTGGCGGCGTCGGGCGGCGCGCGGGGTGAACGGATCGGATGACATCGCGCGTCCTCCGCACCCCGGCAGGTGCTCTTATTTCCGACTAATTTCATCGGCAGCCCGGGTGGCGAAACTGGTAGACGCAAGGGACTTAAAATCCCTTGGCGCGTAAGCGCCGTGCGAGTTCGAGTCTCGCTCCGGGCATTGTCCCACAACAAGTTGCGCGCAACTCACCGTCCGCCTCCCGCGACGCTGATCCCCTTCTGTGCCCCGTCTGTGCCCCTCCCGCCATGGAGCGCGGCGAGTTTCACCACGCCGTCGCGGAGATCCTGCTCGGCGACGATCGCGTAGCGGTTGTAGACCGAGTCGGTCTTGTGACCGGTCAACTTCTTCGCCACGGACCGCGGCA
>DASYQX010000071.1:0-1881 GCA_036004985.1 Gemmatimonadales bacterium
CGATACCGAAGTCGCTCACCACCGCATGACCGGTCTGGAAGAGGATGTTCTCCGGTTTGATGTCCCGATGCACGACGTCCCGTTTGTGAGCGTAGTCCAGGGCATCCGCCACCTCGCGCGTAATGCGCAGCGCGTCCTCGATCGGGAGTGGCCGCTCACGGATCAAGCGACCGCGCAGCGATACCCCCTCCACGTACGGCATTACGTAGTACGGGAGTCCATCGGCTTCGCCGGAGTCGTGCAGTGGCAGGATGTGCGGGTGGGTGAGCCGGGCGGCGATCTGGATCTCCCGCAGGAAGCGGTCGGTCCCCAGGCCTGCGGCCAGCTCCGGGCTGAGCACTTTGACGGCGACCGGTCGGCGGTGTTTCATGTCCTCCGCCAGATACACGGTCGCCATGCCCCCGCGGCCGAGCTCCCGTTCTATTGCATAGCGCCCGGCCAGTGAGACTTGGAGTCGGTCCAGCAGACTATCCATTTGGCGCAAAGATACGGCGCGGTTCGGCGAGCGCGAGGCTACGGCATCGGACACCCGACCGGATCACTCTCGGCCACCCAAGGAAGTGGCTACTCTAGGCGTCTCGCGGTCTCCTTTCTATCTTCCGGCTCCGATTTGGGCCAGGTAGCTCAGTTGGTAGAGCAGCGGACTGAAAAGACGAGGGGTCCCGTGCGGGCCCCTCGTTTTGTTCTCCGGCATTGGCCCTCGCCTACCCCATTTGACCCTGTCGGCAGGCACTGACCGGCAAACATTGCGGCAAACATATTTTGTCGCGGTCGGGTTGGACGACCTGACTTGCACATTACGATGGGGGTTTCCGTCGCTGCCCCCCGCCGCCATGCAGCGCCTGGCCGCCCGCGATCCCCGGCGCGCGTTGCGTCGAGATTCTTCCGGCCGGTTACCTCGCACCGCTCGAGCAGCCGCTCGCCGGGGGCCGGACGCTTGCGGAGTCTCTTGAGTCCCTGGGCTGAGGAGGAGCCGATGCGCGCGATTCGTTACCACGGACCGAAGCAGCCGCTCCGCCTTGAGGACGTGCCCATCCCATCGCTCGGGCCCGGCGACGTGCTCGTGCGGGTGACCGCGGCGGGTCTCTGCCACACCGAGCTGCACTTCCTGAGCGGGCTGCTGAACCTCGGGGTCACACCGCTCACGCTGGGTCACGAGGTGGTCGGGCGCGTGGAGCGCGCCGGGCCCGGCGTCGGCGCCGTGCAGCCGGGCGACCGCGTGATCGTCTACTACTACGTGGGCTGCGGGCGCTGCCAGCACTGCTTGGCCGGAAGCGAGAACCTGTGCGACGCGCTCCGGGCGGAGTACGGATTCGTGTCCGACGGCGGGTTCGCCGAGTACGTCACGGTGCCCGCGCGCAATCTGGTCCGCCTGCCCGACCACGTCGCCGACGATGCCGCGGCGCCCATCGGCTGCTCGGTGACGACCGCGGTGCACGCCGCGGCGCTGGCGCGGCTCGCCGCGGGCGACGTGGTGCTCGTGTACGGCGTCGGCGCGGTGGCTTTCGGGCTGATCCAGCTCGCGGCGCTGTCGGGCGCCGAGGTCATCGCCGTCTCGCGGACGCCCGCCAAGCTCGAGCGCGCCCGGGCGCTCGGCGCGGTGCACGTCCTGAACGCGCGCGACGGGCGCGTGGCCGAGCGGGTGCGGGAGCTGACGCGCGGGCACGGCGCGGACGTCGTCTTCGAGCTGGTCGCCAGGAAGGACACGATGGCGGCGAGCACGGCCGCGCTCGCCAAGCGCGGGCGGCTCGTCTTCATCGGCTACTCGGAGGACAGCTACACCGTGCACCCGATCCAGCTCGTGATCACCGAGGCGAGCGTCACGGGCTCGGTGGGCAACACGCTCGGCGAGCTGATGCGGGCCGTGGACCTGGTGGCGCG
>DASYQX010000072.1:0-23121 GCA_036004985.1 Gemmatimonadales bacterium
CGCCCACCAATGCGGGAGTCAACGTGACGACGCCCGCCGCGAGGGCGATCCCCCCGGCGGCGAGCGCGCTCTTCACCGCTGGCGCCAATCGCCGCCCGGGGGGAAGAGGTTGTACCGGAGGATGTGGAACAGGGCGGCGAAGCCGTCCCGCCAGGTGATCTTCTTCCCTTCCACATAGGTGCGCCCACTGTAGGAGATGGGCAGCTCCCAGACGCGGGCGCCCGCCTGGGCCAGGCGTGCGGTCAGCTCGACCTCGATCCCGAAGCGCTCGGCGCGGAGCGGCAGCCGCTTCAGGACGTCCGCCCGAATCATCTTGTAGCACGTCTCCATGTCGCTGAGGTTCAGGTTCGTGAACATGTTCGACAGGAGGGTGAGGAACGAATTCCCGAGGGCGTGCCAGAAAAAGAGCACGCGGCGCGGGCCCCCCTGGAAGCGGGATCCGTAGACGGCGTCGGCCTTGCCCGCACGGATGGGCTCGAGCAGCCGCGGCAGCTCCATCGGGTCGTACTCCAGGTCGGCGTCCTGGACGACGATCACGTGCCCGGTGGCCGCGGCGATCCCGCTGCGCAGCGCCGCGCCCTTGCCTCGATTCTTCGGGTGATGAATCACGCGGTCGACGAGGCGGTCGTGCGCGAGGCGATCGAGGGCGGCGCCCGTGCCGTCGGCGGAGGCGTCGTTGACGGCGACCACCTCCAGGGGGAGCGGGACCTCGCGCAAGCGGCGCACGACCGCTTCGATCGTCGCCGCCTCGTTGTAGGCCGGCACGATCACGGACAGCACGAGCTGGCCCGAATCGGAGGCGGGCGTCATGGGTGGGCAGCGTCTCCGATGGCGATGAGCGATTGGCCCACGCGCCAGGGGAGCAGCCGCTCCAGGCGAAACAGCGGCACGAGCGCGTTGTACCACCGGAGCGACCCGCGCGGAATGAGGCGCCGCCGGAGCACGCGCCCGGCGAACCACCAGCCGGGGATGCCGGCCAGGTTGAAGTACTCGACGTGCCGCACCGCGAGGCCGGCCGCCTGGAATTTGGCGACGAGCTCGGGGCGGGAATAGCGGCGGTAGTGTCCCAGCGCCGCGTCGAGCGTCCCGTACAGCGCGGGCAGTGCGGGCACGAGGAGCACGAGTCGTCCGCCCGGCCGCAACAGCCGGCGCATGAGTACGAGGGACGCGTGGTCGTCCTCGACGTGCTCGAGCACGTTCAGGCAGATGATCGTGTCGAACCGCTCCGCGGCGAGGGCGCCATCGGCGACGGGGAGGTAGAGGCGGGCGACCGCCACGTTGGGATGGCCGGCGAACCGGTCGCGCAGCCGCGCCAGGTAGTCGGGGCGCGTGTCGGTCAGGACCACGCGGCGGCGGTCGAGCAGGAAGGTCGAGAGGTTCCCGATGCCCGACCCGACTTCCAAGACGTGGTCGCCCAGCCACGGCCGGAGCCGGTCGAACATCCAGCGGTTGTAGTTGGGTGCGGCCGCCAGCTGCTCGAGTGTGTGTGCCCCGACGGGATCGGGCGCCTCAAGGGGCGACATCGCCCTCGTAGCGGCTCAGCTTGCGGTACAAGGTGGACGGATCGATGCCGAGCACCTCGGCCGCGCGGGTCTTGTTCCCTCCCTCGCTCTGGAGCACCCAGAGGATGTAGGCCTGTTCGACCACGTCCAGCGTGGGATTGGTGTGGGGCCGCTCGGCGACGAGCGGCTCCGCCTTGCGGTCGACGATCTTGTCGGGAATCGCCGAGCGGGGGATGCTGTCCCCCTTGGTGAGGACGACGGCGCGCTCGAGCGCGTTCTCGAGCTCGCGCACATTGCCCGGCCAATCGTACGCCATGATGACTTCCTGGGCCTCGGTCGACAGCTCCTTGCTGTTGTCGCCGTGCTCCTTGGCAATGCGCTCGAGGAACGCGCTCACAAAGATGGGGATGTCCTCGCGGCGATCGCGCAGCGGCGGCAGGTGAATGTTGATGACGTTGAGGCGGTAGTAGAGGTCGCTGCGGAACCGGCCGCGCTTGATGTCCTCTTCGAGGTCGCGGTTCGTGGCCGCCACCACGCGCACGTCCACGGGGATGGCCTCGGTCCCCCCGACGGGGATCGCTTCGCGCTCCTGCAGCACGCGCAGCAGCTTCACCTGTGTGGCGGGCGACATTTCGCCGATCTCATCGAGGAAGAACGTCCCGCCGCGCGCCGCCGCGAACAGGCCCTGCTTGTCGCGCACCGCGCCGGTGAACGACCCCTTCACGTGCCCGAACAGCTCCGACTCGAGCAGGCTCTCGGGCAGGGCGCCGCAGTTCAGCGACAGGAACTGCCCGTCGCTCCGGGTGGACAGCTCGTGGATGTAGCGCGCGATGACTTCCTTCCCCGTGCCGGACTCGCCCTGGATGAGGACGGTGCTCTCGGTGGGCGCCACCTGCTCGGCGAGGCGCATCACGTCGTTGAACAGGCGCGACTTGCCCAGCGGCTTGACCTGCCCCGACCGCTCGCGGCGGCGGATCTCCTGCTTGAGCTGTTTGTTCTCCGCCCGCAGCCGGCGGTGCTCGGCGGCCCGGCGGCAGATCGCCACCATGTCGTCGTTCGAGAACGGCTTTTGGATGTAGTAGAACGCCCCTTCGTTCACCGCCTGGATCGCCGTCTGGAGCGACGCCTGGGCGGTCATCAGGATCACCGGGGTCTCCGGGTCCTGCGCCCGCACCGCCGAGAGGATCTCGATGCCCGTCACCCCGGGCATCTTCACGTCGGTGAGGACGATGTCGGGGGCGGACCCCTTGAGCTGTTCCAGCCCCGTTTTCCCGCCCTGGGCGGTGGTGACGTCGAAGCCCTCGTTCTTGAGCAGGATGCGCAGCGTTTCCAGGATCCCCTGCTCGTCGTCGATGACGAGAATGGACGGCGCGGGCGTGCTCATCTCAGGCTGCCTCCTCCCTGCGGCGGGCGGCGGGGAAATACACGGTGAAGGTCGTTCCCCGCCCGAGCTTGCTGTCCACCAGCACCAGGCCGCGATGCGCTTCCACCGCGCGCTGGACGATGGCCAAGCCGAGGCCGGTGCCCCCCACTCGCCCGGTGACGAACGGTTCGAACAGCCGGCTCTTCAACTCGTCGGGGATCCCGGGGCCGTTGTCGGTCACGCGCAGCGCCACCGGGTCGTCGATGCCCGCCCCGCCGGGCAGCTCGTACGGCGCCGCGCGGCCGGTCCGCACCACGATCGCCGCCCCCTGACCCACCGCCTGGACGGCGTTGAGCACGAGATTCGACACGACGCGGTGCAGCAGGTCCTCGTCGCCTTCCATCGGCGTGGGGTCGCCCTCGAGCGTGATGCGCACGTCGGCGCCGCACTCAGGATGCTGACGCACGACGCGGATCGCGGCTCCGGCCACCTGGTGGAGGTCCAGCGGGCGGCACTCCGTCACCCGCACGCGCGAGAAGTCGAGGAACTCCGACAGCAGGCGGGACAGGCGGTCGCTTTCCCGCACGATCAGGTTGGCGAGGAACTTCTCGTCGGCGTTGGAGCGGGACGACCGCGCCAGCTGCTCCACCGAGCTCCGGATCGAGGCGAGCGGGTTCTTGATCTCGTGCGCCAGGCTCGACGACAGCTCCGCGACGGCTTCGAGCCGCTCGGCGCGGAGGTGGAGCTCCTCGAGACGCTTCGTATCCGAGATGTCGGTGAAGATCGCCGATACGCGCGGCGCGGCGCCGGCGGGCCCGTCGAGCGTCGTCGTCGTGACCCCGATCGGGAAGGTGCGGTCGGGCCGGTGCACGGTGGCCTCCACCCGCATCAGCCGCACGCCGCGCCGCGCCGTCGAGGTCACCGCCGCCCAGAACTCGGGCGCCAGCCGCGCAAACTCCGGCATGACGGACCGCCCCAACCAGTCCCGGGCCCGGAACCCGAGGATCTCCTCGGACGCCGGATTGGCGTACAACAGCCGCCCGTCCGCATCCACGGTGAGCACCCCGGTGCGGATGTTGCGGAGTACGTCATCGGCCTCCAGCTGCACCTGCCGCACCTCGGCGGCCAGCGCCTCCCGCTCCGCCCCCATCACCGTGACCCGGCTCGCGACCCAGGCCGTCACGGCCGCCACCATCACGAACACCGCGAGCTGGATCCAGATGCCCGCCGCCGGCGCGGTGCGGTGTCCCCAGAACACGTCGGCGAAGTACACGAGCCCCGCCAGGATGGTCACGAGGCCGGCGCTCGCCGGGGGCATGAGCAGCGCCGTCACGGCGATCACCAGGACGTAGAGGCCCGCGAAATCGCTCTCCGGGCCCCCGGTGATGTGCACGACCGCCGTGATCAGCGCGACGTCGAACAGCGCCTGTGAATAGAGGAACGTGGGGCCCGGACGGCGCCCGCGCACGTGCGTGTGCCAGTAGGAGGCCAGCGTGACACCCACCGCCGCCACCAGCATCAACGACGTGGCCAGGATGTCGAGCGGCGCGGCGACCCGAATCTTGAGGGCGGCGCTGACATAGATGGCCGCCGCCAGGCACATCCGCCCTACGTAAATCAGGCGGAGAAGCTTGTACGGAGACGGGATCGCGGATCCGTAGGAGCTGCCGAGCCAGCGCATGCCCGGCAGTATTGGCGGCGCTCTGGCAAAATGCAAGAGACAGACGCCAAGCCGCCATGACGCCAAGACGTCAAGAACGGCAAGACGCCATGAAAGCGCGGGCCCTCATGGCGTCTTGGCGTCTTGGCGTCTTGGCGTCTCTATTGGACCGCGTTCACCATGTCGAAGATGGGCAGGTACATCGCGACGACCATGCCGCCGACGATGATGCCCAGGACGACGATCATGATCGGCTCCATCAGCGAGAGCAGGGCGCTGACGGCGGCGTCCACCTCGTCGTCGTAGAAGTCGGCGATTTTGGAGAGCATCTCGTCGAGCCCGCCGGTTTGCTCGCCGACTGCGATCATCGAGATCACCATCGGCGGAAACACTTTGGACTTCTGGAGCGGTGCCGCGATGGTCTCGCCGCCCGCGATCGACGCGCGGGACTCCATCACCGCGTTCTGGATCACCATGTTGCCGGCGGTGCGGGCGGTGATCTCGAGGCCGTCGAGGATGGACACGCCCGAGGAGATGAGCGTGCCCAGGGTGCGGGTGAAGCGCGACACCGCCGACTTTCGGAGCAGGTCGCCGAGCACCGGCAGCTTCAGGAGCAAGGTATCGATCTGCAGCTTGCCGGGGGCGGTCTTGTAGTACTGGTTGAGGCCGTACGCGCCAAAGCCGAGCACGCCGAGGATGGCCCACCAGTAGTTCTTGAGGACGTTGCTCATGCCGATCACGATGCGGGTGGGGAGCGGCAGGGCGAGGCCCACGGACGCGAACATGCTTTGGAAGGTCGGGATCACGAAGATGAGCAGGACCGACACGGCGATGCCGGCGACCGAGAAGATCACGGCCGGGTAGATCATGGCGCCCTTCACCTTGCGGATGATGGCGTCGTTTTTCTCGAGGAATTGGGCGAGCCGCAGCAGGATGGTGTCGAGAATACCGCCCGCCTCGCCTGCCGCCACCATGTTCACGAACAGGTCGCTGAAGGCCTTGGGGTGCTTGCGCAGCGCGTCGGCGAGGGTGTGGCCGCTCTCGACGTCGTACACCACGGCGCGGGTGATGTCGGCGAGGAGCTTGTTCTCGGTTTGTTCCGCCAGGATGCTCAGCGCCTGGACGAGCGGCAGGCCGGCGTTGATCATCGTGGCGAACTGGCGGGTGAAGATCACGACGTCGCGGGTCTTGACGCCGGGCTTGAACAGGTCGCCGAGGCCGCCGCCCTTTTTGGATTCGCGGACCTGCACGACCACCATGCGATTCTTCCGCAGGTGGGCGATGACGTCGTCGCGGCTGGGCAGGTCGATCTTGTCCTGGACGAGATCGCCCTTGAGGTTACGCGCGGTGTATTCGAAGACCGGCATGGCTCGCTCCCTCGCCCCGCGCCGTTAGCGGCGCGCGGCGATTTTGGATGGCCCGGCCTGGGGGGCGCCGGCCCGGGCGGAGCCCTCGTCCTCCGGGGGCGTCTCCCCGATGAGGCGCAGGAACTCGTTCGGCTGGGACGTGACCCGGAGGCATTCGTCCTTCGTTACCTCCCGCGCCACGTACAGTTGATACAGGGCGTCGTTCAGCGTCTGCATACCGTGTTTCTTGCCCGCCTGCATCATAGACGGGATCTGCTCCACCTTGTCGTCGCGGATCAGGGCGCGGATGGCGGGCGTCACGACGAGAATCTCGGCCGCCATCACGCGCCCGCGGCCCTTGGCCTTCTGGAGCAGCGTCTGCGTGACGACGCCTTCGAGCACGAACGAGAGCTGGGTGCGGATCTGCGTCTGCTGGTGCGCCGGGAAGATGTCGATGATGCGGTTGATGCTCTCGGCCGCCGAGTTGGTGTGCAGCGTGGCGAACGCCAGGTGACCCGTCTCGGCGATGGTGAGCGCCGAGGACGTCGTCTCCAGATCGCGCATCTCGCCGACCAGCACGACGTCGGGGTCCTGGCGCAGGGCGTACTTGAGCGCGGCGGAGAAGCTGTTCGTGTCGGTCCCCACCTCGCGCTGGTTGACGATGCAGCTCTGGTGCCGGTGAATGAACTCGATCGGGTCCTCGACCGTGATGATGTGCCCCTTCAGCTCCTTGTTGATCTTGTCGATCATCGCGGCGAGGGTTGTGCTCTTGCCCGAGCCCGTGGGGCCGGTGATCAAGACCAGGCCGCGCGGCCGCTCGGCGAGCTGCCCCACCACGGCCGGCAGCCCCAGATCGTTGAAGGTCTTCACGGTGAACGGGATCTGCCGGATCACCACCGACACGCACCCCCGCTGCTTGAAGACATTGCCGCGGAAGCGGGCCAGGTTCTGAATCCCGAACGAGAAATCGAGCTCGCTCTCCGTCTCGAAGCGCTTCTTCTGGTTCTCGGTGAGCACCGAGTACGCCAAGGACAGCGTGTCTTTGGGCGTGAGGACTTCGTCGGTGGTCGCACTGACGATATCGCCATCGACGCGCAGCTTGGGACGCTCCCCTGCCACGATGTGGAGGTCGGAGGCGTCCTTCTCGATCATCTCCTCGAGCAGCGCGCGCAGGTTCACCGGCATCGCATAGTCTCCTTCACCCAGCCGCGGTTTCCTTGACGACTTCTTCCAGGGTCGTGATGCCCTTCTTCACTTTCACCATCCCGTCCATGCGGAGGGTGAGCATGCCTTCCTTGACGGCGAGGTCGCGCAGCTCCTCGGTCGAGGCGCCCTTCAGGATGCCGCGCCGGAGGGGGCTGGACAATGCCATCACCTCGTACAGCCCCTGCCGGCCCTTGTACCCCGTGCCGTTGCAGGTGTCGCAGCCCTCGCCCTTGAAGAACGGCCCGTCTTTGCGGGCGATCCCGAACGCGTGCAGCTCTTCGTCGGTGTACTGATGGTCCTGCTTGCAGTTTCCGCAAATCCGCCGAACCAGCCGCTGGGCGACGATCAGATTCACCGCGCTCGCCACGTTGAACGGCTCGATCCCCATGTCCACCATACGCGTAATCGTGGAAGGCGCATCGTTGGTATGCAGCGTCGACAGGACGAGGTGGCCGGTGAGGGCCGCCTTGATCGCGATCGACCCGGTCTCGAGGTCCCGGATCTCCCCGACCATGATGATGTTCGGATCCTGGCGCAGGAACGCCTTCAGCGCGGCGGCGAACGTCATCCCGACCTCGTTGCGGACCAGCACCTGATTGATCCCCATCAGGTTGTACTCGACCGGGTCCTCGGCGGTCATGATGTTCACGTCGATCTGGTTGATCCTCGAGAGCGCCGAGTACAGCGTCGTCGTCTTCCCGGAGCCCGTGGGGCCCGTGACCAACACCATCCCATAGGGATTGAGGATCGCCTTGAGGAGATCGGCCTCCGACTTGGGCTCGAAGCCGAACGTCTTGAGATCGAGCGTCAGGTTTCCCTTGTCGAGAATCCGGAGCACGATCTTCTCGCCGAACAGCACGGGCAGGGTCGAAACGCGGAAGTCGATCACGCGCGGGCCCATCTTGAGCTTGATGCGCCCGTCCTGGGGCACCCGCCGCTCGGCGATGTTGAGCTGCGCCATGATCTTCACGCGCGACGTCAGGGCCGCCCGCATCTTCACGGGCGGCTTCATCACCTCGTGCAAGGCCCCGTCCACGCGGTAGCGCACGCGCATTTCGTGCTCGAACGGCTCGATGTGGATGTCGGATGCCCCCCGCTTCACCGCATCGGTCAGCAGGCCGTTGATGAGCTTCACCACCGGCGCATCGTCGGCCAGGTCGGTCGCCTTGACGTCCTCGTCCTGCTGCTCCTCGACGACTTCGAGGTCCTCGGCGTCTTCCACACTCTTCAGCAGGGTCTGGAGCTGGGCGTCCGATTGCTGGTAGTAGCGGTCGATCGCGTTGCGGAGGGTGTACTCGCCGGCGATCACGGGGAAGACGTCGCAGCGGGTGATGAACTTGATGTCCTCGATCGCCGTCACGTTGTTCGGGTCGGCGATCGCCACCGTGAGCGTCCGCCCCTCGCGTTTGAGGGGCAGGACAGTGTGCTTGGTCGCGATATCGGGGGGGAGGAGCTTCAGAATCTTGGGGTCGACCTCGAACCGCGACAGGTCCACCGCCGGCATCCGGTACTGCCGGGCCAGCATCTTGGTGACCTCGGTTTCCTCGATGAAGCCCAGCTTGACCAGGGTGTAGCCCAGGCGCATCCCGGAACTCTTCTGCTCCTGGAGGGCCTTCCTGAGCTGTTCCTGGGTGATCAGCCCTTCCCGGACCAGGATGTCGCCCAGCTTGTCGGGGGTAGCCGCAGCCGTCGCCGTACGCAACTCGTTGAAATTGAACCAACTAAAGTATTTCCCGAGACCAGGCCGGTCAAGGCTGGACGACGTAAGGACGTATCGCTTCCAGCAATTTCGGACCAACGCCTGGCACACTGTCGAAGCGGGCGAGGCTGCCAAACGGGCCGTGTTCGGTGCGCCACGCGACGATGCGCTGCGCCAGCGCAGGCCCGATGCGCGGCAGACGCGTGATCTCCGTCACGTCGGCGCGGTCGAGGTCGATGCGTTCACCGGGCGCGAGCGGGCGCGCGAGCGCCGCCGCGCGGCGCGCCGTCTCCTGCAATCCCGCACCGCGGCGCACCGAGGCGGGATCGAAGCGTACGTCGCCGGGGGATGCATCGGGGTTGGGCGACAGGACGAAGCGAACGGCGGCGCCGGCGAGCACGAGGCAGGACAAGAGCAGGGCGGCGCGGCGGTCATCCATCACAAGTGCGTAGTGCGTGGTGCGTGGTGCGTGGGATTCCGGGGTGGATTGCGGATCAGACCCCGCAGCGTGCGCATGGCGCCGCCCAGCAGTGCCTCCAACTCCTTCGCTACGCCCCCATCAAGGTAGCCGAGTTCCTGGATCAGTCGAACGAGACACTCTGCTTCAGCTGCGGATTCGAACGCGATCCAGAGGTGCCTGCGGCACTGGGCGGGTGTGCCGAGAGCGTACCCTTCGACGATGTTGGCTTCGACCGAAATCGCCGCTCGTCTAAGCTGATCAAGCGCCGCCCAATGCTTTGGACGGTTCAGGTCCTCTGTGACTCGATGAGCAAGCAGAGCTGCGGCATGGGCATGCTTCCAAGCATGGAGCGAGCGGTAGCTGTCCATGTCGCAACTATAGTCGTGTGACCGGCGGGGTCGTGTACCAATCGCCTGCGCTCATCACCCTTTCATCGCGCCCAGCCCCACGTACCACGTACCACGTACCACGCACCACGCACCACGCACCATTATCGAACCAGGGCTACGGCTACATCTCCCACTATCTGGAGGGACGCCGCGCTCACCTTATCGATCGTATCCTCGGTCGTATGCCAGGCGGGATAATCGAAATCGATGACGTCGATGGCCCGGATCCCGGCCTGCTGCAGCGGGAGGTGATCATCGGTGAGCGCCTCCCCCACCCGCGACACGAAGACGCGGCCGTAGCCCAGCCGCTCTGCCGTGCTCCAGACCAGCTGGACGACCTCCGGGGCGAACGCCACGGAGTTCCCTTCCTGCAGGATGCCGAGGTCCTTGTCGCCCACCATGTCGAACAGCACGGCGTACATGGGCTGGTAGCCAGGCGGCAGGTGCTTGGCGAAATAGCGCGACCCCAACAGCGTCTCGGTCGAGTCGCTGAACTCACCGAAGTCCTCACCGTCCACGAAGAGGAGATCCACGCCGATCGCCGGCGCCCTAGCCTTAAGAGCGTCGGCCACGCCCAGCAGGACGGCGACGCCGGAGGCCCCGTCGTTGGCGCCGGGAACCGGGAGTTGCTGCTGACCGAGGTTGGGGCTCTTGTCCGCCTTGGGCCGCGTGTCCCAGTGGGCGACGAACAGCACCCGCTCGGTGGCCTGCGGCCGAAAGCGAGCGAAAAAGTTCCGCAGCTGGAGCGTCGTGCCCCGTGAAGTGCGTTGCGTGAAGGCTTGGACGATGAGTGTATCCGCCCGCGCGCGCAGCTCGGCGAGGAGCCAGTCGCCGGCCTGGCGGTGCCCGGGGGTCCCCGGAATGCGCGGACCGAACGCCATCTGCCGCTCGAGGTAGGCGAACGCCGTCTGTCCGTTGAACTCGCGTGCCGCACCGCCCCCCGCGCGCGCCTGGCAGCCGAGCGCCAGCGCGACCGCCGCGACCGCCCCGATCGCCCGCCTCATCGGATGTTCCCGGCGCTGGTGGAGAGCTGGACGAACGCCGTGATGACCATCTGGGCCACCTTGCGGTTGGAGTGCCGCTCTTCATTCAGGAGATAGGCCATCTGGAATCCCGCGCTCATGTTGGGGGGCAGATCGGTATCCATGGTAAGCTGCGCCTGCACCTGCCGGCTGTCTACATAGGGGACGCACTCCGCCTCCCCCGCGGTGCGCAGGCACGTGGTGTTGTCGATGACGGAATAGGTCGTCGTGGTCCGGATGCGTGGCCGCCGCGGCCCCGCCCCGCCTACCGGCGACTGGAATGTGAAGCTGAGGGCCGCGTTCTGCAGGCTGCGCCGGCTGCGGAACAGGTTGCCGGCGGCGAGCTGCTCGGAGCGCCCCGTTGAGGCGTCGAATGTCGTCAGCACGCCGCCCGTCCACGTGAGCGACATGGACGGTCCAAAGGAGCGTTCGGTGGCCCGGGTGACCGCGACACTGGTCGGCGACCCGAACGTGGGTTGCTCGTTCGCGGTTTCCGAGCGGCGGACGGTGACCTGGGTGGTGAGGCTCGTCAGGAGCCGGCCCAGGTTGCGCCGGGACGGCGCGTGCGACCAGCTGAGGGTGCCATTGGGCCAGTCGCGGGTGCGAGTCCGGATGGGGACCTGTTGCCCCGAGCGGAGCGCCCACGAGATGCCCGTGGTGCGGCGGTAAGTCGCGTTCACGCGGATGCCGAGCGGCAGCACGACCGACCCGCCGGCGTTGAGCGCGGCGTTCTCCGCGGCCGACGTCGCGAGGAGCCCGCCGGCGCGCCGGAAGTCCTCCGGGCCGCCGAGCGCGAGCTGGTAGCCGAACGATGGAAAGTCGCCCGCCCGGTTGAAGCTGGAGACGCGCTGGCGGTTGTAGGACAGATCCACGGTCGTGATGCGGCCGAGCCAGCGGGCGACGCGCGCCGAGTCGCCGAATGCCACCTGCGCCAGGCGCCGCGGATCGATCTGGGTGCCGGCCTCCACGCGGCGCAGGTTGCTGAACGCCGAGGGGATCCGGAACGCGCCCGCGGTGTCGCCGATGTCCCGGACCGGTTGCCGGGCGTTGGGATCGCGGGTGGCCGAAAAGGACGAGGTGAGCGACGCGCGCGGCCGCAGCCAGACGCCGATCCGCGGCGTCACCGTGACGAGCGTGTTGAGGGTGCGCTGCGTTTCGACCCCGATGTCCTGCCCGAGCAAGGAGGCCCGGCCCTGGCGGAACAGCCGGCCGATCGTTGTCGAGTCGCCGTAATCGCGCAGGTCACGGGTCGAGGCGGCGTCGACCCGCAACAGCACGCCCGTGAGCGGCAGCAGGTCGACGGATGCCGAGTTGCGCCACAGCCGCGTCCGGGACACGGCCGGCGGCAGGGTGTCGCCGGGCCGGGGGACCGGCACGGCGTAGGTGAAGCGCTCGGCGTCGGACCCCGCGACGCCCGAGCGCAGCCGGACGGCGGACGGATTGACGCGCAGCCGCGTCTTGCCGATGCGCAGCGCCGCGGGGCCCGGCAGCAGGGTGTAGTCGAGGTTGACGGCGTAGTTCGAGGATGTGGCCTGGGAGAGGTCGGCGCGGGCAGCGCCGCTCGCGTACGTCCCGGAGACCGCGACGGGATCGAGCAGCCAGCGGCCCAGCCGGTCGCCGGCGCGCTGGACGCGCCGCAGCGCGACGCTGTACGTCGTGGCCGACGCCCGGGGCGTTCGCAGCCCCGTGAGGGCGTCGGCGCGCAGGTCGGTGCGGTTCACGTAGAACGGATCGCTCGCCGCCCGCGTGTAGCGGACGGTGAGCGGCGCCGACAGCCCCCAGCGCTCCGGAAGAAACCGGTCGAGGCGCAGGGTGCCCGCGACGCTCGCGGCGGCGTCGGTCGTATACGTCGGGTCGTCGCCCAGCTGGCGGAACTGCCCGTCGCGGCGCGACACGCTGACGGCGACGTCCGCGACGTCGGCGGCCGAGAGGCTGAGATCGACGGCGCCCGCCATCCCGACGTCCTGCACGACGTCGCTCAGCCGGATGTCGTCCACCCAGACTTCCGCCTGATCCACGAAGACGCGGTCGTTCACGCGCCAGATCCCGGCCGCGATCTCCTGCACGCGCGCCAGGTTCGGGGGCGCGGTACCCGGGTCGCGCACGTGCACGAGGTACGGCCCGTCACACATGACGTAGCTCGAGTCGTGCGGCACCAGCACGCTGTCGGGGCACACGGACACGCCCGCCGAGTCCCGGTAGACGCGGGCGGTGTCGCCGCGCAACCAGGCCTGCTCGATCCGCCCGCGCAAAGCGAGCCAGCGGTTGAAGTCGACGACCACCTCGGGCTCCCACGAGGCGGTCCGCGCCGGCGTGTGGTACAGGTAGAAGTTGTCCTGATCCTTCCCCACCTTGAGGAGGAACTCGAGGTCGCCGTCCTCCCAGCCGGGCCCCCGGCCCCGCGCCCACAGGCGCAGCTTCTTGTACTTGAGAAAGTTCTTGTCGCCCTCGGTGGTGAAGCGGAGGTAGGCCTCGGCCCTCGTCCCCGGCGCCAGGCCGCTGGCGAGGAGGCGCATGGACCGCTCGTTGATCTGGGTGGAGCCGAGCTGGAAGCTGGCGTCCCGGCGCCCGGCCTGGTCGCCCACGCCGGGCGGCGACACGTAGCCCAGGTCGCGGTTCTCGGTGCTCACGACGGAGGCCACGACCTCCCCGACCCCGGTCCCACGGTCGCCGCCGAGCCCGCCGATCGGTGTGTCGGCGCGCTTCACCCACGAGCTGCCGACGAGCCGCACGCGCGCCAGGGCGAAGTACACCTGCGGGTCGGGCTGTCCCGGAGCCACCGTCGCGGGCGTGACGATCGTGATGCGCAGCGCCTGCACCTGGCGCAGATTGGGTTGGCCGACTTGTAGCGAGTCCGTCCGGAACGGGATCCGATAGAGCCGCCACCCCGCGGTCCCGCCCGCGGGGTCGGGCGTCATCCCGCCGTCGCGCACGTAGAAGCGCTCGTCTCCGATCGGGAAGACGTAGCGCACGAAGCTTTCGGCCGTCTTGACTCCCGTGACGGAGTCGAGGGCGAAGTCGCCGTCCTGGTCCTCCGTGTCCACGACGCCGTTGTGGCGGCCGCAGCGGGAGCGCAGGTCGCCGAACGCGTAGGGGATGAGCTGCCCGAACGCCGTCGCGCTGCACAGCGGCAGGGTGTCCACCGGAACGGCCCCGCCGCTGGTCGAGTCCACGATCCCGTCCACCACGCGGTCCGACAGGATTCCCTCGTCGTTGACGGTGGCGCTCCACGTCTGCGTGCGGGGGTCACGCTCGGTGTCGAGCCGCCCCTCGCCCGCCGGGCGGACGCCGGAATACGTCGTATCGCCGCTCGCATCGACGCGGAACGCCTCGGGCTCGAACGCCAGCGCGTCCTCGAACACCGAGCCGAAGTCGAAGAGGACGGCGGCGCGATTCGCCTTGGCAACACGCTGGGCGTCCTCCCAGACCCAGAACTCGAGAAACTCGACGCGCGAGAGGTCGACGCCCGTGGGCGAGAGCGTCTGCGTGAGCGAGCGCCAGCGAGGGGCGTTCTGCGCCGGCCGCACCCAGTTGGGCAGCCCGCGCGACGGAGAGCCGGGGCGGTCGTTGGCCAGGCCCATCACCGTATCCGGCTTGAGCATCAGCCACAGCACGGCGTCCGCCACCTGGGTCTGCCCCGCGAACCGGATCGTCGGATCGATCTCCTGCGGCAGGAACTGGATCGGCTCGAACCGGTTGTTCACGACGTTGTAGGGCAGGCCCTGCCAGGTGAGGAAGGCGGCATTGACGGGATCGAACGCCGGCAAGCCGTCGAGGAACGGCTCGGCGCCCCGCACCGACGTCGGGACGCTGCCCCAGTGCCAGGCCCCTTCGGCGAGCGCGATGAAACGCGACGCTTCCGTCTCGAACTCCTCGAGGTAGGCCTGGCCGAAGCGGTTGGGGCTGGGCTTCGAGAGGGCGACCTCGGCCGACACGTTGAGGAACGACGGCGCGTCGGTCCGGACGCCGGGCAGCGCGTCAGCCAGGCGCGTCAGCCACGCGGGCTGGAAGCGGAGGTCGGTCGAGAGGCCGCCGATGAAGCTCGACGACGGCTCGAACCCGAGCGGCGGGCGGTTGAACGTGCTCTGCTCCTTCTGGAACATTCCCGTGAAGTTCACCTGGCCGACCGTGCCCAGGTCGTAGCGCGCCGCGAGGCCGTAGATGGAGGTCGGCGCGATCGTGAAGGCGGCGCGCTCCTCGAACTGAGCGCGCACCTGCGCCACGCCCCCTTGAAACAGCGAGTCGGAGTTCTTGAACTGCACCTGCCCGGTCGTGTAGTCGATCGTGTAGTCGGCGTTGCGCGTCAGGAGGGTGTTGCGCACGTAGATCCGCTCGCTCCCCTCGCGGATCTGGAAGCTGTTGAGCGCGAGCACGGAGCGATCGGCGGACGCATCGGCTTCCACGTGCAGCCGCACCGCGAACACCGAGGGCGGCCCCTGGGTCGCGAGGTAAAGGCGGGGGGTGCGGTACAGCGAGTCGTTGCGCTCCGATGGGGCGAGCCGCGTGGAATCGGCGAACGGCGTGAGGTGGGGGAGGATCGCGAAGTAGTCCCGCACCGGCGCGCCCTGGTTCGGATCCCGCGCGCGCGGGAACAGCCGGTTGTACTGGTCGAACCGGTTGGGATCGTTCTCGAGCGCCAGCCCGAGCAGCGCCAGATAGGTCTGGCCGTTGGCCGATCGTTCGCGCCGGTTGACGGTGAGCGCCAGGTCCACCGACTGACGGTCCACCTCGCTCCCACCCACGCGATAGGCGCTGCGGATCTCGAACCGAAAAGAGGGGGAGGCAGCGGTGACGCCGGGCTTCGGGTCGTACACCAGCCGCAGCGTGTCGATCAACGTATCGGGCTTGGCCGCGACGGGGAACGTGCCGATCGAGTCGGCGCCGCTCGCCGTGATATACGACACGGCCAGGTAGTCATTCTGGTCCAGCCGGTTCGCCAGCGCGAACCAGGTCCCGCTCGCGTCCACGTAGTAGTCCTTGCCCTCCTGGAGGATTTCCCATTCGAACGGTCCCTCGCGCTGGACGGGGCAGTCGATCGGGACAGCTGTCGCGCCGCACGCCACCGCGCGCACGCCGCCCGCGTTCTGATTGCCGGCCGACCCCGTCGCCACCGCGCGGCGGCGGTAGACGTGCAGGTTGCCGACGGTGAGCGCGTCGGGCCGGGGCGTCTCGTCCAGCGCGAGGATGTCCACCGCCGGGTACCCGGGCAGGGCCGCGGGGTCGATGACGAAGAAGAACCGGCCGGGCTCGTAGTCGAGGTCCCGCGCCTCACGGTCGATCGGTTGGCTCGTCGTCTCCCCGACCGTGTAGAACCGGTCCTTCACCACGTTGCCCTTCTGCTGGGCGAAAATCCCGCGGAACTCGAGGGGCCCGACCTGGGCGATCGCCTGCACGCCGAAGTTGTTGGCCGGAATCGCGGCGCTGATGAACCGGGACGGCGGCGCCTGGAAGGTGACGTTGCCCGCTTCGACGCGACGCAGGATCTCGTCCTCGAGCCCCTCGTACCACACTTGCAGGTTGTTGTTGGCGTCGAACTCGCGCTGGCTGTCGAAGTCCACGTTGATGTGGAGCCGCTGGCCCACGACGCCCGCGGTGCGGATCGCATACTGGGGATTCGGGCTGATCGTGGGAAACCCGGCATTGCAGCCGGAGATGGCGAAGCGGCGCTCCTCCGAGGAGCAGCGCAGGTTGCGGAACTGATCGGCCTTGAGCTCGAACCGCAGGTTCAGCTGCATGCCGAGATCGGCGTACGGGCCGAGCAGGCCCGTGACGCCGGCCGCCTGGAAGGGGCGCGGCGGCGCCGGCGCCGCTGCTTCGGGGCCGGGCGCGGCCGCGGCGAGCGCCGCTGTCCCGGTCGCGGGTGCAAGCGCGGGCCGGCGGGCCGCGAGCACTGCGTCGACCCACGCGGCGGCGATCAGCGCGGGCGGCACGCGCGAGCCGAGGCGCCCGCCGGGGGCGAGCGCGGCGTGGCGCGGCGGCGTCAACAGGGGGGACCGCAAGCCGAAGCTCGCGCGGAATGCAGGAGGACGGGGAGGCTCCTGCGCGCGAGCCTGGGGTATGACGAGCGCGAGGGCAAGGAAGCCGACCCGCATCCCTTGTAGAGACTTGGAGTGCCGAATATAATGGCGCGACCGACCGTGCGCATCCTCAACCGCTACATCCTCCGGCAACATCTTCCTCCGCTCGCCTACGCGCTGGCGGCGCTCACCTGCGCGATGCTCGTCAACCAGGTGGCGAAGCAGTTCGGCAACCTCGTCGGCAAGGGGCTGCCCGGCAGCGTCATTCTCGAGGTGTTCGTGTTGACGCTCCCGTTCATCGTCGCGATGACGCTGCCGATGGCGGTGCTGGTCGCGGTCCTGCATGCCTTCAGCCGTCTCGCCGCCGACAACGAGGTGACGGCGATGAAGGCGAGCGGCATCAGCGTGGGGCGGCTCCTGGTCCCGGTGCTCGGCGGCGCGGTGGTCGTGGGCGTGTTCGCGCTCGCGTGGAACGACCAGCTCCTGCCGCGGTCGAATCACCGGCTGCGCACTCTGCTCGTCGACATCCAGCGCAAGAAGCCGACCTTTCAATTGAAGGAACAGGTGATCAACGAGGTGGTGTCGGGGCAGTTCTTCCTGCGCGCCGCCCGTATCGACCCCGCCTCGAACCGGCTCAAGGATGTGACGATTTACGACCTGGAGGACGCCGAGCGGCGCCGCATCATCACCGCCGACTCGGGCCGGATGGCTTATACCCCTGGTGGAACCGATTTGTACCTCACCCTGCTCGACGGCGAAATCCAAGAAGTGAAGCGGACGGAGCCCGACCAGTTCAACCGGACGTTCTACCGCACCAACCGCATCCGCGTGGCCGGCATCGCCAACGCCCTGGAGCGCACCGAGAACGATACCTACCGCGGCGACCGCGAGATGACGATCTGCGGGATGCGGCAGGTCGTGGCGCAGGCGCGCGAGGATGCGCGCCGGGCCCGGCGCGATGCCCGCGACGCGGTGGTCCAGGACCTGCGACGGCTGATCCGGCTGGGCGCGGCGCCCGCCGATCCCGCCTTCTCGTCGGCACCCGCCGGGCCTGCGACGGCGGGGCTGGGTCTCTACTGCCGCCTGCTCGGCGCCGCGGCCGGCCTGGTGGGACCCGCGGAGCTGCAGGCGCAGCAGCCCGCCCCGCCGTCCCCCCGCCCTCGACCCAGCCCCGTCCGCTCGGTGACACAGCAGCCCACGACGTCGCTGATCACGACGGGCGCGACGGCGTCGCTCGACCAGCGGGTGCGCGCGTCCCGGCAGCGGGCCGCCATCTACGAGGTCGAGATCCAGAAGAAGCTCGCCATCTCGGCGGCGTGCGTGATCTTCGCGGTGCTCGGCGTCCCGCTCGCGATCCGATTCCCGCGCGGCGGCGTGGGGCTGGTGATCGGCACGAGCCTGGCCGTGTTCTCCGTCTACTATGTGGGGCTGATCGGCGGCGAGGAGCTGGGGGACCGGCTCATCATCTCCCCGTTCCTCGCGATGTGGACGCCCAACCTGCTGTTCACCGCGGTGGGCCTCGGGCTGTTGTGGTCGGTGCGGCGCGAGGGGAGCACGGCGCACGGCGGCGACTGGGACGACCTGCGGGCTGCCCTGTTCGGCTGGACCGTGACCCTCCGGCGACGGCTCCGGGCGTGAGGACCCTCGACCGCTATCTGGTGCGGGAGTGGCTCCGCGTGTTCCTCGTCACGGTCCTGGGATTCCCCATCCTCGTGATCGTGATCGACCTGACCGACAAGCTCGACACCTACTTGAGTCGCGGGATCACCAAGGGAGCGGTGGCGCTGTCGTACGTGTACGACCTGCCCGAGAAGATGTTCCTGGTGCTGCCCGTAGCGGTGCTGTTCGCGACGGTGTTCACGGTCGGGACGTTGGGACGGCACTCCGAGCTGACGGCGGCGAAGGCCTCGGGGATCTCGTTCCACCGCCTGGTGCGGCCGTTGTTCCTGGCCGCGGCGGCGGCGTTCGCGTTGGGGCTCGTGCTGGGCGAGATCGCGCCGGTGGTGACGACGCGCCGCCTCGAGCTGCTGGGTGAGCGGGCGATCCGGTCCACGACGGCGCGCTACAACTTCGTGTACCGGGCGGACGGCGGCTGGGTCTACGCGATCCGGTCGCTCGATCTCGCGAGCCGCCAGATGCAGGACCTGATCCTGGAGCGGGAGGGGACGGGGGCCGCGTATCCGACGATCGTGCTGGCGGCGCAGCGGGGCGCCTATGGCGACACGACGCAGCGCTGGACGTTGCACGGGGGCGTGCTGCGCTATCTGGCGGGGCCGTCCGAGGAGTTCGCGTTCCAGTTCGACTCGTTGCGGACACGGGTGTTGCGCGAGCGGCCGATGGACCTGCTCGCCGAGCCGAAGGCGCCGGACGAGATGCGCTACGCGGAGCTGGGGCGCTACATCGACGCCCTGGCGCGGAGCGGCGCGGACGCGCGGAAGCTGCGGGTGGAGCGGGCGCTCAAGATCGCGATTCCGTGCATCTGTGTGCTGATCGCGCTGTTCGGGGCGCCGCTGGCGATCTCGTCGCCGCGCGCCGGCGCCGCGTGGGGCGTGGCCGTGAGCCTGGGCACGACGTTCATCGTGCTGCTCTTGTTCCAGCTGTCGAAGGCGGTGGGGGCGGGCGGCGTGATGCCGCCGGGGCTCGCGGCCTGGGTGCCGAACATCCTGGTCGCGGTGGCGGCGGTGTATTTGCTGCGCAAGGCCCAGACGTAGGGCCGCCCGTCTTCGGCCTTTCCTAGAAGATGTACTTCCCTCCCAGCTGCACACGCCAGCGGGAAGCGGTCTGGCTGGGGAAGTCGCGTTGCACGGGGACCAACGCGTAAACGCCCCGTCCGAACGTCGCGTCGTATGTCGTCATGCGCAGCCGGTTGAGGTTCTCGAAGCCCGAGGTTTCACGGAACTGGCCCCAGTCGCGGTTCAGCAGGTGAAGTAAGTTGAAGATGTCGAGTGAGAGTTCGAGGCTCTGGCCGCTGATCGTGGGGATCGCCTTCACGAAGCGCGCGTTCAGAATATTGATCGAGCCATTGCGGCAGCTGTTGCGCGGCAGGATGTGCCCCTTGTTGTCCCGCAGGCATGCCTCGCTGTTGATGAACGCGAAGAGCGCCGTCGAGTCACCCGGCGTGGCGAGCGCGATATCGGACCGGTCGCGCGGGACGTAGATGGCGTCGTTTCCCGTGAAGCCGTCCCCGTTGGCATCAGTCGAGGCGACGTATGTGTACGGGTGGCCCGATTGGGCGATGTAGACAAGAGACAGGTTGAAGCCGTAGGGCAGCCCGAAGATACCCGTCATCTGCAGCTTGTGTGGAATGTCGAAGATCGACGTCCGCAAGTTGCGGTTCTCGAGGGTGCCGTCGAGCACCGTGAAGCGGTAGTTGGAGCTGGCGATGCTCGAGCCGAGCGAGAAGAGATCTTCGCTGTGGGAGTAGGTGTAGGCTGCGCGGAACTCCACCCCCTCGCTGAAGCGCTTCTGCAGTTCCGCCGTTACTTGGAGCGCGCGGTCCTGACCTTCGTTGCGGTGCCGCAGGACGTCCCGGAACCCCGCGGAGACGCGTGATACTCCCGACCCGTTGGTCGTGGGTGTGCCGTACAGCGGGCGACCGCCCTCGCCCGCCGCGAACCCCACGATACCGTTCAGGTTCACGTCCGTGATGTAGAACTGGTTGATCGACTTGGTGTACACGAAGTCGAATGTCCCGACGATACCCGCTGGAAGCTGATGATCGAGCCCGAGCGCGAGTTTGAGGTTCTGCGGGAACTTGAAATCCGGCTCGAAGTAGACGATGGACGGAATGGGAGGCGTCGGCGCGCCACCGCCGGCGCATACCTGTGGCTGTGCGTCCACGTCGATCGTGAACGTCGGTATGGTGCCGGCGGCCGTGCAGGTCAGGGTGGCCTGTTCGAGGCCGGTGTTGCCGAACGCATTCGAGATCCACACGTACGGAGGGCGGCCGCTGAACACGCCGGCCCCGCCGCGCAGCCGGGTCTCCCCATTACCACGTACGTCATAGTTGAAGCCCACTCTCGGCGACCACATGGCGTTGCCGGTTGGAAAGTCGCCCGTATTCACCCCGAGCGCGGTGACGAGCGCCGGATTGCTGTTCGGCTTGTCCATCACGGGGATATCGACGCGGAGGCCGAGTGTGACGGTCAGCCGGGGGTCCGGAGCCCACCGATCCTGGGCGTAGAAACCCCACTGCTTGACGTGGAAGTCCGCCGTGGGGCCGCCCGGCCGGAGAGGTAAAGCAATCTCGTAGCGATTGGGCGTCACGTTCTTGAGCGCCGTCGTGTCGGCGAAGCTCCAGACGCCGAGCGACGCGGGAAAGAAGCCGTTCACGAAATGGAAAAACTCGTTGTGCACCCCCACCGTCGCGAGGTGCTTAGAACCTACGGGCACGGTCAGGTTGTCCGTGATCTCGACGATGTCCTGGTTGAGCAAATTGTCATGGGAGAACCGCTCCGCACCGGCGGCGATGTTCGTGCCGGCGCGGTCCCCTCCGACAAAGATCAGAGGCACGCGGTTCGGGATCTCGCGGTGATCCCGGATCCGGTTGTAGCCAACCAGCAGCTCGTTCGCCAGGCCACGCGATAGCTGCGTCATCACCTTCGCCCGGGCCGTGTTCGTGACGTTCGCCTGCACGTAACCGCTGTTCGATAACTCGTATCCATCGCGTCCGATCGCCGAGGTCGAGTTGCGGATCAAGACGTCGCTCGAGGCTTTGACATAGTTGTAAGACAGCTCAAGCTGACTATTGGTGGCGAGCTGGGTCGTCACCTTGCCGAAGAAGTTGCGGTCGGGATTCTCGATCGATGGGGCCGTGAACGTGCCGGGATCGAACCCGTACGCCGGGTTGGTGCTCAGGACTTGCGCGACGCGCTCGGCGGTCGTCCGGCGGATACCGATGTTGGCGGAGTCAAGGCCCAACGATGTGTCCGCGCCGATCGTCTGGCCACCGAATGGGTTTGCCCGCGACTGGAGGTCAGCCGCTACGAAGAACTGCACGCGGTCGCGGATCACGGGGCCGCTGACGGTGAAACCGTACTGCCGCTGATAGAACTCCGTCGCATCCCTGCCACCAAGGTCCGGCCCGACCAGGCCCTCGTTCTGGAGGTACCCGAACGCCGAGCCGCGGAACAGATTGGTGCCCGACTTGGTGACCGCATTGATCAGGCCGCCCGAGAAGCTGCCCTGCCGCACGTCGAACGGCGCGATCAGCACCTGGAATTCCTTGACGGCCTCGACCGAGATGGGATGCGCGTTCGCCTGGCCGCCCGGCGTCCCGCTCGCCGACAGGCCGAAGACGTCGTTGTTCACGCCGCCGTCGACCTGGATGTTGTTGAAGCGGTTGTTCTGGCCGCCGACGGACGCGCCAGGCACACCAGCCGAGACGACTTGCGGGACAGTGTTGACGAAGTCGATGAAACTCCGACCGAGGGTGGGGAGCCGGGCGAGCGCGCTCTCCGACACGAAGGACTGCGCCCCCGTCCGCGCCGGGGAGAGCAGCGGATTCGCCTCGGCCTCCACGGTCACGCCGGTCAGCTCGACCGCCGCCCGCTGGAGCGTGAGGTCCTGCACGCTCCGCTCGCCGAGCCGCAACGTGAACGGGTCCGACCGGTTCGGCGTGAAGCCGAGGGCCCGCGCCTCGAGGACGTAGGGGCCGCCCACCTGGACGTTTTCGAAATAGAACCGACCGTCCGCGCGCGACTGGCCGGAGTAGCGCTGGCCCGTCGAGCCGTTCCTCAAGGTCAGGACGGCGTTGGGCACGCCGGCGCCGGCGTCGTCCGTGATCGTCCCGACGATCGCCCCCGAGGTCACGCCCTGGGCCGCAGCGGGCCGGACCGGCGCCAGCAGCGCCAACGCCAATGCCGCGGCGCCCCAGCGCGCGCTGAGTCGGACCAAAAAGAATGTCATCGTGCCGAGTCTCCGCAGAAGAGTTGAGCCGTAGCAGAGTGCTTCACGGGCGCGGTAAATGTGCGCCCCGTCCCAAAAGGCGTCAAGCAGCGGGCGGCTGCGGCGTCCGCGACCTCCAGTGCCGCCACACCACATACACCGGCATCCCGAGGAGAATCATGCCGATGTCGAGCGCGAACTTCCGCGTCTCCGATACGAGATAGTTCCCCAACAGCAACACGGCGCCCGCCAGGAACAGGAGCGGCACCACCGGGAAGCCCCAGGTGCGATACGGCCGCTCGAGCTGCGGACGCGTGCGCCGCAGCACGAACACGCCCGCCACCGCCAGCGCGTAGAACGGCCAGATGCCGATGATGAACTGGTCGGCCAGATCCTGGAACGTGCGGATGAGGATGAAGATCACGCCCATCACGACCATCAACACCACCGCTCCCGTGGGCGCGGAGGTGCGGGGATCGACCCGCGCGATGGCGCGCGGCAACAGCCCGTCCTCGGCCGCCGCAAAAAAAATCCGCGGCGCCGTCATCATCGAGCCGTTGAGCGTGCCGAA
>DASYQX010000073.1:0-76715 GCA_036004985.1 Gemmatimonadales bacterium
TTGCGCTCAAGGTGATCGGGATCTATCAGCGACCCGACAATATCTTCGAGCCGCCGGGCCAGGAGACCGGGGTCATCGTACCTTACGAGATGGCCCGACATAACTTCGATTACGATCAGACCAACGGGCTCTTCATCGCGGCCAAGGGCTGGCCCGGCGTGTCGATGGACCGGGTCAAGGACCAGGTCATCGCGGCGATGCGGAAGGAGCGGCGGCTGCGGCCCGGGATCCCCAATACCTTCGATATCATCACCCAGGACCAGATTCTCGATGTCCTCGACAGCCTCACGGGTGCGTTCTTCGGCGTCATGGTCGCGCTCTCCAGCGTGGCCCTGCTAGTGGGTGGCATCGGCGTGATGGCGATCATGATGGTCTCGGTCACCGACCGCACCCGGGAAATCGGCCTGCGCAAGGCGATGGGGGCCACGCGGCGGGAAATCCTGTGGCAGTTCCTGGTCGAAGCGGCGACGCTCACGCTGATGGGCGGCATCATCGGGATCGCCCTGGGACTGGGCGTGGGGGAAGCGCTCAAGCGGTTGTTGGAGTTCTCCACCAGCGTGCCCGTGTGGAGCGCGGCGGTGGCCACCGTCGTTTCGATCGCCGTGGGCGTCGTGTTCGGGTTGGTGCCGGCGAACCGGGCCGCGCGGCTGGATCCGGTGGAAGCGTTGCGATACGAATAGCGAGATGCGGGATACGGGATGCGGGATGCGCAACGGCACCGCCGCATCTCGCATCCCGCATCTCGCATCCCGTTTAGAAAGGAGCCGCCCCCACGTGACGGAATTCGTCGATCTCCTCGCCATCGCCGCGCATCGCGACGACGCCGAGCTCACGTGTGGGGGCACGCTCGCGAAGGCGGCGCGGGCCGGGCATCGCGTCGGCATCCTCGACTTGACCCAGGGCGAGAGCGGCACGCGCGGCGACGCGGCGACGCGCGCCGCGGAGGCCACGCGGGCCGCGCAGGCGCTGGGCGTCGCGGTGCGCCTCAACGCCGGGCTCCCCGATGCGCACTTGGCCAACGATGAAACGTCGAGGACGAAAATCGTTGAAATGATACGTCGAACGAAACCGAGGGTCGTGATCCTCCCGTATCCCGTCGGCCGCCACCCCGATCACCGCATCGCCTCCGAGCTCGGGCGCGACGCCTGCTACCTCGCCGGGCTGGCCAAGTACGGGCCGGCGGGCGAACCGCACCGGCCATTCAAGCTGCTGTACGCCCTCGCGTACCGCGAAGACACGGTGAAGCCGTCGTTCGTGGTGGACATCTCGAACACCTTCGACGCCAAGATGCAGGCTATCCGGTGTTACGCCTCGCAGTTCGACGGCGCGAAGGCGGCGGGAGAGGTCTTTCCGACCGGGCAGGACCTGTACGAGCTGATCCGCGTCCAGTCGGCCCACTACGGCTCCCTCATCCGGCGCCCCTACGGCGAGCCGTTCTTCACGTACGAGACGTTGGAGGTGGCGGACGTGGTCGAGCTTGGCGTCCAGTCCCTGTAACCGATAGATTTCCCCGCTCATGACCAAGCGCGTGGTCTATCTCGACAACGCCGCCACGACGGCGGTGCGGCCCGAGGTCTTGGAGGCGATGCTTCCCTACTTGGGGAAGGACGCCTTCGGGAACCCGTCGTCCGCACACCGGTTCGGCCGCGCGGCGCGGGCCGGGATCGAGGCCGCCAAGCGGCAGGTCGCCGAGGCCCTGGGCGCCGAGCCGAACGAGGTGATCTTCACGTCGGGCGGCACCGAGGCCGACAACCTGGCGATCATCGGGGCGGCCCTCGCCGCGCGCGACCGGGGGGGCCCGTTCCGCGTGGCGGTATCGGCGACGGAGCACAAGGCGGCGCTCGCCGCCGCGCATGCGGTGCAGCACCTGGGCGGCGAGGAAATCATCCTGCCCGTCACCGCCTCGGGTACGGTGGACCAGGCGGCGCTCGATGCCGCCCTCGCCCGCGGCGTGGCGCTGGTGAGCGTGATGTGGGTGAACAACGAGGTCGGGACGGTGCAGCCGGTCGCGCGCATCGCCAGGCGATGTAGCGAGACGGGGGTGCTGTTCCACACCGATGCCGTCCAGGCGTTCGGCAAGGTCCCCGTCTCGTTGCGCGACGTCCCCTGCACTCTGCTCACCCTCTCCGGCCATAAGATCGGCGCTCCCAAGGGCATCGGCGCCCTCATCGTGCGCGATCGCCACGCGGTCGAGGCCATCATCCACGGCGGGGGCCAGCAGTTCGGGATCCGCCCGGGCACCGAGAATGTGCCCGGGATCGTGGCGCTGGGAACGGCGGCCGAGCTGGCGGCGCGGGAGCAGGCGGAGCTGGCCGGCCGCCTGGCCGCCCTGCGCGACGAGCTGGAGCGGCGGCTGGTCGAGATCATCCCCGACGCCGTGATCAACGGCTGGCAGGGAGAGCGGGCGCCGCACGTCTCCAACGTGTCCATCCCAGGCACCGACAGCGAGGCGATGCTGATGCACCTCGACCTCGCCGGTATCGCGTGCTCCTCCGGCTCGGCGTGCAGCACCGGTGCGGTCGAGCCGTCGCACGTGCTCTCCGCGATGGGGGTGCCCCGCGAGCTGGGCGTCGCGGCGCTGCGGTTCTCATTCGGCAAGGACAACGCGGCGGAGGACGTGGACGCCCTGGCGGCCGCCATCCCGAAGATCGTCGAGAAGGTCCGCGCTCTCTCCGCGGTGCTGCACCGGTGACGGCGGACGGGCAGACGGGCGGACGGCCGGACGGCCAGATGAGGCCCCGGGTTCTCGTCGCCATGTCGGGCGGAGTCGACAGCTCCGTGGCGGCGGCCCTGCTGGTCGAGCAGGGATACGAGGTCATCGGCGCGACGATGAAGCTGTTCTGTTACGGCGACAGCGTCCCCGACCGGCCCTGCTGCTCGCTCGACTCGATCACCGACGCGAAGCTCGTGGCACACAAACTCGGCATCCCGCATTACGTGCTGAGCCTGGAGGACCAGTTCGGGCGGGACGTGATCGCGAACTTCGTCGCGGAGTACGCGCGGGGGCGTACGCCGATCCCGTGCGTGCGCTGCAACTCGTTCACCAAGTTCCGCGACTTCCTGCACCACGCCGACGCGCTCGACTGCGCCTACGTCGCGACCGGGCACTACGCCATCGCGCGGGACGGCGCCCTGTACCGCGGGCGCGACGCCCAGAAGGACCAGTCGTACTTCTTGTGGGGGATCGATCATACCGTGGTGCGGCGCATGCTCACGCCAGTCGGGACCCGGACCAAGGCGGAGACACGCGCGGTGGCGCGGCGGCTTGGCCTCCTCACCGCCGAAAAGCCGGAGTCGGTCGAGATCTGCTTCGTGCCGGATGACGATTACGTCAGCGTTCTCGAACGCCATCTGCCGGCCGACGCTCCCGCGCTCGCGCCGGGCAACCTCGTCACGACGAACGGCGACGTGATCGGCGGGCATGCGGGGTTCGCGCGCTACACCATCGGGCAGCGGAAGGGGTTGCCCGGCGGATTCGACGAGCCGCGCTACGTCGTCGCGATCCGGCCCGACACGCGCGAGGTGGTCGTCGGGCGCGGGGAGGAGTTGTTCGGACACGCGCTGTCCCTCGAGGAGGTCAACTGGCTGGCCGACCATCCGCTGCTCGGTCCTGGGGACGCCGTGTGGGTGCAGTGCCGGTACCGGGCCCGGGCCGTCCCAGGCACGGTCGATGCGATCGGAGACGACCGCATCGCGCTCCGGCTGGCAGAGCCCGTCCGGGCGATCACGCCCGGGCAGTCGGGCGTCCTGTACGACGCGGACGACCGGCTGCTCGGCGGTGGTGTGATCGGCTAACCTCGGAGGGCGTGGCCGGTCACATCGGCCGCACGGAGCGACGATGTAGCGTTTCGCGCTCGTCCCGTTCGTTCACTCAATGCTATGGCGGGTTGTTCGCGACGTGCACGGTGACGGCGGGCCCCGGCAGCTTCAGCGAAGTCTGCGAGGGCGGCGACGCCGACGCCTGACCGTCGGTTGCTTCGGCGAACCCCCCGTCCGGCCCTGGCCGGGCGGGGGGTTTTGCCGTATTTCCTAGGCATGCTCTACCGACTCCTCGCAAACACCGTAGTCGTGGGCCACGCCCTGTTCATCGGGTTCGTGGTCTTCGGGGGCTTCCTGGCATGGCGCTGGCGTTGGGTCGCCGCGGTTCACCTGCCGTGCGCTGCCTGGGGCATTCTGATCGAGTACGGCCACTGGGTCTGCCCCCTCACGCCGCTGGAGAACCACCTGCGCACGAAAGCCGGCGCAGAGGGCTATCACGGGGGGTTCATCGAGCACTACATCATGCCGGTGATCTATCCGGGCGGCTTGACCCCCCAGGTGCAGGTCGTGCTGGGGACCGCCGTTCTGGTCGTGAACGTGTGCGTGTACACGTTCGTGATCCGCCGCTGGTTGAAGGGATCGTGATGCCCACGCGCCGCGGCTTTCTCCGTTCCCTCGTGGCCGCCACGGCCACGGTTCCCGCCCTCAGGAACGACGCCCTGGCGTGCGTGGTTAGTGCGACCCGCGCAGTCGAGGGCCGCCGGCCAGAGGAGGTCGCCGCGGACGAAGATTTCTGGCGGGAGATCCAGCAGGCGTTCGAGATCGATCGCGGGCTGATCAACCTGAACAACGGCGGCGTGGCGCCGAGCCCGCGGGTCGTGCAGGCGGCGCTCCAGCGGTATCTCGCCGTCTCGAACCAGGCACCGGCGATCACAATGTGGGGCTGGATCGAGCCGGAGATCGAAGGGGTGCGCCGGCGACTCGCGGCGAGTTTCGGATGCGACCCCGAGGAGATGGCGATCACGCGGAACGCGAGTGAGGCGCTGGAGATCGTCCAGCTCGGCCTGCCGCTCGAGCGCGGGGACGAAGTCCTGACGACCACGCAGGACTACCCGCGGATGATCACGACGTGGAAGCAGCGCGAGCGGCGGGATGGGATCGTCCTGAAGCAGATCACGTTCCCCGTGCCACCGCCCTCGCAGGACGATCTCTACAATCGGATCGCCCAGGCGATCACCCCGCGCACCAAGGTCATCCACATCTGTCACATCACGAACCTCACGGGACAGATCTTCCCCGTGAAGCGAATCTGCCAGCTGGGGCGCGCGCGGGGCATTGAGGTGATCGTGGACGGCGCGCACGCCTACGCGCACTTCCCGTTCACGCGCGACGAGCTGGATTGCGATTACTACGGCACGAGCCTGCACAAGTGGCTGACCGCGCCGATCGGGACGGGGTTCCTGTACGTGCGGCGGACGAAGATCGAAAAGATCTGGCCGCTGATGGCGGCGCCGCCGGAGATGAACGGTGACATCCGGAAGTTCGAGGAGATCGGCACCCACCCGGCCGCGAACCACAACGCCATCGCCGAGGCGCTCGGGTTCCTCGACGGGATCGGCCCGGAGCGCAAGGCGGCGCGGCTGCGCTACCTGCGGGACCGCTGGGCGAAACGGCTCGAGCGGCTGCCCGGAGTCAAGATTCTCACGCCGTACGACCCGGCGCAGTCGTGCGGTTTGGCGTCGTTCACGCCCGCGCAGCTCGACGTGGGCAAGGTCACCTCCTACCTGTACGACCGGCACCGGATCATCGTCACGGCGATCGCGCATCCCGAGTTCAACTGCCTGCGGATTACGCCGAACGTCTACACGACGCTCGGGGAGATCGACCGTTTCGGCGATGTGATGGAGGAAGTGCTTCGAGCGGGGCTGCCGGCCTAGGACGCCTCATCTTGGTGCGTGGGCCCGCGGGGGGCGCACCGGAAGAATGCCTCGCCCCGATGATGCGCCGACGCCGACGTGCTTCATCGACAACTCTGACCCGTCGCGATTGTCGCACTTGCTCGACGATACGCGCGACAACTCACCCTCGGCGACGCACAGCGGACCGGGCCGGCAGCGTGCTGTCGCAGTCAAGCCCCGTCGACTGCGCGCGGCGTAACGATAACCCGTTGCGATTCCAGCGACTAGCCGATCGTTGGGGCACAGAGCTTGCTGCCCCCTCGAAGCCGCGTCAGCGGTTCATTCGCTCCATCGAGGGGAGGTGAAACACATGAGGCACCTCAATCCCGAGCTCGAACGGCTCGAGGAACGCGTGGCCCCGTGTCTAAGCTTCGGGCTGTCAGTCTGCGTCGGCCTGTGCGGCGGCGGCCAAGAAAGCGGCGACGGCGGCGACGACGGTTGCAGCGGCAGCTCGTACCGCAGCAACGACGGCAGCAGCTGTTCAGGCTCGCAGAGTTCCAAGTCCAAGACCCACGGGAGCTGTAGCTCGTAGCGTGCTGCCGTAACGGGAAGGCCGCGGGAACCCATCCCCGCGGCCTTCCCGTGTGCTCCCTAGTGGAGGTGGGAACCTGGCGTCGTGACGCAAACTCTGCCGAAGCTCCGCGGCGATTTGACGATCCGTCGGCAGGAGGGCGCCGACGGGGGCGGTCCCGTTTTTGTCATTAAGGACTCCGTTGCCGGGACGTTCTTTCGCTTCGGCGAGAGCGAGCAGTTCATCGCGCAGCAGCTCGACGGTGAGACGCCGCTTGAGGTGGTGCGCGAACGCACCGAAGCCAGATTCGGCGCACCGCTGCCCGCCGCGTCCCTGAGCGCGTTCATCGAGCGCCTCGCGAAGGCGGGGCTGCTCGACGGAACGGAGCCACGGGCGCGCGAAGGCGTGCGCGGGAGCCTGCTGTACCTCCGGTATCCGCTGCTCGACCCGAACCGCCTGTTCGATCGGCTCCTGCCCCGGGTCCGGGGCTTCTTCACGCCGCATTTTCTGATCCTCTCAGCGGCTGCCGTCGTGCTGGCGGCCGCGATCGCGGTCGCGCACTGGGGCGAGCTCACCCAGCAACTGGCCCGCCTCTACCGGCCAGCGGCGATCCCCCTGTTGCTGGCGGTCTTCTTCGTCGTGGGCTCCGCTCACGAATTCGCGCACGGCCTGACCTGCAAGCGGTTTGGCGGCGACGTGCACGAGCTTGGCGTCATGCTGATCTACTTCACGCCGGGCCTCTACACGAACGTGAGCGACGCCTGGCTGTTTCCGGAGAAGTCCAAACGGCTGTGGGTGGCGTTCGCCGGTCCGTACTTCGAGCTGTTTCTCTGGGCGCTCGCCACGCTGGCCTGGCGCCTGACGGAGCCGGACACCACGGTGAACCACCTCGCGCTGACGGTGATGACGGTCTCGGGGGTCAAGACGCTCTTCAACTTCAATCCCCTGATCAAGCTCGACGGCTACTACCTGCTCAGCGACTACCTGGAGCTCCCCAATCTCCGGCGGAAGGCGTTTCGCTACGTCGGGCGCGCGGTCAAGGGCCTGTTCGGCGCCGGGCGCGAGCGCGCCTCCAAGATCCCGCGGCGCGAGCGCCGCGCGTACCTCGCGTACGGTCTCCTGGCCGCGGTCGGCTCGCTGTCGCTCTTAGGCTATGTCGCCGTGACCGCGGGGGAGTGGCTGATCGATAACCGCCAGCCACTGGCGTTCATGGCGTTGACCAGCGTCATCGGGCTGAAGTCGCAGCGCCGGTTTCGCGGGCTGTTCGGCGGATCGCCCGCCGCTGCCGACCCGTCGGACAACGGCGACGACGACGCGGCGCCCGCGAAGGCCGCGAAGAAGGCGCGAAAGCCTCGATCGCGGCGTCGCGCGATCTGGCTGGCGGGGGCCGCGGCGCTGCTGGCGCTTCTCGTATTCGGCCGCATGCAGCTGCGCATCGGGGGCGGCTTTACCGTCCTTCCCGAAGAGAACGCCGACGTGCGGACAGGCGTCGACGGGATCGTCGAGGAGATTCTGGTCACCGAGGGCGACGAGGTGCGGGCGGGCGACGTGATCGCCCGACTGTGGAATCACACCCTGATCAACGAGCTGCGGAAGTCGGACCCGGCGATCCGCGAGACGCGCGCCGTGCTGCACAAGCTCGAAACGGGCCCCACCGCCGAAGAGGTCGCCGTGGGGCGGGCCGCCGTATCCCGGGCCGAGGATCGCCTCGGGTACGCCCAGGGGCACGCAGCCAGGGTCGCGAGCCTGTTTGCCAGCGGCGCCGCGACCCGGCAGGAGTTGGAAGCCGCGCAAGAGGCGGCCAAGACCGCCGAAAACGACGTGGCCGAGGCCCGCCGCCGGCTCGACCTGCTGCTCCGACGCAACCGCCCGGAGGACATCGAGGCGTCGCGCGCGCGGCTCGCGTTGCTCGAGACGCAGCGGCGGTTCCTCGCCGGCGAGGCCCGCGAGCTGACGGTCACCAGCCCCGTGACGGGCGTTGTGGCAACGCCGGCCCGGCAGCTGAAGGAACTGCAGGGCCAACTCGTCAGCCGGGGAGCCCTGATTGCGAAGATCTACGACCTCACGGCGGTGATGGCGCAGATCGTGGTCTCGGAAAAGGACATCGCCGACGTCCGCGTCGGTCAGCCGGTCGCGCTCCGCGTGCGGGCGATGCCGGGGTCGGTGTTTCGCGGCACGGTGACCGCTATCGCGACGGCCGCGGACGGCAGCTCCATCGCCGGGGCGCAGACGGCCGTGGCGACGACCTCCGGAAGCAGTACCGTCGCCGGCCGTGCGTTCATCGTGACGACCCGGATCGACAACCCGCACCTGCTCCTCAAACCGGGCATGACGGGGTGGGCCAAGATCTATTGCGGGCCGAGGCGCATCGTGGAGGTGGTCACGCGGCGCGCGGCCCGGACCGTCAGAGTGGAGGTCTGGTCATGGTGGTGACGCGAGAAGCTCGAACCCCGGTCCAGCCGCGGGCGTCGGGGGGCGCTACGCAGCCGGAGGCAGCGCCGGACGTCAAGGCGGACGAGTACCTGTACTTGACCGGCCGCCCGCGCCTGCGGGACATGCTCCACTTCGCTCGGAGTCACGCCGTGACGCCGCCGGACGAAGCCGACCTGGCGGCCAGGTGGCAGGCTGCCCATGAACGCATCCGCCGCCTCGAAACCGAGGAGGCGGGGATCGCGGACGGTCCTCCCATGGGCAAGTTGGGACCGGAGTACGAGCCCCTCCTGCTCGAGCTGCTCGAGGACCCGCTGGTGCAGAACGGGTTCAACACCGTGCCCACCGATGTGGCCCTCGTCGAACTGGATCGGCTGGTCGTGTATCAGAAGCACATCGACCTGACCTATGTCCGGCAGCTCGCCAGCTGGCTGGGCCCAACGTTGAGCGACGCGACGATCTTTCGGACGTGCCTCCTGCACGATCACGACGAGCCGCCCGTGAAGTGGTCCCGCGCGCATCACGACACGTTCGTCTTCATCTCCCCGTCGAACGACCTGCGCTTTTTGGGGGCTGTGCCGCTGCAAGGGGACCAGATCAAGGATTACCCTGCACGCGGCAAGTTCCTGGGCGTCGTCGGCCTTGCCGTCGGCCTCGGCTCCAATTTTCTGAATGCGATCTACGCCGAGCGGCGGCTGGTGTTGAACAACGGCAGCCATCGCGCCTACGCCCTCCGCATGTTGGGGGTCACGCATGTCCCGTGCATCATCCAGCATGCTGCGTCGCGCGACGAAGTGGACGCCGTGGCCGCCGCCGAGGTCCGGAAGAATCCGGATACGTACCTGAAACACCCCCGGCCCTCGATGCTCAAAGACTACTTTGATCCGCAGCTGCATCTGGTCATGCCGGTGTACCGGCGGCTCCGTCAAATCACGGTCCGGTTCGAGATCGAGGAGAACGCCCTGCCCGCGCTGTGAGCGCGGCCTACGGCAGCAGGGCGACGATTCTCAGCGGCCCGCCGCTGCCGCCCTTGATCAGCATCGGCAACGCGATCACGAAGCTGCCCGTCGCGGGCACCTGGTCCAGGTGGGCCACGTTCTCGTACGCCGGGATATTCGCGTTGAACAGCCGCTGGTGGCTGTCGAAGGTCGTGGACTGCCCGTAGTCGATGCTGGGCGTGTCGATCCCCACTGCATCCACACGCCGCTCGATCAGGACCTGCGCCGCGTCCGGGTGCAACCCCGGGAAGTGCAGCTCGGGGACGGCGGCCGCTCCCGTCTTGGTCGTGCCCAGGTAGCGGGCCCGGTCGGGCCAGCGGCTCCCCCACCCGGTGCGAATCAGCACGACGGCGCCGCCCGGAATCGGGCCATGCGCCGCCTCCCACGCCGCGACGTCGCCCGGGGTCACGCGGTAGTCCGCGTTCGAGTCCGCCTGGCGCACGACGTCGATCACGACCGCCGGCCCCATCAACTGGGTCAGCGGGATTTGATCGGCGGTATGGCGGCCCTCGGCGAAATGCACCGGTGCATCGAGATGTGTGCCGCCGTGCTCCGCGGCCGCGAGGTTGTTGGCGGCATAGTAGTAGCCCGCCGGCGTGCGCTGGGCGGAGACGACCTCGAGCCGGAACGGCCGAGCGGTCGGCCAGTAGATCGTGGTCGCATCGAATGGATAGGTGAGGTCCACCCAAGTGGCGCCGGCCAGGCGTTCGGAGAGCGGCGGCTGGCGGCAGGCGGCCAATAGAGCGATCGCGAAGAACAGACGGCGGTGCATAGAACGGCTCCCGGAAGAGACTCGAGTTGCAAGTGTACGCTCGCGTAGCGAAGTTGCCAGATGTCAACGTCGTCAGCGTTCGTTATCCGTGGGCTGAAGCCCCGGCTCGACCAAGGCGGGCGTCCCTAAGGACGCGCGCTCTCGCCGAGCCGGTCCTTTAGGACACGGACCACACCGGAGGCCGACCGTGAAGACAGTTGGTTTCTCTACCCTGGTCCTGATACTCGCGGCGTGCGGCGGCTCCGACGGCGGCGGCTCACAGCAGACGGTGAACCGCGACACGCTCACGCAGCGCCAGCGCGACAGCATTCTTGCGAAGTCGCGCATCCCGGGCGCGTCGGGCGTGGGGCGCGCGATGAGCGCGGCCGACTCGACGAGCGCGCGGATCCAGCGGGCGAACGCGGTGGCGACGGATACGAGCCGTTAACACGTGGTCCCCGTGGTTCGGATCCCGTGCCCTTGAAGGGGCCGGTCCTTTAGGACACGGACTCACTCCCGTCCTGGCCGGTCTCTTTCTGCTCGGCGCCTGCGGGCCCTCGAATCCCTGCTCCGGTCACGAGTTCGGGCGGCTGCGGCGAACCTCCCTCCCCTACGCGGGCCATTGGGTCGTGGCGCGGGGCGATACCCTCACCTTTCCCGACTCGCCCCAGATGAGCGACCGCTTCCGGATCGGCGTCGTAGTGTTGGACACGACGACCGTGGTCGTCGGGCGAAGATGCCGGTTTCGCGGACAGATCGTCTTTCGCACCCCGCGCGCCGAGACCCTGGCGGTGCACTGGCTCGGCCAGCAGGAGCAGGCGCTCGTCAGCGGCTGGCCGGCCGACGTCGGGCCCTTCGCCGGGGTGTCACTGGCGTGGTGGGGACGGGACTCGCTGCGCGGGTCCGTGCTGTTCGACTCCCGGCTCGGCGTCCAGGTTCGCCCCGGCGTGACCGCGCAATTCGTGGCCGGGCGGTTATCTTCCCGTCCATGAGAGGCTTCTTCTTCCGCCTGGTCATCACCGCCCTCGGCCTGTGGGCCGCGGCGACGATCGTGCCGGGGGTGACGATCACCGGGTGGCGCGCCCTGATCGTCTCCGCCCTCCTGTTGGGCATCGTCAACGCCGTGATCCGGCCCATCATCCTGATCCTGACGCTGCCCCTTACCGTCCTGACGCTCGGCCTGTTCATCTTCGTGGTGAACGGCATCTCGCTCGGCGTGGTGGCGTGGCTCGTGCCGGGGTTCGAGCTGGCCGGCCTCGTGTCCGCGACGCTGGGCGCGATCGTCGTGGGGCTGACGAGCTGGTTCGCCTCCGCCTTCGTCGGCGGCTCGGGCCGCATCGAGCGGATCCAGCGGGTCGAGGTGACCGGCCGCCGGATCGAGTGACGGAGTAGGCGGCTCCTCCCCGACCGGATGAACTGCAAGCTCTGCGGCGCCACCGACCTGCCGCTGTTCTACACGCAAGGGGACCGGCGCCAGTACCGGTTCTACCGCTGCCCACGCTGCCGGCTCGTGGTATACGACACGCGCACCGGCGTGAATCAAGAGAAGTACATCCTCTCGCGCGTCGACCCCGAAGCGCCCACGCGCCAGAATCGCGGCCACTGGCAGACTCATGCCTTTATCCGCCGCCACGCGGCGGCTCCGGGGCGCTTGCTCGATCTGGGCTGCGGCGACGGCACCGTCCTCTGCCTCGCGCGCAAGGACGGCTGGACCGTGAAGGGCGTCGAGCTGTTCCCCGAGCAGACGGCGCTGGTGCGGGCGCAGCTCGGGCTCGACGTCGAGACGTCGGACATCATGACGTTCAACGGCGGATCGGAGGCGTGGGACTGCGTGGTGCTGACGCACGTGCTGGAGCATCTGCCGGACCCGCTCGCGGCGCTCCGGAAGATCCGCGATCTGTTGAAGCCCGGCGGCGTCGGCGTGCTCGAGTTCCCCAACATCGACGCCCTCGATGCGCGGCTGCGGCGCCTGCTCGACCGGCTGCACATCCATCGCCGGCACTACGCGCCCACGTATGCGCCGGGCCACGTCCAGGAATTCTGCCGCGCGTCGTTCGCGTTCGCCGCCGAGCGCGCCGGGCTCGCGCTCGAGGTGTGGGAGACGTACGCCGTCAATCCGGTGAAGTACTTCCTGTTTCGCCTGCTGCCGATCGGCAACAAGGCCCGGGTCCTGGTTCGGAGACCGCGATGATCGACGTCGAAACCCCTGCCCTGCTGCTCCACCTCGACGTCGTGGAGCGGAATCTCACGCGCATGGCGGAGCGGGCGCGCCGCCTGGGCGTGAGCCTGCGGCCGCACATCAAGACGCACAAATGCCTCGAGCTGGGCCGGCGCCAGCTCGCGCACGGCGCCGCGGGCATCACAGTGTCGACGTTGTTCGAGGCCGAAGCATTCGCGCGGGCGGGATTCTCCGACCTCACCTGGGCGTTTCCGCTCGACCCGACGCACATCCCCCACGTGCGGCGCATCGCCGAGCAGGCGACCCTGCGCGTGGTGCTGGACGACCTGCACACGGCCAAGGCGCTGGCGGGGTCGGGGTTGCATGCGTGGCTCAAGGTCGACTGCGGGTACCACCGGGCCGGCGTCGACCCGTCGTCGCAGTACGCGTTGGACGTGGCGCGCGAGCTCGGTGCCGAGCGCGGCCTGACCTTCGACGGGATTCTGAGCCACTCGGGGCATGCCTACCGGACGCGCAACCGGGCGGAGGCGGCCCAGGTCGCCGAGCAAGAGCGTCAGGTGATGGTCTGGTTCGCCGAGCTGCTGCGCAAGGACGGGCTGCCCGTGCGGGGGATCAGCGTAGGCTCGACGCCGGCGATGGCGGCGGTGGAGAGCCTCGCGGGCGTGACCGAGGGGCGTCCCGGGAACTACATCTTCCACGACCGCACGATGGTGCTGATCGGCTGCTGCACGCCCGAGGATGTGGGCGTGACGGTCCTGGCGAGCGTCGTGTCACACCAACCCGGTGCCGCGCATTTCGTCGTGGACGCCGGGGCGCTGGCGCTCTCGAAGGACCTGGGGCCCACCCATCTCGACCTCCCGCCGGCGATGGGCGAAGTGCGGGGCGCGCCGCACCTGACGGTCGCCTCGCTGTCGCAGGAGCATGGGATCATCCGCGCCGCCTCTCCGGCGGCGATCGAGGGGAAGTTCAAGGTGGGCGAGCGGGTGGAGCTGGTCCCCAATCATTCGTGTCTAACGATGGCGCACTTCGATGAGTACACCGTCGTCGAGGGCGGTAAGGTGACGGACCGCTGGAGGATCGAGCGCGGGAGATGAGCGCGCCCTGGCAGGCCTACGTCGCCATCGCCTGGGCGCTCGTCGGCCCGCCGCTGCTCGTTTACGCGGCGACCCGGGTGCGCCGCGCCCAAATCCCGCTGCACGCCACCCTCATGATCACCGCCGTGGTGGTCAGTGTAGGCGTACTGGTATCGTTCGGCTTCGTGGCGGAGCCGAGTCCCCGGCGCGCAGCGCTGATGGCCCTGCCGCTCTTCAAGATCCACCTGGCGTTCGCGTTCACGGCGCTCGCCGGGATGGCGTGGCAGCTCACGAGCCGTGGCATTCCCAGGCTGCGCGCGCTACACCGCCACACGGGGCCGTATGTGGTGTTCGTCTGGTGCCTCACGCTGATCACCGGGATCTACAACTTTGTCTTCCTTTACGTGATGGGCTCGCCATGAAAGTCTTCCTGCGTCACTTCTTCATCGCCCTGCTCCCGCTGGCCTTCGGTGTCGGCGCCGGCTGGGCGTTCGCATTCTCGGTGCCGACCTGCGGCCGTCTGGTGGGGCCGGTCTTCGCCCCCAAGTGCCACTGGATGCAGCTCGAGTATTACATTCAGTTTCAAGTGGCCGGCACGGCGCTCGGGTGTCTCATCGCGACCATCCTGGGCACCTGGCTGGAACTTCGCAGGCGCCGCGCCGTACAACGGTCGGACTCCAACCAAGGAGGGCCGTCATGAGAAGGATTCTCACCCTGGCCAGCGCCCTGAGTCTTGGGAGCGCAGCCGCCCTGGTCGCGCAGGACACCACCCGGATGGCGCCCGCTGCGCCGGCGCCCAGCACGGCGACCGTCGAGGCCGTGTTGGCCCGCAGCGTGCTGGACCGGATGCCGCAAGACACCGGCATCGCCTTCCCCGCCGAGGTCGGCGAGGTGGTGCTGTGGACGCGCGTGACCGGCGGCGAGGGTCAGACGCTCAACCACGTGTGGTTCAAGGGCGACACGGAAGTCGGGAACGTCCCGCTCATGATCGGCGGGTCGCCGTGGCGCACGTGGAGCCGCAAGACCATTCCGCTTGAGGCAACGGGGGCATGGCATGTAGAAGTGCGCGACGCGGCGGGGAACGTCCTCAAGAGGATAGATTTCACAGTAGGACAGTAGCCAAGGACCTGCAGCACCTAGACGCGCAGACGCACCGCGGAAGACCGTGAGCAGGAGACGGGAGATGCCACAGCCCACATCCAGTTCACCGCTGTGCGTCTGTGCGTCTAGTCGTGGCCTCTCCTGCTTCCCTACTCACTCGACACTGTGCTATTCTTTTCGGCCATGGATCTCGTCCAGCAAATCGTCGCCAACCTCAAGGTCGAGGAAGGCCAGGCCGAGAAAGGTGTGGGCGCGATCTTGATGGCGCTGCGCATGTCCGTGGACAAGACCACATTCGAGAAGGTCAAGGCGGTGATCCCGAACAGCGAGAGTTACATGGGGCGCGCGCTGATGAGCACAGCGCGCACCGGCGAGATGATCGGGGTCATGGGTCCCGCCGCGTTGATGGCGGGCCTCGCCGCTGCCGGCTTCCGCAAGGACGACGTCCCGCGGCTCGGCCGCATCGTCCTCGAGCACCTGCGGCCGACGCTCGGCAACCCGGCCGTCGAGAAGTTCCTCGACGGGGCGCCCGCGCTGAAGGGCTAGGGGAGCGCTACGAACTGCCCCAGGAACGCCCGCGCGTTCGGCGTGTCGGTGCGGTAATCCCAGCTGGTCGCCCGGCAGGGAAAGTCGCCCGTCGTGACGGTGGCCACGATCACATTGAGATTCCCCGCGATGAACTTCGGGCCGCCGGAATCCCCGTAGCAATCCCCGCCCAGATCGGTCGCGCTGATGTTCATGAGCAAGCCGAGCCACGCGGGCTGCAGCGCCATGAACTCCGACTCCGAGACCTTGCGCAGCCCGTCGTAGGGAAAGTCCGGCACGCCCGTGCGCGTATTCGATGTGCCGTAGCCGACGTTCACGAAGATCTGATCCGCGAGTCCGCCGGCCTCAGCCAGCTGATCCAAATACCCCGCCGGCGGCAGCCGGTAGATCGTCATGCCCTTCGTGGCGTTCGCGGGCAGGAACACGACCGCCAGGTCGTGCAAGTCCCCTTGGTCGTGCCCGAAGCCGGGATCGAACGTGTAGCCCGTCGCCTTGATGAACCGGAACGAGCGGGCGTACAGGTCGGACGAGAACGAGACGTAGAACTGGGTACCCGGCGGGGTGAACGAGCTGATCACGCAGTGGGCGGCCGTCAGGAACACCGTCGGCGCGATGAGACTGCCCGTGCACCACTCGTCGTCACCGTTGATGACGCCGTCGCGGTTGAAGTCGAACAGCAGGGCGCCGACGCTCGCGAAGTCGCCACCGGTCGGCGTGCCGTTGATGATGAAGCTGGGCTGCTCCGGCGTGGCCGTGGGAGCGTTGCGGTCCGTGCAGGCCGCGGGAACAAGAGAAAGAATCCCGACCGCTACCAGGTGCATCGCGCGCATGAGCTGCCTCCGGTGGGAGTCGAACGGTCCCGACATACGCTGGAAGATGCGCCTCCGCCGGGAACGTGGCAACCGGCCGCCGCGCTCACCGCAGCCGCATGATCCGCCCGACCGACGGCACGCCGTTTCCGTTCACCAGAAAGAGCATGTAGGGCCCCGGGGGAGCGGTGGTGCGGCTCCCCGGGATCGCGACCGCCAGCCCCCCAGGCGCCTGCGAGAAGCTCAGCGGCACGAGCCGCGCGCCCATATCGAACGCATGCGTCACCGAGCTCAGCCGGATGAACGTCACCTTCGTGATGCCCGCGCCGTCCGGCGTTTCCACGAAGACGGTCTGACCGTACCCGACCTCGCTGGGCATCGCCCCGGCGATGCTCGGGCGTGCACCCTGGAAGAGATACGGGGGCGAGAAGAGCTCGTAGTTGAGCTCGTCGATCCCCCCGCCACCGTCCCCGCTGCCGGTGTGGAGCACCCGGCCATCCGGCAGCAACATCGACGTCGAGTGGTAGATGCGCGTGACGGCGTTGCTCGCCAGCGTCGTCCACACGCCGGTCGCGGGGTTCCACAGTTCCGCCGCATGGACGGCGCCGACGGGGTTGTTGAAGCCGCTGCCGCTCGTGCCGCCGGTGACGAGGACGTCGCCGGTGGGCAGCAGGGTGGCGTTGATCTGCCGGCGGGCGAACGCCATCGAGCCGGTGTACGCCCACGCCGGACTGGGCTGATTGAGGTCGATAATCTCCGCGGTGTTCGTCGGAGGGTCGCCGCCCCCGACGTAGAGGATCTTGCCGGGCCCGTACATGACCGCCGAGCCGAACTCGCGCCACGGGTTGTACTTGCGGACGGGGCCGTCGGTCCAGCTCCCCGAGCCCATCACGCTGAGATAGCGCGACTGGGGTTCTTCCCCGGCGTAAAAGACGCGCCCGTCGGGCGCTACGAACATGCGCGGATAGTACGGCAGCGACTTGCTCGCCGTCGTGAGCTGTCGCCAGCTCGTGCCGTCCCAGACTTCTGGAATCGTCACGACCGTTCCGCTCTCGTCTCGTCCGCCGATCGTCAGCATCCGGCCGTCCGGCAACGTCGTATTGGTCGGATACCATCGCCCCCATGCCATAGCCGGCGCGACCTGCCACGACCCGCTCGCGGCATCGAACACGTTCGTGTTCGGCAACCCGTGGTCGTTGCTGATGTGCCCGCCGGCGACGAGCAACCGGCCGTCGGGGAGGAAGTCGTGGCCGGCGCAGAACAGCAGCGACGGGGCGGGCACAGCCGTGAAGCTCCCGGTCGCCGGGTCCCACACCTGCGGATCGCCGTCGTGGCCCCAGCTCAGCACCTTGCCGCTCGGGAGCAGGTTGAGGTGCAGCTGCACGATCGGCGCCGCGAGCACCGCCGACCATTGGCCGACAACTGCCTCAGGCGGCGGGTTGCCCGACGTCGTCGTCCCGGTCACCACGTTCGACAACCCACCGAACGTGGCGTCCTGGTTCAGCGTTCCTCGATAGGCCACCAGCTGGACGTCATAGGTAGTGGCGGGAGACAGGCCCTCGACGGTACAGGTCCGATGTGCGCCAATCGTGGTCCCCCCCACGGGCGTGGTGCAGGTCCCCTGGGCCACCACCGTCGCCGATGCCCAATCGATAGGAGGCCTGGCATAGCGCACGTCGTATGTCGCGGCGTGGCCGGTCCCGTCGTCGACCTCCGTGAAGCCCAGCGTAAGCGACCTGTCGGATCGCGCCTCCACCGCCAGGTCGGCCACAGTCCCCGGCGCCCCCGGCGCAGGGGGGGCCGTCACGACGGTGAGATAAGGACGATGGCTGGTCACAGGATCCCGGCTGCTGCCAAAAGACCGATAACGATCCGCTAACCTCGCGGGATCAGAATTCACCAGGAGACCGAAGTTCGTGGCCGGGTTGCTGAACCAGCCTTGGACAATGGCCGTCACATCCCACTGCTTGAATCCGACGGCCTTGTCGATGTCTCTGGTATCTACCGAGGGCCCTATGTCCGACTGCGCCAACGGAATGTGGTTGCGACAACAAGCACTTGGAGTCCAACCATTGACCCCGTCGTAGGTGTAGCCTGTCGCTCTGGTGAGGTCGGGGTTTTTGTTCACGATCTGGTGCACGGTTACCGTGTAGACGGGATCCGTGCTGGCGTCACTCTCCACAAGGTAGAGATTCAACGACGCGCTTTGTACCGTCGAGCCAGCAGGGATGCTGGTGAGGTCGAACTTCATCAGAATCGCATTGGCAATGGTGTCGCGCGGCCACGTATACAGGTGGAGTTGCGGATCCGTCGCGTAGTTTACGGCATCGATGTTGAGATACGTGTCACTAGTTGGAGGGATGACAATGCTGGACGACTGAGCGGCAGCCGGGGCGGCGCGGGGAGTGGCGGGTTCCGTGGGGCGGTCGCTGTCGCGGCAGGCGTGCAGCAGCAGGAGGTTGATCATGAACGCACCCAGGCCGGTGACCAGGGCACGTGCGTAGCGGGACCGGGACATGAGAGGCTCCGGGGGGGGGGGCGCGGCATCGATCGCGTGCATGCTGCGGGCCAACAGAGCGAACCGCCCAGGTGCCTTGCGATGCAATGGGTTGCGCCGCTGGGCGGGACTCACGAGGCGGAGGAGTGTGTGGAGCGATCGCGTCCGCCGCGGCGCGGCCGCCACGCGGCGCTAGAGCACCATCCATGCCGCCACCGCGGCCGCCTTGTCTTCCGAGCGCCACGAACCGACGACCTGCTCGCCCAGCGCCGCCACGCGCGCCTTGAGCCGCGGCACCGGCGTCCGCAGGACCTGCGCTGCCGAAGCGTAGAGCTGCTTTTCCGGGGTGACCTGGGCGCGCAAGCGGCTTTTTCCCGCGGCCGTTTCGATCACTGTCCGAAACAAGCGACCTTCCTCGGCGTGCGCCCGGATGTGCTCGTTGGCGATTGCCACGGGATCGATCGTGCTGCCCACCACGATCCCCACGCCGCGGATGCGGTGGCCGGTCGCGCGATACTCGGCGATCAGCTTGGCCACGGAGCGGTGGGCGAAGCGCTCGACCGCGCGGACCAGCCGCGCCACGGACTTCGCGGCCCGCGCGTCGTGCCGGCCGAGCCCCGCGTGGAAGGGCTGGCGTGCCTCGGGAACGGCGGGATCGGAGAGCTCGGCGATCCGCCGGTCGACGACGCGCGGCGCCCTCCGCGGACCGGCCAGCAGCACGGCGGTCGCCCAGCCCGACTTGACGCGGAAGCCCAGCGCGGCGGGAGCGGCCTTCACGTCACGGTCGGCGAGCCAACGCGAGCACCAGAACGAGCGCTCCGAGCGTAATGCCGACGTCGGCGACGTTGAACGTCCAGAATCGGAATTGGCCGATGCCGATGTCGATGAAATCGACGACGCCCACAGGCGAGCGTACCCGATCGACGAGGTTGCCGAGCGCGCCGCCCACCACGAGCGCCAGGCCGATCGCGGCGAGACGGTTCGCGGGGTCGGTGCGACGATACAGCACGGCCAGAACCAGCAGCGCCACCGCGGTCAGGAACATCAAGGCCGGGCGCGAATGCCGCCCCAGGGACAAGCCCATCGCCGCGTCGGAATTGTACGACAGCGTCAGGCGTACCACGTCGCCCACGACGGGATGCGGGACGTACGCAGGCGCGAGGCGCGCCTCGGCCGCCCGCTTGGTGGCGCAGTCCGTCACGAGGATGGTGGCCATGAGCGGCCAGAACCAGCGTGCCCGCCGACTGAAGGTCAATGGAGTCATTTACAGCCGCATCTGTCGCAGGAGCGCCTGAAACCGCGGCTCGTCCCGGAGCGGATCGAGCATCGGATTCACGGCGAAGTACGCGAGCCACCCACGTCGTTCCGCGTGGGCCCGCTCCGCCCAGTCCAGCGCGCCGGACGCGTCGCCCAAGGCCAGGTGCAGCATCGCGAATGCCACGGGTGAAACGTAGTCGGTCCGCGCCGTGGCCTCGAGGTCGTGCAGGAGTGTCTCGGTCTCCTCTCGCTTCCCGGCGCCAGCGAGGAGCCATCCCAGCGTGGCGATCGTATACGCCGCTGCCCCGGGGAGCCCCAGCGCGTCGCGCACGACCCGCTCGGCCTCCGCGGCACGGCCCAGGTAGGCGAGGGCGGCTCCCAGCATGCGGTAGCTCTCTGCCGCCGTGGGGTTCATTTCGATGGCGCGGGTCAGGTGATAGCACGCCTGGTCGTAGCGCCGTGCGTAGTAGTACAGCCACCCGACGCCGCGCCGAATGGAGACGGACCCTCCATCCAGCTCGAGCGCCGTATGTCCCTCGAGCAGTGCCTCCTCGTGCTTCCCCTGAGACGCCAGCAGGAACGCGAACCACTGGTGGGCCGTCGGATAGCGCGGGTCCAGCTCGATCGCGCGACGAAACTCGCGCTCCGCAGCGGCCCAGTCCCAATCATAGATGAACAAGCTCCAGGCGAGCGAGGCGTGCGCCTCCGCCAGCGTCTCGTCGAGCTGGAGCGCCTTGAGCGCGTACTCCTTCGCCCGCGCAAACCCCTCCGCGACCGGGACGCTTCGGTAGTCCAGCTGCAGCGCGTAGGAATCCGCGAGGCCGGCGTACGCCGGCGCGTAGCCGGGGTCCAGCGCGGCGGCCTGCTCGAACAGGCCAATCGCTTCGCTCGCCCCTTCGTACGTGCGTTTGTTCCACGTGTAGCGGCCCTTCAAGTACAGCCCGTACGCCTTGACGTTTTCGGTGTAGCGCCGGGGCACCGGCTCGGCAAGATCGGCGAACGAGGTAACGCGCAGCGTGCTCACGATCGTGCGCGCAATCTCGTCCTGGATCGCAAAGACGTCGTCGAGCTTTCGGTCGTAGCGCTGGGACCACAGCAGCCGGCCGTCGTCGGCGGAGGTGAGCTGGGCCGTGATGCGCAGGCGCTGGCCCGACCGGCGCACGGTGCCCTCGATGACGACCGCCGCGCCGAGCAGCGCGCCCACGGCGCGCACGTCCAGGGGCTTCCCTTTGAGCGCGAAGACCGACGTCCGGGAGGACAGGCGGAGCCCGTCGACCTTGGCGAGGGCGTCGATCAACTCGTCGGTGATCCCGTCGCTCAAGTACTCATTGTCACGGTCGGGGCTGGCGTTGACGAACGGCAGGACGGCGACGGAGCGGGTCGCCGCGGGCGACGGGCGGGCGCCGCGGCCCTCGGCCTGGAGCGCCGCGAGGAATTCGGCGACGCTGGTGAAGCGCTCGGCGGGGTCCTTGGCGAGCCCCCGGGCGAGCGCCTGCTCGACGGCGGCGGGGGCGTCCGGCCGCAGGGCGCGCACTGGGCGGGGGATTTCGGTCACGTGCTTCGCCATCGTCGCGCGCGCGCTGGCACCGCGCAGCGGCGGGTCGCCCGCCAGCATCTCGTATACGACACACGCGAGACTGTAGACGTCGCTCGCGTTGCCGAGGTTCGACTCCCCGCTCGCCTGCTCCGGGCTCATGTATTCCGGAGTGCCGACGGCGATGCCGGCGTCGGTCACGACATCCACCGGAGCCGCCATGCCCGGCTCGCAACAGGCGCGCGCGACGCCGAAATCGGCGAGCACTGCGTGCCCGTCCGCGAACAGGATGTTTTCGGGCTTCACATCGCGGTGCACGAAGCCGTTGCGGTGGGCGTAGTCGAGCCCCGCGCCGACCTCCTGCGCGATGCGCAGCGCGTCTTTCAGCGGAAGGCGTTGCTCCCGGTCGAGCCGCTCGCGCAGCGACCCGCCCGGGACGTGCGGCTGCACGTAGTAGAGCACGCCGTCGACCTCGCCCGAATCGATGAGCGGCACGATGTGCGGGTGGGAGAGCCGGGCGGCGATGCCGATCTCGCGCAGAAACCGCTCGGCGCCGAGCGAGGCGCTGAGATTGGGCCGCAGCACTTTGATCGCCACCTTGCGGCCGTGTTTCTTTTCTTGGGCGAGGTACACCGTCGCCATCCCGCCGTGGCCCAGCTCGCGTTCGACCGTGTAGCGGTCGGCGAGGGCGGCGATCAACGCGGCGCGGTCGCGACTGGCCACACCCGGCTCCTAGGGCCTGATGCCGCGCGCCAGCGCCGTCGCCGCGAACACCATCAACACGACGAGCCCCGTCTCGATGTCGCTGATCAGCGCCATGCCACGGGCCGGGGCGGGATCGATGGCCTCGCCCTTGGCCGTGCGGGCCCGCCAGCGGACCAGGGTCACCATCGGCCAGACCTCGAGGGCGAGGATCAGCGCGAACAGCGTCATCTTGGCGTAGAACACCGGCTCCGCGAGGTAATACGCGCTTCCCTTCTCGAGGCCGGCGAACGCGCGAATCAGACCTGTGCCGATCCAGAGGGCGGCAGCGACGCCCCAGAGAGCGTCGGCGCGAAACACACGCCGCAGGCCCGATACGTCCAGGGTGCCGCGCAGCGCCCGCGCGCGTATGAAGACCGCGCCGAGGCCGATGGGAAGGGCGAGCAGGTGGAAGGCGGCGAAGAGCCAGCGGAGGGTCATGGCGGGAAATCTAGTCGCCGCCACGACGGCGTGCGCCCGGCGATGGACTACCGGTCGGGCAGGCTCCGACCGGCCAGGAACTCAGCCGTCCAGCGCCCGTCGCGTATCTCGTCGAGAACGCTGTCAACCGCGACGTCCATCACGATGCAACCGCGGACGACGCTGACGAAGCCTCCGTCGATGCGCATCCGTTTGGCACCCGCTGCGTAGGCTGCGGGGTTCGTCAGGCGCAGGCCGGCCAGCGCATAGAGTCGGGTCGGGACCGACCCGGTCGCCAGCAGATGGCGGAACACGCTGTCCCCTTGCTCGCTGCGGGCGACAACCTGCCACGCAAGTACCTCGGGTGGCGTCACACCCGTGATTCCCACGGACGCGGAGGAGAAACGGTCTGCGTCGCGCAACACTGCCGCTGCCAGGGCTTGCGGGTCCGACGTGGAGCGGACGGGTGGCTCGAACTCCGGCCGTTGCGCCAGCGGTGACTGCATCACGAGCATGACGACTCCGAACCCCCATCCGAGACTGGCGAGTTGAACCACGCGGCGGCTGACCATGGCGTCCTCCCGTTGGGCATTTGCTACCACGGTAAGAAGACGCCTTGTCACCCACCTGATGCACAGATTACAAGATGCTGAACTGGGCGTTACGGGTTCCGCGACGCTCACCGCGCGTAGTGATCGGCTCCGAGGAAATGCAGGGACACGTACGGCGCGTCGCCCACCACCCAGCTGTCGTGCGGGTCGGCGGGAATGTGAAACAACGTCCCCGGCGTGAGCTCGACGATGCGCCCGTCCTCGAACGCGGCGACCGCCCGTCCCTCGAGGACCAACCCAACGTGTTCGACGGTGCAGCGGGGGGCGCCGACGGTCGGTCCGACGTCGCTAGACCACCGCCAGCCGGGCTGGTAGGTCGCGCGGCCGATCGTGAGGCCGCCGAGGGTGACCAGCTCGAACCGGCCCTTGGCGAACTGCCGGATTTCGTCGGGCGCATCGAACCGCTTCAGGATCGCGTCGAGCATGGGTTAGAGTCCGATCAGGGTACGAATGAACCAGGCCGTCAGAGCCACACCGCCCACGACCAAGGCGCCATACAGCGCCAGGACGCCACCGGCCAGCAGGGCCACGAAGAGCCGGTCGGTTCTCCCGGCCTCGACCGGGTTGGCGGCGTGACGTTCGAGCAGGGCTACGTTCTTGAGGTTGGCCTTCCACACGACGTCGAAAGCGTCGCCCACGACCGGGATCCCGCCGGCCAGTGCGTCGAGGGCGATGTTGGACGCCATGCGACCGAGCGTGGCGGGTGAGACGCCGAGGCGAACCGCTTCCACGAGCATCCAGCCGGCGAGGACGCCGCCGGCGGCGTCGCCCAGGCCGGGGATGAGCCCGAGGAGGGGGTCGAGCCCGAAGCGGAAGCCGGTGCCCGGCACCGGGATCCCCGCGTCGAGCCAGTGAGCGAAGCGGCGGAGGTGTGTGAGGCGGGCCTCCGGGGTCACCGCTTCACTGGGCGTTTGCGGCGCGCGACTCCCGTTTGAACACGATGACCTTGCCCGTCAACTGCTCCTGCCGCGACTCATCGCCCCCGACCACGGTGATCGACGCGTTGTCGAGCAACACGGCTTCTCCGCCGAGCCGCGCTGCTTCCTTCAAGAGACGCTCGCGGGGTGTGCGCTCGAATGGCCATCCCCGGGACTGGACCGACAGGAGCGCGATGACCGTGTAGGGCTGCTGGGGCTCCTGCGCGATGAGCCGTACCGAGTCCGGGTGTGTCCGCGGTCGGGGCGTCGTATCGAGCAGGAGCACGTGTCGATAGCTGCCGCCGCAGGCCACGGCAGCCACCAGCGCGACGACGGGGATGAAGCGGGACGAGGACATGGGGCCCTCCGTTCGGAGCGTTGCCGATCGGCCACGGGTGCACAACAGCCGCTCATGAATGATACGCGCTTGGGACGACGGATGTTCACGGTGGGGGAGCGCAACGGCCGTACCCACGGCTCAGAACCGGTATCGGTGTCATTGACGTCCGGTTGACGTCCGCGCTGCATCCTTGCTCGCTGTGGAATCGGAGCGACGTTACGTTTCCGCCATGGCGCCAGCCGCCCTCCAGACGGCGGAGGACTTGCTCCACTTCCGGGAGCCCGGCAAGACCGCGGAGCTCGTCCGTGGCGTGCTGATCGTGCGCGAGCCGCCCAGCACCGGCCACGGCGCGCGAGCCGCACGGCTTACCCTGCGGGTCGGCGCGTTCGTCGAGCAGCACGGGCTGGGTGAAGTCTTCGCGCAGGACACGGGCTTCAAGATCGAGCGCGACCCCGATACCGTGCGCGCGCCGGACGTTGCCTTCGTGGCACGCGAGCGGCTGGCGCAGATCCCGGAGGCGGGCTACGCTGAGATCGCGCCGGACTGGGTGGCGGAGATCCTCTCACCCGGCGACCGGCCCGGCGAGGTGCTGGAAAAGGTGGGGCAGTGGCTCGGCGCCGGTGTGCGGCTCGTCTGGATCCTCGACCAGGTCCGGCGTGACGCGCGCGTCTACCGCGCCGACGGGACCGTCTCGATCTTGGCGCTAGACGACGACCTCGACGGCGAGGACGTTCTGCCGGGCTTTCGTTGTCCGCTCCACAACATTCTCTGAGGGAGCGCTCGCCACTCAGCCACGGCGGCGCGGCGATGTAGCCGTCGAGACTCATCGCGACCAAATGGCGCACGCGTCGCACAGTGGATACGCCGCCCAAAAAACGGGTGAGTGGAGTCGAGCTGTTGTCCGTGGGCTGAAGCCCCGGCTCGGACAACTCTTTGCTTCTGGTCATCACCGGATAAGGAAGGGGCCTAAACGAGCCGCTCGAGTTGATCCAGAAAGCCCACCTGCCCCGCGAGAATCTTCCGCCTCGCGGCGGCGATGCTGAACCAACCTCCGCGATCGATCTCCGGAAACTCCGTCCCCCTGAACGTGAACGTATTGCTGCGCACGAGCGCGGGATCGCAATTGCCCTCGAATGCCCACGCGTGGACCACCTTGCCACTGCGCTGCTTGAGCGGGGACAGCGGCAGGAACGTAGCAGCAGCGGGGAAGCCCGTTTCCTCGGTGAACTCGCGACAGGCAGCGGTCAACGGATCCTCGCCAGGGCCGAACTCGCCTTTGGGGATGGACCACGAACCCTCGTCTTTGTTGACCCAGAACGGACCGCCGGGATGCACGAGAAACACCTCGAGGCCCGCGCGGCTACGGCGATACATCAACAAGCCGGCACTGGTCTTGGGCATGCACGAATCACAACGTTCGCCATGATGTGAGCCTTACGGGCGCCGCCGTACCGACCCCAACGTCCGATCCAGGAACCGATTGATCGCGGGCACCCGCGCCTCGAGCGGCGGCACGTGGCCTCCACCGGGCACAAGCACGAGCTGCTTCGGCTCGCGCAACAGATTCCACAGCGGCAGCGCCCGCGTGAACCAGGGATGCTCCTCGTCGTCCCGGCCGTTCAGCAATAGTTTCGGTGCCCTGATGTAGGGGGCAAAGTTGAAATTGGCCGCCTCCGGCAGCGTCGGTTGTATCCGCTCGTCGATCCCGCCACCGATCAGCACGACGGCACGGAACCGGTCGTCCACCGCCGCAAGCGGCAGCCGCGATCCCGCGCCCCAGCTTACGGCCACGTACGCGAGACGCCGTGTGTCGATGTCGTCCCGCGTCGCGAGATAGTCAAGCCCGCGGCGTAGCTCGGTCGCATGCAGCACCATGAGGTCGCGGAACCGCACCGATGAAGACGGCGGCGGCTCCCACGCCGGCCCGAACGCGCGCTCCGCCATTCCTTTGAACACGATGGCGAGCGCGGCTCGACCCGCCCGAATGTTCGGCGCGATCGCCCATTCGACTTCTTCAGGCACCGTGCGCACCTGAGCGAATGCCCCCGAGCTGGCCACGTAGACCATCGTCTGAAAGGGGGACGTCGCCTGCTTCGGCAAATAGAGATAGGCGAGCGCTGTATCACCCTCGAGCGCCACGTAGCGGACCTTCTGCCGCGTCCAATCCGGTGTGACCGTGGTCTCGAACACTTGAGACTCGAGCGGCCGGTTGTCGTAGCGATAATGCGCGAGCAGCGCGGGAAACTCAGCCTCGGCCACCGGCGTGTAGTGCGGCGTGCGCGTCTCCACGGTAATCCGAAACGCACCTTGATCGTGGCCTGGGGCGGCAGGACCGGCGACACGCGCGCAACGGAATCCCAGCGAGGGCGAGGATGCTCCGGGCGCAAGCGCGCCATAGGTCGAATACAGATAGATCGGGTCCTCCCACGATCCCCCGGTGATGCCATACCCGTTTTGCAGCGGATTCGCGGTCCACTCCTTCACATTCCCGGCCATGTTGTACGCGCCGTACGTGCTAATCCCAAACGGATAGGCATCGACCGGAGCCGGCCCGCTGCTCCCGAAGTTGGCGCGCATACTCGTCGCACTGCCCGGGCCTACATAGCCCCATGGCATCATGACGCCCTCGGTCGTCGCGGCGAGACCGTTGCGCGCGGCCTTCTCCCACTCGAACACCGTGGGCAGACGCTTCCCCGCCGCGGCGCAGTACGCCGACGCCTCGAGCCAGCTCACATCGGTGACCGGATATCGAGCGCGCCCCGGCGGATACTCCTGCCCGCTCCAACCCCTCGGCCCGGGCATGCCACTCCGATCAGCAAAGCGCGCGAGCTCCGGCCGTCGATAGCCGCCGCTCGCCACAAACGCCTTGTACTGCTCGTTGCTCACCTCGTACGTGTCGATGAAGTAGTCGTCGAGCCGCGCCTCGAGCCCGAGTGGCATCTTCGGGCCCGAGAGGCGGTACACGCCGCCGGGAACCAACACCATTTGCGCGGGGGCTGAGTCCGCCGGCGTCAAGCGGACGGCAATCGAGATCGGCTGGCCGGTTCGAAACCCGTTCCGCTGCGGCCGGCTGCCGTGCACGCTGGCCGGCGTCGCAACGGGAACGAAGCGTTCCTTCGTTATCAGGACGCGATAGTCGCCACGCACCATCCGGCGCTCCCGAATCGGCGTCTCGCCGAGCAAGACACTGTCGGCCGGACGGTCCGCTGCCTCGGGTGCGAACCGCTGCGCGTACACCCGCGCCCCGGCCGGCTCGCTCGTCACGGTCAGGATGTCGGCGACGGTGGGCATCAGGCGTGCGACCGCGCTGTCTGCGGGCAACAGGCGCTCCGCCTCCGTCAGCGCCGCATAGGCTTGGGCGTAGCGACCCGAGTCGGCGAACAACGTCGCGCGTGCCAGGAGCTCGCGCCCGCGCTCGCGGGCGGCGCGGCTACGTCCCGGCAGGAAGATGGCGAGAATCACCAGCAGGATCAGAACGCCGGCGGGAATGGCGTACGCCGGCCGCCGGACGAGGCGGGCGACGGAGCCGAGATCGGCCTCGGGACCGGCGTGGGGCAGCGCGGCGATGAATGCGGCGGCGCTGTCGAACCGCACCTCGGGTGCCTCGCTCAAGGCGCGGCGCACGGCGCGGTCGATCCCTTCGGGCAGCACGGGCCCCACCGCCGACCGCCGTGGCGGCTCCCCCGTCAGCAGCTCATGGAGCACGCACGCCAGCGCGTAGACGTCGGTGCGCGCGTCGATCGGACCCGCGCGCCCTCCCAGCATCTGCTCGGGGCTCATGTAGTCGGGTGTGCCGACTGCGATGCCCGTCGCTGTCAGGCGCTCGTCCGCAGACTCCGCGACAGCGCGCGCGATGCCGAAATCGGCGATGACGGCGTGCCCCTCTTCGAGCAGGATGTTTTCAGGCTTGATGTCGCGGTGGATCACGCCGCGGCGGTGTGCCGACTCCAGGCCGTCGGCGACTTCGCGCGTGATGCGCAGCGCCTCGTCCAGCGGCACGGTCCGTTCGCGCTCGAGCCGCTGACGCAGCGACTCTCCCTCGACGTAGGGCATGACGTAGTACAGGAGGCCGGCGGCTTCCCCGGAGTCGAGCAGCGGCAGAATATGGGGGTGGCTGAGCTGCGCGGTGACCCTGATCTCCCGCAAGAAGCGGTCGGGGCCGAGGGCGTGCGCGAGCTCTGGCTTGAACACCTTGATCGCGACGAGACGATCGTGCTTCATGTCTCGCGCGCGGTACACGATTGCCATGCCGCCCTGGCCGAGCTCGTGTTCGACGGCATACCGACCGCTCAAGGCGGTCGTGAGGCGCTCGCGCTGCTGCAGGTTCACGCCGCTGAATCTGCGTTGCGCAGAGCGGTGCGCAAACCGGAATGGGGCCGGGAGGGGCTAAAGCTGGGGCGGGAGGACTCGAACCTCCAACTTCCCGGTTAACAGCCGGGCGGTCTGCCAGTTGACCTACACCCCAAGAAAACGAACCACCGTTAACTTACCCTCCATGAAGTACTTCGTCACCGGCGCGACGGGGTTCATCGGCGGGCGGCTCGTCCGCCAGCTCCGCGGCGCCGGGCACGACGTCCGCGCCCTCGTCCGCTCCCCTTCCAAAGCCAAAGACCTCGCCAGCCTCGGCGTCGCCCTCCACGCCGGCGACATCACCGACAAGAACTCAATGCGCGCGGGGATGGCCGGCGTGGACGGCGTGTTCCACCTCGCCGGCTGGTACAAGATCGGCGTCCGCCAGCACGGCGAGGCCGAGCGCAGCAACGTCCAGGGAACCCGCCACGTCCTCGAGCTGATGCGGGAGCTCGAGATCCCCAAGGGCGTGTACACCAGCACGCTCGCGGTTTTCTCCGACACGCACGGCTGGGTGGGCGACGAGTCCTACCGCTTCGACGGGCCCTGGCTCTCGGAATACGACCGCAGCAAGTGGGCCGCCCATCACCAGGTGGCGCTACCGATGGTCCGGGAGGGACTGCCGCTGGTGATCGTGCTGCCGGGCGTCGTGTACGGCCCGGGTGACCCCAGCGTGATCGGCAATCTGCTCCGTCAGTACGTGGCGCGGACGCTCCCGATCCGCCCCCACGGTGCGGCGTTCTGCTGGGGCCACGTGGACGACACGGCCCGCGGACACGTCCTCGCGATGGAGAAGGGACGTCCCGGGGAGTGCTACATCCTCGCCGGGCCCCCGCACACGCTCGAGGAAGTGCTGGAGATCGCGGAGCGGATCACCGGGATCCGCCCGCCCCGGCTCCGGCCCCCGGCGTTCCTGCTCCGGGCAATGGCCGCCGTGGCGAGCGCCGTCGAGAAGGTCATCCCGCTGCCGCAGACGTACAGCAGCGAGACGCTGCGCATCGCGGCGGGCGTCACGTATCTGGCGAGCAGCGAAAAGGCGCAGCGCGAGCTGGGGTTCGCGCCACGCCCGCTCGAGGAAGGCCTGCGGGAGACACTGGAGCACGAGATGGCAATCTTGGGAAAAAGGGAAAGGGGAATGGGGAATGGCGAGGCGATCCCCACCGTGGCACCGGCGGTTCCCGCCGACTTGCCAGAGATTCTGTCCCTCCTCGCAGCGAGCAAGCTGCCAGCGGCCGGGATCGCAGACCACGTCGCCACGACACTCGTCGCGCGCCAGGGTGGGAAGATCGTCGGGTGCGCGGCCGTGGAGATCTACGGCACGGCAGGATTGCTGCGGTCCGTGGCGGTAGCTACCGCCCGCCGCGGTACGGGGCTGGGACAGCGGCTGACTGCAGCAGCCCTCGAGCTGGCCGCACAACGCGGGGTCCGAGCCGTCTACCTGCTCACGACTACAGCCGGCGACTACTTCCCGCGGTTCGGCTTCAAGCCGATCGACCGAAAGACGATGGACCCGGCCTTGGAGCGGTCGGAGGAGCTGCGCGGCGCCTGCCCGGCGAGTGCCCTCGCGATGCGTGCCGACCTGCGCACGTGAAGCAGCTCGTCATCCCACGCTACGGGCCCCCCGAGGTCCTCGAGGTGCGGGAAGCGCCCGACCCGCCAGTCGAGCCGGGGACGGCGCGGATCCGCGTGGCGCAACGTCGGGAAGGTCGTGTTGGTACTCTGAGGTGTCGGGTGCCGGGTGCCGGGTATGCATATCCCGACACCCGATACCTGACACCCGACACCTAGTATTTCAGTCCCGTCTTCTCCGCGAACGCCTTCACCGCCGCCTCCTGCTCCGCACTGAGCCGCTCCGGAATCTCGACGTGCACCTCGACATACTGGTCACCGCGGCGGCCGTTCTTCTCGATCCCCTGCCCCGGGATCCGGAACTTCTGGCCGTGTTGGGTGCCGGGGGGCAGCTTGAGCACCACGCGCCTGCCGTCGAGCGTTTTTACTTTGATCCGCGAGCCGAGCATCGCCTGCGCGAGATTGATCGGCACGACACACATGACGTCCAGTCCCTCGCGCCGGAAGAAGCGGTCGGGCTCGATCTGGATCTGAACGACGACGTCCCCTTTTCCCTTCGGGCCCTGGTCTTTGATCCGCACCAGCGTGCCATCCTCGGTCCCCGGGGGGATCGTCACGTTGAGCCGCTTCTCGACCTTCACTTCCCCGCTCCCCTGGCAGGTGCCGCAGCGCTGGGAGGGCACGGTGCCCTTGCCGCGGCACACAGGGCACGGCCGGTTCACGGCGAAGCCGCCCTGGCCGAACGAGATCGTGCCGCGTCCCTTGCACTCGGGACACGTCGAGATGGTCGCCCCCGGTGCCGCACCCTTGCCGCCGCACGTGGGGCACACCTCCGACATCGTGAGGGTGATGGGGATCTGCCCGCCCAATGCCGCCACGCGGAACGGGATGGAGACGGTCGTCTCGATCTCCTCGACCGCCTCGCGCGCCTCCGCCCCACCACGCCGCCCGAAGATCGACGAAAACAGATCGCCGAGCCCGCCGAACGAGCCGAGGTCGGAGAGGTCGAAGTCGACGGACTCGGCGCCCCCGCGGCGGCTGCCACCCGCACCCGCGCCGGCGAATGCGCCGTAGCGGCGCAGCTGATCGTACTTCTTCCGCTTCTCGGGGTCGCTCAGGACATCGTGCGCCTCGTTGATCTCCTTGAAGCGCTCCGCCGCCTGCGGATTGTTGGGATTGCGATCAGGATGGTGCTGCTTCGCGAGGCGGCGGAACGTCTTCTTGATCTCGTTCGTCGTGGCCGTCTCGGGAAGGCCGAGCACCTGGTAGTAGTCGCGCTGGGGGGCCATCACTCACCCTGCCAGGTCAGCACGACCACGCGCGCGGGCCGAAGCAGCTGGTCGCGCAGCTTGTACCCCGCCTGGAGCACCTGGCCTACTGTATGGTCCTGCTCCGGCGCCGCGGCCGGCTGCGTCGTCACCGCCTCATGGACCGCGGGGTCGAACGGCACGCCGGCTTGGTCGATCCGGGTCACTCCCGCCGCCTCGAGCTCCTTCCACATCTTGCGCTCGACCAGATCCACGCCGTCGTGAATCGTCTTGGCGTCGGTCTGGGCCGGGTCGACGTGCGCAAACCGCGACAGGTCGTCGAGGGCGTCCGCCAGCCGTTGTACGAGCTCCGCTTGCGCCCTGATCCACGCCTCGGCGCGCTCCTTGGCCATGCGTTTCCGATAGTTGTCGTATTCGGCCGCCAGGCGCAGATGCCGGTCCTTGAGCGCGTCCAGCTCCGCCTGGAGCCGCACGACCGCCTCCCCGGGCGGCTCGACCGGGAGGGGCGCCTCGGGCAGCGCGTCCGCGGTGGGAGCTGTGGGCTCCACAGCTTCGGCGTCGTTGGGGCGATGCTTCTTGTCGGTCATAGTCTCCGGACTGCGTGAGCAACCAGCGTGCCGCGCCCAGCACGCCGTTTTGGCCGAACGCCAACCGGGAGCGTGCACGGAACTTTCAGTCTGACAACAAGATAGACGACGAGACGGGGCCTGTCGAGCATGCGCAAGGATTACGGACGGACTGGCTGGGGAGTTCCACCGGGACCCAGCGCGACATACCTCGCGAGAAATGCCACCATGTCCCCTACCACACGCTCCCGCTGCGGATCATTCAGCACTTCGTGATACATCTCGGGATACCACCGCACCTCGACCGTTCCTTGCAAGCCGTCGGCGAACGCGCGCGCGAGATGTGCGTCCACGATCCGGTCCTCGCCCGCCAATAGGAACAAGAGTGGGCAGTCGATGCGGTGACCGTCGGCGACGACGGCGCGTTGGGCCCACTGGATCTCGGCCCACGCGCCCGGCGTCATCACGTCGTGGCAGGCGGTATCCGCCGCCCAAGCCGCATTGACCGCGTGGTCACGCGAGAGCTGATCGCTGTCGACCCGCGCCCGCACGCGGAGTGTGGGCCACAGGTCGGCGAGCACGCGGCCGGTGAGCCGTTGCCAAGCCCGCGGGGCACGCCACAGACCCAACCAGGGGCTCGAGACGACGGCGGCGGCGAGGGGATCGCCCGGTTGGGTTTCGAGGTAGCGCAGCGCGACCAGCCCACCGAACGAGTGGCCGACGAGCACTTGCGGCGCCGTACTGCGCTGGCGCACCGCCCGGCGGAACGCCTGGAGGTCGCCGAGCAGCTGGCTGAAGCGCGACAAGTGCCCCTGCCGGCCCCCGGACCGCCCGTGGCCCCGCTGATCGAGCAGGTAGGCGGCCAGTCCAGCGCGCTTCAAATGCTCCCCGGTGCTCGCCCAGCGTCCCGCATGATCGGACCAGCCGTGCAAGAACAACACGGCCGCGGCGGGCCGCGCGGGCTCGTACGCGTCGAACGTGAGGGGCGTGCCGTCGGGGGCGTTGAAGCGCGTCATCGCTCCCCCTGCAACTGCCGACGCAAGAGATCCATGGCGGCCTGTGCCGCGCGCGCCCGGATCTCGCCCCGGTCGCCGGGGAAGACGCGCTTCAGGGCGCGCGTGTCGGCGCCAAGCCGCGCCGCGAGCCACACCGTGCCGACCGGCTTGTCCGGGGTCCCCCCCGACGGCCCCGCGATGCCGGTGACGGCGAGCGCCGCCCATGCCTCGAAACGGCGCTGAGCGCCCTCGGCCATCGCGCGGACGGTCTCCTCGGAGACGGCACCGTGCGCCTCGATGATCGCGGGGGGTACGTCGAGCAGCTCGGTTTTTACGGCGTCGTCATAGGCCACGACGCCGCCCACGAACACATCGGAAGCCCCGGGGACGGCGGTGAGCCGCCCCGCGAGCAGCCCGCCGGTGCACGACTCCCCCACGGCGAGCCGGCCGCTGCGCGCCCGCAGCGTGTCGAGCACGACCGCCGCGAGGTCAGCGCCGTCCTCACCGTAGCAGTGATCGCCCAGGCGCGCCCCGAGAAGCTCGGCTGCGGCCGCGAGGCGCTTCGCGGCTTCGTCGCCCGTCAGCGACCACGCGGTGAGGCGCAGGTCCACCCCGTCTACCGAGGGCAGGTAGGCGAGTGTCAACGGCGCGATTGCTTCCTCCATGGGCCCGACTCGCTCGGCGAGTGCCGACTCCGGGACGCCGGTCGTGCGCAGGGTGCGCGACTGCACGACGCGCGCGCCGCCTTCGAGGCGTCGCGTGCGCTCGGCGATGCGCGGCAGGACCTCCTCGACGAGCAGCCCGCGCATCTCGCTCGGCACGCCGGGGAGCAGGACCGCGACGCGGCCGCGGGCGTCCTCGAGCCACAGGCCCGGCGCTGTCCCCCTCGGGTTCGGCAGGACCGTCGCCCCGTCGGGGACCTCGGCCTGGGTGCGGTTCACGGCGGGCATGGGCCGGCCGAAGCGGCGGAACCGCGCCTCGAGGCTCCGCAGGACCGCGTCGTCGAGCCGCAGCGGCATCCCGAACAGCGCCGCGACCTCACGCTTGGTCATGTCGTCGCGCGTCGGGCCGAGCCCGCCGGTGGCGATCACGCAGCCGGTGCGATCGAGGGCGTCGGCGACGGCGGCGCGGATCGCGTCGGGGCGATCCGCGACTGTCACGTGCCGGACGACTTCGGCGCCCGCGGCGGCGAGGGCCCGGGCCAGCTCGGGGGCGTTCGTGTCGGGCGTCAGGCCCAGCACCAGTTCGGTGCCGATGGTGACGACCTCGAGCTTCACGTGTCGACTTTGAGGAGCGCCCGGTAGCGGTACAGGTAGACGCCGAGGGAGTACACCGTCAGGACGATCGCGCCGGCGAGCGTGACGGCCACGACAGTGCCGTGGAACTTGTCCCAGAAGTTCCGAAACGCGCCGGCGATGTGGTGGGCGGCGATGGCGTCCTTCCAGGCGAACCACGCGATCGTCGCGCCGATGAACACGTTCTGGACGACGGCCTTGGCCTTGCCCGCCCCCACCGCCGGGATCACGACGCCGCGCCGCTTGGCGAAGAAGCGAAAGGCCGTGATCAAGACTTCCCGACCGACCAGGAGCAGGGCGACCCACACCGGGAGGCTGCCCCACCAGGGGATCCGATAGTCCACCAGGATGGTCGGGTGGCGGGTGATCCAGAAGATGGGGATCAGGGTCGCGAAGAGGAGGAGCTTGTCGGCGATCGGGTCGAGGAGCTGGCCCAGCTCGCTGACGGTGTTGGAGCGTCGCGCGAGCCAGCCGTCGATGGCGTCGGAGATCGCCGCCACGAGGAAGATCCCGAGCGCAATGACCTTGGGCCAGTAGCCCTGGATGAACGGCAGCAGCGCGATGACCGGCGTGAGGCAGATGCGGGCCAGCGTGATGATGTTGGGCAGGGTCCAGCGCATCGGACCGGCGCCTTTCAGCTCAGCGTCTTCAGCACCAGCTTGCTGACCGCTTTCAGCGTGTCGAAGACGCCGTCTCCGCGGGTCGCCACGGCTTCGTGATAAGGGGCGCGGCCCACCCACTCGCCGCCCGTCTTCTCGATCAGGTTCTCTCCCGGGTGGCCCGGGTCGGGCGTCACCTTTTGCTGCGCCGCGTCTTCGATCGGCCAGCCGGGGTTGAGCGCCGCCTGCAGCTCCTTGATGGGAGCGGCGTTGGGGAGGTCGCGCTTGTTGTACTGGATCGTGAACGGAATCTTGGTCAGGTCGTACCCGTACTCGGCCATGTTGTCGTACAGGTTCTGCATCGACTCGACGTTCGCCTCCATCCGCTCGATCTGGCTGTCCGCCACGAACACGATGCCGTCCACACCCTTCAAGATCAGCTTGCGGCTGGCGTTGTAGTAGACCTGGCCGGGGACCGTGTACAGGTGGAACCGCGTCTTGAAGCCGCGGATCGTGCCGAGATCGACCGGAAGGAAGTCGAAGAACAGCGTGCGCTCCGTCTCGGTCGCGAGCGAGATCATCTTGCCGCGTGTATTGGGCGAGACCTTGCCGTAGATGTGCTCGAGATTGGTGGTCTTGCCGCCGAGACCGGGGCCGTAGTAGACCAACTTGCAGTTGATCTCGCGGGACGCGTAGTTGATCATCGACATGGGCGCGTCCCTCTAACCGAAGAGTTTGTCAATTTCGTCTTCCGCCCCTGCGAGCAAGCCCTTTTCCTGGCCCGGCCCGGCGCCCACACGATTGAACATCTCGGCGAAGACCTTGTTGAGGTTCTCGACCGCGGCCTTGGCCTTGAGCTTCACGAGGCCGAGGGTGGCGCGCTGGTCGAAGAGCACGACCAGGATGACCCGCTTGGCGATGTCGGCGAGATACATCGATTCCCGCTGGCCCTGATGGACCAGGGAGGCAAACTCGGGCTCGCCGATCATCTTGGCGAGCTGATCGTTGGCGCTGAAGTCGGCGGCGGTGAGCGAGGCAAATGCGGTGGGGTCGAACTGCGGGGTCTCGCCCACGGTGGCGACCAGTTGGCCGGTACGGTCGACGAGCAGGGCGCAGCGGGCGTTCGAATCCCGCAGGAACGCCGAGAGGTATTGCTGGATCTGCTTGAAATCGCTCTCACTGAACGACCAGCTCGCCGCCCCCGCCATGCGCCTCCTAGGTCACTCGGTCTCGGACATGTCGCGCCGGGCCGACAACGCCTGGGCGATCGTCACCGCGTCGGCGTACTCGAGGTCGCCTCCGACCGGGAGCCCGCGCGCGATCCGCGTGACCCGGACCCCGGTCGGCTTCAACACCTGCTGGAGGTAGGTGGCCGTCGCTTCGCCCTCCATCGAGGGGTTGGTGGCGACGATCACCTCCCGCACGCCAGAGCCGGAGCCGCCGGAGCCGTTGGCCACCCGCGCCACCAGCCGATCGAGGTGGAGGGCGTCGGGGCCCATGCCCTCAAGCGGGGACAGCCGACCCCCCAGGACGTGATAGCGCCCGCGGTAGCGGCCGGCCCGCTCGATAGCGCCCACGTCGGCCGACTCTTCGACGACGCACAGCAACGCCCCGTCCCGCCGAGGATCACGGCAGATCGGACAGGGGTCCTCTTCGGCGAGGTTGCCGCACGTCCCGCACGCTTGCACTTGGCCGCGCACCCGCCGGATGGCCGCCGCCAGGCGTTCCGCGGCGTCCGCCGGCTGTTTGAGCAGGTGAAACGTGAGCCGCTGCGCCGTTTTCCGTCCGATGCCGGGGAGCTTGGCGAGCTCCGCCACGAGCTCCTCGATGGCCGACACGGATCCTACAGCGGCAACTGAAACGGGAACGGCAGGCCCGACGCCAGCTTCCGCACTTCGGCCTGGTAGAGCTCGGCCGCGCGCTTCTGCGCCTCCGCCACCGCGGCGAGCACGAGATCCTCCAGCATCTCGACGTCGCCCTGACTGACCGCCTGCGGGTCGATCTTGATGGCGCGAATCTGGCCGCGCCCGTCGGCCGTGGCCTGCACCATGCCGCCCCCGGCCGATACCGTCACGGTTTGCTGGGCCAGCTGGGACTGGATCTCCGACAGCCGCCCCTGCATCTGCTGGCTCAGCTGGAGCAGGCTGGATAAATCCGCCATACGTCGAAAGTTACCCCTCGTCAGAATGGGTGGCAAGCTACTCGAGCAACTCCAAATCTAACGCGTCGACAGCGGCGTTCAGGCCCGCGTCCTTGGCACGCAGCGCCCGGAGGCGCTCCGCGTTGGCGCGCTCCTCCGTGAGACGCACCGGCCGCTCCACCGCCGCGCCCCGCTCCCCGGGCCGGGGCCCGGTCACGGTGACCCGGACGGGATCCGTCACGTAGCGCCCGATGAGCTGCCCGATCTGGTCGCGCTGGCGCTCGAGCCCCTCGGCATGGCCGGCCGCTCCCGGCCGCAGCGTCACCGTGGTCCCGGCGACGGCCGTGACTTCGGCATCGGCGAGCAGGCTACCGAGCAGCGGGGCCTTGCTCCTCGCATCCACCACGATTTGCGGCCAGGCGGAGCGGAGGTGCTCGAGGGAGAGCGGCCCCTTGGTCGGAGGGTCGGACGGTCGGACGGTCGCACGGTCAGGCGCAGGCGGCGCGACGTCCCGGAGCACTGGCGGTGGGGAGGGATTCCGTCCGACGGTCCGACTGTCCGACGGTCCGACGCCTTTCAGCGCGTCCAGTACTTGCCCGATCTCGACCGTCCGATCCGCCATCGCCCAGCGCAGCAACAGCAGCTCGACCTGAAGCCGCGTATTGCCGCCCCGGCGCACGCGCTCCTCGACGTCGCTCAGGATGCTGAGCAGGCGGACCACGTCGGGCGCCGGCAGCTGGGCGCTGTACGTCCGGATCAGCTCCTGCATGCGCTCGGTGAGCCCCTCCGGCTGCCCGCCGACATCGACGAGGAGCAACGCCCGCAGCGTTTCCCCCGCCCCACTCACGAACTCCCCCAGATCGGCCCCCGCCTCGAGCAGGCGCTCGACGAGGGGAAACACGGCGGCGGGGTCGCGCTCGGCGATGAGGCGGAGCGTCTCGGCATACAGGTCGTCGGGAATGAGGCCGAGCACCTCGCGCACGCGCGCGGCCGTGACGGGCCCTTCGCCGAAGGAGAGGACCTGATCGAGGATGGACAACCCGTCGCGCATCCCGCCGTCGGCGCTGCGCGCGATCAGGTGGAGCGCGTCGTCCTCGGCGGCGAGCTGCTCGGTCGCAAGCACCTGCTTGAGCCGGGCGACGATCGCGTGCGGGCCGATGCGCCGGAAATCGAAACGCTGGAGCCGGGACAGGATGGGTGCCGCGGTCTGGGCGATCTTCTGGGGCTCGGTCGTGGCGAACACGAACACCACACGGGGCGGCGGCTCTTCGAGGATCTTGAGGAGCGCGTTCCACGCCTCGCGCGTGAGCATGTGCGCCTCGTCCACGATGTAGACCTTGGAGCGGGCTTCCCCGCTGGCGGCATACATCGCGCGCTCGCGCAGGTCGCGCGCGTCGTCCACGCCGCGGTTCGAGGCCGCGTCGAGCTCCACGACGTCGAGGTTCGCCGACCCACCCCAGATGCGCGTGCACGAGTCGCAGGTGCCGCAGGGCTCGCCGCTGGGCGCGCGGCGCTCGCAGTTGAGCGCCATCGCGAGGATGCGCGCCGCGGTCGTTTTCCCGACGCCGCGCGGGCCGGCGAAGAGGTAGCCGTGGGCCACGCGCCCCTGCGCCACCGCGCCGCGCAGCGCGGCGGCGACGTGATCCTGGACGATGAGGTCGGCGAACTGCTTGGGGCGGTATTTGCGGGCGAGTGCGATCATTGAGGAGAATCTAAATCAAATGTCCAACCGCAGAATGTCCAATATCCAATTTCGAAATTCGACATTCGATATTGGACATTCGATGTTTTCAGTTGAATGCCCCAGGCACCCCGCAGCGAATCCCGGCATCGCTTAGCGCTGCTCCCTGCGGGGGCCTGACGCGGTTCACGAGCGGAAAACCTGCGGACCTGGGGCGCCGGAAAGATAGCCCCGGGGCCATCGGGCTGCCAAGCGGTGAGGGGAGCTCCGAGGCTACCGCACCTGCACGACGTCCAGCATCACGGCGGCGCTGATGCCGGCGGTGGTGATCTTGAGGTTGGCGCGGCCGGGGCGCACGGACCTGAATGTGAGGACCACGGCCGCCTGTTCCTCTTCGGCGCTCAAGAGCCGGGCCACCTGCAGCCGGGCGTCGAATTGCGCGCGGTTCTCCCACAACATGCGGGCCAGGTTTGCTACCGACGTGGGGTGGCCGTCGGCGTCCAGGGCCCGCAGCCGCACGACGAAGGTCGTATCGAGCGCCACGATCACCCAGCGCCCGTCCACACGGAAGCCCTTGTGCTCCAAGACCAGCTCCACCGCCGGCCCGGGCTCGACCTGGAGCGTCACGCGCTTCTCGAGGGAGTCGATCGTCGCCACGACCGTGGCCGGGCCTACCCGCCCGCCGAGCGTGACTGTCACGCGCACCCGGCCGGCCGAGTCCGTCATCGCGGTGGCCGGCGACACGGCGGCGTTTGCGGCGCGGAACGTGACGACCCGCCCGACGGCGGGATGCCCGACTCTCGTGCGGGCTTCGAATACCAGAGGCTCCCCGAGGTCGTCGTGGACCGTGCCGCCCGGCGTCGGCGGCGTGAGGAAGCCCGTCCCCGCCTCGGACAACGGCATTCCGAGCAGGACGTCCACCCGCGCCAGGGGCTTCCCGCGGACCACGACCTGCAGGATGCCGCCGCGGCGGACCACGCTCCGCGCGACGGTGATGCGCGCACGCCCGAGTGAATCCGTGACGGCGGTGTCGGGGGGGATGCCCATGCCCTCCGTCCCGCTACGCAGCACCACGGGCTCGCCACCCACCGGGTAGCCGATGGAATCGCGGACCAGGACGGCGACGGGCACGATGGAGTCGAGCCCGTGCTCGAAGAGGACCTCGCGCGGCTCGGCGGACACCGTCGCGGGCGGGCCGGGGCGCACGGCGAGCTCGACGATCGGACGGCCCGGCAACGTCCCGCCCGCAGCGGGCGCGACTTCGAGACGGTACGTGCCGAGCCGCCGACCGACACTCAACGGGAAGAGCGCGAACCCGCTGTCGTCCGTGGCGACGACCACGTCGCGGCCCGACCGGCCGTCGATCGTCCCACTGCCCTTCAGCACGAGCTGCACGCCGGGCTGAGGCATGCCGCCCAATGCCGCGAGCACCACGACGCGCGCGCCGCTGCCGGCGGCGGCCACGATGCGCGGCTGGCGCACGACGACCTGCAGCGTGACCGGCGCGGGAGGAATGGCCACGGGCGCCGCCGCGGGCGCGGGGGCCGCCGCCGGCCGTCCGGCAACACATCCCGCGATGCTCGCCACGACATCCGAGGAGGCGCCCAGACCTCGGATGTCCGCCCAGTCGCGGTCGGTCGGGCGGAACGCCAGGCAGTTGCGCCGGACCAAGTCGGCGGTCTCCTGGTTCCCAATCAGCGGGTTCGACAGCAGCTCAATCAGATCGGCTTTGAGCAGCGGCGCGCCACGCTGTGCCGCAGCGGCCCCGGCCAGCGCCCCGAGGAGGAGCGCGGCGCGCGCCACGTGGCGCGTCATGGCGGCAACACCGGACGAGATCATGGCCTCAGGGCCGGGGGCATCCCGAGCGCGCGAACCGCCGCTCGACCGTGCCGACGTCGGCGTACAACCGGCGATCGCGCACGGTCCGCGCGGAATCGAGCGTCGCGGGTGCGACCTTCCGGGCCGTGTTGTACGCAATCCAACGTCCATCGAGCTCGATCAAGCCGCGCGCCAGGTCGGAGCACACCATCTTGCGGCCGTCGAACAACCGCGCGCGCGTGTCGAACGCGGCGACCGCGAAGCCGAGCGTGTCGCCGAGACGATCGATCCGGTCCAACGCGACGGCCGCGCTGAGCTGTGGCGCCCCCGGATCCGCCGCGTGACTCGACGGACCGGCCAACAGCCGATATCCGCCGAATAAGGCCCCCGCGGCCACGATGCCCACGGCGCCGAGACCCGCCGCCCGACTGACCGGCTGAAGCGAGAACCGCCGGCGCACGGGCGCCGGAAGAGCGTCCGGATCGACCTCCGGTTCGGCTGGGAACAGGAACGGAGGTTGATCGAGGGCCGGCGGGGGTACGACGTCCGCGGAGGCGGCGATGCCGTGCGGGTGGTAGTTGGCCCATGCCAGGTGCACGACCTCCTGCCCGTTGGGGAGGAGGGAAACGCGCTCCGGCAGTTCGTAGAACGGCAAGCACTCGGTCGAGCGCGCCGCGTCCGACCCGATGCGATACACGCCGCCCGTCACCTCCGCGCCCCCAGCGACGACCAAGGCGATCTGCCACGGCTGGTCGAAGCACGCGCGGTGCGCCTCCATGTCCGACACCGAGAGCCGGGCGTGCGGGGCGACGTGACTATGGTACCAGCCCAGCAGCTGGTCGCCGTTGCGCTGCGTTTCCTCCTGCGCGATCGCACGGCCCTGCAGCAGCGCCGACTCCAGATGGTCCCCGCCGATCGACCAGGGGATGTGGACCGTGGACTCGACCACGATGTACGGGGTCCGCGAGTCTGGAGACATGTAGACGCCACCCACGAGGAAGCCGAGCGACGAGGCGCCCTTCGGCTGCGCGGCGACCTGCGCGTGTACGGCTTCGAGGGCGCGCTGCGTGATGAAAATGGGACAGGCAGGGTCGGCGCCTAGCTGGCCGACCGGTCTCCAGAGGATCGCGTCCGCGGTCGGCATCGGCCGCTCACGGTAGTCGCCTGCGACAGCGGCGCGGGTGACACCGGAGAGCGGGACCGCGTCGGCGACGCGGTACTTCGCAGGGCTGCCCCGGACGACGTCCATCGCCCCACCGCACCGCAACTTCCTCGCCGCGGCAGGGTCGGCGCGCCCGGCTGCGCCCCCACAGGGATGCCCTGTGCGGCTACAGTAAGTGCATTGTCAGAGTGAGGTTAGAACCAGGGTGTCGCCCCGTTTTTACGGGCGCCAGGGACGCTCGTAGGCTGTCACGGGCGCATCAGGGCGCTCAACTGTTGCAGATGTGTTACACCTTAGGGGCAGTCCACCCTGCCCGGCGCGGCCCGCGGCGGCACCGTGACCGTCAGATAGTGGCGCAACCCGCTTCCGATGACAGCGAGGCTGGTCGTCCCGGGCTGATCGGGTTTCAAGGCGACCGTCCCGGCGAGACTGTCCTGCGCGATCCGCAGCACGCGAAAGATCCGGGCGTCGGCGACGGCGGCTCGCAGGCCGGTGAGCGAGGCGGCGTTGGCAAACGCATCCTGCGCCGTCACCCGCAGCACGACGACGGTGTCGGGACGCAGCACGACGCGTCCCGCGAGGCCCGTCGCCCCGCACCACACGACGAGCCGCGCGGCCGGGCCCGCGGTCACATTGAACGCCACCTGCTTCTCGACGATGCCCACCGCGGCGATGACCGTCGCGGGGCCTGTGCGCTGGCCCAGGATCACCCCCACCCGCGCGTGCCCGTCTGCGTCGGTCGCGACCGTCGCGGGCTCGACCCGCGCGTTCACCCCGGAGAACTCCACAGTTTGTCCGGCGAGCGGCAGGCCCGCGGAATCCCGCGCCTCGAAGATGAGGGCCCGCGGCAGCTGCGCGCCGGCAGACCCGCTCTGTCCTCCGCCCGCGACGAACGCACTCCGCTCCGCGGACACGCGCCGGGTCGGCACGGACGGAGGCCGCGCGATGGACGAAGGGGCCGGGACCGGGAGGGGGGAGGGTGCCCGGGTGGGGACGGGGCCGGGAGCGGCGGGCGCCGACACCGGGGGTGGGGGCCGCCGTGCAGCCGCGGCACGGCGGCGCGCGCACGCATCCACAGCCGCCAGCACCGCCGGTTCCGCGCCCAGCCGGAGCAGGTCCTGACGATCCCGCTCCGTTGGGTCGAACGTCAGACAGTTCCGGCTCACGAGCTGGGCGACCTCTTGCTGCGTCATCGCGGAGCCGGAGAGCAGGCGCACCAGGTCGCTTTTCCGCAGTGGCGCGACGCCCTGCAAGACGCACAACAGTGCGAACAGTGCGATCACGGCCGAGGACACCGTGACCGCTCGAACTGCCTTTCGACCGAGTCGACGCTGGCATAGATCCGCCGGTCGCGCCCGGCGCGCTGCGGGTCGAGCGTTCCTACCACGTCCCGGCGCTGGACGTTGTAGACCTCCCAGAGGCGCTCGATCGCAACGAGCCCGCGCGCCAGCGCGGCGCAGTCGATCTGGCGATTCGCGAACAGGGCCGCGCGATCCTGATAGTTGCGGACCGCGCGGGACAGGGTGTCGCTCAGCCGGTCGAACCGAGCGAACGAGGCGTCGACGGGGCGCGGCGTGGGGGTGGGAGGTCGGGCCGGGCCGGCCGGGGTCACCGGCGTTTGCTGCAGCAGTGACCCGAGGCCGAACGGCAGGGGCTCGCCCGGTTGCCGCAAGAACACGTACCAGTAGCCCGCGGCGGCGCCGCCCGCGACGATGAGGAGGACAGCGAACACCGCCAGCCAGCGTCCGCGCCGCGACCGGCGCGGCGCCCGTTGCTCCAGCAGCCGGAACGACGGCGCTGGTGTGCGCCGCGGCTCGTGCTCCGGTGCGCCGCGCGGCGGCGTGGGACGCGGCGGCGGAGGCGGCGGGGCGGGCGGTTGCCGCTCCGGCGGAGCGATCGGCTCGAACCCCAACGGCAGCCCCTCGGGCGGGGTGTGCCGCACCGGTGCCGGCGGGGGGGGCGGGGGAGGCGCGGGGGGCGCGGGGGGCGCGGGGGGCGCGGGGGGCGCGGGGGCTGGCGGAGGCGCAGGCCTGTCGGGCACGAACACGGGCGCGGACGGCCTGGTCCTGGGCACGTGGTGTGCCGGCTCGTCGTCCGCGCTCGTCTTGATGATCGGCAGATCGTCCACCGGCGACGGCGGTCTGGGAGCCGGGGGAGAAGGAGCCGGAGGAGGAGGAGGCGGCGGCGGCGGGGGCGGAGCTGCGGCGGCCGGGGCGCGCTTCGGCGCGACGGGGTTGTAGGCTTTGTAGTTCTTCCACGTGATGAACGACCGCTTCTTGCCGTCGGCGCGGATCGAGTCGGGCTGCAGCAGCTCGTAGAAGGAGAGCGGTGTCTCGACCCAGGCGGCGCTGGAGCCTGCGCGGAAGAACCCGCCGACGACGCCCTCCGGCTGCGCGGCGACCACCACGGCGACATGCCACGGATCGGTGAAGTACTTCGCGTGCGTCTCCACGTCGTGCGTCGACAGGCCGAGCGGCTGCCCCGGGTGGCTGTGATACCAGCCGAGCAGCCGTCCTGCGGCGCGGGCGAGCTGCTCCTGCATCCGGTCCCACAGCCGCGCGACCACGACCTCGGTCTTGTCACCGTAGATCGCCTGGTTCAGGCGGAGCGTCTTGTCGATCACCGCGTACAGCGCCCCCGTCTCCGGGTCGCGCCAGACGTCGCCGACGAGGAACCCGAAGATGGCCTGCTGCGGCGACGCTTTGAGATGGTCCTGCAGCGCCACCACCGCCTCTTGCTGGAAGAAGATCGGGTACGGCGCCCGCCCGGAGTGTCGCGATCCCTGGCTCGTCGGGTTCCAGAGGATCGCGCGGGCCATGGGCATCGGCTGCGGGCGCGCCTCGAGCTTGGCCGTCATCGCAGCGCCTCCGCGATGAGTCGCGCGGCGCGCTCCACGTCCGCCCGGCTGGCGTCGAGGTGCGTGACCGCGCGCAGCCGGCGCGGGCCGAAGCGCACCACCAGCACGCCAGCCTGCGCCAGCCGCGGGGTCGCCGTCTCCGACGAATCCGCCTCACGCACCAGATCGAGCATCAGGATGTTCGTCTCCGGGAGGGACGGTCGGACGGCCGGACAATCGGACAGGAGCTCCGCGAGTCGGCGTGCGTTGGCGTGGTCCTCCTCGATGCGCTGCAGGTTGTGATCCAGGGCGTACAGCGCCGCCGCGGCGAGGATGCCGGACTGGCGCATGCCGCCGCCCAGCCGCTTGCGGATCTCCCAGGCGCGGGGGCGCAGCTCCCGCTTGAAGGCGAGGCAGGAGCCGACGGGGCAGCCCAACCCCTTCGACACGCTGACCATGACGGTGTCGGCGCCACGCGCCAGCCGGGAGGGCGGGACGCCCGCCGCCGCCGCTGCGTTCCACAGGCGTGCCCCGTCGAGATGCACGGGAAGGCCGGCGCTCCGCGCCGCCTGCACCAGCCCATCCATGGCTTCCGGGCGGAGCACGCGGCCCCCGGCCGCGTTATGCGTGTTCTCGACGGCGAGCGCCGAGACGCGCGGCATGTGGGGCGACGCCGGCCGCAGGGCGCCCCGCACCAGGTCGGGCGTCAGCAAGCCGTCGGGGGTTGTGATGGGCCGGATCTGCACACCCGACAGGGCGGCCGCGCCCGCGAGCTCGTAGTGGACGAGGTGGGCGTTGGCCTCGATCAGCAGCTCGGTCCCGGGGCTCGTGAGCAGCGCGACGCCCGTCTGGTTCGCCTGGGTCCCCGACGGGAAGAATAGCGCGTCTTCCATGCCGAGGAGGGTGGCGATCCGTGCCTCGAGGCGGCGGGTCGTAGGATCGCCATCGAGGACATCGTCGCCGACCTCCGCGTCGGCCATGGCGCGGCGCATCGCCGGGGACGGTTTGGTGACGGTATCGGAGCGCAGGTCGATGCGCGGCGACGCGGTCATCCCAGCCGGACCCGCTGCTGCCGTCGCATCCGGATCAGGTCGTAGGTCTCCGCCACCTCGCCTCCCAGCAGGAAGACGTAGGCCGTGTAGTAGATCCACAGGAGGAACAGGAAAAAGGCGACGATATTCGCGTCCGAGGCCACGCGGTCGAAGGTGGCGAACCGCGCCACGTACAGCGTGTACAGGCGTTTGGCGATCTCGAACGCCACGGCGCAGAACAGCGACGCGACCAGCCCCGTGCGCCAGTAGATCCGCCGGCTCGGCAGGAACTTGAAGATCAGGAAGAACACGACCGTCCCGAACGCCAACGCCCCCAGCTCGGTGCCGAAGCGCCACAGGAAGGAGTCCTTGCCGCCTCCGATCGCCGAGAGAAAGCCATTGGCGACCAGGAGCGACCCGGTGACCGCCATCATCCCCAAGTCGAGCAGCTTCGCGACCGGCCAGGGGCGGCGCTCGTCGGTGTCGAACACCTCGTTCAGGGCGGCCCGGAGGCCGCTGAACAGCCGCGTCGAGAACCAGAGGAACAGCGGCACGGCGAAGAGGGTGAGCCGGACGCGCTGCCGCACCAAGTGGCTCAGCGCTTGCTCCACGGCGCCAAACGCGTCGGCCTGCCCCTCCCGGCTGGCGACGGCCAGCGGCAGGAACCGCTGCAGCAGCTCGTGGACGTCCAGCTGGTGCGTGGCAATCTGGTGTTGTACGAGAAAGCCCACGACGGCGAGCGCCAGGCCCACGAAGGGAATGGCGGTGAGGAGGAGGTCGAACGCGAGGGCGCTGGCGAGAAAGGGGACGTTGTCTTCGTAGGCCGCCTCGAGGGTCCGCCGGACGATGCCGGTGACCGAGCGATGCCAGCCGCCTTCGCCGTTCACGCGACGGGCTCGTCCCCCTCCTCGATCTCCGCCGCCGGGGCGCGCCGGCGGCGGCGCGCGGCCTGGAGCCGCCGCTGCAGCTCCTCGCGGGTCGAGCGCGGCGCCTCATCCGTCTCTTCCTCCTCGGCTTCCATCAGCCCGCGCACCTCGTCGACCTTTGCTTCGGCGGTGTCGCGGAGATTCTTCAGCCGCTTCGACAACCGCCGCCGCGTGTCTTCCCCCGCTTCGGGCGCGAACAGGAACCCCACCACGGCGCCCACGGCGACGCCGAGGAGAAACCCGCCAAAGCCCCGTCCCTCGCTCACTCGCCCGCCTCGGCGTCATCGGGCGCCGCGACGAGGGCGGCCCGCGGCGCCGCGTGAGAGGCGAGCGGCGGGCGCACGTAGCGGTCGGTGGCCGCGCGCGTCCCCTTCACCCGCAGCTGCTCGAACAGGAACGCGAACGTCTGCTCAAGCGTCGCCCCGATCGCCGCGCGCACGTCCGCCGACAAGTCCCACAGCCGCCGCTTGAAGGGGCCGATGGCCTTCTTGCGGCTCTTGTAGATGAACTGCTCCTCCGTGTCGCCCTTCTTCCACTCGTCCTTGCACTCGGCCTTCACCCACTCGTTGATCTCCCGGCGCAGGTCGGCGGGGAGCTTCGGGTGATCGAAGACGATCGTCTGGAAATTGGTGGCGAGATGGATCTCGACCGCCTCGCAGGCGGGGAACTGACCGAACGCCTCGGGCGGCAGGGTGGAAGCGCCATGCTGTACCGCGCCACCCAGCCCGTACTTGGTCCGGGCCTCGTGCGACAGCGCCCGCAACGCCTCGAGGTCGATCTGCACCTTCGCAATCGAGCCGTCCGGCAGCACTACGCCGCCGTGGCTCGTGCCCGTCTGCACCGAGATCTTGGAGATCCCCACGTACTGCTTCCCCAGCCGCTTGAGGGTGCGGAGAAAGCCCTCCATGAACGCCTTTAACTCGTGGACGTCGCTGTTCTTCCCGCCGACCTCGCCGATTTCGGCGCCCACCGAGACGGTGACCCCGTCCGGCTCGCGGTCGCGGATGAACTGCGTGAACTCGGCCGCGCGTTCGTAGTTGGTGCGTTGCTGCTCGTCGAGGGTGGGTTTGGCGAGGTCCACCAGCGTGGAGGTGTCGACGTCGATGTTGTAGAAGCCGGCGTGCAGCTCTTCTTCGATGAGGGTCCGCAGCGCCGCCAGCTCGGCCTCGGGGTCGGCGGCGTACTTTTTGGCGTTCACCTGAACGTGGTCGCCCTGGATGAACAGCGGCCCCACGAACCCTTCGCGCAGCGCCGCCGCCGTCATCACGGCGACGTACTCGGCGGGACGCTGATCGGTGTAGGCGATCTCGCTGCGGGCGATCTCGCAGATCACCGCCCCGACCTCCAGTCGTTTGGCCGCCCGGAAGATCGCCCGGCCCGTGTCGTAGGCCAGCACGCGCACGTTGATCGCGGGCGTCGTGAAGGCCGGCACCTCGCCACGCCCGCGGGCCAGGTACAGCTCGTGGATCGAGGCGGGCCGAACGCCCGCCCACTGCCCGATCTCCCAGATCAGCCAACGGGCGCGCTCTTTCTCGTCCGGCGTGCCGAACACGGCCTGGCGCGCCAGGTCGTCCATGGCCGCGCTCTGGCGCAGCTTGGGATCGTCGAACTGTTTGAGCACGTAAGCCTCCCCGCGGAAGCAATTTACGACTCGGCCACCTCGATGACCAGCCCGTCGTACGCGGGCGCGATGCCGCTCGGGAGCCGAGCCGCAAGATCGGCGTGCGGCGCGTCGTGCGTCAGGTGCGTGAGCCAGGTGCGCCGCGCGCCGATGCGCTGCGCCGTCGCGACCGCCTCCGGCACGGAGAGGTGCAACGGATGCGGCTGCGGCAACAGCGCGTTCAACACCAGCACCTCGAGCCCCCCGAGCTGCGTCGCCACGTCGTCCGGGACCGCCTTCACGTCCGTCAGGTACGCGACCGGCCCCACGCGGTAGCCGAACACGACACTGTGGTCGCCGTGCGGCAACGCCAGCGGCAAGATCGGCACGCCCGCCACCGTCGCGCTCCGCCCCGCCTCCAGCGTGTGCGCAGCGAGCTCGGGTTTGCTGGTGCCGGCGCGCGCCACGATCGCCGGATCGAAGATGTAGGGAAACTTCGCCACCAGCTCCGCCATCGTCGCCGGGGGGCCGTAGGCGGGCAGACCGGCGCCGTGGCGCACGGAGATCGCCCGCAGGTCGTCGATGCCGTGCACGTGGTCGGCGTGCGCGTGCGTGAACAGGACGGCGTCCACACGGTCCACGCCGGCCGCCACGAGCTGCAGCCGCAGCTCGGGCGGCGTGTCGATCAGCAGCCGCTTGACCCCTCTGCCTCCCCCCGTCTCGATCAGCGCGGCGGTCCGCGTGCGCTTGTCGCGCGGGTCGGACGAGGTGCAGGTGCGACAGCGACAGCCGATCTGCGGGACGCCAAACGAGGTACCCGTCCCGAGGAAAATCAGCCGCACGTCACACTTCCTCGACCTTGATGAGGTTCGTGCTGCCCGATACCTCCCACGGCACGCCGGCGGTCATCACGATCTTGTCGCCCGGTTTCGCGTATTCGCGCTTGAGGATGAGGTCGCGCACCACCGCGAGCATCGCGTCGTAGCTCGGCACCCGGTCCACCAGGACGGGGAGGACGCCCCACACCAGCGCCAGCTGGCGGTAGGTCGTGCCCTCGGTGGTCACGGCGAGAATCGGGACCGGGGGCCGCAACGCGGCGACCTTGCGAGCGGTGAATCCGCCCTTGGTGAGCGTGACGATCAGCGGGGTCTTGAGGAGGCGGGCGACCGCGTGCGTGCCCCACGCGATGGCGTCTTCCACCATGACATCCTCGCGCGGCACGAGGCGGCGCTGCTCCTCCCGCCCAATCGTGTTGCGCTCCATCTCCCGGATGATCCGGTCCATGGCGCGCACTGCCTCGATCGGATACTCCCCCGTCGCGGTCTCCGCCGACAGCATCACGGCGTCGGTTCCGTCGAGGATCGCGTTGGCCACGTCCGACGCTTCGGCGCGCGTGGGCCGCGGATGGTGCACCATCGACTCGAGCATCTGGGTCGCGGTGATGACCGGCTTGCCGTGCCGGTTGGCCTCGCGGATCAGGCGCTTCTGGACGAGGGGCACTTGCTCGAACGGCAGCTCGACGCCGAGGTCGCCCCGTGCCACCATCACGGCGTCGCACGCACCCAGGATCCGGTCCAGGTCGTCGAGCGCGGTCGCTTTCTCGATCTTGGCGACGAGCTTGATGGTGGGCGGCACCAACGCGCGCAGCTCAGCCAAGTCCTCCGCCCGGCGGACGAACGACAGCGCCAGGTAGTCCACGCCGCGTCCCACGCCCTCCCGCGCGTCCTCGCGATCTTTGTCGGTGAGCGCCGGAGCGGAGACGTGCACGCCCGGGAGGTTCATCCCCTTGTGGGCCGTGAGCGTGCCTCCGTCCACGACGCGACCGCGCACCCGCGGCGGCTCGACCGCGGTCACCTCGACGGAGAGCAACCCGTCATTCAGGAGAATCCGGCCGCCCACCCGAGCGTCGTTCGCGAGACCCGAGTACGTCGTGGGCAGCTCGTCGTGGCGCGCGACCTCCTCGGGCGCGAACACGACCACCTGGCCGGGAGCGAGCTCGCGGGGCGCCGGCAGGGCGCCCACCCGGATGCGCGGCCCCTGCAGGTCGAACAGCACCGCGACCGGCACGCCCTGTTGCTCGGCCACCCGCCGTACGGTCGCGATCCAGCCCGCCCGCGCCTCCGGCGTGCCGTGCGAGGCGTTGATGCGGGCGACGTTCACCCCGGCTTCGAGCAGCGCGGCGATCTGTGGCTCGGTCGCAGTGGCGGGACCCAGGGTCGCCACGATCTTGGTCCGGCGGATCACTCGATCTCCCGTACGGATGGGGGTGGCAGAAGATAGCTCCAGTTATCCACAATTGGGCTACGCTCTGGAGATGTGGAAAAGTAGGCCATCACCGCACGACTTCGAGTTGTTTCTGCTCCAGTCGCTGGCGCAGCTCAAGTAGTACGTGAATGGCGCGGGCGAGGGTGGACGCCGGCATGCCCTCGATGGCCCGCGCCGCGAGGCGCCGCTCCAGCTGTCCGACGCGCAACAGCACCTCCAGGCCGTGCCGCGTGAGGGTCACGCGGACGCCGCGGTCGTCGTCGGGATCCACGCCGGTCTCCACCAAGCCTTTCACCTCGAGGCGTTGGATGAACGTCGTGGCGGCGGCGCGGGAGACCCCCAGCTCGCGGGCGACGTCGCTGGGACGCGCCCCATCGGGGCCTCCCCGATCGACGGCCGACAGGGCGGCGTGGGCGCGATGCGACAGACCGAAGGCACGATAGGCACGGTCGCCGGCGCGCTCAATCGCCTGCTGGGCGGCGGCTACGGCGTCCGTGAGCTGCAGAGCCAGCTCGGAGCGATCGCTCACGGTCCCCCCGAAGTAATTAACATATTGACCGTCAACATATTAACTAGATTCCACCCTTCCGCAAGCCTCTCTCCCGCCCCGCCACTGCGGCCGGGACTAGATTGGTGCCCCATGATCGAGGTGCGGGATCTGACGAAACTGTACGGGAACCTGGTCGCCGTCGACGGGCTGTCGTTCGCCGTCGCGCCGGGCGAGGTGTTGGGGCTGGTCGGCCCGAACGGCGCCGGCAAGACGACCACGTTGCGCAGCCTCGTGGGCATCATTCGGCCGACCCGGGGCACGATCAGCATCGGCGGGCGGGACCTCCAGCGCGACCCTGTGGCGGCCAAGCGGCAGCTCGCGTTCATTCCCGACGAGCCGCGCCTGTTCGAGTATCTGACGGTCGAGGAGCATCTCCGGTTCACCGCGCGTCTGTACGGCGTCGGGCAAGGCGACGCGGACCGGCGCATCCCCGCCCTGCTGAGCGAGCTGGAGCTGACCGAGAAGGCGGGGGCGGTGCCGGATGAGCTGTCGCGCGGCATGAAGCAGAAGCTGGCCATCGCGTGCGGCCTGCTCCACGAGCCGCAGGCGCTGTTGTTCGACGAGCCGCTCACGGGACTGGATCCGGCGGGGATGCGGCGCATGAAGCAGACGATCGTCGAGCGAGCCCGCGTGGGCGCCGCCGTCATCCTGAGCTCTCACTTGCTGCACCTCGTCGAAGAGATCTGCACGCGCGTGCTGGTAATCCATCGCGGGCGGTTGGTGGCGCTGGGCACCATCGCGGAGATCGTCGCCGCGCGACCCGACCTGCAGGGCAAGACGCTGGAGGAGGTGTTCCTGGCGTTGACCGAGCGCGGGAGCGATGCGTGATCGGCGCCGCCCTGTATCTCGCCCGCCGCTCGTTCGCCAATGCGATGCGCCGCCGGCTGGCGCGGCTGCGGCAGCCGAAGTACCTCGTCGCGTTTGCGGTGGGGGTCCTGTACTACTACTGGCTGATCCTGCGGCCCCGCTCGAGCGATGGCGGGCCGGGATTCCCCCTCATCGCCGGAGAAGTGATCGCGATTCTGGGCCTGGCCGCGCTCGCCGCGACGAACTGGCTGTTTGGCAGCTCGCGCAGCCCCTTCGCCTTCACACCCGCCGAGACCCATTTCCTGTTCACGGCGCCGCTCACGCGCCGCCAGGTGCTGGACTTCAAACTGCTGCGCTCGCAGCTCCCCATCTTTCTGTCGTCCCTGTTGTCGGTGCTGCTGTTCTCGGGCGGCCACTTCCCGGCGACGCGGATCATGCGCGTGTTGGGTCTGTGGCTCGTGTTCGCCACGCTCCAGATGCACACCGGCGTAGCGGCCCTGGTGCGGCAGAGCCTCGAGGAGCACGGGGTGACCGCGGTGCGCCGCCGGCTCGGGGTGTTCACCGTCGTGGCGGTCGTCGCAGCGCTCACGGTGCTGACAGTGCGCCGCGAGCTCCCGGGGTTGCAGGCGGCGTTCACGCTGGATCCTCGGATCGGTTTCGACGCCCTGAGCGCGGTGTTGCACCGCGGTGTGCTGGGCGTCGTGGTGTGGCCACTGGCGGCACTCGTCCGCCCCGCGCTGGCGCCGGACCTGGCCGGGTTCGTGGCGCGGCTCCCCGCGGCCCTGCTCGTCGTCGCGTTCCATTACGTGTGGCTCGTGCGCTCCTCGCTCGCGTTCGAGGAGGTGGCCGTCGAGGCGGCGGAGCGGATGGCGCGCCGCATCGCCGCCTGGCGCAGCGGGCGGCGGCTGGCGCCGGTCGAGGGGCGGGGCAAGCGCGCCCGCCGGGCGCTGACGCGGCTCGCCGCGACCGGGAGCCCCGCGCGCGCGATCGCCTGGAAAAACGTGCAGGCGGAGTGGCGGGGGTCGGGCGTGCGTCTTCCCGTGATCATCGGCATCGGCGTGGTCGTCGTCGCCTGGGTGGCGAGCCTGGGCGAAGCGGCGGGGACGGGACTGCAGGTGCTCGCGACGCTCTTCCTCATCTTCGGCGGCATGACGCTCGTGTTCGGACCGTACGTGCTCCGCAACGACCTGCGCTCGGATCTCCTGCTGTGGGACCTGCTGAAGGGCTACCCGGTGCGGGGGGCCGACCTCGTCGCCGGTGAGGCGCTCGGCCCGGTCACGATCCTGACGGCCGTCGCCTGGGCGTGTCTGTTCGGCGCGTTCGCCACGTCGTTGCTGCTCGACCTCCCCGCATTCCCGGTGTCGGACCGCGTGGCCGCTCTGCTCGCCGCCGCGATCGCGGCGCCGGTGGTCATCAGCGTGACGACCTTGATCCAGAACGCGGCCGCCCTGCTGTTCCCTGCCTGGGTTACGCTGGGGCCGGCCCGGACCGCCGGCATCGAGGTGATCGGCCAGCGGCTCCTCACGATGGTCGGCAGCCTCGTCCTGATGGGGATCGCGTTGATCCCCGCCCTCCTCGTGGCGGCGCTCGGCGTCGCCGTCGGCGGACTGGCGGGCCTGGATGGGGCGTGGCGGGCGGTGCCGGGGGCCATCGGGCTCGCGGCGACCCTGGGCGTCGAAGCTCGGCTGGCGCTCGCGTGGCTGGGACGGGTGTTCGACCGCTCAGACCCCGCCGCGGAGCTGGTCGGCTAGCAGGTCTCGGACCAGTCCACTTCGGACACGCGGGTGCACCGCGTGCATTTCAGCGTGACAGGCGTGCCCGCGAAGTCCTGCCGCTCGTGACAGGCGGGGCAGACGGCGTAGGTCGTGACCACGTCGTGTCCCCCACCGAGTGTGGGGCGGAGCACGCCCGTGCGCAGGACGACGCTCCAGCGATCCGGCGGCACGACGCGTACCTTGACGTCCACGAGGCTCAGGCGCACGGGCCGCTGGCCCACTTCGAGCACGACTTTGCCGTCGGGGGTCTCTTCCAGGATCGGGTACCACGCGCCACGGCGCAGGATGTCCGCAACGTTGTCCTGACAGCGGGCCCAGCCGAGGGAACGCTTCATGCGGGGGCCCAATCTAGCACAAACAACTAGATTTCGTTATGCGCGCGATCGGAATCGTTGCTCGGTTACAGATTCAACGCTCGACCTTGAAGACGGGCGAGAAGCCCGACCGCGTCTACGACCCCGCTCCGTTGCTCGCCGTGCCGCGTCTCACGGTCACCGCGGACGGCGTCCTCGGCGCGAGCGCGGATGGCGGCTGGATCGTGGACGTCCACCATCGCGCCCACCCCCACACCAAGAACGACGACGGACTGCACGGCGTCTCGGTCGGCTTCACGTCGCATTACGTCGCGATGCGCGAGCACTTCGGTGACCGGATCGTGGTCGGGTGCGCGGGAGAAAACATCATCGTCGCGGCCGACCGCTCCTACACCTACGACGATGTGGCCGGTGGACTCGCGGTCGTCGGGGCGGACGGACGGGAGCGCGTCCGCCTGCGCGTGTTGCAGGTCGCGCACCCCTGCCGCCCATTCACCGGCTGGGCGCTCGGCGGCCGCCGGGTCGAGCCGGACGTCCTCAAGACCCACCTGCAGTTCCTGGACAGCGGGATGAGGGGGTTTTATTGCGTGGGTGAGGGAGCGGGCGAGGTCGAGATGGGAGATCGATTGGTACTGCTGTAGCGACGGCAAAGCGGGAAACGAGAAACGGGAAACGTGTCCCGGCGTGCGGTCACGTTTCCCGTTGTGCGTTTCCCGTTTCCCGTTTCAGCTCAGCTCGTCCCACGCTAGTCCCGCCGTCTTGTGGCAACGATCGCATGTCATCTCGTCGATGCGCGCCTCGAAGCCCTGGCGGTGCCGGCAGGTCGGGCAGACGGCATAGGTGAGCGGAAAGACGCGGCCCAGCTTCTCGAGCACCCGCGGCTCGCACCGCACGACGGTCCAACGCTCCGGCGGATGGTAGCGGATTTCCAAGAAGCGGCGGTCCACCGGCACGTTGTGCCGGTTGACGTCCAGCACGACGATGTTGCTCGTGGAAATGCGGACGACGGGATACCAGGCGCCGCGTCGCAGCACGTGCGCCCCTGCCGGCCCGACCCGGGCCCAGCCCTTCACCTGCAGGCGGGTGGGCGTGATGGGTTGGAGATCCATGGCCATTAGTCTAAGCGCACCAAGCGGATAAGGTCGTGACTGCAATCACAAGGCCCCCGGTCAATGCCAGGGGTGGACGGTGCGATTCGGCGGGTGTGGCTGTTCAACCACACTCCGAGAACCCGCACACGTGGCACTTGGCGCAGCCCTCGATAAAGGCGAGTTGCGAGCCGCAATCGGGGCAGGCGCCGATGAAGTCCTGGTCGGGGCCGCGGACTCGCAGGGCCGCGTCGCCGTCCGAGCCGGTGACGACCTCGCGCGCGGACACGGCGGAGGGGGACGCGCCGGGGGGGGGGGGGCTGAGCAGGTCTTGCTGCACCCCCTGCTTGTCCCGCATCCATTTCTCGAACGCAATGCCGATCGCGTCGGGGACGGAGAGCACCTTGTTCGGCCCCAGTCCCACGGCGCGGTCCGATGAGATGCCGCGCAGCTGGCGGTAGATCTCCTTCAGGGGGATGCCGGAGCGGAGCGCGAGGGAGATCAACCGGCCGACGGCCTCCACGTCCGCCATCAGCGCGCCGCCCGCCTTGCCGAGCGAGATGAAGACCTCGAACGGCTGACCCTTGTCGTCTTCGGTGATCGTTACATACATGGTGCCGAGCGGGGTCTCGACCCGGCGGGTGGAGCCCTTGAGCAGGTCGGGGCGCGACCGCTTGGCGCGACGCTGCAAGTTCTCGGCTTCCGCCTCGTGGAGCTTGGCGCGTGTGCGCTCGAGCTCGGCTTCGAGCTCGGCGATGCGTCCCAACGCCTCCGCGAGGCTCGCCTGGCCGGCTCCCCCCCCACCCTGCCCCGCCGCCTGCTCCTGCACCTTCTTGGCGGTGGAGCCGGTCGAGAGCACCTGCATCTCGCGCGCGCCGTCGCGGTACACCGTGACGCCCTTGCAGCCGAGCGTGTAGGCATAGCGGTAGATCTGCTCGACGGAGTCCTCCGTGGCGTCGTTCGCGAAGTTGCAGGTCTTGGAGATCGCCGAGTCGGTGAAGTCCTGGAACGCGGCCTGCATCTGGATGTGCCACTCGGGGGTGACGTCGTGGGCCGTGACGAACACCCGCTGCCACGCCGCCGGCACGGCCTCGAAATGGATGTGCCCCGCCTCGGCGATCGCTTGCATCAGCGCGTCGGAGTACCACCCCTCGCGCTGGGCGATCGCCACGAACGCCTCGTTCACGTCCGGCATCAGCACGCCCGCCTGATTCCGCATGAACGCAACGGCGAACAGCGGCTCGATCCCGGAAGAGCACCCGGCGATGATCGAGATGGTGCCCGTGGGCGCCACCGTCGTCAGGTTGCAGTTGCGGAGGCGCCGGAGCGGCCGAACCCGCTCGCCGCGCGCGTCCCGGGCGCAGGTCGCGTCCGGCCCCCAAATCGAGCGCTCCCATTCCGGGAAGACGCCGCGCTGCTCGGCCAGCTTCTCGGAGGCGACCTTCGACTCCTCGTCGATGAACGCCATCAGGCGGCGACCCAGCGCCACGCCCTCGTCCGAGTTGTACGGGATCCCCAGCTGCACCAGCAGGTCGGCCCACCCCATGATCCCGAGCCCGATGCGACGGATCCGTTTGGCGAGGTCGTCGATCTCCGCGAGCGGATACTTGTTCGCGTCGATGACGTTGTCGAGGAAGTGGGTGCACAGGTGCACCGCGGTCCGCAGGCGCTCCCAGTCGACGGCGCCGTCCTTCACGAACAAGCCGACGTTGATCGACCCGAGGTTGCAGACGTCGTAGGGCAGCAGCGGCTGCTCCCCGCACGGATTGGTCGCCTCGTAGCTGCCGAGGTGCGGCACCGGGTTGTAGTGGTTGGCGCGGTCGATGTAGAAGACGCCCGGTTCCCCGGTCTTCCAGGCGCCGTGGACGATCTTGCGGAACACGTCGTGGGCGTCGAGCTGGCCCACGACCTTCCCCGTGCGCGGGTGGATCAGGTCGTACGCCGTCCCCGCCTCCAGCGCCCGCATGAACGCGTCGGTGACCGCGACGGAGATGTTGAAGTTCGTGACCTGCGTGAGGTCGTCCTTGCAGCTGATGAACTCGAGCACGTCGGGGTGGTCGACGCGCAGGATGCCCATGTTGGCGCCGCGCCGGGTCCCGCCCTGCTTCACGACGTCGGTCGAGGCGTCGTACAGCTTCATGAACGAGACGGGGCCGGAGGCGACCCCCATCGTCGAGCGCACCACGTCGTTCTTGGGCCGCAGCCGGGAAAAGGAGAACCCGGTCCCGCCCCCCGACTGATGCACCAGGGCCATGGCGCGCAGGGTGTCGTAGATCCCGCTGCGCCCGTTGGACAGGGCGTCCTCGACCGGCAGCACGAAACACGCCGACAACTGTCCCAGCGGGCGGCCGGCGTTCATGAGGGTCGGCGAGTTCGGCATCCACACCCGAGTGGCCATGAGCTCGAAGAACGTCTCGGCCACGCTCTCGACGGCCCGCTCGGACGCCCCGTAGGTCCGGTCTGGGGCCGCGATCGTCCGGGCCACGCGCCAGAACAGGTCCTCCGGCGTTTCCGCCGGCTTCCCGTGGTCGTCCTTCACCAGGTAGCGGCGCTCGAGGACGGTGCGGGCGTTGGCGCTCAGATCAAGCTGGCCTTGCGGGGTGGAAGCAGTCATGCTGGCTCGTCCCTCAGCGGTAAGAGCGGGCTCACGGCTCGATGGTCAATGGTGAAGTTAGCGAGACGCGGAAGGTCAAGGTAGACGCGGCGGAGGGGGCAAGCAAGCCTGCGGGCAACCCGCGCTGCGGCGCGACCATTGACAATTCACATCACAAACTTGGTTGCGCGGGTGGAAAGACGCCCCCGCGGTGCCGCCCAGCCTCCACTACGTAGTGCTCCCAGGTCGCGCGAATGCGCGCCCGCAGCGCGTCGTCCACGGGCCGCACCACGCGCGCCGGCACGCCCATCACCAGTGAGCCCGGCGGCACCTCCAGCCCCTCGGGCAGGACGGCGCCCGCCGCGACCACGCTGCCTGTGCCCACGCGCACACCGTTCAGCAACACGCTGCCCATCCCGATGAGGCACTCATCCTCCACGGTGCAGCCGTGCAGGATCACGCGGTGGCCGACGCCGACCCGCGCGCCGATGCGGGCCGGTTGCCCCTCGTCCACGTGCACGATGCTCCCATCCTGGATGTTGCTGGCCTCCCCGACGACGATCGGCGCCATGTCGCCGCGCAGCACCGCCTGGTACCACACGCTCGCCAGCCGGCCGAGGGTCACGTCTCCGATTACCACCGCGGTCGGCGCGATGAACGCCGTGGGATCGATGTGCGGGATTACTGTCTCACCGGCGGGAACGGCCACTGCACCCACGCCTCCACCGGCTCGCCGTTCTTCTGGGCGGGGTTCCAGCGGAGGTTCCTCGCCATGTCGAGCGCTTCATTATTGAAGGTCTCGACGTTGGAGGGGACGTACACCCGTGCCTCGAGCGTCCCGCCGGAGACGGACACCTTGATCAACAGGATCGCCTGGCGTGGGAAGACCGGCGCGTCGGCGGGCACGGGGATCCGCGTCGGCGAGAGCGGCACCGGGCGCGTGTCGAAACAGAGGTTGTCCTGGTTGTAGGCGGGGCCGAACTGGTCGCAGGGGCCGGCGCCGGGGTCGCGCTGGCTCGAGGCCTGGAGCGCCACCTGGACCGTGCTGGTGTCACCCGGGGTGATCGCCACCTGGCGGTCGAACGTCTGGTAGCCCGCCACCTGCACGGTCAAGCGGTGGACGCCCGGCGGGAGGTCGAGCTGGGTGCCGCGCACCTGCTGGCCCCCGATGATGACGCGAGCGCCCTGCGGCACGCCCCGGAGGACGAGCCGCCCGGGGGTGCCGGGCGGCGCGCTGGGGCGGCGCGTGGTGCGAGGCGTCGTGTCGCGGCGTGCGGAGTCAGCCGCGGCGACGGCGGCCGAGTCGACGCGCGTTGTCGTGTCCGCGGCAATCGTCGTGTCCCGGGCCGCGGTGCTGTCGGGAGCCCTGGTCCCAGCGGATGCGAAGATGAGTCCCTGCTTGTAGGCGTAGAAGCCCCCACCGCCCAGGACCGATCCCACGATCACGAGCCAGAGCACGAGCCCCGCCGCCACCGAGCGTTTGGCCGGCTCGCCGACGCCCATGGCCGGCACCGCGCCGGGGGACCCCGGGGGAGGGGGCGGGGCGCGCGTGCCGGGGGCGCGCGGCACCGGCGTCGTGGGCGCGCTGGCCAGGCGGCCGCCGAGCGACGGCATGGCCATCGTGGCGTCGGTCGTGAAGGTGAGCGACCGTCCCGCCTCCAGCACCTGGATCAGCTCCTCCGCGGTCTGGAATCGCTGCTCGGGGAGCTTGGCCATCATGCGGCGGATGATCTCGAACAGCTGGCGCTTGTCCAGGTTGTCGAGCGGCGGGGTGGGCAGCTCCTCCATGATGTGCTTGTAGCCGATCGAGAAGGAGTCCTCGCCGTCGAACGGCACGCCCCCGGTAAGGCATTGAAACGCGACGACGCCGAGCGAGTAGATGTCGCTGCGGCCGTCGAGCTGCTGCGCTTTCGCCTGCTCGGGGCTCATGTAATGGGGCGTGCCGATCGACATCCCCGTCCCGGTGAGCTTGCCTCCGGTGGCCGCCTTGGCGATGCCGAAATCGGTGACGACCGCGTGCCCGTGCTCGTCGAACATGATGTTGTCGGGCTTGATATCGCGGTGGACGATGCCGCTCTTGTGGGCGTACGCGAGGGCGCGCGCGACTTCGGCGAGGACGCGCCGGATCTCGGTCGGCGGGAGGGCCCCGCGCGAGGCGAGCACGCTGGAGAGCGGCTTGCCGCGCAGGAACTTCATGACGAAGTAGATCACCCGGCCGGATTTGCCGACGCGGTAGATCGGAATGATGTTCGGGTGCTCGAGCCTGGCGGAGGTGCGGGCCTCGCGTTGGAACCGCTCGACGAACTCCTTGTCGAAGGCGAGGGAAAAGGGCAGGACCTTGATCGCCACTTCGCGGTCGAGCTGTTTTTCGTTGGCCTTGAATACGATGGCCATCCCGCCGCGGCCCAGCTCGTCGAGAATCTCGTACTCTTCCTGGAGCTGCTGCCGCACCATCTCGACTTCCGTCACCTCCCGCGCCTCCCCAGTGGCGCCGACCGGGGTCGTCGCCGTCAGGTCTAGGCCGCAGGAGTCACAGAACTTCGCGGTATCCTTGTTCTGGGTGCCACAGCGGGAGCAGTACAATCCCATCTCCGAGGGAATCGCCACAACTTAGGCCCCGGTGAGACGGGGGTCAACCGACTAGCGCGCCACGACTTGGAAACGGCGCGTCCGGGTGACGCTGCTGCCGCTGCTGGGATCGGTGATGATGACGGTGAGTCGGTAGGTGCCCTTGCCGACGTCGCGCAGTTCCACCGCGCGGTGCACGCGGGTCACGGGGCCCTCGGCGGCGGCGTCGAACTCGAGCAGGACCGGCGCGCGATTGCCGCCGAACAGGCCGCGGATCGCACTGAGCAGCGAGCGTCCGCCCTCGCGCTCGAGGCGCACGACGGTGTGGTAGGGAGCGCCCCGGGGGAGACCGTAGAGCTCGTAATAGAGGTCCGCGCCGCTGCCCTCCGGAAACCGGTTCAGGGGATTCAAGCGGACGGTGTCGCCCGGCGGCAGCCACACCAGTCCCGACCCCGCGCGGCCCACCACGACATCGCTCACCGCGAAGCGACGGCCGTCGAGCGCGCTCACGTCGAGCGAGTCGACGCGCACGACGTCGCCCGCCTCGCCGTTCGGCGTGGCGACGAGGAGGCGGTAGCGATACCGGCCGGGCGGCACGGCCACCGCGAGCCGCCCGGTGAGATACGCGGGATTGCGCAGCGCCTGGCGCGACGCGAACACGCGCAGCGTGTCGAGCCGCGCGACGATGCGATCGGCCGAATCGGAGACGACGAGCCGGAAGTGCAGCGGGTAGCGCAGGCCGTCGTCGGCCTGCTCGCCCAGCAGCCGCTCGCCGGGGATCGCGAACACGACGTGGAGCGTTTGCGCGGCCTCCCCTTCCTGAGGCTCGCCCTCGGCGCCGGCCACGAACTCGCTGGCCACGACGTCGAGGGGAAGCTCGAAGCGCTGGGCGTAACTGTCGCTGGTGGTGCCGAACCGGATGTTGCGGCGGCCCCGCGCGCGGTCCTGACTGAGCTCGCTGGCGGGCGTGCCGAGGCCGTGGCCCACGCGCGCGTACAGGGGGCCGAACTCGTCGCGCGACGCGTACAGCTGCGAGACCTCGGGATCGGCGAACGACGTGGCCCGCACGGCGCGGCGGAAGCCGAGGACGTCGACGAGGCTCTCCACCAACTTGAAGTCCTGCACGTCGCCGCGGGCGGCGAAATGAAAGATCAGATCGCCGCCCTCTCCCTCGCGACGGTAGAGCCAGCTCTCGTTCGCGGCGCAGCCCTCACCATTGGCCTCCTGGCTCTCCGAGCAGACGAACCGCGCGCGGCGGTCGGGCTCGCCGTGGCGCAGGTAAATCACGCCCCGGTCATCGAACTCGGCCTGCCTGGCGCGATAGACCTCGGTGATGTCGTAATGGCGGTGACGGCTGACGAGCCGGAAGCTGCGGCGCGCGTAGAACCAGCGGCGGTAATGCTCCGCGAGCCGCTCGCCGACCTCGCGCGCCTCGACCACGTCGCGTCGCGTCCAGAACGCGTCGAGCCAGCGCACGCGCGCCGCTGGATCGGGGAGGGCGTCGAACGCCGCCAGCTCCGCCGAGTCGGCGATCCACGCGAGGTCCGTCCGGTACATCGTCAGCGCCGGTGCCGACGTGGCGGCGCGCGCACCGGCGAAGTACTCGCGCCAGCCGTCCGCCGGACGTCGGGCGAAGTAATAGGTGCGCGCCACCTCGAGCAGGCCGACGCCGGAATCGCCTCCCACGGCGAGGTACCCGCGGAACCCCGCGAGGGCGGAGTCCGCCTCGCCGGCTTCGCGCTCCACCCGGCCGCGCACCAGCTGGACCTGGGCGTTCCGCCCGGCGGGCGACGCGGCGGCGAGCCGCACCGCGCCGAGCGCGACCTCGAGCCGGGGGCGGATGCGCTGCGTCAACGCGGTGTTCGCGAGGTCCACCACGGCAGAGGCGAAGCCTGGGTCGGCCTCGGTCGCCCGGGCGAAGGCCTTCGCCGCCTTGGAGAGGTAATCCTTGCCCAGCATCTGGCGCAGGTTCTCGATGGCGAGCACTGCGTGCTCGCCGAGGGCGAGCTCCGCGAGGCCCAAGCCGTACCACGGGTAGGGCCACTCCGGCCGCAGCTCCGCCGCCCACTCGAACTCGCCGGCCGCGTCGTCGTAGTGCGACTTGGCGGCGAGCTCGCCCAGGCGGTAGGCGATGAAGCCGAGACGGAGATGGATGAGGGGATCGCCGCGCCGCTGTTTCGCCACGGCGATCGTCGCCGCCTCGAGCCGTCCGAGGGCCACGCTGTCGGCCACGGCGGCGAGCGAGTCGCGCAGCGCCTCCAGCGCCGCGCGGTCGGCGGGGGATTGGGCCGCGAGGGGGGCGACGGCCAGAGCGAGAACGGCAAGCACGCAGCGCAGCATTACCGCTCTCATTATACGCTGCACGGCGCGGCCAGTTCGCGCCGCCCGCGTTCGCGCTGCGTCAGAAATCGGCTGTGAACGCGGCGTATGCCTGCGGCGAACCAACGGCCGGCTGCGCGACGCCCACCCGGAGGCGTAACGGAAAGTCGTAACTCAGTGTCAGGTCGCTCACCAGCTCGACGCCCGCCGACCGCAGCCGATGCAACCGCGCCGGTTGCCCCGAGTCCCAGGCGTCGCCGGCGTCGCCGAACACGGCGAGGGAGAACTTGTCGACGCCGAACGGCAGGTGGCCGACCCCCTTCCCCACCAGCGCGAGCGGCACGCGATACTCCAGCGTGATCGTGGCCGCTCGACGGCCGCGCACGGTGCCACCGGCATAGCCCCGGACCGGGAACGCGCGCGCGGTGCCGAGCGACACGGTCTGTCCGAAGCCGACGTCGAGCGCCTCCGAAGAGACGCCCCCCACCGCGAAGCTGTGGCGTATGGACCCATCGATCGCACCGGCGGCCAGGCGGACCGCCAGGACCGGATGCGCGAAGCCACCCAGGCGTGGCCCCAGGCGCGCGTACAGCGCCAGTCGCCCGCGGACCTCGTTCGACCAGCGGGCGGTCCCCTGTTCCTCGCGGCGCCGGTACAGCATGCTCGCGACGAACCCGTCCTGACGAGACACGGTGAGCGGCGCGGTGATGACGTGACCGACCGCCAAACCGACCGAGCCTCCGACGAAATCCTCGGGCAGGCACCCGGCGCAGACGGCGGTCACCGTCGTGTCCGGCGTGACGGCAAACCGCGTCCCCTCGTATTCGGCGGCGAGGCGGATGCTGGCGACGGTGCGCCACCGCCGCGTGACGACCGTGGCGCCGATCGCCGCATCGAGCTCGTCGTTCAACAGGAGCCGACCCCCCGTCGAGCCGATCACGTGCCAGTTGTTCGATGCGGACGCGTCGAGCGTCGGGTTGCCGAGCGCGCGCGTGACGAGTGCGACCCTGCCCTCGGCGCGAGCCGGCTTCACGGACAGAAGTCCCTCGATCAGGTAGACGTAGCGGCCCACGGCGTCGCTGCCCGCCGTGATGCCTCCGAAAAAGGCGCCGGCGGCGCCGGCGTCGCGGCCGAGCGGAATCCAGAAACGTGGCCGCAGCGATGGCCAGGCGTCGTAGCCGGTCTCGCGCGTGACGACGGCGGGGGCGGAGTCGAACGCCACCGGCGCCGGGGCGACGGCGACCGGCTCGTGGCGCGTCGCGGGGGGGGAGGCCGCGCGCAGCTCCCAACCGTCGCTCGCCAACGTGGTGAACAGCATAGTGTCGCTCGGAAGCATCGCCGGTGAACGCGCACCGAGCGGCTCAGTAGTCAGCTGCGCGACACCGCCGTCCGGTGTCCACGAGTGCACCTGGGGGAAGCCGTCGGCATCAGCGACGTAGAGCAGCCCTCGCCCGCCGCGCACCCAGAGCGGGTCGGTGACGACGCCGGGCGGCTCGACGAGTACCACGATCGACTCGGGCGCGGCCGCCGGCCAGCGCACCAGCGCCCAGCGTCCCTCGCGGTGACGCGTGGCGGCTACCCAGCGGCCGTCGGGGGACGGGACGATCGCACCCCAGGTCGTCCCGGGTGGGTCCGGCACGCCCGCCACCGCCGGCGCGTTGTCGCCTGGTCCGAGCGCGATGGCCGCGCCGACCCGACCCCCGCGCGGCTCGATGAGCCGCGCGCCGCGGGTGGCGCGCCGCCAGGCGCCATCGGGCAGCCAGTGCCACAGGTCGCTGCGGATGTGCCAGCGATCGGTGAACTCCAGCTGCGCGACGATCAGCGTATCGCCCAGCCAGTCGTAGCTGACCTCCCCCGTCACACGGTGCGAGCGGAGGACGCGCCAGCTCGCGACGTCCGCGACCCGCAACCGCGGCGCGCCGCGGCCGTCATCGTGCAGATAGGCGACGCTCCGCCCGTCGGGCGAGACGCGCGGCACCGGCGCGCTCCGGAGGGACCCGACAATGCGCCGGCTGGACGAGGCACTACCCGAGGTTGGGATCGCCCCCGCGATCGCCCGCGCCCAATCGTCGCCCAGAGAGCGCGGCGACCCCGCTCGACGCAATTGGCTGCCGACGCGGAACGGGATGAGCTGACCGCCCGTGGCTTCGATGAACCGGGGCACGAGGGAATCGCCGGCGCGCCGGCCCAGATCCTTGAAGAAACGGCTCCCGTACGCGTAGGGAGCCAGGCCGTCGGGCCAGCGCGTGAAGAACCTCGCGTCCCACGACGAGCGGGCAGTGCCGGCGGCGGCGTCCGCCGCGGTCACCTGCCGGTGAAAACTCCCCACCGCGCGGCCGGCGCCCGTGAACCGCGACTCATAGTAGGTGGCGAGCCCTTCGACCACCCAGCTCGGCTGGTACTCGTTGGGGAACAGCCCCGGTGCTCGGCCGAACATCGACTGCAGCACCGCCCAGATGCCGCGTGAGCGGTCGAGATGAAAGACGTGGGTCAGCTCGTGCACCGCCACGAGGCGCACCCAGCTGTCGTAGTCTTGGAGGCCAGGGTCGGCGACGGGGGGCACGAGCAATAGCGTGACGCGATTCGACGGATAGGTGGACGCGAAGCCGTTCGGGACATCCACGTCGTCGGCGAGTGTGAGGTCGATGATGCCGCGTGGCGCATGCAGCTCGGAGGCGAGCAGGCCGTAGGCGCGCTCGGCCTCTCGTGCGGTCTCGCCGGCGACGGCCCGATACGCCGGCTGGAAGTGAATGCGGAAGTGCTCGGTGTGCAGCGTTCGCCAGCGGGCCGACGGATCCTGCGCTGCGGCACCGCTGGCGAGCGCGAGGAGCAGCATCGGCGTAACCGGACAGCAGCGGGCGGCGGTCATGGGTCGCGCAAGCTAGCATTGCCCCTTTCGACCCGTCAATTTGCCCAATAGATTGGCCTACCTTACTTTGCGCCCTGTGGAGCACACCCGCCCGTGACCGCCTGCCACTACTGCGGCCGCCAGAACGAGGCCGGCGCGCAGTTCTGCACGGACTGCGGAAAACCGCTGACCACAACCGCGGCCGCGCAGGCCGCGGCCGCGGCGGGAGGGGGGGGTGGCACCCGCCCGCTTGCGGTCGGGGCGGGCGCCCCGGCGGGTCCCCCTCCTGAGACCGCTTCCTGTCACTTCTGCGGCGCCACGATCAACACGCAACTCCCATTCTGCCCGCATTGTGGCCGCCGGCTCACCGCCCCAGGGTCGGGCCCTGTCTGCTCGCGCTGCGCCTCCCCTGTAGGCCCAGGGACGCGCTTTTGCGCCACCTGCGGCGCGCCGCTCGGGGATGGCGTCTCCACCAGTTTCACCCCGCGCAGCGACTTCACGTTCTCACTCGTGTTGCTGGATGACACGGGGACCGAAGTGAAGCGGTTCGAGCGCAAGCACGCCATCACCACGATCGGGCGCGTGGAGGGCGACGTGCGGTTCCCCGAGGATCCGTTCCTCTCGCCGCTGCACGCCAAGGTGTCGTGGGAGGAAAGCCACCTGGAGGTGCGCGACCTGGGGAGCCGCAACGGCACCTGGGTGTTCCTGGGAGCCCCGCACCGGCTCGCCGACGGCGATCTCCTCTTGATCGGCTCGCAGTTGATCCGGTTCCGGCGCCTGGGCTACCCGGGGCCGCACGCCGCGGACGCCGACGCGACCAAGCGGATGGGGAGTCTCGTGCCCGCCGCCGATATCGCGAGCCTGACCCAGCTGCGGCCCGACGGCAGCGCGCGCGACGTGATCCAGCTCTCGCCGGGGCGCGACGTACACATCGGGCGGGAGCGCGGCGACTGGATCTTTCCGTACGACCCCTCGATGAGCGCGCAGCATGCGACGATCCGCTCCGAGGACGCCGATTTCGTCGTGCTCGACGACCACAGCCGAAACGGTATCGCGATCGCGGCGCACGGGGCCATGGTGCTCGAGCACCGCTCGCGAATCATGGTCGGCGACAAGCTGCTGCGCGTCGAGCTGCCGACGTGAAGATCTGCCCCGTCTGCTCCACCGAGTACCCGGATGACGTGCGGTTCTGCCCCAACGACGGGCAGACGCTCCGGGCGTCGGGGGCCGCGACCAACCTGGTGGGACAGGTCGTGGCGGACCGCTATCACGTGATCAAGAAGCTGGGCGAGGGCGGGATGGGCCAGGTGTACCTCGCCGAGCACGTGAAGATGGGACGGCGCAGCGCGATCAAGGTGATGAACCCCGCGATGGTGCACGACCCCGATGCGGTAGCGCGGTTCAACCGCGAGGCGTCGAACGCGAGCCGCATCACCCACCCGAACGTTTGCGCGATCTACGACTTCGGCGAGACGCCTGACGGCCTCATTTACCTCGCGATGGAGTTCATCGAGGGGGAGCCGCTCACGGACCTCCTCGAGCGTGAGGGCGCGCTGCCGGTGCCGCGCGCCGTGAGCATTTTTCTCCAGGTGGCCGAGGCCCTCCAGGCGGCGCACGACCTCGGCATCGTGCACCGGGACCTGAAGCCCGACAACGTCATGCTCATCCGCCGGCGCGATGGCGGCGACGGCGTGAAGGTCGTGGACTTCGGGATCGCCAAGGCGGTCGGCGGCGACGAGTCCGGCCAGAAGGTGACGAAGACCGGGTTGGTCGTGGGCACGCCCGAGTTCATGAGCCCCGAGCAGCTCTCGGGCGACAAGGTCGACGGCCGCAGCGATCTCTATTCGGCGGCGTTGGTGCTGTATCAAATGCTCACCGGCAAGCTGCCGTTCGAAGCGAGCACGCTGCAGGAGACGATGATCAAGCGGCTGACCGACGAGCCGACGCCGCTCGCCCAGTCGCGCCCCGACCGGACCTTCCCACCGGGCCTGCAGGCCGTGCTCGACACGGCGCTCGCCCGCACGCCGGTGGAGCGCTACCAGACCGTGGGAAAGCTCGCCGCCGATGTCGGCACGGCGACCGGCGTCCGCGCCCAGGCCGCCGCGATCCCGGCCACGCGCGGCGGCAGCGACGCCAAGACTCAGCTGCTCGAGGCCAAGAAGCGTTCGCGGGTTCCGGTCTTGGTCGGGGTGGTCGGCGTCGTGGCGGCGGGTGGCGCGGGCTGGGCGCTGCTCAACGGCGGGAGGGGAGAAGGGCGCCAGACAATCGGTCCGGACTCGGGCGCCGTGTCCCACGACACGGCGGGAAACCGCACCAACCCGCAGACTGGAGACACGGCGCGACGGAACACCGGAGGGAGGCAGACGCTGGCGAACCACGACTCTGGGGGAAGGCCACGCGTGGACGTGGCTCGGGCCGGTGCGCTGCTGGACGATCTCTTCGAGAAGCTCGACGGCAAGACGCTGGCCGCCACAGTCGTCCGGGATTCCGCGCAGCACATCTACAACGCGGCCGGCATGGCGCGCGCCGACCAGGCGTTCGCGGCGTATGTCCTCGCGAACTCGTTCGCTCAACTGGACGACGAGCAGCCCGGGCGGGGGCACAAAAGCACTGCGCTGCGGTGGGCGCGACAGGCCGCCGTTTTGCAACCCGGCACCCGGTCGTATGACCAACTGGTTCACGACCTGAGCCAACCCTAGGGCCATGTTCGGACGCTCTCCCAAGTCCATTCGCATACAGGTCTTCGGCAAGACCGATCTGGGCCGCACCCGGGACCACAACGAGGACCGCTTCCTCGTCGCCGACCTGGGCCGGCGGGACGCCTCATTGCAGCCGCAGGTGCGCCAGCACGAGCTGGGGGAGCGAGGCTCGCTGTTCATCGTCGCGGACGGGATGGGCGGCGCGGCCGCGGGGGAACTGGCGAGTGAAATGGCGACCAACACGATCTTCGCACACCTCGTGAAGACCTGGAATGCCGAAGATGAGCTGACGCCGCAGCGCTTCGCCTACCGCCTGAAGGAAGCCGTCGAGGTCGCCAACTCGAGCATCCACGCCCACGCGAAGGCACATCCCGAGGTCAAGGGTATGGGGACAACGACGACGGCGGCGGGCGTCCTCGGCGACCACCTGTACCTCACGCAGGTGGGGGACAGCCGCGCCTACCTGATCCGGCACGGTGAAGCCCATCAGCTCACCAAGGACCAGTCGCTGATGCAGCGCCTGGTCGAGGCGGGGGAGCTGACCGAAGAGGAAGCGGCGCAAAGCGAGCGGCGCAACATCATCCTCCAGGCGCTCGGCCCCGACCCCAAGGTCAAGGTCGACCTCACGCACCAGGAGATCCGGCGCGGCGACATCCTAGTGCTGTGCTCGGACGGCCTGTCGGGGCAGATCAAGAAGGAAGAGATCGCCGAGATCGTCAGCAACGCCCCCGAGCTGGGCGCCGCCTGCGACAAGCTCGTCGCGCTTGCGAACCAGCGGGGCGGGCCCGACAACATCACGGTCGTCATCGCCCGGTTCGACGGCGAGGGCCTCCGCTCCTCCGGGGAGCACGAGGACGTCGGGCACCAGGTGTACCCGCTGATCGACACCGAGACGAGCACGGAGCCCGTCCCCATCTACACGGGGAGCCGGCCGCCGGTGCCGGCCAAGGAGACCCGCGGCCGGTTGCTGACGACGCTGCTCGCGGCGCTGGCGGCCGCGGCCGCGCTCCTCTGGTACTTCACGCGGAACGGGTGAGAGCCCAGTTCAAGTTCCTTTCCGGCGCGCGCGCCGGGCAGGTCGAGACCTTCCGGAAGGCGTACATCGGCCTCGGCCGGCACCCCCTCTCCGACGTACGGTTTGACGCTGAGCGCGATCTCGACGTGTCATCGCGCCATGCGGCCATCGTCCGCAAGATCGAAGGCTTCGTGCTGCAGGACCTCGGGAGCCGCAACGGCACGTTCGTGAACGGGCAGCGGATCGCCGGCGACACGATGCTCAAGGACGGCGACGTCATCGGCTTCGGCGCCTCCGGTCCGGCGGTCGAGTTCCGCGCGATCGAGAGCGACGCCGGAGACCAGCCGGCGACGGCGGCCGCCGAAGCGCTGGCGCAGCGGGTCTCCACACCCCGCGACCTGATCCGCGCCACGCCGGCCGCGTCCGGCGCGGCCAGCGGCGCCGGCCCGACGCCCGCCCGGCGCTCCAGCACCGCGGTCCGCATCGCCGTCGAAGTGGCCCGGCAGACGGCGCAGCTGCGTCGCACGACCAAGGTGCTCATCGCGCTCCTCATCGTGACGGCGGGCGCGTTCGCCTGGCTGCAGTGGCAGGCGGCCCACCGGGCGCGCGAGCTGGTCCAGCTGCAGGCGCGGGCCGACTCCCTGATGCGTTCCGCGCAACAGCTGTCCGCGCAGTTCCATTCCGAGCTGCAGGGCGTGCGCGATGCGCTGGCCGAATCGCAGGCGGAGACGGCCCGGCTGCGCCGCGAGCTCGTGGGCTCCGGTGGCGACGCCGCGTCGATGGCCCGGCTGCGCACCCGGTTGGACGACGCCGAGCGCCGCCAGCGGGCGCTCATCGACGCCGTGGGCGGCGTCGACTATCGCGCCATCTCCCACAAGAACCAGGACGCCGTCGCCATCGTGTTCGTCGAGTTCTCGGAGACGGAGAGCTACAGCGGCACGGCGTTCGCAGTGGACTCGAACGGCACGCTCGTTACCAACAAGCACGTTCTCGTCGGCGAGGACGGGACGCGCACACCCCGGCGCATCGGAGTCATCTTCTCCGGCAGCATCCAGTTCTGGCCGGCCCAGCTGATCGGCGTGTCGCCCGAGGCGGACGTCGCGGTGCTGCGCGTCACGATCAAGGGCGGCACGCCGCGGGTCGCGGGCCTGGCGCGCTCACGCCAGGGGATCGAGCGCGGCGACCCCGTCGCCATCATCGGCTACCCGCTCGGCTTCGACTTGCCGATGGAGGCGCAGGGCCAACGCCCCATCGCCGAGCCGACGTTGACCGTCGGCACGGTGAGCAAAGTGCTCACCGCGGTCGTGCAGGTGGACGGATACGGGGCGCCGGGCTCCTCGGGCAGCCCAATCTTCGACCGCGAAGGCCGGGTCGTCGCCGTCCTGTACGGCGGCCAGGGGGAATCCCAGGGCAAGATAGTCTTCGGGGTACCGGCCTACGTGGTCGCGGACTACCTGCGGAGCCTCGGCTTAGTGAAGTAGCGGGCCCGGCCAGGTGCTGGGCACCAGCTGCGCCGTCGGGATGACGGCGCGGGCTTTCACGGGATCCATCAGCCGGACCCCACCGAAGAGCACCGCCCTCCTGAGCCGCCGCATGCCGATCTTGTGCCACACCCTGACGAAGTACGCGCTGTCCGCCGCGGCGTCGAGCACCACGCCGACTTCGTCCTCGTCCGGCACGCTCACCCGATGGCGGCCCGGCTCGACCTCGACCATGAGGTAGGAACCTTGGTCGATCTGCCCCACCGTGAGGCTGTCAACCGCGATCATGTAGCTCACGGATCGGTCCGTGTAGGGCCGTCGCTCCGTGTGGTAGACATAGATCCGGGCAGTGCCCCGCGACGGGGTGAACGAGAGCGCGGCGACCTCGGCCTTGTATGAGGCGGAGGCTATGCGGCTGGTCCAAGCCGCATTGCGGCAGCGCACCCCGTCGGTGCGCGTGGGAAAGATGCGGCGGGTGGCGCTGTCGAGCTGCCACGCCCGCCGCACATCGGTATAGAACGCCGCGTCCGTAGTGCGGACCTCCGCGACGATGGTGCCGTTGGGCACCGTGTCGCCCCGGCCGCAAACTGTCGTAAAGTGGTAGGCGACCGGCGGGAGGGGGATGATCACGGGCGACTCCGGGATCCATCTGAGGCGTCCGCCAATGCCCTCTTCGGCCACCGTGATCCAGCGTGTCACCCGAGAGCCGACGACGCCGCCCACCACCGCGCCGGTCAGCATCCCCAGCATCATCAGGTACTCGTTCTCCTTGTCGTGCTCGAGGGCGATGAGCCCGCCGGCACGGAATCCGAGGTCCGCGCCGATCGAGGTGCCCGGATACGGGATCTTGAGCCGCTCGATTGCGGTCAGCGGCAGCGTGCGGGCGCCGCCGGCGTCCCGGCTCTCGCACCCGGGCGTCCGATCATCGCACACGACGAGCTGCTGGGCCTCAGGAGCGAAGGAGACGAGAAGGGGACCGGTGACGACGTCGCCGTCCTTGAGGTGAGCCCGCACAACGGCGCCGCTGTCGAAGAACACTTGCGAGCCCGGCGCCGACGCCGGTTCCGGGGCGTACGCCCAGGGAGAGTGCTGGCAGTGAGCGGCGAGGGTGACGGCGGCTGTGCAGGCGAGGGTGATGGCGCGCACGTGTTCCGGCCGTCCCTAGTACTGCATGTACTTCAACGATCCGGCGGCGTCGGTCCACGCGAGGTGCCGGGTCCCGCCGCTGGTGACTTTGAGACTCGTGAGACGGAAGTTCCCGGGGCCTTGCAACGACAGCGGGACAACTGTCCACGCTCCCGCGCCGGCACACGCCGTGGAGCAGGTCGCACCCTCGTACCGGCCGGTCACCAAGTTCGCGAACGCCACCTCCAATTGGTCGCCGGGACCGAGGGCCAGGCTCGGCCTGTAGAATCCGACATCGGCATTGGGCGCGGCCACCGTCGCCACGACCCGGCTGGCCCAGTTGGTCGCGATGTCGCAGGAAGCGGAGCACGTCGCGTACTTGACGGTTCCGTTCGACTGGTCTTCGTATGTGACGTGCAACGCCCCCTGGCTGTCCACGAGGAGGGAGGAGCCGATACCGACCCGCCCGGCGGTATCGACGATCCCCACGGTCCACGCCGCTGGACTGCAGGGTCCCGGGCAGGTGGCGTACCGGAGATCCCCGTTGCCGTCCTCGAAGTAGGCCACGTGCACCCTCCCGCCGGCGTCGACGGCGACGGACGAGAAGGCACCCACGTTGCCGAGCGTGTCGACTGTCGTCGATGCCCAGTTGGCCTGGACCAAGCAAGACGACGCGCACGTCGCGCTGCGAAGATCGCCGGCGGCGAAGTAGGTGAGATGGAGCCGATTGGCGGGCGCGATAGCGAGCGACGTGAACGCGCCGACCCCACCACCCGCGACTGCGACGTTGCCGCTGCCGGCGGCCGCGTACTTGGCGGCATCGTTCCCGAAATCCTGGTAGGCAACGCTCAGTCCACCGCTGCTGTTCGCGGCGAGTGAAGCATAGAGTCCCACCTTCCCTGCACCGCCGGCATCATCGAGCGTCGTCGTCGTCCATCCGGTCCGCTGCGTGCAGTCCCCGCTACAGGTCGCGAGCCGCAGCGTCATCGTGAAGGCCACGGACTCGGACCAGCGGTACGCGATGCGGGGGCGGCCATCCGCGCCGAGCACCAGCGAGGCGAAGTCACCGGGGGAGTCGAGGATCACCAGGGCGCCGCGCGCGGTCGTGAAGTTCCACACCACTGGGTTCGCCAGGGCCCCACCCGACGTGCTGTGGATGCGATCGTCCACCCGCGCCGTGTAGCTGCGCAGCGCCGCCAGCGGGGTCGAGAATCGGAGCGACTTGGTCGCGGGATCGTAGCTGACCGCGCCCGCCACCGGCGTGACACCGTCCAGAACCTGCAACGGGTTGTCCCCCAGGCTCGCCGTGTCGAGCGGTTCGTTGAAGTACACGGCGACGGTGACCCCGGCGCTCGCGTCTCCGCAGCAGGGAGGGACGATCGAGTCCGTCCCGAATGCCACCGCGTTGTCGGCGATCACGAACGCCACCGCGGTGGATCGCTCGCCATTGGGATTGACCACGCGGATCTCGGCCGTGGCCGGCGCGACGACGTCTTGATCGTCAATGAATGCAACGAGTCGGGTGGAGTCGACGAACGTCGTCAGGCGGGGAGCGCCGTTCCACTGGACCACAGAGCTGTCGCGGAAGTTCCTCCCGTTCACCACGAGCGCAAACGGACCTGAATTCGGCCGGGCGCGATTCGGACCAATCGAGACGATCGCCGGTGCGGTGGGCGAGGGGCCGGTGGCGTCGCTGCATGCGTACAGGGCAAGCACGATGAGCGCCAATAGCGCGGATCTACGCACGTGCATCGTCAGAACCGTATGCCGAAGGTGAACGGCAGAATCACTTCGCTGTGGCCGCTGAAAAGGTGGAACCGCGCCTCGGTGAAGGCCTCGGCGTTGCGCAAGGGAAACCGGAGACCCACGCCAGGAGTGAGCGCCCCACCGAACGGATGGTAATCAACCCTCGTGCCGTTGTCGTAGCGGCTCGAAACAGACGCCCGATAGAAGGTCAGCCCCCCGATCACATAGGGCCGGACGCGGGACCGGGTCAGGTCGTACGTCAGGTCGACGTTCGCCGCGACGGTGCGGGAGTCGGACATGAGGGAGAAATCGGGGAAGGAAGAGCGGTATTCGCGCTCGCGCTCATAGTAGGCCACACCTAACCGGAGACCCAGCCGGTCGAACTGTCGTATGTAACCGCCTTGGAGCGAGAGCCCGAGGGATGGCCCGTAACCACCCGCGTACGAGCTAGGGAAGCGGATGAGACGGCCGAGCTCGAAGCCCCCGGCGACGTAGAATCTGGGGCCGGATGAGTGCGGCGTCGTGTCGGCGGGTTCCTGGGCGATGACGGGGCGAGGGAGCGCGGCGGCGAGTGCGACCAACAGGGGAGCGAAGCGCATGAAGCCTCCGAGGAAGGGCAGCGTCCGTCCTGTGTACCCCCGAAATCCCTGAAGGCACACCCGTTGCGCGGACGCAACAGCGGCAAAAATCCGTGTTGCCGCGGCCTCCTCCACATCCAGGCGCCCCTGACCGATCAAGGCTCGTCTGGTCATCAGCGCAAGAAGATTGTGCCGCAGAGAACCGCCACGAGTATCAGGAGAGCGATCAACCACGCTCGCGTGGTTCTCCGCGCCCAGGAAGCGTCCCACCAGGGTTGGCGGGGATTGACCTGCAAGGTTCGCACGACCGCCAACGCCCGTTCATACTCGGTGTCGTCGACGACCGCGACGATGGTCGGACTGCCTGGAAGGCCGGCCACGTTCTCGTTACGAATCATGCACTGAATGCCCGCTGCATCCAGCGCGATTTGCGCGCTCTCGACGAGGGAAAGATCCGTCGTGCTCAGAATCGGTCTCATTGGATCTCAATCGGGCCAGCCGGGACTCCACCCCCTGACCGCCGCTCGGATGAATACCAGACCCAGGCCCAGGGCGAAGAGCCCGAGGAGCAGCGCCATCCAAACGCGCGGAAACCCGACGATGCCACCGATGATCATAAACGTACCGCCGAGGGACAGAAAGACGCCCAGAACGCCGGCTGCGACTCGACTTCGAGTCTTGAGAGGTCCGGAGCCGTCGTCGCTCATCCGCTTACCCACGGAGCCAGGCCGGCAGCGAGCAGGGGTTGCCGGAGCCGCGCGAGAAGTCGAAGGGTCACGTAGAGTTTCGCACGATGTCCTCTGAGGAGTTATGCTTTGCGAGTTCGACTGCCACCTAGCCTGGGGACGGGCCATGTATCGGACTGTGCAACTGGTGCTCTTGGGATTCCTCGCGGTGTTGCTCGGAATGTCGGCTCTCTCACGCCGCTTCCCACACATCGCGTGGCTTCAGTTATTTCGTCACAACGCCGCGCAGCTCACGGAGGAACAGCGAGCCAGGATCCGGCAGCGCGCGAATCTGCATACGGGAATTGAGTTGATTCTCTTGGGCATCGTTGTGCCGATCGTCTACTTCGCGAGCACCATCATGATGTTCAATGAACCGACCGCTGCCGGGACGCTTATCGCGCTGGCGATCGCCGCGCTGCTCATCGGTATCGGGACCGCAGCCATCCGACGCAACCGATCGGTGCCAGGTAGAGATCGAGACGGCCCCGCCACACGGCACTAATCTATGCGCCGCCTGGCGAGCCCATGGTCTGGTCCAGCTTGCCGTTCGGCCCCGTGGCGCGTAGCGTAGCGTCTACCGCTTCAGCGTCTTATGCGCTCTCACGACATCATCGCCGGCGTGCTGCTGATCGGCGCCGTCCTCGCACCCGGTGGGACGGGCGCGGCGGCCATCCAGACCCCGGCCTCCGAAGCGCCCCCGTACCAGAACTCGTCCCTGCCGTTCGACGTGCGCGTGCGCGACCTCGTGAACCGCATGACGCTCGAGGAGAAGGTCTCTCAAATGCAGGACGTAGCTCCGGCCATCGAGCGGCTGGGAATCCCGGGGTACAACTGGTGGAACGAGGCGCTGCATGGCGTGGCGCGCTCGGGCACGGCGACGGTGTTTCCGCAGGCGATCGGCCTCGCCGCCACGTGGGACGACTCCCTGATCTACCGGATGGCGACCGTCATCGCCGACGAAGCACGGGCCAAGCACCACGAGTACGTCCGCACCGGCAACCGGCGGCGCTATCAGGGTCTCACGTTCTGGTCGCCGAACATCAATCTCTTCCGCGACCCACGGTGGGGCCGCGGCCAGGAAACGTACGGGGAGGATCCGTTTCTCACGGGGCGCCTGGCCGTGCAGTTCATTCGCGGCCTGCAGGGCGACGACCCGAAATACCTGAAGACCGTCGCCACCGTGAAGCACTACGCCGTCCACTCGGGCCCCGAGCCTGATCGGCACCACTTCGATGCCGTGGTGAGCGAGCGGGACCTGCGTGAGAGCTACCTGCCGCACTTCGAGACCGGCATCCGCGAGGGCGGTGCGTATTCGCTCATGTGCGCGTACAACCGGGTGGACGGCAAGGCGGCGTGCGGCAGCGACGTGCTGCTGCGCGACATCCTGCGCGGCGAATGGGGCTTCCGTGGGTACGTCGTGTCGGACTGCGGCGCGATCGACGACATCTACCTGCGCCACCGGATCCTCCCCACGGCGGCGGCCGCTGCCGCGCTAGGCGTCAAGTCCGGCACCGACCTCGAATGCGGCCGCACCTACGCGAACCTCGTCGACGCCGTCCGGCAGGGCCTCGTCACGGAGCAGGAGATCGACACCGCCGTCACGCGGCTGTTCGTGGCGCGCTTCAAGCTCGGCATGTTCGATCCCCCCGAGGCGGTCAGCTGGGCGCGGATCCCATTCTCCGTGCTCGACCAGCCGGCGCACCGCGCGCTCGCGCGCCAGGTGGCGCGCGAGTCGATCGTCCTCTTGAAGAACGCCGGCGGCCTGCTCCCGCTGCGCAAGACCATGCGCACGATCGCGGTCATCGGACCGAACGCCGACCAGACCGAGATGCTGCTCGGCAACTACAACGGGACGCCAACCGACCCGATCACGCCGCTGCGCGGGATCCGCGAAGCGGTCGGCGGCGGCACGCAGGTGCTCTATGCCCGCGGCAGCGACCTCGCCTCG
>DASYQX010000074.1:0-41099 GCA_036004985.1 Gemmatimonadales bacterium
CTGTTGGCCGAGGCCGTCGTGATGCGCGGGTTCGCGCCCTCGGCAGACTCCGCCTCCGCGGCTGAACAGGCCGTCGGCGAAACCCACGTCTACCAGCTCCCGGGCCGCTTGAGCCTCGAGCCCGGCGTCCCGGTCGCGACTGCGCTGTTCCCCCGCAGCTCCGCGCCCGTCACTCAGGAGCTGGTCGTCCCCGGCGTACTGCCGTGGCGCGGCTGGATCGCGCAGTCCGCGGAGCCGAACCGGCAGCCGGTGCAGGTCTGGTACACCGTGAAGCGGGCCCGAAACACGCCGTTCGGCGACCGGCCGCTCCCCGCGGGCACCGTCCAGCTCTACCAGGCCGACTCCGCGGGCCGCGTCCAGCTCGTCGGCGAGGCGGCGAACGGTCACACCGCGGCCGGCCGCGACGTCCGGCTGCAGTCCGGCGACGCCTTCGACGTGACCGCCGAGCGGGTGCAGACCGACTTCACGCAGGAGCAGATCCCTCCCGCCCGCCGTGGCCTGCCGCCCCGCCAGCGTGCCACCGCGGCCTACCGCGTGACGATCACCAACGCCAAGGCCGAAGCGGTCACCGTGGACGTGCGCGAGGCGCGGTTCGGCGTCTGGCAGGTGGTCGAGAGCAGCGTGCCGCCGGAGAAACTGTCGGCCACGGAGGTGCGCTTCCGCGTCGCGGTGCCCGCGAGCGGCGAGGCGACGCTCACCTACACCGTGCGGGTCGAGTCGTGACCGTCCAGCTGCTGCACGTCGCCGACCTGCACTTCGGCGGCCTCGCCGACATCCGGCAGATCGACGCGCTGGAGCGGATGCTCCCCGACCTGCGGCCCGACGCGATCGTGATCGGTGGCGACCTGTCGCAGCGCGCGCGCCACGGCGAGTTCCAGCGGGCGCGCGCGTTCGCCAACCGCGCCGCCGAGACGGCGCCCGTGCTGATCATACCGGGCAACCACGACGTGCAATGGTGGTGGCGCCCGTTCCTCCCGTTCTCGAAGGACGCCCTGTACCGCAAGTACCGCGGCTACTTCGGCGCCGATCTGACGCCTACGCTGACGGTCCCGGGAGCGGCGGTGATCGCATCGGCGCTCACGTCGCACGGCGTGGCGTGGGGCTCGCTCACCACGCGCCTGAACGACATGGCGGTGAAGGGGCATCTCCCCAAGGCGGAAATCCTGCGGGTGCAGCGGCTGTTCGCCGAGACCGATCCGGCGTTGGCCCGCGTGCTCGTCGTGCATCACAACGTGCTTCGGGGGGACATCTCCCAGCGGATGGGGCTGGCGCGGTGGCGCCAGGCCCAGCGGCGCATCGTCGAGTCGGGAGCCGAGGTGGTGCTGTGCGGCCACGACCACCAGGAGGGCGCCGAGGTGTTGGACGGGAAGGTCGTGGTCTCGACGGCGGGCACGCTGTGCACCCGCACGCGCGGCGGCCGGCCGTCGTGCTTCAACTTCGTGACCATCGAGGCCACCGCGGTCCAGATCACCTTCTTTCGGTGGGAGGCGGAGCGGAGTCGGTTCCGGGCCTCCGACACGTTTGCGTTCGCGCGGGGGCGGGGGCGGGTGGAGAGACAGGAACAACTCCGGACGGCGCCGGCGTAGACCCGGTCCACCCCGGGCTCGCGCCCGGGGTCAGTTTGACGTCGATGAGTGATTAGTTTGACTGACCCCGGGCGCAAGCCCGGGGATCACCAAGGACGAAACCGAGGTCCATACATGGCCCCCAAGTTCCAAGGGGTAGACTTCTACGACATCAATGGGCTGCTCAATGAGGAGGAGCGCGCCGTGCGCGACACCGTGCGGCAGTGGGTCGACGACAAGATCCTGCCGGTCATCGGGGAGCACTACATCGAGGGGAAGTTCCCGAAGCACCTGGTGCCCGAAATGGCCGAGCTGGGGTTGTTCGGCGCCAACCTGCCGGAGGAGTACGGCTGCGCCGGGCTGAACAACGTCGCGTACGGGCTGATCATGCAGGAGCTCGAGCGGGGCGACTCCGGCGTACGATCGTTCGCGTCGGTGCAGGGCGCCCTGGTGATGTATCCGATCTATGCCTTCGGATCCGAAGAGCAGAAGAAGAAGTGGCTCCCCGAAATGGCGAGCGGGAAAGTGATCGGCTGCTTCGGGCTGACCGAGCCCGACTACGGGTCGAACCCGGCTGGGATGATCACCATCGCCAAGGAGACGAAGGACGGCTGGGTCCTGAACGGCGCTAAGATGTGGATCACGAACGGGTCCACCGCACACGCCGCGATCGTGTGGGCGAAAACGGGTGGTGTCGATGCCGTAGAATCGATTCGAGGGTTCATCGTCCCGACCGACACCAAGGGGTTCTCCGCGAAGGACCAGAAGGGCAAGCTATCGCTGCGGGCGAGCGATACCAGCGAGCTCGTGCTGCAGGACGTGCACGTTCCCAAGGACGCGCTGCTCCCCAAGTCGGGGGGGCTCAAGTCGCCGCTCTCGTGCCTCACGGCGGCGCGCTACGGCATCGCTTGGGGGGCGGTGGGCGCCGCGATGGCCTGCTACGATGAAGCAGTTAGCTATGCTAAGAATCGGGTGATGTTCGGCAAGCCGATCGGCGGGTTCCAGCTACAGCAGGCGCGGCTCGCCGAGATGTTGACGGAGATTACCAAGGCTCAACTCTTGTGCTTGCAACTTGGGAGGCTCAAGGACCAGGGCAAAGTCACGCCTCAGCAGGTGTCGCTCGCCAAGCGCAACAACGTGAACATGGCGACCGACATCGCCCGGGAGGCGCGGCGGCTGCTCGGCGCCAACGGCATCCTCGCCGAGTACCAGGCGATGCGCCACCTTGCAAACCTCGAATCGGTCTACACCTACGAGGGGACGCACGACATCCACACGCTGATCTTGGGGCAGGAGATCACCAGCCTCAGCGCGTTCAACTGACATGAAGATCGCCGTTTGCATCAAGCGCGTCCCCGACAGCGAGACGCGCGTCAAGATCGCGCCCGACGGCAAGAGCCTGGACGAAGCGGGCGTGAAATTCGTCCTGAACCCCTATGACGAATTCGCCGTCGAGGAAGCGCTCCAGCGCAAAGAGAAAGCCGGCGCGGGAGAGGCGGCGGTGTTCTGCCTCGGCCCCGCCGCGGCGCAGGAGACGATCCGCACCGCCCTCGCCATGGGCGCCGACCGCGGCGTGCTCCTCCAAACCGACCGTATCCCCGCCGACGGCATTGAGACCGCCAAGGCGTTGGCCGCCGAGCTCCAGGGCGGCGGCTGGGACCTGATCCTGTTCGGCAAGATGGCCATCGACGATTACAACCATCAGGTCGGGCCGATGGTGGCCGAATTGCTGGACCTCCCCTGTGTCACCGCCGTCGCGCACCTGGACCTGGAGCCGGGAAAAGGCGTCGCCGAGCGGGAGATCGAGGGCGGGATCGAGGTCGTCGAGTTTCCGCTCCCCGCGGTGCTCACCACCGACAAGGGACTGAACGAGCCGCGCTACCCGGCGCTCAAGGGGATCATGGCGGCGAAGAAAAAGCCCCTCGAGGTCAAGCTCGTGAAGCCGGGGCAGGGCGCGATCGAAATCCTCGCCATGACGCCACCCCCGGAGCGCAAAGAAGGGAAGATCGTGGGCGAGGGCCCGGACGCGGTGCCGGAGCTCGTGCGCCTGCTCCAGGTGGAGGCGAAGGTCCTGTGAGCGTCGTGCTCGCCGTGTGTGAGCAGCGCAATGATACGCTGCGGAAGACCTCGCACGAAGTCGTGACCGGCGCCCGCCGCCTGGCCGACGCCCTCGGCGGCCCTGTCGAGGCTGTGATCTGCGGCGCCGGCGCCGTCCAGGGCTCCGACCAGCTCGCCAGGTTCGGCGCCGACAAGATCGTCACGCTGACGAGCGCCGGATTCGCGAAGTACGCGCCGGAGGGATACGCGCGGGCGATCGCGGATCGCGCCAGGGCCGGCGGCTACGGGGCCGTGGTATTCGCCGCGAGCGCCACGGGCAAGGACCTGGCGCCGCGCGTCGCCGCGAAGCTGGGCGTCCCGTTGGCGGCCGACGTCACCGACGTCACAGTGGAAGGCGGCGCCATCGTCGCGACCCGACCCGCGTACGCCGGGAAGGCCCTGCTGAAGGTCAGGATCGCCGCGAAGCCTGCCATCGTGTCGCTGCGCCCCAACGTTTTCACCCCGGTCGAGCGGCCGAAGGCCGGGACGGTCGAGACCGCCGTGACCGCCGTGACCGCGGGTCGTGTCGTCGTGCGCGAGATCAAGGCCGCGGAGGCGGGCGCGCTCGACGTGGCCGAAGCCCAGATCGTGATCTCCGGAGGGCGTGGCCTCAAGGAGCCCGCGAACTTCAAGGTGATCGAGGAGCTGGCCCGAGCGTTCGGGGGGCGGGCCGCAGTAGGCGCGTCGCGCGCCGTGGTGGACGCCGGGTGGCGCGCCCATGCCGACCAGGTGGGGCAGACGGGGAAGACCGTGAGCCCGACGCTCTACATCGCGGTCGGGATCTCGGGCGCGATCCAACACCTCGCCGGGATGCGGACGTCGAAGGTGATCGTCGCGATCAACAAGGACAAAGACGCGCCGATCTTCAAGGTCGCCGACTACGGGATCGTGGGCGATCTGTTCGAGATCGTGCCGCGGCTCACCGTCGAGATCACGAAGCTACATGGCTGACGCGTTTCTTCCCGCCGACCACCAGCCGCCGCTCCCCGTCGAGCGCCTGCTCCTGAAAGACGGCACCGAGGGAGCGGGCGACCGGATGGAGCTCGACGTGCTGATCGTCGGGGCCGGCCCCGCGGGTCTCGCCTGCGCGATCGAGCTGGCGAAGCTCGGCAAAGCCGGCGGCGTCGAGCTGAACGTCGGCGTGCTGGAAAAGGCGGAAGCATTGGGCGAACACGCGCTCTCGGGCGCCGTCGTCAATCCGCGGGCGTTCCGCGAGCTGTTCCCACACCTCAAGGACCCTGACTTCCCGTTCCATGGCAGGGTGAAGAAGGAAGCGGTGTACGTGCTAACGGCTGATGGCAGATGGCGTCTCCCCACGCCACCGACGATGCACAACAAGGGGTTCTACGTCGCCTCGATCTGCGAGATCGTCCGCTGGCTCGGCGCGCGGGCGGAGGAGCTGGGTGTCAACATCTTCACCGGATTCCCGGCGGCGAGCCTCCTGACGAAGGGCAACGCGGTGGTCGGCGTGCGCACCGCGGCCACGGGGCTGGGCCGTGACGGGCAACCGGGGCCCGGTTACACCGCGCCGAACGATCTCACCGCGAAGGTGACCGCCCTGGCCGAGGGAACGCGTGGGCAGCTGGCGCAGGCGTGGTGCCAGTGGCAGGGCGTCGCCTCGCCCAATCCGCAGATCTTCGCGCTGGGCGTGAAGGAGCTGTGGGAGACCAAGCGGCCGCTCGATCGCGTGATCCACACGATGGGATGGCCGCTGCCGAACGACGCCTTCGGCGGAAGCTTCATGTATCCCCTCGAGCCGAACCTCGTTGCGCTGGGCCTGGTCGTGGGGCTCGACTACGAGGACGCCGGGCTCGACGTCCACGTGCTGTTGCAACGCCTCAAGCTGCACCGCCTCTTCCGGCCGTACCTCGAGGGCGGGGAGATGGTGGAGTGGGGGGCGAAGACGATTCCCGAGGGCGGGTTCTACGCCCTGCCGAACCGCTTCTCGGGAGACGGCGTGGTGCTCCTGGGCGATGCGGCGGGGTTCGTGGACGTGCCGTCGCTCAAAGGGATTCACTATGCGATGCAGTCTGGGATCTTCGCCGCACGGGCGATCTTCCCGGCGGTGAAGGCGGTGGATCCGGCGGCGCGGCGGCTGGCCGAGTACGACCGGCTGGTGAGCCATTCGTTCGTCGGGCGCGACCTCTATCGGACGCGGAACATGCGGCTCGCGTTCAAGGACGGGTTCGTCCTGGGGGCGATGCAGGCGGCGCTCATGACCCTGACGCGGGGACTGTTTCCGGGATGGCGGTACACGATCCGCGCCGATGCGGCCAAGGTGCGGCGGGCAAGCCAGAGTTCTCCTGGAGGTCCGGGCACCCCGGGCTGGCGCCCGGGGTCAGCCGAGCCTCCTGATGGCAAGCTGACGTTCAGCAAGGTGGACGCCGTCTTCAAGTCGGGGAACGCGACGCGCGATACGATTCCGACGCATCTCATCGTGGGGAAGGACATCGCGCCCGAGGTGGCGCGATTCTACGCGGCGATGTGCCCTGCGGGGGTGTATGAGGCGGTTGTTCCCCTCGTAGGGGCGCAGCATGCTGCGCCCCTACTGCGGATCAACGCCCCAAACTGCGTGGACTGCAAGGCGACGGACGTGGTCGGGCCCCGCTGGACGCCCCGCGAGGGGGGGAGTGGGCCGAAGTACAAGCGGATGTAGGCGTGCGTATCACCTGGCTCCGCTCCCGACTGTTCCGCTCATACGTTCGGGTGTTCATCCTCCTCTGGGCCGTGGCCAAGGTGGCGATGGTGGCGGGGGCCATCGTCTTTCATGCGCCGCCGCTCGCCTTCCATCCGGTCGGCGAAGCGATCGCCTGTGCGATCGAGCTTTCGGTGCTCGTGTTGTCTCTGCGCGCAGCGCACGAAGACGTCCTGCTGGGCAATCTGGGGATGCGACTGAGCGTCGCGCTCGCGCCCCTCGTCGTGCTCCATTTCGTGCTCTCCGGCGCCTTGAGCCTCTTGGGATGACGGTGCGGCCTGCGGTTCTCGCCGGCGACTCGATCGACTGCCGCTTGGGCGGTCGCGAGATCCTGCGCGCCGCGTACGTCGATGCCGTGCCGGGCAGCATCACCGCCCTGGTGGGGCGCTCCGGCGCGGGGAAGACAACACTCTTCAACGTGCTCGTGGGGCGGCGGCGCCCGGACCGTGGCCAGGTCCGCTGGGACGGCGCCCGAGTTCCACGCCCATCGCTCGCGGGGCTCGCGCGTCGCGGGCTGTTTTACCACCCCGACCGCCCCTGGCTCGCGCTTCATCTCAGTCCCGCCGACCACTTCGCCATGTTGCCAGCGGGGCGGGAGTGGCGCGCCGTCGCCGCGACGCTCGGCATCACCGGGTGGCTGGAGCGGCGGGTGGGATCGCTGTCCGGAGGCGAGCTGCGGCTCACCGAGCTGGCCGTCGGCGTCGCGCTGCAGCCCGCCGCGGCCCTGCTGGACGAGCCGTTCCGCGGGCTCGAGCCGCGCTACCGGGAGCGCGTGGCCGAGGTGCTCCGCCTCCTCGCCGATCGCGGAGCGGCGGTGTTGTATGCCGACCACGACGTGGAGTCGGTGCGCCGCACCGCCGACCGGTTGTTCAGCATCGAGCAGGGGGTCACGCGCCTGGTGGAGGGGTTCCGCGACCGGCCGCTGCGGGAGTGGTACCACGAGTGGCCGAGCTGAGGCCGGGGGGGGGGAAGGGGGGGGGGAGGCCGAGGCACTATTCTCTGACGCTGTGCACTCCAGGTCCGCACCACAACGGTGCGGCGACACGTGACCACGCCTTCTGGTCAGGTGACAACTCGCAATCGATCAGCGCTTTAGCATCCGTTCGCGTCCCCGATGGCGCGGCCCGCTTCCTGCGGTCCCACCCTCCCAAAGCGCCCTGGACTCCTACGTTGGTGTGAGCCGGAAGGCGAATATGATCGGTGATCGTCTATCTACTCAATTTCTCACGTTGTTGGCGGGCCGTTCGGGGAAGGAGCGGCGCGGATCAAAAGACCGACGGGCGCGTGGTGACCGGCGCGTCGCGGAGCAGCCGGCTCGGGTCGAGCGGCGCATCGGTTTCGACCGACGCACGCTCCACGAGCGGCGCTCGAGGTCGGAGCAGCGGCGACACCGTTACCTCATCTGGGGACGACCGAGCGCCGCGTGACGTGGTGCGGTCGCCTCATTTTGGCAGGTACCGTTTCGGGAACTTGGCGATGACCGTGTACGCGGGATCCACGATGTTCGCCACCGTGCTCTCGGCTAGCTCCCCCAGGAGCTGGTAAGCGTCCCACTTCCCGAACCCGTAGTCTTCCACGAGCCACTCCGCCAGCTCGACGTGCGCCAGGCGGAAGGCGTCGATCAGCGGCCGCCCGCTCCCCGCCACCATGATGTAGTTCGCGTCCTCGAGCCGGGGCCAGTCGATCCGTTTGCCCTTGATCACGTCGATCACCAGCACGACGTCCATCGAGGTCTCGAGCCCTGTGCCCGCCACCTCGCCCTCGCCCTGACGTGCGTGCCCGTCCCCGAAGTAGAAGTAGGCCCCGTCGTGGAAGATCGGCAGGTACACCGTGGTGCCCTCCCGCACCTCGGGGGCGTCCATGTTGCCGCCGAAGTTCCCGGGCCAGAGTCCGGCGAACGCCTCTTCGCCGCGCGGCGCAACCGCCACGCGGCCCAGCATCGGCTGCAGGTCGATGGTGATCTGGCGCATCCGGCTATCGGGGAGCGTGGTCGTGCCCGTCATCTTGTCGCGGTCGAGGCGCCACAGGTAGCGCCGCGGCGGGATGGGATCGTTCAGCAGGCGCACCCGGGCGTCGGTAGCGAGGCCACTGCGCCGCCCTCCTCGGTGTAGTAGGGTCCGAACATCGTGTTCGAGATCAGCACCGTCCCCGGCTTGATGCGCAGCACCGGCTCCCGGACCGCAAACGTCGGGTGGCCGACTTTGGGGGTGAAGCGGACGGTGTCTTGGGCGGCGAGGAGCCGGGGGGGGCGGGGGGCGGTGACGAGAACGAGCAGAGCGAGCCAGGCGCGCATGGCGGTCTCCGGAGCCGGGTGAGTGCAACCCTGACCTATTTCACTAGACCCGACAGCTTGATCCCATCAATGATGAACTGCACCGCGATCGCGCACAGCACCAGGCCCATGATCCGGGTGAGAATCCGCATGCCCGTCTGACCCAGCCGACGCTCCAGCATCGAGGCGGCGGCCAGCACGTAGAACGAAATCAGCGCCGTGAGCACGATGGATACGTATACCGCCGCCGTCATCAGGGGCCCCTTCGCCCCCAGGGCGAGGACCATCACCGTGGAGATCGCCCCCGGCCCCGCGAGCATCGGCACCCCCAGCGGCATGATCCCGATGTCGTCCTTTTGAATGCCTTCGGCCTTTTCGACGGGCGTCTCCCGCTGCTGGCTGCGCCGCGCCTGCACCATGTCGAGGGCGTTGAGCCCGATCAGCAGGCCCCCCGCGATCTTGAAGGCGCCGATCGTGATCCCGAAGATCTTGAAGATCAGGCTCCCGCCCAGCGCGAAGGCGACCAGGGTGATCGCGCAGGTCCACGCGCCGCGCCTGGCCAGCACGCGGCGCTGCTGGGGTGAATCCCGCTCCGTCATCGCCAGGAAGGTCGGCACCGCCGCGAACGGATCGACGATGAAGAGGATCGACGTGAAGACGAGGAGGAGCTCCATCAGCGGCCCGTGAGGATCCCCACGCGGACCCGGCGCGTACGCTCGGTCTGGTCCGGCAGGTCGCGCAGCACCGCGCGCGTGCGCTGGTAGGTGCCGGCGGCAAAGCGGATCGTGAGCGGCGCGCCGTCGCGCACGACCTGCACGGTGACGACGGCGCCGGTCGGCACGCCGCGCACGGCGGGCGGGATGTCGCCGCCGTCGACGATCTGGCGCCCGTTCACGCGCACCAGCTCGTCGCCGGTGCGAAGCCCCGCTTGCGCCGCGGCGCTGCCCGGCGTGGCGACGGCGCGCCACCGCCCCCCCTGCACAGCGGGCGTGATCGCGCCGATGCGGGCGTCCGCGGCCGGCTCCTCGCTGAAGGTCACACTCCACCCCGCGGCCTGGAGATAGTCGTCCCAGGGGATCTCGGCGGTACCGCTCACGTATTTCCGCCAGAAGTCCTGGAAGTCGAGGCCGGTCACCGTGCGGATGGCGGCGACCAGATCCGCGCTGGTAAACCCACGCTCGCCCGCGTGGTGGTCGAACAGGTAGCGCATCACGTCGTCCAGCGACTTCGCGTTGTCGGTCGAGTCGCGGATCGCGAGGTCGAGGAGGAAGCCGAGCAGCTGGCCCTGCAGGTAGTAGGAGATCGTGTAGCTGTCGTTCACGGCGGGGCTGTCCCAGACCGTCCACGAGGCGCGCTCGGGCGATACCACGAGCCGGGCCGCATTGCCGCGGTGGTTGCCGATCGCGTCCCCCATGCGGCGGGCGAAGTCCCCGGCGCTGTTGAGACCGCTGCGTGCCAGGATCACCTCCGTGTAGTAGTCGGTGATCCCCTCACTCACCCACAGGTTGACGGTGCGCACCGGACCCTCGTAGTCGAACGGGCCCAGCTCTGCGGGCCGGATGCGCTTCACATTCCAGGTGTGGAAGAACTCGTGCGCCGTGACGCCCTCGGCCCCCAGCGGATTGCGTGCCAGCACGTCGGCGCTGACGCCGATGGTCGTGGAGTTCAAGTGCTCCAGCCCGCCGCCCCGTCCCCCGACGAAGATGTAGGTGTAGTCCTTGTACGGGGCGCTGCCGAAGATCCCGATCGTCGTCTCGGAGATCCGCCGCACCATGTCCACGAAAGTGCGGGCGGCGCGCGCCGTCGCTCCGCCCAGGTCCACCACGGCGCGATGCGGCACCCCCCCTCCGGCGGTGAACTGGTACGACAGGAACCGCCCGACCAGCACCGGCGAGTCGATCAGCACGTCGTAGCTCGGCGCCCAATACGTTGTGCTGTCCGTCGTGGGCACGAGCCCGGTCCCGATGCGCCAGCCGGTCGGCAGCCGGAACGTCACGTGGGTCGGCGTCAGCTTCCAGCCGTCCAGGTACATGAACGTGCGGGGTCCGTCCACGATCCCCGACGTTTGCCGCAGGAACCAGCGGTTGTTCGGCCGGGTCCATTGGACCGGGTCGCGCAGCGCCGCCGAGTAGCGCACCACGACCGTGGCCGCGCCCTTCGTGTCCACCGTCCACGAGATATCGGAGTCCCGGGTGATGGGAAGCGCATTCCCCGCGGCGTCGAACGCGGCCACGCCCGCGATGTTCTGTCCCGAGTCCATGAGGCGGTAGGCGCCCGGCGCCCAGTTCGGAATCACGAGCCGCGCGGGGTTCGGCGCGTTCGCGATCCGCAGCTCCACGAAGTACGCGGAGCGGTCGCGGTCTCTGACCGTCACGGTGTAATCCACCTTGGGATCGGTGCGGCGGGACTGTTGAATGAAGGCATCGGCGTACGTCTGGAGCGGCGTTTGAGCTGCGACGCCCGCGCATGGGGAGATCAGGAGCAGGAATGGTAGGACGTGTCTCATAGTCGCGAGTCTCGAGTCGTCAGAGGCTGGTGGCTCGGCAACTGGTGGCTGGGGCGTGCTTCAGATAGCCACTTGCACGACGCGATCCTTCCCCGTCCGTTTCGCCTCGTACATCGCCTGGTCGGCGCGGCGCAGCAAGTCGTCGGTCGTGGCCTCCTTGTCGGTGCACGACACGACGCCGATGCTGGCCGTCACGGTCGGCGTACCCTTGAACACGGTGCGCAGGCCGGTGGCGAGGCGCTGGGCGGCGGTGTCGGCCACCTGGGCGTCGGTTTCGGGCATCAGCACGGCGAACTCGTCGCCGCCCAGGCGTCCCACGACGTCCGCCTGGCGCACCGAGGAGCGCATCGCGTCCGCCACGAGGCGCAGCACCGCGTCTCCCGTCTGATGACCGTGCGTATCGTTGACGACCTTGAAGTCGTCGAGGTCCAGGTAGATCAAGGCCAGGGGCCGCGCGTATCGCCGGGTCCGCTCGAGCTCCCGCGTGAGGCGCTCAGCGAACGCGCGGGCGTTCAGCACGTCGGTGAGGAGGTCGTGCGTGGCGAGAAGCGCGAGCTGCTCCTGCGTGCGCCGCAGGTTGCGAAACGTCATCATCGCGATCCCCGCCAGCGCCGCGAACGCTAGCTGATTCACGAGCGAGAGCGCGACGGTCGTGCCGGGCTGCTGCTCCAGCTCGATGACCAATCGCAGGGCCATCGACACCAGCGTGAACCCGACGCCCCACCAGATGCCCTCGTACCACGTGGCGATCAGGACCGGCACGAGATAGAGCAGGGCCAGCTTGATTTGCGGCGGGCTGAGATCGTTCGCGAGATAGATGATGAGCGTGAACACCGCGCTGCCGCCGATGCCCAGCAGGTGCCGCGTCGTGTGGGTCATCAGTACGGCGGCTCCGCCACGTGATGAGGCTCGTCGAGCAGCAGGGCGGGGAGGGTGGTGCCCGGGGCGACGGCGGGCAGGTCTTCGGGGACGATCAGCAGCGCATTCGCGCGGGCCATGCTGGTGAGAATGCCGGAGCCCTGCGGGCCTGTCAAACGGGCGGTGAGCGATTCGCCGCGCTCGCCCGGTTGCACGACGGCGCGCAGAAAGTGGCGCAGGCGCGGGCCCAGGGTGATGGGCTCCGCGACCACGACGGGCACCGTGCGACGGAACGGGAGCGTGTAGCCCAGCAGGCGGCGGATGGCGGGGCGCACGAACAGCTCGAACGTGACCATGGTGCTCACGGGGTTTCCCGGCAGTCCGATCCACGGCCTGCCGTCCAGCATGCCGAACCCCAGCGGGGCGCCGGGCCGCATCTCGACGCGCCACAGCTTCAGCTCGCCGCCCAGGTCCTGCAGCACGTCGCGCACGAAGTCGTGCTCGCCGACGCTCACGCCCGCGGTCGTGACGATCAGATCCGCGGCCGCCGCGGCGGCGCGCTCCAGGTGCTCGCGCAGGCTCGCTTTCGAATCCCGCGCGATGCCGAGATCCAGCGGTTCGCCGCCGGCGCGGCGGATCATCCCGCCCATTGTGTAGGAGTTGGAGCTGGCGATCTTCCGCCCCGCGAGGATGTCGGCTTTGCGGTCCAGGTCCACGATCTCGTCGCCGGACCCGAGGAACGCGACGCGCGGCGTGCGGTGGACGAGGGGCAGGTCGTGCGCGATCGAGGCGAGGACGCCGAGCTGGGCGGGGCCGAGCGGCGTGCGCGCCGGCAGCACGACGTCGCCTTTCCGGATGTCCTCGCCGCGGCGGCGCAGGTTCTTGCCCGCGTCCCGCGCCTTCCGGATGGCGACGCGGTTCTGGGGGAGGGATTCGGTGTCTTCCTGACGGATCACGCCGTCGCTGCCCTGGGGGAGCGGGGCGCCGGTGAAAATCCGCGCCGCCTGGCCGGGGCCGAGCGACTTGCGGGGAAAGTGGCCCGCGGGGATGGTCTCGACGACGTCGAGCTCGACCGGTTGCCCCGCGTCGCCCGTGACGTCGGCGCTGCGCACTGCGTAGCCGTCCATCGCCGAGTTGTCCCACGGCGGCAGGTCGACGGGACTGGTGACGTCTTCCGCGAGCACGCAGTCGAGCGCCTCGCGCAGCGGGCGGCGAACGGTCTCGAGGGGGCGGAAGTGCCCCAGGATCAATCGCGCGGCGTCGGCGGGGTTCACGGGGGCAGGATCTTGGCGCGGTCCCACGCGAGGTTCGCCAGCGTCACGAGCCACGCGGTGTCGCTGAACCGGAAGACGGGGAAGGGGGCGCGCAGCGCGGCGTCGTCGGTGACCAGCGCGACCCAGTCGCCCGGATCGTGGACGGCGGGATCGAAGATGGGCTTTGGCCCGGCAACCCTGCGATAGACCTCGATCTTGGGGAGCGGCGCGCGTTTGAAGCCCTCGACCAGCACGATGTCGGCACCGCCGAGATAGCGCCGCGCCAGCGCCACCGGATCCTCTTCCTGCGCCGTGCGCTCGAACAGCACCCGCTGGCCGGGCGCCTCCATCAACACCCGCTCGGCCTTCCCTTCATGCCAGTGCCGCCAGCTGTCCTTCCCCTTCTGGTCCATGTCGGCCGGATGGGACCCGTGCTTGATCGTCATGACCCGGAACTTGCGGCGCACCATCTCCGCCGCCAGCGCGACCAGGAACGTGGTCTTGCCCGCGTTCTTCAAGCCGATGATCGAGATCATCCGCGTCGCCGCCACACCGCCTCCGCCCGCTCGAGGTCCGCCGGGGTGTTCACGTTGAAGAACAGCTCGTCGGGATCGCCGAACCGGCGCACCCGATCGAGAGGGAGGATACCGACGCGCACGTCGGCGTGGAAGGCGACGGCCTTCAGGTCTCCGGCGTCGAGGCGGCGCTCGATGGCCGCGCGGCAGGCGGGTCCGTACACGGCGCACAGGGGCTCCACGCCGCGCCGTCCATCACTCTCGGGGAGAAACGCGTCCCAGTCCGCCGAGCCGTCCACCAGCGCCCGGAGCAGCCCCTCGGTCACGAACGGCATGTCCCACGCGACGCACAGCACGGCGCCGGGCGCCGCCGCGACCGCCGTGTAGATCCCGCCCACGCTGCCGCAGCCGGGGCGCGCATCGGGAATGGTCGTGAGGTCGGGACGCCAGGCGGAGGCATCGGCGGCGTTGGCGACGAGGAGGGGCGGGGCACCGGTGACGGCGGCGACGGCCTCGGCGACCCGGTCGAGAATGCGGCGGCCGCCGACTTCGAGCAGGCCCTTGGGGCGCCCGCCGTAGCGGCTCGCGGCGCCGCCGGCCAGCACCGCGCCGCGCACGCTAGTAGCGCCGCCCGCGCTTTCTCTCCAGAACCACGTCGAGGCCCAGCGTCAGAGCGAAGTGGTGATAGTGGCGCCCGGCCGTGGGGCCGATTCCGATGGCGTTCGCAGGGCCCGTCAGCCGGTCCAGCTGCGTGATCACGTCGCGGAGCTCGAAGCGGAACTGGTACCCGGGGCCGAGGGGCGACGTGAAGCCGGCCCCCACGCCGAACATCGCGGTGTTGCGGCGCGGCTTCGGATCTGCGATCACCTGACGCTCGTGGAAGCCGGTTCCGTCAACGAACCCGCCCACCACTTCGATTGTGCTCCGCGCCTGGTTCACCAGGCCGATGTTCCCTCGCACGTACGGGCTGAACGCGCCCCGCGGCGCAGCGCGGATGGTGACGCCAGTGAAGACGCTGATCGCACCGCCCCCTACCGCCTGGGCATCTATGTCGTCGCAGATCTGCTCGTTCTTGTTCTCGGTATCGGGGGCGTACGCGCCGACGACGCTGCAGCGGTTGTCGAGCGGCAGGCCCAGGTACGACACCTCGGCGTGTATCGCGATGTGTGTCGCGGGGAAGTACGTCGCCGCCGCGCCGAGTACCAGACTCGAGCCGACTGAGCGCGAAAGCTGGAGCGTATCGTACGTCGTCGGATTGCCGAGGACGGTGAGCGGCTGCTTCGCCACCGCCCACAGCTGATGTCCCGTTACGGCGCCGCCCAGAATCGTCAGCACCAGGTTGGGTTGAGCGCCGGTTTGGGCGGCGGCGGGCGTGGACAGGGCACAGATCAACGCGAACGGCACGAACAAAAGAAGGCGCATCAGACCTCGAGGGCTCGGTGTTCGACGGCCAGGCAACGATCCATGACGAACGGAATGCTCGCGGCTTGCGCGCGCGCCGCCGCCGCCGCATCCACCACCCCTTCCTGCAGCCAGATCAACCGTGGCCGCACGCCGATCGCCTCGTCCACCACCGCCCCCGCGCAATCGCTGCGCCGGAAGATGTTCACGACATCGATCGCATGGTCCCGGGCTGCGGCGGCCAGCGTGGGGTAGCTCCGCTCGCCCAGGATCTCGGCGTGGCCCGGGTTCACCGGGATGACTCGATACCCCGCCCGCTGGAGGTAGCGCGCCACCGAATGGCTGGGGCGCTGCGGCTTGGGCGACAGGCCCACGACGGCGATCGTCCGCGCGTCGCGCAGCAACGCGCGCAGCTCGTCCGGCGCGAGGCTCATCCCTCCGGCCGGTGCACGTGCGGCGTACCGCTCACCGCCCGGCCCACCAGGATCATGCCCGCGCGCTGCGCGATGGTGAGCGCCAGCGTGGACGGCACGCTCGGCGTGGCCACGTACGCGACGCCCGCGCGCATCGCCTTGAACGCGAGCTCGGCGGAGATCCGGCCCGTCACGAGCAGCCCGCGGCCCGCGATGGCCGACCGCGCGATCACCGCCGCGCCGATCACCTTGTCCACCGCGTTGTGCCGCCCGATGTCTTCGGCGTGGAACAGCAGCGCCGCCCCGTCGGTCAGCGCCGCCGCGTGGATGCCGCCGGTCTCGTTGTAGCGCGCGCCGCGCCCGAACAGCTCCTTGAACAGCGCCCGCAGCCCGTCGGGCGGCGGCGGCTCGCCCCGCGCCGGCGCGTGCGGGACGGCATGTGGGTCGGCGAGCAGCGTCGTCACCGCCCCGCACCCCGAGGCGAGCACGCGCTTGCGGTTCTCGCCCTTGACCAACGCGACGCGCTCCGGTTTCACGTCGGCCCAGAAGCCGAGGTCCGGAGCGCAGGGGCGGAGCCGCAGCAGGTCGTCCATCGACTCGAGGTAGCCTTCGCCGTGCAGCCACCCGACCACGAGCTCCTCGAGCTGGTCGGGCGTGCACATCCAGGTGACGACCGGCTCGCCGTTCACCTCGAGCCAGACGGGCCACTCCTCGACGGCCGCGGACTCGGCCAGCATCCGGCCCTTGCGTGAGCCAGGTGCGCGGGGACCGGTTCCCGAATCCCCGGGCTGGCGCCCGGGGTCAGCTGGACCAGTGGCTGACCCCGGGCGTGAGCCCGGGGATCCCGGAAGCTCACCCATCACCGAAGTACTCGGAGTAGAGATGGGGCCCCTCCTGCACGCGCACGGCGTGCAGCGTCACGCCGGTTGGGAGCTTGCGTTCGATCTGCCCCCAGAGATACACCGCAAGCGCCTCGCCGGTCGGCAACCAGCGGCCGTCCGCGAACTCCGCCACGTCGTCGTTGATGTTGCGGCCGTCGAGCCGGGCCACGATTTCGCGCTGCAGCAAGGCGTTCAAGGCGCTCAAGCTCATCACGCCGCCCCTGGCGGCATCGAACGGACCTCGCACAGTAACGTGACATTGGTAGCGGTGTCCGTGGTCCTTGGCTGCGGCACCGAAGTCGGCGCCGGCGGGGAACCGGTGCGTCGCCGTAAACTCCACCACTCGCGTAAGATAGCCCGTCGGCATGGCTAGAACACCTGCACGGCGTTGGCCTTGAAAGAGAACACCACTGGATGGTCGGGGGCGAGCGCCAGATCCCGCGCCGCCTCCGCCGTGACCACGGCGACGAGCTCCACACCCACGTCTGCGGTGACGTGCACGACGCCGGGACGCGGTGCGGCGATGCGCGTCACCCGGCCGGTGAAGACGTTGCGTGCCGAGGAAGGGAGGGGCTCGCGGCTCACGAAGATGTCGGTCGGCGGCACGGCGAGCACCGCCGCCCCTCCCGTCCGGTCCGTGGCCACCGCGATCTCGATCGATCCGACCCGCACGTGTTTCACGCCGCCCGGTCCTGTTCCTTCGGGCAGCTCGACGCGAAACAGGTTCTCGGGCGTGACGGGCGAGAGTCGGCCTTCGGCGAGGGCGCGGATGTCGTCGGCCCACCGATAGGCATCCTCGAGCTGATGCGACGCGATGCAGATGGCGAGCGGCCGCGCGGCCCGCTCCTCCACGAGCGTGCGGTACAGCGCGCCCGCCGCGGCGCGGTCCGCCGAGCTGACGGGCTCGTCGAGCAGCAGCACGTCGGGGCGCACAGCGAGCGCCCGGGCCACTGCCACGCGCTGCACTTCGCCGTCCGACAGCTCGTGGCGGCGCCGCTCGAGCAGCGGCAGGAGCCCGAGCTGCTCGGCCACCTGCGACGTCCGCTTGTATGCCTCCGTGCCGCCGATCCCCCGCACCCGCAGCCCGTAGCCGAGGTTCTCGAGCACCGTCCCGCGAAACAGGAGCGGCCGCTGCTCGACCAGGGTGACCCGGCGGCGCAGGGCGGGGGGCGCGCGGCGCGGCACCGGCACGCCGTCGAGCAGCACTTGGCCTTCGGTCGGCGCTTCGAGCAGAGCGAGGACGCGCAGCAGTGTGCTCTTCCCCGAGCCGTTGTGGCCTACGACCGCGACCAGGGCCCCGGCGGGCACTGCGAACTGGTCGAGGTCCAGCACGAGGCGCCCCTCGTAGCGGTGGCGGACTCCACGCAGCTCAACCAACGCCTTTTCCCTGGAGTACCTGCAGGGCCACGTTGACGATCAGCGCCATCACGATGAGCACGAGTCCGAGCGCGAGCGCGAGGCCGAAGTCGCCTTGGGACGTGTACAGCGCGACCGCCGTGGTGAGGGTGCGGGTCGAGCCGCGGATGTTGCCGCCCACGATCATGGCGGCGCCGATCTCCGCCACCACCTGGCCGAACGCGGCGGTGATCACCGCCGCGAGCGCGAACCGCGCCTCGCGCGCCACGGTCCACGCGGTGCGCCAGCGTCCGGCGCCCAGCGTCTCCGCGGTGCGGCGCACGCGGGGGTCCACGCCCTGCACGGCCGCGGCCGACAGCGCAGCGGCGATCGGCAGGGCAAGGAGCACGTCGCCTACCACGATCGCCTGCCACGTGTACAGCCACCCCAGCCCGCCGAGGGGACCGCGGCGCGACAACATGCCGTAGAGGAGCAAGCCGACCACGACGGTGGGGAACGCGAGCGCCGTGTTGACGACCGTGAGGGCGGCGCGGCGCCCCCAGAACCGGCGCGTGGCGAGGACGTACCCGAGCGGCAGACCGAGACCACAAGCGACGACGGTCGCGACGACCGCGACCTTCAGGGTGAGGAGGGCGATGCCGTACACTTCCGCATCGCCCGAGAGCAGCAGTGCGAGGGCGCGCCGCAGACCCTCGGCTAGAAAGTCCATCCCACGCCGAGGCTGATCCAGGGATGGAGCGTCCAGTCGGTCTGCTTCTCGGTGAGCGCGAGTACCCGGCTCCCGTCCGGCGCCTCACTCTTGAAAGTGTCGGGATACTTGAGCCGCCACATCACCGCGCGCGCGTCGGCGATCACCGTGACGTGCCGGATGGGATGCCAGCGCACACCCGCGGCGCCGCTGAGCGTGAACTTCGTGCCGAACTGGTAGCCGCTCCCGGTCGAGTCGCCGGGCGAGCGGAGGTCGAACGCCAATCCCAGGCCCGTGCCGAGGTACGGAGCGAGGCCGTGCCAGGTCTTGCCACCCGTGAGACGCAGTTGCAGGGCTATCTCCGTGAGCAGCAGCTCGGTGTCGACCGGGCCAGTGCGCCGGGCCGGCGCCATCGAGTCCGCCGCCGGGTCCACGATGAACCGGTCGCCTTTCACGTAGGCCGCGTTGAACTGCACCAGCATGGACCGTCCGGCGGGCAGCTCGTAGCGCACCCCGAAGGAGAGGGCGTTGCTGGGCCCGACGCCGACCCGTCCGCGGTCACCCGACAGGTGACCCGCGAACAGCGCGGGCCCTGCGCCCCGGGCGACGTCGCGGTACGGAGAACCCGCGGGGTCGTGGCCCACCTGCGCTGAAAGCGCGCGCCAGGACGCCAAGGCGCCAAGGTACATGACGATCAGGGCTAGTGCTGTTCTTGCAACGTGGCGTCGTGGCGTCTTGGCGTTAGGCGTCATGGCGTCTCTCTTAGGTCTCGCCCCGTCATCTCGGACGGGGGCTCGATGCCGAGTAAGTGCAAGATGGTTGGTCCCACGTCGCGCAGCGAGCCGCCGGGGCGCAGCTCGCGGGGGGGGGGGCCGTCGTCTCCCACGATGAGGAACGGCACCGGGTTCGTCGTGTGCGCGGTGTGGGGGCCGCCGGTCGTCGGGTCGATCATCAGCTCGCAGTTGCCGTGGTCCGCCGTCACCAGTACCGTCGCGCCCGCCTGGTCCGCCGTCGCCAGCACCCGCGCCAGACAGGTATCCACGGTCTCGACCGCCTGGACCGCCGCCGCTAGTACCCCGGAGTGCCCCACCATGTCCCCGTTCGCGTAGTTGCACAGGACGAAGTCGTGTTGCTTCGCTTCGATCGCGCGGCACAGCACGTCCGTGACCTCCGGGGCGCTCATCTGCGGCATCAGGTCATAGGTCGCCACTTTTTGCGACGGCACGAGCAGCCGCTCCTCGCCCTTGTAGGGTGCCTCGAGCCCGCCGTTGAAGAAGTACGTGACGTGCGCGTATTTCTCCGTCTCGGCGGTACGGAACATCGTTTTCCCCCGCTCGGCGAGGACCTCCGCCACGATCTTGTGGAGCGTCATGGGCCCGAACGCCATCGGCAGGGGGAACGTGGCGTCGTACTGCGTCATGGTGACGAGCCGGACGCGCGGGCGATCCCGCACATCGAACCCGTCGAACCCGTCGACGGCCAGCGCCCGCACGATCTGCCGCATCCGGTCGGCGCGGAAGTTGAAACAGAAGACGCCGTCGCCGTCCCGGATGCGAGGCGTCCCGGTGATCACCCGGGGCTTCACGAACTCGTCGGTTTCCCCCGCCTCGTAGGCCTGCGTGATCGCGCTGATCGGGTCGGGCGCGGGCGCGCCGATGCCTTTCACCATCGCGTCGTAGGCGAGCTTCGTCCGGTCCCAGCGCTTGTCGCGGTCCATAGCGTAGTACCGACCCACGACGGTCGACACGACCGTCCGGCCGTCCGGCCGTCCGACCGTCCGCACCAGCTCCTCCATGAACCCAAGCCCGGACTTCGGCGCCGTGTCCCGCCCGTCCAGCCAGGCGTGAATCGCGACCGGCAGTCCGTGGCGCCGCCCGAGCTCCACGGCCGCGAGAAGGTGCGTGTCCAGGGCATGCACGCCCCCGGTCCCGATCAATCCTATGACGTGCAACGTGGCGCCTTGGCGTCGGACGTGCTCGCACAGCTCGACCAGGGCCGGCACCCGGAAGAACTCGCCCGACGCGATCGCCTGCGAGATGCGGACGATGTCCTGCGGGACGACGCGACCGGCGCCGAGGTTCAAATGACCTACCTCACTATTGCCGATCTGTCCCTCGGGCAACCCGACGGCGAGCCCCGAGGCCTCGAGCAACGTCCGAGGCGCGCCGTCCCACAGGCGGTGCCAAGTGGGGGTGCTGCCGAGCTCGATGGCATTGCCTTCGCGACCGGGGCGGAATCCCCACCCGTCGAGTACGATCAGCACGACCGGGGTGCGCGCGCCGCGGCTCTTGGTCATATTGAAGGGGATGCAAGTTAGCCAGATCCTCCACGCCCTACCAGTTGTCCTGTGCCTGCAGGCGCCGCTCGCCGCCCAGGGTGGGAGCCGGTACCGGGTCACCAACGACGGAGAATGGTTTCACCAGGAGCCGGGCGGCCGCCGGCTGGCGCGGCTCGCGCGCGGCGCGATCGTCAGCGGCGGCGCCACGAGCGGCGAGTGGCTGCAGGTGACGCTCGACGGCTGGATCTTCGCGACGTCCGTGGGGCCCAGCCCGCGACCGGAGTTCGATCTCGTCGTGACGCACGCACCCGACGAGAATCTCCGCTCGTCGGCGGGGGGCGCGCTGGTCGCGAAGCTGGCGGAGGGCTTCGGCCTGAAGCGGATCGCCGAGGAGAACCGCTGGGTGCGCGTGACACGCGACGGCTGGGTGCAGCGCAGCGCGCTGGCACAGATTCCGGACGTGGCTGCGACGCGCACTGTTGACCCGGTAGACTCCGTGGCATCCCCGGGGTCACGCCCGGCGGGAGACACGACGCGCACACCCGTCGTACCTGCCGCCCCCCCCGCCCCCGCCCCCGCCGCCGCCGCCCCCGCCACCCCCGCCACCCAGTCCGCTCGCGTGACGACGTTGTACCGGGCGCCCGACGGCCCCGAAGCGGGCAGCGTGACGGCCGAGACGCCGCTCCGCGTGGTGAGCCGCACCGGCGAGTGGGCGCGGGTGCAGGTCGAGGGGTGGGTGAAGGCGGACGACCTGCCGGCCGCGGCCGCGCCGGCGGGCGTCCTGGTCGGTGTGACCGCGGCGGAGCTGCGCGCCGAGCCGCAGCGCTACGCGGGGCAGGTGGTGCGCTGGCGGGTGCAATTCATCGCCGTCCAGAAGGCGGACGACCTGCGCCCCGACATTCCCACCGGCGCCACATACGTCCTGGCCCGCGGCCCGCTCCCCGAGCGGGGCTTTGTGTACGTCATCGTCCCCGACGCGAAGCTTGCCGCCGTGCAGGTGCTCGCGCCGCTCGCCAACATCCAGGTCACCGCGCGGGTGCGCGCGGGCCGCAGCCGCTACCTCGGCAACCCCGTCGTCGAGTTGATTTCGCTGGAGGCCTCACCGTGAACGACATTCTGAGCGAACGGGTCCGGCGCAAGCTCGAGACCCTGTCCGACGAGCAGGCGTACCAGGTGCTCGACTACATCGAGTTCCTGGAGTCGAAGTACGCGCAGCGCGCCGCCGGCGCGCCCCCGTTCCAAAAGGTCGCGGAGACGCTGGAGGACACGCTCCGCGCCGGCCGCGTGCCCGTGAACATCATCCGGGGCACGATGGACGCCGTGGGGAAGGCCGGGAAGTTCCTCCAAGGGCTGGCGGCGGCGGGGAAGGCGGCGGTGGAGGAAGCGAGGAAGCCTGCCGAGAAGCCCGTTGAGGAATCGAAGCCCCCCCAGTAACTTCCGCCATGGGAACCTTCCGGCCCGACGTCGCCCTCACCTTTGACGACGTGCTGCTCGTGCCGCGCCACGCCACAGTGCACCCGCGGAACGTCGAAGTCGTCAGCCGCTTCACCCGTTCGATCTCCCTCAACATCCCGCTCGTGTCCGCCGCGATGGACACGGTGACCGAAGCGGAGATGGCCGTGGCCATGGCGCGCGAGGGCGGGATCGGCGTGATCCACAAGAACATGCCCATCGACCGCCAGGCGGCCGAGGTGGATCGCGTGAAGCGCAGCGAATCGGGGATGATCCTCAACCCGATCACGCTCGGCCCCGACCGCCCGCTGCGCGAGGCCCACCAGCTGATGTCGCGGTTCAAGATCTCCGGGGTCCCGATCGTCGACGGGGCCGGGAAGCTGATCGGGATCATCACCAACCGCGACCTCCAGTTCGAGCGCGAGCTCGACCGGCCGACCCACGAGGCGATGACGAAGGAGAAGCTCGTCACCGCCCCCGTCGGCACCACGCTCGACGAGGCCGAGCGCATTCTCGCCAAGCACCGCATCGAGAAGCTGCCCGTCGTCGACAAGCAGGGCGTGCTCAAGGGCTTGATCACGATCAAGGACATCTTCAAGCGGCGCCAGCACCCCAGCGCGAACAAGGACGAGCACGGCCGGCTGCGGGTGGCCGCGGCGGTGGGTGGCACGCCGGACGCCCGCGCGCGCGCCCAGGCGCTTGTCGCCGCGGGCTGCGACGTCCTGGTGGTCGACTCGGCACACGGCCATTCCAAGGGCGTGCTCGACACCATCGCCGCGCTGCGCGAGGCGTTCCCGGACCACCAGATCGTCGCCGGCAACGTGGCCACAGAGGCGGGCGCGCGGGCGCTGGTCGAGCGCGGCGTGGACGCCGTCAAAGTCGGCGTGGGGCCGGGCTCGATTTGCACCACCCGCGTGGTGACCGGCATCGGCGTCCCGCAGATCACCGCGATCGTGGACGCCGTGCGCGGCGCGGGCGACGTCCCCGTCATCGCCGATGGCGGCATCAAGTACTCGGGAGACGTGGTCAAGGCGATCGCCGCCGGCGCCGAGAGCGTGATGATGGGCTCGATGCTCGCCGGCACCGAGGAGAGCCCCGGCGAGTCGTTCCTGCTCGAAGGGCGGCGGTTCAAGGTCATCCGGGGCATGGGGAGCCTCTCCGCCATGGAGGAAGGCTCGGGCGACCGCTACTTCCAGGAGGGCGAGGTCTCGCCCCAGAAGCTCGTGCCCGAGGGGATCGAAGGGCGCGTCCCGTTCAAGGGCCCCGTGGCCGACGTGATCTTCCAGATGGTCGGCGGCCTGCGCAGCGGCATGGGGTATTGTGGGGTTTGCAACATCGCGGCGCTGCGCACGGAGACCGAGTTCATCCGGATCACGACGGCGGGGCTGCGCGAGTCCCACCCGCATGACGTCGTGATCACGCGCGAGGCGCCGAACTACTCTCTCTAGCCCGACCGTATGCGCACCATTCCCCTGGCCGTCCTCGGATGGCTTGCCGGTACCGCCGCCGCGGCGCAAGACCCCAGCGACTCGACCGCCCGGCGTGACACTGTTCGGACAACGCAGCATTCGATGGCAATCGCGGAGGCCGAGCCGCCTCCCGTTCAGACCGGCGCGCGCCTCTCCGATCTGCTCACCGTTCGCGGACTCTCCAACGGCCTCCGGACCGCGCCGGCCGGCGGCGCGCTCGGCTCTGCGGGCCGGTTCCGCATGCGCGGGCCCCAGACGATCGTCGATGAGCGAATGCCGCTGGTCATCCTCGACGGGATGCGGCTCGACGCCGCGTCCGATCTACTGGGCGGCCCGGCGCGGCTCGAAGACCTGAATCCCGAAGAGATTGAGTCGATCGAGGCGTACCCCGGCCCGGCGGCCACGGCGCAGTACGGGCCCGGCGCGGCGAACGGCGTCATCATCATACGCACACGCGAAGGACACGAGGGTCCGCCCCGCTGGGAGAGCTACGCCGAGGCGGGGACCCGGCGCCCCTACCGCTCGTGGCCGTCGGTTTATGGCGGGGTCGACGTCGACAACACCGACAGCGTGTACCGCACCGGCGGGTGCACTCTACAAGTGGTAGCGGCGGGCGCGTGCGTCCAGGATTTGATCCTCCGGCTCAGCGCGTATCCGTTCAGCGACCAGCTCCGAACGGCGCTGCGGCGTCAGTACGGTCTATCGGTCACCGGTGGATTGCCGCGCGTCTATTACTTCGTGTCGGGCGAAGTTGACGGTGATGGCGGCCTGTTCGCCCTCTCGTCCGACGAGATTGCCCGGCTGAACGCCCTGGGCCAGCCGCCGCGCACCTGGACTCGCTACCCGGAGCGCGACGGCGGGGCGCACCTGCGCGCCAACCTGCGCGTCCGCCCGTCACACGGCCTCGCGGTGACGCTGCGCGGCGCGCGCATCACCGACGACCTGCGCCTCGCGACTCCGCCCTCGTTCTTGTTTGGGCTCCCGGGCAACGCGTTTCAGCAGGAGAACACGCACGCCGTGACCCGTTGGCTCGGAGTCGCAGAGGCGGAATGGCGTCCGGTCGAGGCGTTGACCGTGCGCGGCGCGATCGGTGGCGACGCCGTGCGAGTCAGCGACAAGTCGCTGCTGCGGCGCGACGAAGGCCCCACGTTCCCCGGGTTTATCCGAGCCGGGTACGTGTCCGATGGGCGCACGGAGATCGATACGCGCACGATCGACATCTCGGCGGAGTACGAGTTTTTGCGCTCGCGGGACGTGTCGCTGCGCACGCGCGCCGGCTACCAGCACATCCGGTTCGAGCGTGACTCCCTGGAGCGCTTCGGGGCTGGCCTCGACTCGGGGGAGACGACGTTCGACTCGGCGTCCGTATACACCGTCTATCAGGAAAAGCGGTGGGGCGGGGAACGCGGGCTGTACGTCCAGCAGCGCTTGGACTACAAGGGGGTTTGGGACCTGACCGCCACATTGCGGCACGACGACTTCGGGAACGTGGCCGACGCCGCGATCCACCCGAGCATCGCGGTCTCGTGGTTCCCTGGTGCGCTGCGCATTCGCGCCGGGTACGGCTCGGCCGGGCGGCGGCCGTTCTTGTTCGGACCGGAGCGCACGCGGGAGCTGACCGGCAGCGTGGACGGGACGCTGCTCAACGGCCACCTGACGTTCGGCGTCACACTGTACGACATGCGCTCCACCGTCGTCGCGCCTTTCCCGCTCTCGCCAGGCATCGGCGCTCCGCAGTTGCCGGAGGCGCGGATCAGCAACCGGGGCGTCGAGATCTCGCTCGAGGGCCAGCTCCTGAACCAGGCGGACGCCGCACTGGCGCTGACGTTTGTGGCGTGGGGAAACCGCAACCGCGTGGTCAGCATGGACGGGCCGCCGCTCATCCAGGTCAACAGCCGGCACCAGCCGGGGTACCCGGCCGGCGGCTATTGGGCGCGGCCGGTGCTGGGATATGTCGACCTGAACGGCGACGGCATCCTCGCGCCCAGCGAGGTGTTGCTCGGCTCGGAGCAGGTGTGGGCCGGGACGCCGTATCCGACACAGGGCGCCGCGCTCGCCGGTGACCTCAGCCTGCGCCGCGCCGTGCGCCTCGGCGCCACGTTCGAGTACGCGGCGGGCCATCGCCTCTTCAACCGCACGGAGTGGAACACCTGTGCGTTCAGCCTGTGCCGGGCGGCGGTCGATCCTGCGACGCCGCTCGGGCGTCAGGCGTACGCAGTCGCGGCTGCGGGCGGCGCGATCACCCCTGGGTTCATCGAGGATGCCGATTTCCTCAAACTGCGCGAGGTCTGGGTCAGCGTGGCAGCGCCTCGCGCGATCGCCGCCGCCCTCCGCGCCCGCGCCGCGACGATCGCACTCGTGGGACGCAATCTCCTGACCTGGACGGGGTACTCCGGGGTCGACCCCGAGCCCGTGATCGCCGAAGCGCCTGTTGGGCAGATCGAGTTCATCGCAGACCGGTTGGTGCTTCCCGCGCTTCCCGAGTGGTCGCTCCGCGTCCGGCTCGCATACTGACTCCGGACCTGCCGCGCTATTGACACCCGGCGAGCCGGAACCTACTCTAGCGCCCGGCTGCCGACGTTTCGTCAGTTTCCCCCTCCCCGGCCAGAGGTGCGCATGAACCTGTTCCGACGCAAAAGCGTCACCGACCTGCAGACCGAGGCGGCGTCAGACCACAGTCTGAAACGGGCCCTGGGCGCGCTCAATCTCACCGCGCTCGGCATCGGGGCCATCATCGGGACCGGCATCTTCGTGCTCACGGGGACGGTCGCGGCGCTCAACTCAGGCCCGGCGGTGGTGCTCTCGTTCACGCTGGCCGGCGTCGCGTCGATCTTCGCCGCCCTGTGCTACTCGGAGTTCGCGTCCCTCGTGCCGATGGCGGGGAGCGCCTACACGTACGGGTACGCGACCTTGGGGGAGCTGATCGCCTGGATCATCGGGTGGGACCTGGTGCTCGAGTACGCGCTGGGGGCCGTGACCGTCGCGATCGGCTGGTCGGGCTATGTCGTGTCGTTCCTGCACGACATCGGGATCGACATTCCGGCTGTGCTCTCCGCGGCGCGCGGGACGGTGCTGATCCAGACAGCCGACGGCTGGAAGGCCGTGAGCGATGCGCTGCTGCAGTCCATCGCGGCCGGCGGCGTCGACCCGAACACCCTGCCGCACGTTACCGCGATCTTCAACCTGCCGGCCGTCATCATCATCGCCCTCGTCACAACGCTCCTCGTCATCGGCATCAAGGAGTCGGCCACCGTCAACAACGTGATCGTGTTCGTCAAGGTCGCGGTGGTGCTGCTGTTCATCGTGTTTGCCGCCCACGCGATCAACCCCGATAACTGGCATCCGTTCATTCCCCCGCAGACCGTCAAGGACGGCGTGCCGTTGGCGGGTGAGTACGGCTGGAGCGGTGTGTTCACCGGGGCCGCGATCGTGTTCTTCGCGTACATCGGGTTCGACGCCGTCAGTACGGCGGCCCAGGAGGCGCGCAATCCACAGAAGGACATGCCCATCGGGATCATCGGCTCGCTCCTCATTTGTACGGTGCTGTACATCCTGGTGTCGGGGATCGCGACCGGCGTGATAAGCTACAAGGAGCTGAATGTCCCCGATCCGATCGCGGTCGTGGCGGACAAGGCCGGTCTCGGCTGGATGTCCACGCTGATCAAGCTGGGGGCGATCGCCGGGCTCTCGTCCGTGATCCTGGTGATGCTCCTGGGGCAGTCGCGCGTGTTCTACTCCATGTCGCGCGACGGCCTGCTCCCGCCGTTCGTCAACAAGGTGCACCCCAAGTTCCAGACGCCGTACCTCACGTCGATCGTCACCGGCGTCATCGTCGCCTTCTTCGCCGCGATCCTGCCGATTCGCGACGCCGCCAGCCTGGTGTCGATCGGCACGTTGCTGGCGTTCGTGATCGTCTCGATCGGCATCCTCGTGCTGCGGGTGCGGGAGCCCAACCTGCCGCGGGTGTTCAAGACGCCCTGGGTCTGGTTCGTGGCCCCCGCGGGCGCATTCTCGGCGGCGTACCTCATGAAATCGCTGCCCTGGGCCACCTGGGAGCGCCTGATCATCTGGTTCGCCATCGGGATGATCCTCTACTTCCTTTACGGCGTGCGGAAATCGAAGCTGGCCTCCAGGGTTTGACCCGCGCCTGACTTCCGGCCGGCCTCCCGCGCGAGGCCGGTTCGACGCTGCGCGGCCTCATCGCGATACGGCGTCAAGCATAGCCGGTTGCAACCTTCTTTTACGCCCTTCTTGGACGCATTTTGTTGTTCATGACCACGAACGGCGTCTCGATTCCGCCGGACCGCGCCCGCGCCGCCCAGGAGGTCGCCGCCGTCCTCACGCCCGGGCGGCGCATCGTTCTCACCACCCACGTCAACGCCGACGGCGACGGCGTCGGGAGCGAGATCGGGCTGTGGCACCTGCTGCGGGGCCGCGGCGTCACCGCCACGATCGCCAACCCCACCGGGATCCCCGAGCGGTTCGACTTCCTGGTGCCCGACGGCGCCGATGCGTCGGACCGGGCGGTCCGCGAAATCGAGCGCGCCGATGTCATCGTCGTGCTGGATATCGGCGACCTGTCGCGACTGGGTGACCTCGGGCACGCCGTCCGCCAGCGCGCCGTGCCCACGGTGTGCATCGATCATCACGTCAGCCCCGGATCGCTGCCGCCCGGGCCGCGGCTCGTCGCGCCCGAGGCCACCGCCACCGCCGAGCTGGTGTTCGACCTCGCGACCGCGGTGGGGTGGCCGTTGTCCGCCGACAGTGCGCGGCCGCTGTACGTCGGGCTGCTCACCGACACCGGCGGATTCCGGTTTTCGAATACCTCGGCGCGGGCGCTGCGCGTCGCGGCGGCCCTGCTCGAAAAGGGTGTGGACCCCGAGGGCATCTACGAGGCGGTATACGCCAGCGCCCCGGAGGGCCGCGTCCGCCTCACGGCCGAGGTACTGCAGACGCTGGTCGTGGAGCCGGAGGTGGGGCTCGCATGGGTGACGGTGCCGCCCGACGCCCTCGAGCGTCACGACGCGACGCCCGACGACCTGGACGGCATCGTAGAGTTTCCGCGTTCCATCGCGCGGGTGCGGCTGGCGCTGCTGTTCCGCCAGATCGCGAACGGCCGCATCAAGGTGTCGTTCCGGTCGATGGGTGCGGTGGACGTGGCGGAGCTGGCCCACCAGTTCGGCGGCGGCGGGCATCGCAAGGCGGCTGGGGCGTCGTTCGAAGGGACGATGGGTGACGTGGAGGCAAAGGTGCTCGCGGCCGCGCGGACCTATCTGAAGGAACACGGCGAGCGGCGACGCGAGAAGAGATGAGCAGACGGCCTTGGAGACGGCGCGCATCGAGGCCCCCGCACCCCCACAAGTCGCGTTGCCTCCCTCTGGCGGCCCTACGTACATTCCTCGCGTGGCTCCCTCATCCGCCTCGACGCTCACTCAGCGGATCAACGACGCCCTCGCCGCGGTGAAGAACGCCCGCTCCGGAGGCGACGTCGTCTCGACCGGCATGGTCCGCGACCTGGCCGTGGACGACGCGGGCGGCGTGACGTTCACGTTCGCCCTGAGCCGCGAGGACCCGGCGTCGCTCGTGCGCGACGCCCGCAAGGCGGCGCAGGCGGTGCCGGGCGTGGCCTCGGTGAAGGTCAACGTCGTGGATGCGGGCGGTACGGCGCCCGCGGCCGGCCGGCGCGCGCCGCCAGGGAGCGCCACCGACGCCCCCCCCCCGCCTCCCACCGCCCTGGAAATGCCGGCGCTGGGGAAGGTCGTCGCCGTCTCGAGCGGCAAGGGTGGGGTCGGGAAGTCCACGGTCTCGGCGAACCTCGCCGCGGCGCTCGCCAAGCAGGGGCACAAGGTCGGTCTGATGGATGCCGACATTTACGGGCCCAACATTCCCCGGATGTTCGGCGTGGACACGAAGCCCGAAGTGCGGGGCGGCAAGATCCAGGCGCTCGAGGCGCACGGCGTCAAGCTGATGTCGCTCGGGTTCATCGTGGAGCGCGACGCCCCGGCGATCTGGCGCGGCCCGATCATCATGAAGATCATCCAGCAGTTCCTGCGCGACGTCACGTGGGGCGAGCTGGAGTACTTCCTGGTGGACCTGCCCCCCGGCACCGGCGACGCGCAACTCTCCCTCACCCAGTCGATCCGCCTGCACGGCGCGTTGATCGTGACCACGCCGCAGGAGATGGCGGTGGGTGACTCGCTCCGCGGCGCGAAGATGTTCGAGCGCGTGGGTGTGCCGGTGGTCGGGATCGTCGAGAACATGAGCTACTACGTCTGCCCCCATTGCGGCGACCGCTCCGAGGTCTTTCTCGGCGGCGGCGGGGCCCGGCTCGCCGCCGAGCTGCGCGTCCCGCTCCTGGGCCAAATCCCGCTCCAGGCGGGCGTGCCCGGCCTCGCCGACCACGGTGAGCCGATCGTCATCGCGCAGCCGGAGTCGCCCGCCGCGATTGCGCTCGCCGAGGTGGCGAAAAACGTTGCAGCCCGAGTCGCCGGCCTCGCGCCGGCACTCCCCATCACCGCCCGCTGACGTGCGGCTGCTCGCCGCAGCCGTCCTGCTCCTGCAGAGTCCTTCCGCGCGGATGGACCGACCCGACCTCCGCGCCGGCCTCGATACGCTGTACTCCGGGGACTTCGCGGCGGCGGCCGCCTACTTCGAGAGGCTTGCCGCACGCGACACGACCGATCCCGCGGCGGTGATCTTCCAGGCCGATGCGTACGTCTGGTGGGCGTCGGCGAAGGACTCGATCGACTTCGAGCGGCAGCGCATCGACTCCCTGCTGGCGCTTGCGATCGCGCGGGCGCGCGCCGCGCCGGCGAGCCCGCGCGCCGACTTCTGGCGGGCCACCGCCCTCGGCTATCGCGCGCGCGAAAAGGAGCTGAGCGGCAGCGCGTTCGGCGCGGCCAGGGACGCAAAGGCGATGCGCGACCTGTACCGCCGCATCCTCGCCACCGACTCGTCGTGCGTGGACTGCTACCTCGGGCTCGGCGTGTACCACTACGGCCTCGCGCGCGCCAGCGCGCTCGCCCGCCTGTTCGCGAAGCTCATCGGACTCGGCAGCGGGAACGCCGAGACCGGGATCCGCTACATGCGCCGCGTCGCGCACGAGGGCGACCTCGCAAAGGTCGAGGGCACGTGGGTGCTGGCCGCCGCGCTGGTGCGCGAGGCGGCGCGCGATCCGGCGGGCCGGTCGGTGCTGGAGCACGAGGCGCGGGCCTATGTCGCGCGGCTGGCCGAGCGGTACCCGGGGAATCCCGTGTTTCAGCGCTTCCTGACGGAGGTCCCGCCCACGCCCCCACCGGTCGCGCCGTGAGCGACGCCGCGGTCCGCCCCGTCGGTGCGCTCACCGTCGGGCCGCTGCGGCCGGTGGTCCTGCGGCTCGCCGCCCCCGCGGTGGCGATGATGGCTTGTCACTTCTGCTTCAATTTCATCGACAGCGTGTGGGTGGGGCGCCTGATCGGCCCCGCCGCGCTCGCCGCGGTCTCGACGGCCGGGTTTTACGTGTGGGTGGCCTTGAGTCTCGGCGAGATGGTCGAGATCGGGCTCATTGCGGTCGCCGCGCGGCGGCATGGCGAGGGGAACCCGGACCACGCCGCCCGAGCCGCGGCGGCGGCGGTGGCGTACGCCCTCCTGGCCGGGACGGTCGTCAGCGTCGTCGGCCTGCTGATCGTGGATCGCCTGTTCGCGTTGATGACGGTGCCGCCCGAGGTGGCGGCGCTGGGTCACACGTACCTCTCCACCTGGCTGCTCGGCGGACCGCTCGTCTTCGGGTTCTTCGCCATCGAGGCCACGTTCCGCGCCTCGGGTGATACCCGCACGCCGTTTCTCATCCTCGCGGGGTCGGTGCTGCTGTCGATCGGGCTCGACCCACTGCTGATCGCGGGGGTCGGTCCGTTCCCGCGCCTCGGCGTGGAGGGCGCGGCGCTCACGTCGGTGATGGTGCGCGGCGGCGGCTTCCTGCTCGGGATCGCGATCGCGCTGCGGCGCGGGCTGATCCGGATCGCGGCGCCCGACTGGCGGGCGATTCCCGCGATCGTGCGCGTGGGCGCTCCCTTGTCGCTCGCCGGGGCGCTGCTGTCGATCATCTATATGTGGCTCACCCGGTTCACCTCCCGGTTCGGGACGCCCGCCCTCGCGGCGCTGGGCGTGGGGCATAAGATGGAAGGGCTCGGGTTCATCGCCATCAGCGGATTCGCCCTCGCCGCCAGCGCCCTGGTGGGCCAAAACCTCGGCGCCGGCCGGGAAGACCGCGCCCGCGCCGCGGTCCGGCTCACCGTGGGTTACTGCCTGATCGTCACGGTCACGACCGCGACGGCCTTCCTCGTCATGCCGGAGACGCTGGTCTCACTGTTCACTTCAGACCGGGACGTGATCGCGGACGGCGCGCTGTACCTGCGCGTGATCGCGTTCGCCCAGATCGGGCAGAGCTTCGAGCTGATCCTCGAAGGGGCGCTCGCCGGCGCGGGGTACACGTTTTGGCCGCAAGTGGCCAGTACGTCGCTCACGACGCTGCGCATTCCGCTCGCGGCGTGGTGGTCGGGCCTCGTCGGCCTGCTCGGCATCTGGCTCGCGTTGTCGGTGACGGCGATTCTGCGCGGCGTGGCGATGGTCGTGTTCTGGAAAGGTGGGAGGTGGCGTGGCGCGAGAATCTAAGCCGGTCATCACCCTCCTCACCGACTTTGGCCTCGCCGACAGCTACGTCGCCGAGGTGAAGGGCGTTCTGTTGTCGCGCGCCCCGGCCGCGGTGTTGGTGGACGTCACGCATCACGTGTCTCCGGGAGACATCCGCGCCGGGCAGTACCTGCTGGCGCGCGCCTGGCACCGATTCCCCGTGGGGACCGTGCATCTGGCGGTCGTGGATCCCGGGGTCGGGACGGCGCGCCGGGCGCTCGCCGCGGAGTCCAGCCAAGGGCACCGCTTTGTGGCCCCCGACAATGGTCTCCTGTCGTTTCTTGCCGAGGCAGCGCGGTTCGTCTCGCTGCCCATCCCAAAGGGCGCCGCCCCCACGTTCCACGGCCGCGACGTCTTCGCTCCGGCGGCGGCCGCGCTCGCGAGTGGGGCCGCGCTCGAGAGCCTTGGCCCGCTCGTCACCGACCCGCACCGCTCCCCGCTCCCCGCTCCCCATCATGACGGGGTGGCAGTGGTCGGGGAAGTTCTCTACGTCGATCGCTTCGGGACGCTCGTGTCGAACATCGGCGGGGAGCAGGTCGAGCCCGGCGTGCGGATCCGCGTCGCGGGCACGGACGTCGGCGCGCTGCGGCGCACGTTCGGCGACGTCGAGCGCGGGACGCTGGTGGCGTTCGTGGGCTCGGGGGGAACGGTGGAAATCGCGGTGCGGGACGGCAGTGCGGCGCGGTTGTTGGGGGTCGGAGTCGGAGCGGAAGTTCGAGCGTGAAATGGGGCGCCTACCGCCGCTTACCGCCCCTCCCAGTCGCCCGACGGCGTCGGGATTTTCACCCGGCTCATCACCCGGTCGGCAAACCCGGCGGTGGGGGCAAACTGCGGCAGCTGGACGAGCTCGAGGATGATCTTCCGCTCGCGCCCGGCCTCCTCGCGGCACAGCGTGCAGTCGGCGAGGTGGATCGCCCGCGCCGCGCCCAGGAGGCCCTGGGCCCAGAGCTCGATCTCTTCGGTGGTGAGGTGTTGCTGTTCAGGGTTCGTCATTGGGTACCCTTACGGGCCTCCCCCCGGGCGCGGTTTCACTCCCGGCGGTCCTCCAGATAGCCCCGCAATTCGTTGCGGGCCCGATGGATATACGTCTTGACCGTCCCAAGTGGCAGGTCGAGGGTTTCGGCGATCTCGTCGTAGGAATACCCCTCCACGTGACGTAGCAGAATGCACGCCCGGTACTCGGGGCGCAGCCGCGCGATGGCGCGCTCGATCGCTGTCCCCAGCTCGCGGTTCTCGACGTGTTGCAGCGGGGTCTCGGCGCGGTCGCCGAGCTGCGGCGCGGTGGCGCGCATCTGCTCGGGCGTCTCCGCGGCGGGCGAGCCGTCGAGCGACAGCGTGTCGAGGCTCTTGCGGCGCAGGTGATCGATCGCCGCGTTGTTCGCGATCTTGAAAATCCACGACGAGAACTTGAACTCGGGTCGGTACGACTTGATCCCGTTGAGGACCTTGATGAACGTTTCCTGCGCGAGGTCTTCGGCGAGCGCGCGGTCGCGCACCATCCGGTAGAGCAGCGAGAACACCGGGCGCTCGTAGCGGCGCACGAGCTCGCGAAACGCGGCCTCGTGGCCCTGTTTCGCCCACGCGACGACCTGCTGATCGCTGGCGCCCGTCAGGTGGTCCGGCCTATCTTTCGCGCCTATGGATCCCCCCCCCGCTCCGTCTCCCGCGTACGTGCGCGACATGTTCACCGCGATCGCGCCACGCTACGACTTCCTGAACCATCTGCTGAGCCTCAACGTGGATCGGTCCTGGCGCCGCCGCGCAGTGGCGCGGCTCGGCTGGGAGGCGAAACCCGACGGCGTCTATCTCGACCTCTGCGCCGGCACCATGGACCTGGCCGCCGAGCTGGCCCGGCAGCAGGGGTTCCGCGGCACGGTCCTGGGCGCCGATTTCGTGGTGCCCATGCTCACCCGGGGCCGGGGGAAGGCGCCGCGCACCGTCCCCGTCGCCGCCGACGCCCTCGCCCTGCCGTTCCCCGACGCGCGCTTCCACGGCGCGCTGGTCGGGTTCGGGGTCCGCAACCTCGCGGACCTGGACGCCGGTCTCCACGAGGCGGCCCGTGTGCTGCGACCGGGGGGGCGACTCGTGATCCTCGAGTTCGCGACGCCGCGGTTCGCGCCGCTGCGCGCGGCCTACCTGTTCTACTTTCGGCACATCCTGCCGGCGATCGGCCGAATGGTGTCGAAACATAGGGAGGCCTATACCTACCTGCCAGAGTCGGTGCTCGCGTTTCCGGAGCCGGCGGCGCTCGCGCGGCGTTTCGGCGACGCCGGTTTCTCGGATGTGGGCTTCGAGCTGCTCTCCGGTGGGATCTGCGCCGTCCACCATGGCACTCGATAACCTGCGCGCCTTCGTCGGCGCGATCGACGCGGCGGGCGAGCTGGCCCGCGTCGAGCGGCCGGTGTCGGTGGACAAGGAAATCACCGAGATCGCCGACCGCTGCATGAAGTCCCCGCGCGGCGGCCCCGCGCTGTGGTTCGCGCACCCGACGCTCCGCGCCGGCCGCGCGTCGCGCTATCCGGTCGCGGTGAACCTGTTCGGCTCGGAGCGCCGCATGGCGTTGGCGCTGGGCGTCGAATGCCTCGACCAGGTGGGGGAGCGCATCGCCGAGCTGCTCAACCTCAAGGTGCCCGACACGCTGATGGGCAAGCTCGCGATGCTGCCGCGGCTCGCGGAGGTCGCGAAGTTCCCGCCCAAGACGATCAGCCGGCCGCCCTGCCAGGAGACGGTGATCAAGGCTGGCGACGTGGACCTGTCCCAGTTCCCTGTGCCGATCTGCTGGCCGGAGGACGGGGGGCCCTACATCACGCTGCCGGGGGTGATCACCCGGGACCCGGTGACCGGCGTGCGCAACGTCGGGATGTACCGCATCCAGGTGCTGGGCAAGGACGAGCTGGCGATGCACTGGCAGCGCCACAAGGTGGGCGCCGCGCACTGGCGTGCGATGGCGGAGCGCGGAGAGAAAATGCCGGTGGCGATCGCCCTGGGCGGCGATCCGGCAAGCATCTACGCCGCGTCGGCGCCGCTCCCGCCGACCATCGACGAGTTCCTGTTCGCCGGGTTCCTCCGGGGCGAGCCGGTACACCTCGCCCAGGCTGTCACCTCCGAGCTCGAGGTGCCCGCCGAGGCGGAGATCGTCATCGAGGGGTACGTGGACCCGCGCGAGGAGCTAGTGCTCGAAGGCCCCTTCGGCGACCACACCGGGTTCTATTCGCTCGCGGACTATTACCCGAAGGTGCACGTCACGGCGATCACGCTGCGGTCCGATCCGATCTGGCCCCACACGATCGTCGGCCGGCCGCCGATGGAGGACTACTACCTGGGGCATGCGACCGAGCGGATCTTCCTGCCGCTCCTGAAGCTCACGGTCCCGGAGATCGTGGACCTCCACATGCCCGCCGAGGGGATCTTTCACAACCTCGTGTTCGTGAGCATCGACAAGCAGTATCCGGGTCAGGCCTACAAGGTGATGAACGGCCTGTGGGGGCAGGGGTTGATGTCGCTCGCCAAGGTGATCGTCGTGCTCGACAAGGACGTGAACGTGCGCGATCCGAAGGAAGCGTGGTGGGTCGCCTTGAATCACATCGACCCCGAGCGCGACGTCCGGTTCACGATGGGACCGATCGACGTGCTCGATCACTCGAGCCGCGGGTTCAGCTTCGGCTCGAAGATGGGTATCGACGCGACGCGCAAGTGGAAGGAAGAAGGCTTCGCCCGCGAATGGCCGAACCGGATCGTGATGGATGCGGAGACGAAACGACGGGTGGATGCCATGTGGGGAGATCTTGGAATCGACCTGGGCGGTAAGGGGCGGTAAGGGGCGGTAGGAGGCGGCAATGGGCGGTACTGCTACTGAGCGCGAAGGCCAAACGTTCTCGGGCGAGAGCCTCTTCGTTCGATACGTCAATTTCGTCAAGCTGCCGCACACGCTGTTTGCCCTCCCGTTCGCGCTGCTGGGCGTGATCGTCGCGTCATACCGCTACCCGCTGACCTGGCGCACGGTCGGACTCGTCGTCGTCGCCTTCACGGCGGCGCGATTCGTCGCCATGGGGTTCAACCGCATCGCCGACCGCGCGCTGGACGCGAAGAATCCGCGGACCAAAGATCGAGAGCTACCGACGGGACGGTTGACGCTCACACAGGCGTGGGCGGGTGTGGCGACGGCGTGCGTCGTGTTCGGAACGGCGGCGTGGGCGCTGAATCCCCTGTGCCTCGCCCTGGCGCCGCTCGCGCTCGCGTGGATCGCGGCCTATAGCTACACAAAGCGGTTCACCCACTGGTCGCACCTGTGGCTGGGCTTTTCCCTTGCGATCGCTCCCGCGGGCGGGTACCTGGCGGTTTCGGGGGGGTGGAGCGATCCGTGGTGGCTACTGCTCGTGATTTCTGGGGCCGTCACCTGTTGGGTAGCGGGATTCGACGTCTTCTACGCGCTTCAGGACGAGGCGTTCGACCGCGCCGAGCGGCTCAAGTCGCTGGTCGTGCGGGTCGGTGCGGCGCGCGCCATACTCGCGGCGAAGCTGCTGCACGGCCTCGCGATCGTGCTGCTGCTCGGCTTCGGGTATGGGGCGGGACTGGGGTGGCCGTATTACCTCGGCGTGGCCGCGGGTGCGGGACTCATCGCATGGGAGCACCGGCTCGTGAAGCCGGGGGATCTGTCGCGGCTCGATGCGGCGTTTTTCACCGCCAACGGAATCGTGAGTATCGTCGTTTTCCTCGGCGCGTTGGTGGATCGGATCGCATGAAACGCGGGAAACGAGAAACGGGACGCGGGAAACGGACGATCCCTGCGAAGTCACGTATCCCGTTTCCCGTTTCCCGTGTCCCGGCGCCACCGGTTCCCACCCGGCATCCGGTGCGTTCCCCCACCCCCAACCGCCGCGGGCGCTAGGCGACGGGAGGGGCGCGTCAGCGGTTCGCCGCTACGACGGGTGGCGCGATGCGGCCGGGCCGCCACAGGACGGCGTGTGTCTCGCCGGACTCAGTGGAGGCCCACCCCACCAGCATGCCCGACGTGTTGATATCGATCGCGTCGCTTTGCTCTCCACCCAAGGTGCCGAGATCCTGCCCCACGCCGTCCGCCTCCCACACGGTCCCCTGGTGCGCGTGAGAGTTGACATACCGGTGGCCGACCACGACGCCGTCATCGTTCATGGCGGCCACGTGCTGCCAGTAGTGGCGCGGATACGCAGGATCGAGCGGCATCAGCACACGGGCCTTCCATACGAAGGGGTCCCGATAGTCGCCGCTATCGTACTTGTAGCTGATGCCTGCAATCTCACCGTGGGCGTTCACGGCAACCGACGTGCTGAACAGGTCGCCGGGAAGCGTTCCCAGGTTGATCATTTCACCGCCGCGCCAGAGCACGGCGTAGGAGGGTGGCCAGGAGGTCCCCGTCCACGACTCCCCGACGATCCACCCCGCCTTGTTGATCGCGACCGCCGAGCTGCGACCGCCTAGGCTGCCGAGGTCGGTCATCGCGCCGTCCTGCCACAGGAACGCGTGCTCCAGGGACGAGCCGGCAGCCAGGGTGCTGGTCCCGACGATCTGGCCGTTGTCATTGATGGCCGTCGCCCCGCTGCTCGCGCCGCCCAAGGTGCCGAGATCCGTCATCACGCCGTCCTGCCATAGAAATGCATGGGACGAGGTCGAGTCTACGGCACTCGTTCCGACGACCTGGCCTAGGTTGTTGAGCGCCGCCGCCCGGCTGAACGTGCCGCCGAGCGTGCCGAGGTCCGTCACCGCGCCGTTGTCCCATAAGAAGGCGTGCGTCGATCCATCAGTCGTCGGGCCGGTCCAGGCGACCTGATCGTTGTCGTTGAGCCTCACCCGGTCGCCGCAGCGGCCGCAGTTGAAGATCACGGGGCCGAGGTCCTGCATCACGCTTCCATCCCACAGGAACGCCCGGTACTCGCCCGCGGTATTTTGGCTCCGTCCGGCCACGTGGCCCAACGCGTTGATCTGATCGGCCATAGCGAAGGCTCCGCCGAGTGTGCCCAAGTCGACGATCTCGTAGGGAATGACGATCGACGTCACGGCGACAGCCGGGGCCACCGGCACGGGGGAATCCTGGCACGCTGCCAGGATCGCGGTGCCGCACAACGTGGCGATGGAGCGAGAGTTCATCGCGACACCCTCCGTTAGCGGATTCGGCGTTCACCTGCCGCAAGAGGCGCACCGGGACGCGCGCGCCGGACGACGCACCCGCGTTGCTCGGTGCCGCGGGCGCGCCACGGCAGCCCCGCTACAGGGGTGGACAAACCTTCCAGGGCCGGGATGTTTGGGAGCATGATGCGGGTTTCCCTGATCCTCGCCCTCTGCGCGGCGCTCGTGCCGGGCGGCGCGCCGGCACGCGCCCAGGCGCGTGATGCCGTTCCCGGCGAGCGGCTGGCGGCGCGCCGCTGGTTCGCCGACGCCAAATTCGGCTTGTTCATCCACTGGGGGGTGTACAGCCAACTCGGCGCGGGCGAGTGGGTGATGCACAATCGCAAGATCAGCGTGGCGGATTACGACTGGCTCGCCACGACGTTCAATCCGACCAAGTTCGACGCCACCGCGTGGGTGGCGCTCGCGCGGCGCGCCGGCGTGCGCTATATCACGATCACGTCGCGCCACCACGACGGCTTCTCGATGTTCAAGACGGCGCAAACACCCTACAACATCGTGGATTGGACGTCCTTCCAGCGGGACCCGTTGAAGGAGCTGACCGACGCCTGCCACGCGAGCGGCATCAAAGTGTTCTTCTATTACTCACAGCTCGACTGGCACCACCCCGACTACTGGCCCCGCGGCCGTACGGCGTGGGACAACGGCCGTCCTGATCACGGCGACTGGACCCGCTACGTCCGGTTCATGGATGCGCAGCTCACGGAGCTGCTGACGCGTTACGGGCCGCTCGGCGGCATCTGGTTCGACGGGATGTGGGACAAGCCGGACGCGCCGTGGCAGCTCGACTCGACCTACGCGCTGATCCATCGCCTACAACCCGCGGCGCTGGTGATTCCCAACCACCACCAGCCGCCGCGCGCGGGCGAAGACGTACAGACGTTCGAGCAGGACCTGCCGGGCGCCAACACCGCCGGATTCAACACGGGCTACGTCAGCGCGGAGGTGCCGCTCGAGACGTCGCTCACCATGAACGACTCGTGGGGCTTCAACATCACCGATAAGGACTTCAAGTCGGTGCGCGCGCTGGTGGGCTACCTGGTGCGCGCGGCGGGCTACGGGGCCAACCTGCTGCTGAACGTCGGCCCGCGCCCCGACGGCACCATCGGCCCCGAGTTCGCAGCGCGGCTCGATTCGGTGGGAGCGTGGCTCGGCGTGTACGGGACGGCGATCTACGACACGCGCGGCGGCCCGGTGCCGCCCCGCAGTTGGGGCGCGACCACGCGCCGGGGCGACACCGTGTTCGTGCACGTGCTCGACTGGCCTGATCCGCAGCTCGCGCTGCCGCCCCTGGGTGCGCGGGTGCGGGCGGCCTACGCGTTACCGGGGAGGGCGCCGGTGCGCTTCGAAGAGACGGCCGCCGGGGTGACCTTGGCGCTGCCGTCCCCCGCGGCGAACCAGCCGGACCGGGTCGTGGTCGTCGTAACGGGTGGGCGGCGGTGAATCGGCTTCCGGTCATTCTCGCGATCACGGGAGCGTCCGGCGCCCCCTACGGCGTCCGGTTGCTCGAGGTGCTCGCGATGCATCAGGTGCCCACCTGGCTCCTGGTCTCGAGCCACGGGTGGCGGCTCCTCACGGAGGAGTGCGGGATCAAGGACGACCGCGAGCTGAAGAAAGTCACCGGCGGGGACTGGGCGAGCGTGCGCGTGTTCGACGACAAGGACCGTGGGGCGGAGCCCGCGTCCGGCTCGGCGAAGACGGCGGGGATGGTAGTGTGTCCCTGCTCCATGGGTACGGTGGCGGCGATCGCGCACGGCACCAGCCGCTCGCTGATCGAGCGGGCGGCCGACGTGGTGCTCAAGGAGCGGCGTCGCTTGATCCTCGTGCCACGCGAGACGCCGCTGTCATTGGTGCATCTTCGGAATATGTGTCTGGCGGCGGAGGCCGGCGCGGTCATTCTCCCGGCCGCGCCTGGGTTCTACCATAAGCCGGCGAAGGTATCGGATCTGGTCGACTTTGTAGTGCAGAGGATCCTGGACCACCTCGAGATCGACATCGCGCTCACGAAGCGCTGGGAGGGGTGACGCGGATCCCGTCGAGCTGCAGCGGCAGCGGCTGCAGGTCACGGGTGAGCGCGTCTACGCCTTGCTGTGAGACTCGGCGTCATCTCCGACACCCATGGCATGCTGCGCTCGGAGGTGTTCGACGTCTTCCGGGACGTCGATCACATCTTACACGGCGGGGACATTGGGGAATGGGGACTGGTCGTGGAGCTCCAGGCCCTGGCGCCTGTGACGGCTGTGTACGGGAACACGGACGGTGCGGAGGTCCGATCGCGGCTCCCCCGAGTCGCGGAGGTCGAGCTCGAGGGCTTTCGCGTGGTCGTGACGCATGGCGATCAGCTCGGCAGCCCGACGCCGGCCAAGTTGCACGAGGCGTTTCCTGGTGCCGAGATCATCGTGTATGGGCACACGCACAAGCCGCTGCTCGAGCTGGTGGACAAGACGATCACGGTGATGAATCCAGGTGGGGCGGGGGCGCCGCGGTTCGGGATGCCGCCGAGCGTGGGGATCTTGGAGCTGGAGGCGGGGATTCCGCCGCGGGGGAGGATTGTGGTTTTGGGGGCGGGCT
>DASYQX010000075.1:0-8560 GCA_036004985.1 Gemmatimonadales bacterium
GGAGAGTGGGGGGCGTGGTTTCTCTATTCTTTTTTTTCGCGGAGCGAGCGGGCTTGTCATCCTGAGCGCGAAGCGCGAAGGATCTGCTTTTCGGACGAACGGAGCCATTTATGAAGCCTCGCGCATGATCGCCGACCCCGCTCGAGACCAGATTCTCCGATCGATCCGGGAGAACCTGACGAAGAGCGCGCCTGACGTGGCGCACGCACCGAGCGACCACGGGCCGCCCGAGCCCCGAGTCCCGAGCCCCGAGCCCCCAGATCTGGTCGAGCGGTTCACGACGCAGCTCGAGGCGGTCGGCGCTCAGTGGACGCTGGTGCGAGGCGAGGCTGAGGCGGCGCGTGCCCTGCGTCGTATCCTCGCGGACGCCGGCGCCCGGCGCGTCGCCGGCTCGGACGCTGCGCTGGTCGCGCGGGTCCTGCCCGAGCGCCTGATGGGGGGGGGCCTGTCGCGCGAGGAGTTGTTCGCGTGTGACGCCGGGGTCACCACGGCACAGTGGGGGATCGCCGAGACGGGCACCCTGGTGCTCGAGTCGGCGCGGGAGCAGCACCGGTTGCTGTCGCTCGTCCCCCCGATCCACGTGGCCCTGCTCTCCACCCGCTGCATCTGCGCGTCCCTCGGGGATGCCCTGGCCCGCGTGAGCCGCGACAGCCACGCGATTACGTTCATCACCGGACCATCGCGGACCTCCGATATCGAGCTGACGCTCGTCATCGGGGTGCATGGCCCGCAAACGGTCCACGTGCTCTTGCTGGAGGACGCATGACGAGAACTGCTGTCACGCTTGTGCTCGCGGCGCTGGTCGCTGGATCGGGCTGCGGCCGCTCACCCTCCGAGCGGCAGCTCACGATCGCCGTGGTCCCCAAGGGCACGACCCACGAGTTCTGGAAGAGCATCCACGCCGGGGCGATCCAGGCCGAGCGCGAGCTTCGGGACCAGGGTGCGCCGGTCACCATCATCTGGAAGGGGCCGCTGCGCGAGGACGACCGCGAGCAGCAGGTTCAGGTGGTGGAGGGCTTTCTCAGCCAGGGCGTTCAGGGGATCGTGCTCGCCCCGCTCGACAGCCGGGCGCTGGTCCGCCCCGTCGAAGAAGCCCGGCGGGCCGGCGTCCCGACGGTGATCATCGATTCCGACCTCGAGTCGGATTCCACGGTCAGCTTCGTGGCCACGGACAACCGGAAGGGCGGGCAGCTGGCCGCCGACCGGCTCGGCGAGCTGCTCGGCGGCAAGGGCAACGTCCTCCTGCTGCGCTACGCCGAGGGCTCGGCCAGCACGACGGCGCGGGAGCTCGGCTTTCTCGAAGTGCTGCGGTCCAAGTACCCGGGCATCGCCGTCGTGTCGGCGGACCAGTATGCCGGACCAACGCGGGAGACGGCCAAGCGGGCGTCCGAGAACCTGCTCAACCGGTATGGCGGCGACCTGCAGGGGATCTTCACGCCCAACGAGTCGTCGACGATCGGGATGCTGCTCGCGCTGCAGGACATCCGCAAGGCCGGCAGCGTGCGGTTCATCGGCTTCGATGCGAGCGGCATCTTGATCGATGCGATCCGCGCGCGCCAGCTGGACGGCGTCGTGGTCCAGAACCCCATGCGCATGGGGTATCTCGGCGTCAAGACCATGGCCGACTATTTGCGCGGCAAGCAGGTCGAACGGCGTATCGACACGGGCGTCATGCTCGTCACGCCGACGAACCTCGATTCGGCCGCCACGCAGGCGCTCGTCAATCCACCGATTGCGCGCTACCTGAACGAGCAATGATGCTGCGGCTCGAGGGCCTGGCCAAGCGTTTCGGTCCGACGGTGGCGCTGGACGGCGTGGACCTGGAGCTCCGCGCGGGGGAAGTCCACGCCCTGATCGGCGAGAACGGCGCCGGCAAGAGCACGCTCGTGAGCATCGTCGCGGGCGCCCTGCGCCCCGACCGTGGCCGGATGCGCTTGGGCGGCGGGCCCTACGCGCCACATTCGCCGCTCGAGGCCCGCCGGCGCGGCGTCGCCCTCATTCATCAAGAGCTGTCGCTGTGCCCCCACCTGTCCGTGCAGGAGAACCTGCTGCTCGGTCTCGAACCCGCGCGCTGGGGTTGGCTCGATGGGCGGACGGCCCGGCGGCGAGCTGTGGAGTTGCTCCGGAACTTCGCTCAGCCGGAGGTCGACCCCGACGCCCCCGTGGGCCGGTTGCCGTTGGCGGCCCGGCAGGTGGTCGAAATCTGCCGCGCGCTCGCGGCGGACGCGCGCATCCTCCTGATGGACGAGCCGACGAGCAGTCTCCAGCGTGAGGACGTCGATCGCCTCTTCGCCCTGATCCGGCGCCTCGCCGCGCAGGGGATCGCCGTCATCTATATCAGCCACTTTCTCGAGGAGGTCCGGGAGATCGCCGGGCGATACACGGTCCTCCGCGACGGCCGGAGCGTGGATAGCGGCGGCATCGCAGCGGCGAGCACGAGCCACCTGATCACGCAAATGGTGGGACGTCCGGTGACGGGAGGGGAGGGGGGGCTCTTCCCCGCACGCCCACTGGCGCAAGCGGACGACGTACTCCTCGCGGTGCACGACCTAGCCGCTCCGCCGGCGGTGAAGCACGCGAGCTTCGAGCTGCGGCGCGGCGAGATCTTCGGCGTCGCCGGACTCGCAGGCTCCGGGCGCACGGAGCTGGTGCGCACCCTGTTCGGACTCGAGCCGGCCGCGGCCGGACAGATCGTGCTTCAAGGGCGGGCACTCGGCGTGCGCGGCGCCCAGCCGGCGCAGCGGCTCGGCCAGGGGTTCGGGTACCTGAGCGAGGACCGCGCGCGGGAGGGACTCGCCCTGCCGCTCTCGGTCGCCGACAATCTCACCGCAACCCGGATGTCCGCTTGCTCACGGCCGTGGGGCTGGCTCGACCTCGAGCGGCAAGGCGCTGCCGCGCGGGAGTGGATCGAGACACTCCAGGTGCGGGCGGCCACGCCGTCCAAGCCGGTGCGCGCGCTCTCGGGCGGGAATCAGCAGAAGGTGGCGATCGGCCGGCTCCTGTACCAGGATGCGGCCGTGCTGCTGCTCGACGAGCCGACTCGGGGGATCGATGTCGGCAGCCGGGCACAGATCTACGAGACCATCGCGCGCTGCGCGGCGGAGGGTAAAGCCGTGCTGCTCGTGAGCTCGTCCCTCCCCGAGCTGTTCGGGCTGTGCCACCGGCTGGCAGTCATGAGCCGCGGGCGCCTGTCGCCGGCGCGCCCGATCGAGGAGTGGACCCCGGAAACCGCCCTGGCGGCGGCTACCGGTATCGCTTCGTCGTGATGATGATCACGCCGTTGGCGCCCCGCGACCCGTACACGGCTGCGGCGCCCGCGTCCTTGAGGACGTCGATGCGGGCCACGTCGCGCGGCGCGATGCCGGCGAGCGCGGCGCCCAGAGACCCCGATGCCACCGGGATGTCGTCGATCACCAGGAGGGGCTCGTCGTCCGCTGCCCGCCCGCGGAGGCCGTCGTGGCCCCGAATCCGGAGCGTGTAGCTGCCGTTCGGCAAGGGAACGACTTCCAATCCCGCAATCCGGCCCTGGAGCATGAATTCCACGCGGCCAAGACGCGCATCGGTTTCGGTGGGAGTGTACGACGTCACCGCGCCGGTGACGTTGCGGCGCGACTGGGTGCCGTAGCCCACGGACACTTCGTCTTGCGGCGTGGGGTTCGGGGCATGGGATGGGGTCGATGCCGTCCCGGCACACGCCGTCGTCAGTGCGACGGCCAGGTAGAACAGCCCTGCGTGCGACATACTTCCCCCTACGGGCGCGACGGCGGGTCAGTGACGTAACGCTGGCGACTGCGATTCGTTGCGTAGGCGCACCAACATAGTGAGCGGGACGTCGGCGGAACAGCCTCGTGTAGCGAATTGGCGCGGCTCGCCCCTATTTGCTGAGGCTGGCTACTCGGATGGTTGCCTAGAACCTGGCGACGAACCCCCCGGCGGCGCGGAGGTCGATCTGGAGCGAATCGCCGCGGCGCACCGTCGCGTGCTCGACCTGCACGGCCGCGGGGTCATCCGCCTGATCGCGCACGAGCAGCGCTTCGTGGCTCCCGCCGCCTAGGAATGACAGCGGCACCTCGACCGATCGCGCGGCCGGGCCGTTCGCGATCGCTAGGAACCACTGCCTGCTGCGCCGCCTCGCCAAGGCCGCCACTTCCCCGATCTCGCTGAAGGGCAGAACGCGGGTTTCATCCCAGACGCTGGGAATAGCCTTGATCAGCGGGGCGGCCGGATGGTCCAGGATGGCGCGCGGGTGGGCACCATACACCAGCAGGGGGGAGGTGAAGATCGCGGCCGTGGCGATCTGGTGCGCCCAGGACGTTTCGCGGCGGCGCTCGCCGAAGAGCATGGGCGTGAAATCCAGGTGCCCCGCTAGCATCCGTGTGAAGGGGACCGTGGTGTCATGCGTCGCCCACGCCGGCATGCTTCTCCGCTCCATGCCCGACACCGCCTCGCGCGTCAACTCGTTCGGCCAGGTGCGGGATTCGCCCGTCGGCTTGTTCGCGCCGTGGAAGTCGACCATCAGCCGGTGCTCCGCCGCGCCTTGCAGGCAGGCCTGATAGAGGTCCATGACCTCTTTGGCCTCGTGGTCGAAGAAATCCAGCTTCACGCCTACGGCCCCGACGCCTTGCACGTGCGCGAAGAACGCCTCACGCGCTCCGGCGTCACGGATCTCTCGACTGTGTTGCCACAGCCAGATCCCGACGTTGTGCTGCCGCGAGAAGTCGATCAGCTCCCGCAGCTCGCTGTCACTCCACCGCCGCCAGAAGCCCTCGACCAGGTTGTACTCGAACCCCAGCTGCCCGGCGAGCAGGGAGAATTCCTTCGTCGTGTCCAGCGTGTTCGCTCCGCCGCCGTCCAGGTACTTCCAGACGGCTCGTCCCGGCTTGAGCCAAGCGGTATGCGGGCCCTGTGGAAAGAGCCGCGGGTCCGGCGGCGGTGAGAGGTCGTGCACGATGTCACAATTCACGAGCGTGTTCAGGTCCGGGCCGATCATCACGACGCGCCACGGCGTGGTGATCCGTCCAGCGATGGCGGCCGGCTGTGCCAGACGAGTGGCTTCCTCCTGGCCGTAGCGCAGGGTAAAGGGGTAGCTGGCCGGGTGCGCGTGACCGAGGCGCGTGCGGAATGCGCGCTGCCCGTCGGCCTGGAGCGCCATGCCGCTGTACCTGATCACGGCGGCTTCGGTGATCGCCGCGTAGCCAAGAGCGTTCGGGAGCTTGAGGGTGAGCGGCGGCGCGGCCCAGTCGCCCGCCGTGACCTCCGAGATGTCCTTCTTGGTGTGCGTCCCTTCGTAGTGTCCGTGGAGGTCGTGATACCAAACCGTGGCCTGGGCGGGGAGGACGAACGCGGTGGTCTCGTCGGGCACCCGCGTCCCCTCACCGAGAACGACGCAGCGGAACCCGATCCCGTCGTCGAACACGCGCACCTCGACGACATACTCGGTCGTGCTCGCCAGGTGCCGGAGGGCGATTCGCGCGCCCTTGAACCTGCCATGCGCTTCCGAATGCACGCCGCGCCACGCGTAGTGCTCGTTCCCCTGGTAGGACTCGACCTTGATCACCTGCGCGCCTTGCCCCAGGTCGACGCCGTCGACGAGCATGGTCAGAGGCGACGGCTCGATCACGGGCTGGTCCCGGAACGTGACGGCGTACCTCAAGGGCGCGCTCCCGTAGTGCAGCAACTGGAACGCGATGGCGCCGTTCGGGCTGGCGACTCGGGTGGAGTCGGCGCGGGCGTGCAGCGGCAGAACGTGTGCGGCGAGCGCCGCCGCGAGGAATTCACGGCGCTGCATTCATGGCCCCGGGTAGAGGAGCTGCACGCGGCTGGTGCGCGCGACCCGTGGCGGGACGCCCGCGAGGAGGGCTCCGTATGCGCCGTCGCCGTACGCCAGCTCGCCCATGCGCAACGCGAACAGGAGGCGGCCCGGGCTCACCGGGGTGATCTGTTCGTGGGGCCACCGCTTGGCCGGATCGGCGTAGGGCGCGAGGTAATCGAGCGCCTTCCGGATGCTGCCGCCGCGGGGGGGGGGCGCCTCGTAGTGCCACAGGTCCACCCCGACTTGCCGGCCCAGCTCGGCGAGCTGCATGAGCGCCTCGAGATTGAAGACGCTGTAGTCCAGCGAGCGCGTGCGCGCCAGCTCACGGGGCTGGCTCCCGTCCGGCTCGATCTGGCGTGCGATGCGGCGGGTCTTGCTCGCTTCCACGATCCGCCGCGCCAGCTCCGGCCGGTCCACGAACAGCGCCAGCGCGGTGGTCTGCACGTCGTACCAGCTCCCATGGTTGTTGGTAGCCGCGGCCTCCTCCTGCCCGATCCTGCTGGTCAGGAGCCAGTCGAGGAAGGCGCCCATCCACTCCCGCATCCCCTGCCGGTCCGCAGCCGTCCAGTCGGGAGATCCGTCGAGGAGTGCCAGGGCGTCCAGCAGGCGGGGAAACTCGCGGGTCTCGATGATCCCGGCGGCCCGCCCGGGGGCGACGCCGGGAATCGCCTGGGCGTACTCGAGGTTCGGGTTCATGCGCGTCGCGGAGTCGAGGAACCAGGTGCGCAGGAGCCTCGCCGCGTGTCGCGCGTAGTCCGCCTTTCCCGTGAAGTGGTAGGCCAGGGTGAGCGTGTTCACCGCGCCGGCCATCCGGTGCAGCCGGGGCGCGTCGTAGTCGAGTTGCGTCTCCGGATTGCGCCGGCCGTCCCTGCGGATGTAGGGGAGGCCGTTGGGCCGGCTCGAATCGGGCCACCAATAGGGGCCGAGGCTCGTGTAGTCGTGCCGGTCTCCGCTGGGCGGCACGCGCTGCTTGTCCATCACGGAGAACGGGCCGGCGCGCAGTGCGGAATCCGCCTCCACCAGCAGCTGGTCCAAGGCGGGGCGGAGCGCGGCGTCACCGCGCTGGAGCCGCGCCCGGGCACGGGCCAGCTCGGCGGGCCGCAGCGTGAGGAGCGCGGGGGAGGGAGGGGGGTCTTGCGCGGCAAGCGCGGCGACCAGCGCGAGGGCGGCGATCACGGTTACCGCACCCCGGCGTCGCGCAGGTACTCGGCCGCGACGGTCGCGAACTGGGTGAACGCGACCTCGGGCTCTTCGATGTCCGGGTGCCAGCGCTTCTCCCACTCGAAGCTGTACAGGCCGCGGTAGCCCGCCCTGGCGAGCGCCGCGATCTGCTGCCGCACTGGCACCGCCCCCGTTCCGGTGAGCACGTACCGGCGTCCCTGGCCGGTCCCTGTGGGGACCGAATCCTTCAGGTGCGTGTGCCGGATATAGCGGCCCAGCTGCCGCACGGTGTGCTCCGGGGCTTCCTTCCCGGAGACGAACGTGTGGTGGGCGTCCCACAGCAGCGCCACCGCTGGGGAATCGGCCCGCTGGAGGAGGTCGAGCAGCGCGGGCGAGTCGGTGAAGTCGCCGTGCGACTCGATGAGCACCGTGACGCCCTTCGGCTGCGCGTACTCCCCGAGCTCGCGGAGGCCGCGTGCGATGTGCGCGAGCATCGTGTCGCGCGGTACGCCCTCCACGTACTCGTTGCCGAACACCCGCACGTATGGTGCACCGAGCCGTTGCGCGAGGTCGATGAAGCGCCGGGCTTCGTCGAGCTGGGCCCCGCGCTTCGCGGCGTCCATCTCGTGCATGTTGGCCGAGCTGCCGAGGCAGGACACGGAGAGCCCCCGCTCGGCGAGCTGCCGCTTGGCGGCGGCGATGCGCGCCGGCGCGAACTCGGGGCGTTGGGTGAGATCCATCGTGCCCTCGAGCCCGCGCAGCTCCACCGCGACGTAGCCGTGCGCGGCGGCGAACTCGAGCACCTGGGTCCAGGGCCACGCCGGACAGCCCAGCGTCGAGAATCCGATGGGGAGCGGGGCGCCGGCCCGCCACGCCGGCGCGTAGCGGGCGGCGACGAGGGCGGCGGCGGTCCGCAGGAACTCGCGGCGCGTCGTCATCGCGTCGTGGCCCTCACGGGAGGGGATCGAACGTGCCTCCGGGCCACCCCAGGGTTTGTTGCAGGTTGTGGTTTCGGTCGAGGTGCTCCTTGGGAATGGCGTAGAAGTAGTAATTCGACCGCCAGTTGATCGCGGACTGCGTGTCGAGGTTAATGACTTGGTGCGCGAAGAACTGATGATATCTCGACTCGAGATCGACCGTGTCCCGCAGCCGCGTCCAGGTCGTGTCTGCCGGCACCAACAGGGTGATCCTCAGGCCGTGCCGGCGGGTTCCGTTGAGGAGCGTCTCGAACAGCCGGTTCCGTCGCAGGTCCCAGTACCGCTTGGCTTCATAGGCAAGCTCGATCCTGCGCTCGAGCAGGATCGCGTTCTGCAGCGGCGCCCCGCTCAGCCCCGCGTCCAGCCCGTACAGGCCGGTTCCGGGATCGATGCCCGCGCGCGCTCTCAGGGCGATGAGCTGGTCGTAGGCCTCTTGGGGGTTCCCGACGGCATTCGCAGCCTCGGCAAGATTCAACAAGACCTCCGCGAAGCGGATTTCGATCCACTGCGTCTGTCCATTGAACGCCTCGAATGCATCCGCCGCCGGATCCACCGCCTTCCGGGTATAGAAGCCGGACGGTGTGGGATTGTTCGATTCTCCGCCGACGTA
>DASYQX010000076.1:0-1972 GCA_036004985.1 Gemmatimonadales bacterium
GCCACGTCGTGACGCCCAAGTCCCGGCCGCGGTGCGACGCATAGTTCGCGTTGGCATCCCCTTCGATCCCGACTTCCGCATCCGGACCAGTGCTGTACATCGTCCACATGTGGCGGCCGGTGTTGGCATCGAACGCCGAAACGCGTCCACGCACGCCAAACTCACCGCCGGAAATCCCCGCGATTACGATGTCCTTGATCACAATCGGGGCGTTCGTCATCGTGGCGCCGGCCTTGTAATCGGTCGCTTCTGGACCTGAGCCCGAGCGATCGGGATGTCTCGAGCGCCACAGCTGTTTGCCCGTCCTCGCATCGAGGGCCAGCAACTCACCGGCGAGCAGCTGGATGTACAGCTTCCCGCTCGGGTGGTAGGCGAGCCCGCGGTTCACCAGATCGCAGCACGCTATTGGAATGGCATCGGCCGGTTGGTCCGGCACGTGCTTCCAGAGCATCGGCGCGCCCGGCTTGGTGAGGTCGAGCGCGAACACGACGTTGGGGAACGCGGTATGCACGTACATCACGCTGCCGATCACGAGTGCATTGCCCTCATGACCGCGCAGCACGCCGGTCGACATCGTCCAGGATGCCTTCAGGGTGGCGACGTTCGCCGTCGTGATCTGGTTCAAGGGGCTGTAGCGCTGGAGGTCATACGTTCGTCCGGTCGACAGCCACTGGCCTGGCGCTGGGTTCGTCAGGTCCTGTGCGCCGGCGGCGGGGACCACAGTCAACGACAGGGCGACGGCGATTCCACCGCGTAGCATGTTTGTGAATTGTTTCATGTGTACACTCGGCTAGAGGTGAACGGATCGAAGAAAAGCGAATCCCGTTGCTGAGCCAATCTCAAGGCTCCGCTACAGCGATTGGAGGCCCGCGCTCAGGGCAGGAAATGAGCGCCATAACACAGGAGATATCCCCCGTCCGGTGACCTGTCAATCCGGGTGTAGGTGGGGGCTTAATCCCTAACCGCCCGTTCGTGCCAGACACGCGCACCTTCAGCGCGACCCCCGCCTTCGAAAACCACGCCCTGCGCCCCGAGGACTGACCGGACACGCTGCGCGAGCGCGCGACCGTCGGCCGCTCCGGCGACGATGCCGTAAACGGCCGGACCCCAAGAGCTTTGCCCGACCCCGGCGACCCCCCACTCCCGCAGCCGCTGGACCAGCATCGCGCTCGCACCCGGCGCGAACACGCCGCCTTGGATAGGGGCGAACCATCCTCCGGTCACGCGCTGCACTTCTGAGAGGGCCGCGCCGAACGATGGCAGGTCCGCTTCGGCAAGCGCGGGAAGGAGCTGCATCAGAACGAGGTGGGCCACGTGCGCCACCTCCAGCGCGTCGGGGGGCGGGAGGTGCTCGAACGCGGCGGCCTCCTCCTCGCCCGACAGCCCCGGCGCGCCGCCCGGCACGGCGATCACGACGCGCCACTCCGTGGGCAGAGGCAGGCGGGCGAGCAGTGGTGCGGGGTGTCCGCCGTCCGCCCGCCGGCCACCTTCGAGCACGAAGCCGCCATGCGCGAACGTCCACGTCCCGATGGCCGAGCGGCGCGCCCGCCCAACCGCGCGGGCGAGTGCCGTCACCTCGCTCGGGAAGCCGTGCAGCTCGGCCAAGGCGCGGGCCACAGCCAGCGCGAGCTGGGTCCCGGAGCCGAGGCCGGCGTGGGCGGGAATAACGCGATGCAGTCGGAGCCGGGCGCCAAGCGATCGCCCATAGAACGCCGCGCAGCGACGTGCAAACTCAAGTGCGCGGTCGGCATCGGGACCCTCGGCGCGGAGATCGGGGGCGGACGCCGCCTCGAGGAGCAGCGACGGAGCCGGCGCGGCGGCGCCGATGCCACCGAACCGCCGACCAAGGTCGCCTCGCAGATCGAGCATCCCGAAGTGGAGTCGCGCGGGCGCTTCGACGAAGACGGCGTCACTCACGGTGTGGCGGGCCGGCGCGCCGTTTCCACGTAGTCCGTCAGGAGCGCCATCGCCT
>DASYQX010000077.1:0-34437 GCA_036004985.1 Gemmatimonadales bacterium
GGCAAGCCGCTGTTCACCGTGGTCACCGACAAGGACGAATACCCAGGCCGCACCGTTCTCATCGCCGGAGGCATCGGCGCCTTCACTCCCCGCAAGCTCCCCTTGAAGGATGCTGACCAGTGGCTGGGGAAGGGCCTGTACGACCGGGTGCTGAACCCGAAGGAGTTCACCCGCAAGCGCGTGCTCATCGTCGGCGGGGGCGACTCCGCGTTCGACTGGGCGGTCAACCTCCAGGGGATCGCGCAGTCGATCTTGATGATTCACCGGCGTGACGGCTTCCGCGCCCACCAGGCGACGGTGGACCAGGTCCAGGCCCTGTGCGCCGCCGGCAAGATGGAGCTGCGCACCTTCTGGGAGGTGAAGGCCATCCACGGCGGGGAGCGGATCGAGCGCGTGACCATGTTCAACAACAAGACGAAACAAGAAGAGACCGTCCCGATGGACTGCGTGATCCCGCAGCTCGGCTTCGTCTCCTCACTCGGCGCGATCGCGGAGTGGGGCCTCGAGCTCGAGAAGGGGGATATCAAGGTCTCGCAGACGATGGAAACGAACCTCCCCGGCATCTTCGCCGCCGGGGATATCACCACCTACCCGGGGAAGCTCAAGCTGATTGCGACCGGCGTCGCCGAGGCCTGCATCGCCGTCAACCACGCCGTCCATTTCATCAATCCCAGCGCCAAGGTCGAGCCGGGCCACAGCTCGAACATGGCGCTCTTCGGACAGAAGGACGACTAGCGCGCGATCTGCACCACCAGCGAGTCGATCTGGGCCAACATCTGCCGGCTGGGAACCGAGTGTGCGTTGGCCTGGATCGAGAACGTGAAGCGACGCCCGTCGGCGCGCTCGATATAGCCCGACAGACTGTTCACGCGAGCGATCGAGCCGGTCTTGGCGAGCACCCGACCCTCGAGCGGCGTGCCGACGAACCGCTTGAGGAGCGAGCCCGGCTGCTGGGCGCGCGGCAGGGCGGCGAGGAACGGCGCCCGCTTGGGGTGGCGGTACATGTAGTCGAGCAGCTGCACGAAGGCGCGCGGCGTCACCAGGTTCCCGGCGGACAGCCCTGACCCGTCATCCAGCGCGAACGCGGTCGAGTCGATCTTTACCGAGTCGATCAGGAATCGTTTCTCCGTTTCCAGTCCCTTCTTCCAGCTCCCCGCGCCCCCCACCTCCCGGCCGACGATCTTGAGCAGCATCTCGGCGAACCAGTTCTGGCTCGTGTTGAGAATCGGGAAGATGATGTCGGGCAGGGGCCGGCCCCGGTACTCGACCAGCGCGTTGGCGCAGCAGCGCAGGGCGCGGTACACCAGGGAATCGGTGGTGCTCGCCGCGCCCCCCTCGACCGCTACGCCCTTCCTCTGCAGCGCGGCCTCGAGGGCCCGCGCCGCGTACAGGTTCGGGTCGGGCAGGGCGAAGCTCTCGATCCACGGCGCGCGCCCCAGCGCCGCCGTCCCCTCCGCCCAGATCTCCATCGTGCCCGGTTTCCGGAAGAAGTTGTCGCCGATCGTCGAGCCCGAGTCGGCCGGCCCGGTGCGGGCCCGGTTCTCGAAGGCGAAGAGCTGGAGGTCGGGACGCCAGGTGATCGTGGGGGGTTGGTCCACGGCCGGCCCGGGCGTCACCTCGAAATCCACGCTGTTGTCGTGAAAGCCGAGCCCCGACACGGGGGCGGCGTACCACCAGTTCAGGTCGAAGGCGCCCCAGTTCCAGTGCGTGAGCACGGGCTCGAAGTACGAGCCGTCCCCAACGATCCTGCCGCTGATCCGGCGCACGCCGTGGGCGCGCAGCGACTCGGCGATCGCGTCCACCGCCGTCCACGTCGAGTCGCATACGCCGGGGGCGAGGCTGTCGGTCCCGAAGCAGCGTTGCGACCAGGTCGGGTCGCCCCGCCCGTACAGGACCAGATCACCCTGCAGGACGCCCGCCTCCAGGCCCCCGTTCACGTACAGACTGGTGCGTACGCGGTAATCGGGTGCGAGGAGCGTCGCCGCCGTCGCGGCCACGACCAGCTTGGTGTTGCTCGCCGGGACGGAGAAGCGGTCGGCGTTCCGGCTGAACAGCACGCGGCCGCGGTCGTCCACGACGTGCACGTTCCAGGTCGCCCGGTTGAAGGGCGGCTGGTCGAGCAGCGTTGTGAGCCGGCGCTCGAGCGAGCCGCGCAGCGGCGTCGGCGCCGGGCGCGGGGTCTGGGCCGCTACGCCTGAGCTAATCGTAAGCGACGCGAGGATCAGCTTTCGCATAGAGCAGGTCGGTGAGGAGGTTCACGAACACGAACACGACCGACAGAAACAGGATGCTCCCCTGGACCGCGGGAAGATCGCGCTTCTCGATCGCGAGCAGGACGTAACGGCCTACGCCGGGCCACGAGAACACCGTCTCGGTCAGGATGCTCCCCGTCAGGTAGTTGCCGACATCGAGTCCCAACACCGTGATCACGGGCATGAGGGCGTTCCGAAACGCGTGCCGGCCCACCACCCGGGCCTCCGACAGCCCTTTTGCTCGGGCCGTGCGCACGAAGTCCGACGACAGCACGTCGAGCATCGCCCCGCGCGTCATGCGGGCGAGAAACGCGATCGATCGCGTACCGAGCGTCAGCGCCGGCAGCACGAGAAACGCGATCCCCCCGTACCCGGACGGCGGCAGCCATTGGAGCGCCACCCCGAACAGCAGGATCAACAGGAGCCCCACCCAATACACCGGGAACGACACGCCGACGTAGGCGAGCAGCATGCTGAAACGATCCACGGCGCCGCCCGGACGGACCGAGGCGATCACGCCGAGCGTGACTCCACAGGTGACGGCCAGGAGCATCGCGGCGCCGGCGAGCTGGAGCGTCTTGGGAAAACGCTCGGCCAGGTCGCCCAGGACCGGGCGTTGCGTGATGTACGAGCGCCCCAGGTCGCCGCGCACGACGCCCCACAGGTAATGCCCGAATTGCACCGGGAGGGGATCGTCGAGCCGCAGCTCGGCGCGCAGCCGGGCGATCGTGGCCGAGTCGGCCCGTTCCCCCACCATCTCGGCGACGGGGTCCCCGGGCACGACGTTCAACAACAGGAATGCGACAAGCAAAACACCGAAAAGCGTTGGAATCGTCGAGAGAAGGCGTCGAGCAATAAACGTGATCACTGAGGCGTAACTTGCTGTACCGCGGTCCAGCGCTGGCTGTTGAAGATCACCGGCAGGTCCCAGCCGGTCACGGAGGGATGTTGCGCCCACAGGTCCACCGGGAACCAGAGGTAGAGCCAGGGGGCGGCGTCGTACACCCGGGCGTCGATGGCGGCGTAGAGCGCCTCGCGCTTGGCGTCGTCGGTGGTGCGCCGCGCGACCCCGATCAGCGAGTCCGTCACGGGGTCGCTATAGAAGGAAACGTTGCCGCCGGGCCCGAAGCTGGCGCTGTGGAACAGCGGGTAGAGGAAGTTGTCGCCGTCGGGGTAGTCGGCCCACCAGTCGAGCAGCGCCGTGTCGGTCTCCCCTTTGCGGGCAGCCTCGCGCATGCTCGACGCGTCGCGCGCCACGACCTCGACCCGGATCCCCACCGCGGCAAGCTGGGCCTGGATCGCCTGGGCCACGCGCCCCATCTCCACGTTGGTCCCGGAGCGCCACAGCTGGACGGCGAACCCGGCCGGGTATCCCGCCTCGGCGAGCAGCTGCCGTGCCGTCGCCGTGTCGTACGCGTAGCCGGCGCGCGTCGTGTCGCCGCCACCCAAAGACGGGGGGATCGCTCCGCGGGCCGCGATACCACGCCCATTCCAGACGGTCCGCAGCAGCTCGGGGACGTTCACCGCGTGATTGATCGCGCGGCGCACCCGCACGTCGGTGAGCGGCCCGCGCCGGTTGTTCAGCGCGAGATAGACCACGCGTAGCGCGGGCTTCCGCTGCAGCCACGCGGGATGCTCCTGCTCCCATTTGGCCGTCTCGCCGAACGGGATCTCGACCACCGACAGCCGTCCCGCCAGGAATTCGGCCGCCCGCGTGAGCGGCTCGGGGACGATGCGCACCGCGAGCGACTCAGCGGCAGGCGCGCCCCCCCAATATCCCGGGTTCCGCGCGAAGCGCAGGTAGTCGTCGTGCTGCCAGCGGGCGAACCGCCATGGGCCCGTGCCCACCGGGTGCTGGCCGAAATCCACGGGCACCGGGGCGGGAACGACCGACGCGACCGGCATCGCGAGAAACTTGGGGAACACCGCGAGCGGCTCGGTGAGCGTGAAGGCGACTGCGGAGTCGCCCAGCACCTCGATGCCGCGAACGCGTTGTCCCCGCCGCGCGGCGTAGTCCGCGGCGCCGGCGATCGGGAGCAGCGGCCACACCCGACCGCCGCGCGTGGCGGGGTCGAGCACACGCAAGAACGACCGCTGCACGTCCGCGGCCACCAGCGGCCGTCCGTCGTGGAACTTCACTCCCGGCCGGAGGTGAAACACGTATCGCTGGCCGTTCCGCTCCGCCCGCCAGCGATCCGCCAGCCCCGGAAGCAACCGGCCGTTCGGATCGAACTGGGTCAGCCCGTCGAACAGCAGCGTCACCATCTCGCCGGTCGGCACGTCGGTCGAGAGCGCCGGGTCGAGCGAGCGCGGGTCGTAGGTCTCGTAGTACACGAGCCCCGTGGCCGACCCTCCGTCGGCGCAGGCGAGGGGCAGGCACACGACGAGCACGCGGAGCAAGGCGAGGGAGCGCATTCTCGTGGTGTCGAAAAGGTTGACAGTGCGGTGCAAGTGACGCAACATAGGGAAGTTGCCAAACCCCGTCAATTGCGCGTGGCGTCCCTCCTTCTGCTCGCCGCCCTTCCGCTGGTGGCGCCTCCCGTCGCCGCTCAATCCGACCAGGAGCGAGTGGTGCGGAAGTTGTCGTTCGCCGGTAACCGGGCCTTGGACGATTACACGCTCAGCGCGGCGATCGCGACCACGAACTCGAGCTGGGCGGCGACCTGGCCGATCATTCGCCTGCTCGGGTTCGGCGAGAAGCGCACCTTCGACGAGACGGAGTTCCGCCGCGACGTGGTGCGGCTGGTGCTGCTGTACCGGCAGAGCGGCTATATGAGCGCCGTCGTGGACACCGTGGTGCGGCGCGAACCCAAGAACGTCTTCATCACATTCCGCATCCACGAAGGCGACCCGGTGCGGGTCGCGCGGCTCGAAGTGAAGGGTGTGGCCGGTATTCTCGACACGGCCAAGCTGCGCCGCGCGCTCCCGCTCCAGGTGGGCGATCCATTCAACCGGTTCCTGTTCCAGGCATCGGCCGACACGATCGTCGTTCGGCTCCGGAACAGCGGCTATCCCTACGCCGAGGTGCTGCGGAATTTCGACTCGGAAGCCGGCATCCTCCGCGCCGAGGTGGAGCTGGAAGCGATTCCGGGTCGCCGCATGCGGATCGGCGAGGTGCAGATCCGCGGGCTCGAGGCGTTGGACACCGGCGTGGTGCGCCGGATCCTGACGGTGCACCCGGGCGACCTGTACCGTCAGGACGCGTTGTATCAGAGCCAGCGCGAGCTCTTCGGGCTGGGGGTGTTTCGGTCGGCCAGCGTTCTCCTCGTCGACTCCCTGCCGCCCGTCGAGGGAAGCGGGGGCGGCCAGGGCGCCGCCGGGCCGGAGGCCGACTCGACAGTGCGGGTGCTGGTGCAAGTCGTGGAGGGCCCGCGGCACCGCCTGCGTCTCGGGGCGGGGTACGGCAGCGTCGAATGCTTCCGGGTACAGACAGGGTGGGCGGCGCACAATTTTCAGGGCGGCGCCCGGGTCCTCGACCTCTCGGCGCGCGTGTCGAAGCTGGGGGGCGGTGACTCGGCGAGCACGAAGTCGGGCGGAGGAGGATTGAACCAGCTGTGCAACCCGTTCGCGGCCAGTTGGACGCTCGACACGCTGAACTACACCGTCGGCGTCGCGTTGCGGCAGCCGGCGTTCCTGTCGCGCGCCCATACCGCCACAGTGGGTCTGTTCGCCGAGCGGCGCTCCGAGTTTCACGTGTACACGCGCGAGGCGGTGGGCGTCAACGCCGACGTCACTATCAACGCGCGCCGCGCCGTCCCGGTCACGCTGGGCTACGGCTACTCGGTGGGCCGCATCACGAAGGCCGACGCGGCGACGTTTTGCAGCCGGTTCCGCCTGTGCACCGATTCGAGCCGGGCGTTCCTCCAGGAGCGCCGGCCTTTCGGCGCCGTGAGCGTGACGGCGGTGCGGGACCGGGTGAACAACCCGCTCGATGCGTCCGAGGGGAGCCTCGTCACGGCGACGTTGCTGCACGCGTCGCGCGCGGTGGGCTCGAAGGCCCCCTACGAGTTCAACCGCGGTGAGCTCGACATGGCGCGCTACTATCCCATCGGCCGGCGCACCGTGTTCGCCTGGCGGCTGCGGGGGGGGACGATCCTGCCGCAGGACATCACGCTCTTGAGCCAACGCGTCGGGTACGTGCCCCCGGATCAGCGGTTCTACGGCGGCGGCCCGAACTCGGTGCGGGGGTACGGGCTCAACGAGCTGGGTCCCCGCGTGTACATCGTCAGCGACACCAACCCCATGCAGGTGGACACGGTCATCGCCGGCCAGAAGGTGTTCAAGGCTGTCCGGACGGTCCCGACGGGTGGTAACTCCGTGGTCGTCCTCAACGCCGAGCTGCGGTTTCCGTCGCCGATCTTCGCGCAGCGGATGCGGCTGGGCTTGTTCGTGGACGTCGGGCGGGTGTGGGAGCGCACCGGTGGCGTGGTCTCCCTGGACAGCCTCCGGGTCACGCCGGGCGTGGGCGTCCGGATCACGACGCCGCTCGGGCCGGTGCGCGTGGACGCCGCTTATAACGGCTATCCCGCGGAGCGGGGTCCGCTGCTGTTCCAGACCCCGACCGATTCCATCATCCGCATCCGCCCGACCGACGGGGTGAGTCCCCCGGACGACTATCCCCCCCCCGGCGGCCGCAAGCGATTCTGGGACCGGATCGTGTGGCAGTTCGCCGTGGGGCAGGCGTTCTGATGGTCCGGCGCTCGCTCGGGGTCGCGCTCTGGTCGCTCGTCGGGCTGCTGGCCTGCTTCCTCGGCGCGTTGAGCGGGCTCGTGGGCACGCGCGCCGGCCGCTCGCTCCTCGCCCGCGTGGCGAGCGACGCCATCGAAGGCGCCGTGTCGGGCACCATCGAGGTCGGCGACGTGCGCGGCCCGCTGCTCTCCGGCGTGATCCTCACCGACGTGCGGCTGTTCGACCCCGACTCGACGCTCGTCGCGTTTTTGCCGCGTGCGGAGCTGAGCTACAACCCCATCGACTTCGCCGCCGGACGCATCGTGTTGTTCGAGGTGAAGCTCGATCGCCCCGTCTTCAACATCGTCGAGCACGCGAACGGCAAGGTCAACCTCGAGGAGCTGTTGCGGCTCGACGTGAAGAAGCCGGGTCCCCGCGGCCCCCGGACACTCATCGAGCTGCGCAACGTGTGGATCACCGATGGGTCGGTCGCCCTGCGGTTGCAGGACGGCGCGTCGCCGGGGGATTCGATTCTCGAGATCGATCGGTTCGGCGGCGATGGGCGCCGCCGCGTGCGGCGGTTCGAGCACCTGAACGCCCGGCTCGCGGCGCTGCGCCTGTCGGCGCCGCGCGAGCGCGGCATCCGCATCGACATCACGCGACTCGCCTTCGAGTCCAGCGACCCGGAGCTGACCGTCACCGACGCCGCCGGGCGCCTGACGATCCGGGGCGACACCCTCGACGCCGACCTCGTGCGGCTGCGCCTGCCCGCCTCGCTGCTCAGCGCCCGCGGCACCGTCAGCTGGCCGCGGGGGACGCTGCTCTTCGACCTGGCGCTGCGCGCCGATTCGGGGACGCTCACCGACGTGCATTTCGTCGATCCGCGCTTCCCCCCCGGGGCCGTCCTGCACGGCGGCGTGACGCTCCACTCCCACGGCGCCCGCGTCCTCGAGATCCGGCTCGACCCGCTCGACGTGACGTACGGCGGCGGACGCCTGACCGGCCGCGTGACCGCCTTCAGCGCCGCCGACTCGGGGATCGTCGCGCTGCGCCAGGGAGACCTCGTGGCGAGCGACCTGTCGCTCGAGCTCGCCCGGCCGTTCCTCGATACGCTCCCCTTCGCCGGCCGCCTGACGGGCCGCACGCTCGTCGACGGCGCGATGAGCGCCCTGGGGATGGACGTGGATTGGTCGTTCCGCGATTCGCTCGTGCCCGGATGGCCCGAGACACGGATCCGCGGCAAAGGCCAGATGGACGTTGGGGGGGCCGACCTGGGCTTCCGCCCGTTCGAGGTCGAGGCCGCGACGGTGGACCTCGGTACGGTGCGGCGCCTGATCCCGGCATTCGCGCTCGGGGGCGAGCTCGACGCCGTCGGCACCGTCACCGGCACGCTGCATCAGACCCGGTTCAGCGGCACCCTGCGCCACCGCGACCGCCAGCTCCCGGCCAGCGTGGTGCGCGGCGTGGTGGCGCTCGACAGTAGATCCGACACGCTCGGCGTCTTCGCCGACGTAACCGCCGATTCTCTCTCGCTCGACGGTCTGCGGGCCAGCTTCCCCGATCTGCCGCTGCAAGGCACGCTGGCCGGTACGATCAAGCTCGACGGTGACCTCGCGGGGCTCGAGACGCACGCCGACTTGGCGATGGGAGGAGCGGGGAGCGGGGAGCGGGTGAAGTTCGACGGCGTCTTGGAGCTCGGCGCGCCAGGGTACGGGGCGCGGGATGTCACGCTCCGGGGGCACGACGTGAACCTCGCGCACTGGCTGAGGGGAGGGGGGGGTCCCCCCTCGCGCCTCGGCTTCACCCTGACGGGGAGCCTGGCGGCAGACAGCGCCACCCCGTCCACCGGCGACCTCACCCTCGCGCTCGCGCCGTCGTTCTTCGCCGGCAGCGTCCTGGACTCGGGTGCCGCGAAGCTCCACTTCACCGACCGCCGACTCTATGTGGAGTCATTGCACCTGCAACAGCCCGGCCTGGTCACGGTCGGATCGGGGTCGCTCGGCTGGAAGCGGCCGGAGCGCGGGTCGCTCTCCCTCGACTTCACCGCCGACAGCCTCAGTGTGCTCGACTCGCTCGTCACCTGGGTGGCGGGACCCGGTGCGCTTGGGGAGAACCCGGCAGCTGGCGAGGGGCTCACGGGGTCGGCGCGCGTCCTCCTGACGCTCGACGGGGCGCTCGACTCGGTCGCGGTCGAAGCGCGGATCAGCGCCACCAATCTCGCGTGGCGCGGGTGGCACGTCCCGGCGGGGCGCGGGCACGCGACGCTGGAACCCGGAGGGACGGGGGAGGGGGGGGAGGAGGGAGAGCCCGCGTCCCCGGCGCGCTTCAGCATCGAGGCGACGCTCGACTCGCTCGGCTACGGCCGGCTCGGTTTCGGCGCCGCCTCGGCCAGCGCCCGCGGGTCGCGGGACTCGCTCACCTGGTTCGCCCGCTCCCGCATCGGGGACCTGGGGGCGTTTCTCGCCGGCGGCCGCTACGCGAAAGGCGAAGCGGGCGGAGGGGGCGAGCTGCGGCGACTCGGCGTGGATTCCCTCGCCGTCCTGCTCCCCGGCAGCGTGTGGTTCCTGGAGCAGCCCACCGAGCTCACGTACGGCGACTCCGCCCTCTCGCTCGACACGCTGTCGCTGCGCAGCGCCCAGGGCGGCGGGTCAGGCCGGCTGGTGATCGGCGGCAGCCTGCCCACCCGCGGCGCGGCCAACGCGCGCGTGTACCTGGAGACGTTCCCCCTCGCGGGCGTCTACGCGATGCTGCAGCACGACACGATGGGTGTTGCCGGCGCCGTGACGGCCACGGTGGCCATGACGGGCTCGCGTGCGAACCCGGTGTACGCCGGCTCGTTCGCGCTCTCCGACGCGGCATTCGGGGGGGGCGCGTTCCGCGCGCCGTTCATGGACGGCACCGTCGAGTACCGCGGGCGGCGGCTCGACGGGCAGCTCCACTTGTGGCGCTCGGGGCAGCAGGTGCTCACGGTGACGGCTCACCTGCCGCTCGACCTCGCGTTGACCGAGGTCGCGCAACGCCAGCTGCCCGACACGCTGTCGGTGCAGGCGCGCGCGGACAGCGTGGACCTGACAGTGCTCGAGGCCGTGACGCCGCTGGTGCGGCAGGTGCGCGGCGTGTTCAGCGCGGACCTGGGGCTGGGCGGCACCTGGGACGCGCCGCGGCTGCGCGGCGGACTCGAGATCACCGGCGCCGGCGCCACCATCCCGGCCCTGAACGTGCGGTACGACGACATCAACGGACGGCTCGCGCTGGGGGGCGACACCATCCGGGTCGACACCTTGACCGCCCGAAGCGAGAAGGGCCGCGCCGAGGTCACCGGCCACGTGCGGCTCGACCAGCTCACCCGGCCGGTGCTCGGCCTGAACATCGCGGCGACGGAGTTCAAGGCACTCGACCTGAAGGGCTACCTCGCCGTCACGGCGAGCGGCCGGCTCTCGCTCCAGGGGCCCGTCCTCGGCGCGACGCTGACGGGGCGGGGCACCGTCACGTCGGGGGTGCTGCACTTCGCCGACCTCGTCAACAAGCGGGTCGTGAACCTCGACGAACCGTGGGTGCAGGACCTGATCGACACGTCGCTGATCCGCCGGCAGCGGCTCGGTCCCGAGTTCGAGAGCGTGTTCCTCGACAGCCTGCAGATCCAGGGGCTGCAGCTCACGATGGGCAGCGACGTCTGGCTGCGTTCGACCGAGGCCAACATTCAGCTCACCGGCTCGGTCACGGTGAACAAGTTGCGCGACAACTATCTCCTGAGCGGCACGCTGCAGGCGCCGCGCGGCACCTACCGGCTCGTGGTGGGCCCCGTGACGCGGGAGTTCGTGGTGAACCAGGGGACCGTCCGCTATTTCGGCACGCCCGACCTCGACGCGGAGCTGGACATCGAGGCGCGGCACGTGGTGCATCCCGCGCCGGGTCTGACGCAGCGCACGACGGAAGACATCACGATCGTCGCGCACATCCGGGGGACGTTGCTGGTTCCACGGCTCACGCTCGAAGCGGAGCGCCAGCAACTCTCCCAGAGCGAGATCATTTCATACTTGATGTTCGCGAAGCCGAGCCCCGAGCTGGGAGGCGGCCAGGCGGCGTTGGCGCGGAGTACGGCGGCGAGTCTCGTGGCCGGGGAGCTGGAGCGCACGGTCGTCTCCGATCTGGGCGTGCCGCTCGATTACTTCGAGATCCGACCGGGCGATCCCGCCGACCCGTTCTCGGGCGCCCAGTTCGCCGCGGGCTGGCAGATCGGCGACAAGACCTTCCTCGTCCTGAACGCCGGGTTCTGTCAGAAACGCCAGACCCGCATGACCAACATGCTGGGGGCCAGCCTGCAGTACCGCATCAGCCCGGAATGGCGCACCGAGGCGAGCTTCGAGCCGGTCCGGACCTGCGCGACCGAGGACCAGCAGGCGTCCGCCACGCGGCAGCTCGGGTTCGACCTCTTCTGGGAAAAGCGGTACTGAGATGACGCGCGCGCTGCTCATCACCAACCCGGCCGCCGCGCGCACCGACGCGCGGGCGGTGACGACCATCCGGGAGACGCTGCGGGGAGGCGGCTGGACCGTCGAGGTCCTCGCGACGCTCGGCCCCGGCGACGCCCGGCGCTTCGCCCGCGAAGCGCCCAGCCAGGGCTTCGACGTGCTGGTGTGCTACGGCGGCGACGGCACCGCGATGCAGATGGCCGCCGGCGTCGTCGGCACCGGCATCCCGCTCGGTCTCGTCCCGGGCGGCACCGGGAACATCCTGGCCGGGAACTTGCGGCTGCCGCGCAGCCCGGCCAGCGCCGCGCGGGCGCTCCTCACCGCGCGGCCCCACGCGATCGACCTCGGGAGCGTCGAGCGGGCCGACGGGACGCATTATTTCGCGGTCGCGTCGGGGGCGGGCTTCGACGCCCAACTGATGGCTGACACGGGCGCGGCCGCCAAACAACGCTGGAAGTTCGGCGCGTACGTGTGGAGCGCGGTCACCAAGCTCTCCGACGTCCGCAGCGCACCCCACCGCATCACCGTTGACGGGACGGCGAAAGAGGTGAGAGCCGCGATGGTCCTGGTGCTGAACTGTGGTGAGCTGGTGCCTCGATTGGTGCGGGTGCATCGCGACATCGCGCCCGATGATGGGTGGCTCGATGTGGTCACGCTGCGGGCCGACGGTGCGATCGAGAGCGCGGCCGCGCTGTGGGAGCTGTTCCGCGGCGCGGTGAACGGCGGGGGGGGCCGCGTCTGGTCGGGGCGGGGCCGCACGATCCGGGTCGAAGTCGTGGACGCCCCGCCGCGTCCGGTCCAGGCCGACGGGGAAGCGGTCGGCGAGACGCCGTTCGAGGCCCGGCTGTTGCCCGGCGCCCTTTCAATCTTGGTACCGCCCCATGGCTGACACACTCCTCCTGGTCGACGACGATCCGGCCGTGCTGCGCGCCATCGGCGATTACTTCGAGAAGATCGGCTACGAGGTGTGGCGCGAGGCGACGGGCGATCAGGGAATCGAGACGTTCCACCGCGTGCGGCCCGACGCGGTCATTCTCGATCTCCACCTGCCGGACGCCAGTGGGCTCGTCGTCCTCGAGCGCCTGCGCCGCGACAACGGGGCCGTGATCCTCCTCACCGGGCAAGGCGACATCGAGACCGCCGTGCGCGCGATGCAGCTCGGTGCGGAGAATTTTCTCACCAAGCCGGTGGACATGACGCACCTCGCCGCGGCGACGGCGCGCGTGGTGGAGAAGGTCCGGCTGTCGCACCAGAACGCCCTGCTCCGCGCCCGCGATCACGAGGGCGAGGGGCTGAGCACCCTCGGCGTCTCGCCCGCGATGCGCGACTTCTCCCGCCAGGTGGAGCTGCTGGCGGCGAGCGAGCGCTCCACCGTGCTGCTCCAGGGCGAGAGCGGCACCGGGAAGGGGTGGGTGGCGCGCGTGATCCACAACCTGTCGCCCCGCGCCCAGGGGCCCTTCGTCGAGGTGAACTGCGGCGGCCTGTCGGCGACGTTCCTCGATTCGGAGATGTTCGGACACGAGCGCGGCGCTTACACCGACGCCAAGGAACGGAAGCTCGGTCTGTTCGAGGTGGCCGACCGGGGGACGATTCTGCTCGACGAGATCGGTGAGCTCGCCCCCGAGCTGCAGCCCAAGCTCCTCAAAGTGCTCGAAACCAAGAAATTCCGGCGGCTGGGCGGCACGCGCGAGCTGAGCGTGGACGTGCGGCTGGTCGCGGCGACGAATCGCGACCTCGTCGCGGAAGTCGAATCCGGCCGGTTCCGGGAGGACCTCTACTACCGGCTCAACGTCATGCCACTGACGCTGCCGCCGGTGCGCGAGCGCGCACGCGAAGACCGGCTGGCCCTGCTCACCCGGATCCTCGAGGATCTGAAGCCGCAGCTCGCCGGCTGTCCGGCCGAGTGCAGCTCCGAGGCGCTCGACCGCCTGTTGTCCGCACCGTGGCCGGGCAACGTGCGGGAAATGCGCAACGTGCTGGAGCGAGCGATGATCCTGTCACGTGGCAGGCCGGCGATCGGCGTGGAGCACCTGCCCGCCGATTTGCGCCAGCGTGCCGCGGGCGGAGGGGGCGGGGGGGATCGACGCCACCAGCCGCAGTCCCTCTCGGATGTCGAGCGGCAGCACATCGAGCGCACGCTGCGCCAGCATGGCGGAAATCGCACGCGGGCGGCCCAAGAACTCGGCATTTCGCGCGCGACGCTGATCAATAAGATTAAGGTCTACAGTCTGAACCTCTGAGGCCGCCATGGACAAGCCCCAGCTGAAAGAGCACGACGGAATGGTGTGCCGCTCCTGCGGGAACGAGGAGCGGGCTTCGGAGGGCTATCCCTGCGCCGACTGCGGGACGTTCATCTGCCTGATCTGCACCTTCCGCGGGATTACGCGTTGCAAGACGTGTGAAACGAAGGCCCAGGCCGGCAAGGCCTAGCCCCGGCGCCGCTTCACCTCGGCCGCCACCTCCTCGGGTTTCGCCGCCAGCTCGTCCGCCAGTTTCTTGATCGCCGCCTCCGTCCCCGCCCATCCTTTCGCCGCCGCGAGCGCGTCCAACGCGATGTCCTCGATCGCCGCGGTGCGCTCTTCCAGGTCGCGCGTCCGCACCGCCACCTCCCGCGCGAGCCACTGCTCGAGCTGACGGCGGTCCACTTCCAGCTGGCGCTGGCGCAGCGCGTGCTGCAACGACAGCTGCAGCTCCTCCAGGTCCACCGGCTTGATCAGGTAGTCGTAGGCGCCGAGCTTGAGACACTCGATCGCGGTGCGGGGCTCGTCGATCGCTGTGAGCATGATGACCGCGAGGTCGGCGTCTTCCGCGAGGACTTTGGGCAGCAGCTGGACGCCGGTCGTCTCGGGCATGCGGATGTCGCACAACATCGCCTGGGGACGATCGGCAGCGAGCCGTTCGAGCGCCTCGGTCGCGTTCTCGGCGGCGGACACCTGGTAACCGAGTCGGGTGAGAAACCGCTCCAAGGCCTGCCGGATGCCGTCCTCGTCGTCCACCACCAGGACCGTGGTGCGCTCGCTCGCGGGGCTGGCGTTCGTCATGGCGGAGAACGTTACCCGCACTCCACAAGCCCAGCAAGGCGAGGTATCTTCGCGCGTCGATGAGCGCGCGCACCAATCTCGCCGCCGTCCCCGGCATCACCGTGGGACACGCCACCGTCCCGGCCCACGCCACGGGCTGCACGGTCGTGTTGGGTCCGCCCGCCGGTCTGCGCGCCGCGGCAACGGTGCGCGGGCGCGCCACCGGCACCCGCGAGATCGACGCACTCGATCCGCGTCACCTCGTCGACCGGGTGGACGCGATCCTCCTCGCCGGCGGCTCGGCTTACGGACTCGGCGCCGCCGACGGCGTGATGCGCTGGTTGCGCGAACGCGGCCGCGGCCTGCCCGTCGGTCCGGCCGGCACGGTCCCGATCGTGCCCACGGCCGTGATCTTCGATCTCGGCAACGCCGGCAAGCCGGTCGGGTGGCCAGGTCCGGACGACGCCTATCGCGCCTGCGAGGCTGCGGGCACCGACATCGCCGAGGGGAGCGTCGGCGTGGGCACCGGCGCCACCGTCGGAAAGGCGGCCGGCCTGGACAAGATGATGAAGGCGGGCGTGGGCACGTGGGCGGCGGCGGCAGGAAAAGTGGTCGTGGGCGTGCTAGTCGTCGTCAATGCCGTGGGCGACGTGCGCAACGGCCGGGGCGAGATAGTCGCCGGCGCGCGCGGGCCCGACGGGCGCTTCCTGGACAGCCTCCGCTACCTCTCGGACGGCGGTGCCCCGTTCGGCGACCCCGACCGCCTGGCCCGGAATACGACGCTCGCCGTCGTGGCGACCAATGCCATCCTCGACCGCCTCCAGCTCCAGGCCCTCGCGCAGGCGGGCAGCGACTCGCTGGCCCGTCGCATCACGCCGTACGGGACCCTGTACGACGGTGACGTCGTGTTCGCCCTGAGCACCGCCCAAGTCCCGGCGGCCTCGCCGCTCCAGGTCGAGGCGCTCGCGGCGCTCGCCATCCCCGAAGCGGTGGAGCGCGCGGTCCGCTGATGGACAAGCTCGAGCGCGCGATCGACGACATCCGGCGCAAGTGGGTTCCCGACAGCCGGCTCGGGGTGTTCGACGTGGCCGTGACGGCCAACGTAGGGGCGCAGCACGCTGCGCCCCTACTGTCCGGCGCTACGTCGAGCCGGTCGGCGCAGGAGGCGCTGCGCAAGCTCGCCGCCGACGCCGGGCTGGCCGCGGAGGTGCGGCTGCTTCCCGACCAGACGGTGGGCCAGGACGGAGCGGCAGTCGTCACCGCGGCGCTCGCACCGCTGCTCGGCGATGCGACGCTCACCGCGCCCCGAGTGAGCGAGGCGCTGCACGGCGAGTGCCTCGAGATCCTGGAGCGCCGGGAGCAGTGGCTGCGGGTGCGCGCCCCCGACGAATACGTCGCCTGGACGCACGCCGGGTACGTCGCGACCGGCCCGGCCGAGTGGGCGCGGGACTGGGCGGAGCGCGCGACGGCGCGCTCGCTGGGCGCCGAGATTCAGACGCCCGGCGGCCGGCGCCGGCTGCCCGTCGGCGCGCGGCTCGTGGTGCGCCGCGGCGGAACGGTCGAGCTCGCCAGCGGTGAGCACGGCCCGGTCGGCGGCGGGGCGGTGCGGCCCGAGGCCGAGCTGCGCGTGGAGGCGCGGCACCTCGCGCTCCCTGAGTTGGCGCAGCGCTGGTACGCGGGAGCGCCGTACCTGTGGGGCGGACGCACCGAATGGGGGATCGACTGCTCGGGGCTTGTGCAAGCGGTGTACGCCGCGCGCGCCATCCAGTTGCCGCGCGACAGCGACCAGCAGTTCGCACGAGGACGCGAAGTTGCACAGACCCCCGACGGGGACGGGTACGAAGCGGGGGACCTGCTGTTCTTCGCGGAGCGGGGACGCGTGTCGCACGTCGCGCTCTGGGCGGGGGGGACGGCGGGTCACATCGTGCACGCGGCGCTGTCGCGGGGCGGTGTGGGCACCGACCAACTGTTCGGCGACGAGCCACGGATGGTCCGGCTGCGGGCGAACCTGGTGGGGGTACGGAGAATCGTGAGTGGTGCGTAGTGCGTGGTGCGTGGGCACGACGCACCACGCACCACGTACCACGCACCACGCACGTTATTATTCAATTCCCATGAGGCTCATTCTGTTCGACATCGACGGCACGCTGCTCTGGACTGACGGCGCCGGGCGGCGCGCGATTCACCGCGCCCTGCTCGACGAGATGGGCACGGCCGGACCGATCGAGGGCTACCGCTTCGACGGCAAGACGGACCCGCAGATCGTGCGCGAGCTGCTGGCCCTCGCGGGCCACCGCGATGCGGAGTCTGCCGAGCGAGTCGCCGCGGTGTGCCGGCGCTACGTCGCGCTGCTCGCCGCCGAGCTCGGGAAGCCCACGCAGGCGACGCAGCTGTTCCCGGGCGTGGCCGAGCTGCTCCGGGCGCTGGAGCCGCACGAAGCGGCAGGCCGGGCGCTGGTGGGTCTCCTCACCGGCAACCTGGAGAGCGGCGCCGCGCTGAAGCTGCGGTCGGCGGGCCTCGAGCCGGCGCGCTTCGCCGTGGGCGCGTTCGGCTCCGATTCGCATCGCCGCGCCGACCTCCCGGCGCTGGCGGCCGAGCGGGCCGCGCGCCGCACCGGCCGGCGGTTCGCCGGGGCGGATGTCGTGATCGTGGGCGACACACCGGACGACGTGGCGTGCGCGCGTCCGATCGGCGCGCGGACGGTCGCGGTCGCGACCGGCTTCTACGACGTCGCGCAGCTCCGCGCCACCGGCGCGGCGCACGTCTTCGCAGACCTGGGCGACACGACCGCGGTGCTCGACACGCTGCTCGCATGAGCGCTTCGCGGACGGCGGGAGAGGACGAGCTCGAGCTGAAGGCGCGGGTGGACGACCCCGTCGCGCTCGAGGCGGCGCTGGCGCGCGCCGGCGCCGAGCTCGTGTTCCGCGGCGAGATGGTGGACCGCCGCTACGACCGGGACGGCACGTTGGAAGCCCGCGACGAAGTGCTGCGGCTGCGCGTGTATCGCGGTACCGACGCGTACGGCGTGCTCGCCTGGAAGGGCCCGGCGAGTGTGCGCGGCGGCTACAAGCACCGCGTCGAGCACGAGGTGCGGGTCGACGACCCCGAGGGCGCGCTCGCCATCCTCCAGCGCCTGGGGTACGAGGTCGTCATGCGGATCGACCGGACGATCGCCGAGTACCGGCTCGCGGGCGCGGCGGTGCGGATCGAGCGCTATCCGGCGATGGACGTGCTCGTGGAGATCGAGGGCGAGCCCGCCGCGATCGAGCGGGCCGTCGCCGCCACCGGCGTGGCGCGCGACCGTTTCCTCCCCGAGCCGCTGGCGCACTTCGTGGCCGCCTACGAGCGCCGCACCGGCCGCCCGGCGCAGATCGCGGCGCCCCCCCCCCCCGCCCCCCGATGAACATTCTGATGCCGCTCCGGGTCCCGGAGCTCGCCCCTTCGCTGGGTCGCGTGATCGTGCCGCGGCGCCAGCAGCCGCTGTGGGTCCCGCTCGACGACGTCCGCGAGGAGCTGGCCACGCAGGTGCTGGAGCTGGGTGGGGACGGGCGGCGGGGCGCCGCGCGCGAGGACCGGGCGCAGGTGCTCGACGCGACGGCGCGCGGCGCCTGGGCCGCGGCCTGGGACCACGCGGTCCGGCGCGCCGCCGCGCGCGTCGCCGCCGCCCTCGACGCCGAGATCGCGCGCACGGGCCGCCAGGTGCGATTCCCGCGCCTGCGGTTGCGCCGCCACTTGCTCGCGGGCGCCGAGAAGCGCGCCATCGCCGCACGGCTCGGCACCGGCGGCGCGGCGTTCGTCGCCGCGCTGGACGAGCTCGAGGCGACCGCGGCCCGCGTCCGCACCGCGTCGGTCCTCGACAAAGGGGCGCACGCCGACTGGCAGGAGGCGCTGCGCACCGCGGCCCGCCGGCTCGAGGCGGCATGGCTCGCGCTCGAGGCGGAGGTCGAGCAGGAACGCATCCGCTGGATTCCGGAGCTGGAAGCCCTCAGCCGCTGGCGCCCCGCAGTCTGGCCGCTCGTCGCGCTGTGGGTCCCGGTCGCCGCCGCGCTGCTCTGGCTCGGCCTCGTGGTCGGCGGCTACCTGCCCGCCCCGGCATGGCTCGCCACACGCCTCGGCTTCTAGCGCTCCTGCTGCTGGGTGCCGCCCCGGCGGCGGCCCAGCACCGCGTGGTCCAGGTGCCCGTCGCGGGGCGAGCGGGCCTCGACTCGCTCGCCGCGCTCGGCTTCGAGGTGGCGCACGTCCGATCGGAGGGCGGCGCTCTGTACGCTGTCGTCGTCGTGTCCCCTCAGACCGAGGCTCTGCTGGCCCGCCGCGGGTTCTTGGTGCAGCGCCTAGCGGGAGCGCCTCCCGCCGCGCCGGCCGCCGACACGTTCCGGGTCTATCAGTCCTTCGACAAGCCGGGCACCGGTATCCGCGCGACGCTCGAGGCGTGGGCGGCGGCGGACTCCCTCATCCACCTCGACTCCGTCGGCGCCTCGATCGAGGGCCGGCCGATTCTTGCGGTGAAGGTGGGTCCCGCTGGTGACGACCCCGCCCGCCCCAACGTGTTGTTCATGGCCACTCACCACGCCCGCGAGTGGGTGTCGACGGCGATGGCGATGAAGCTGATCCGCTGGCTCGCCGATTCCTTGGGCCCCGCGCTGCGCGACACGCGGGACCTGTGGGTGATCCCGGTCGAGAACCCCGACGGGTATCAGTACACGTTCACCAACGACCGTTTCTGGCGGAAGAACCGCCGCCCCAACGCCGACGGCACGTTCGGCGTGGATCCCAATCGCAACTATCCGGCGTTCTGGGGCGCGGACGACCTCGGCTCGAGCGCGCAGCCGGTCGCCGAGACCTACCGCGGGACGGGCCCCGCGTCGGAGCCGGAAACGCAGGCGGTGATCGCGTTTCACGCCGCGCACCCGCCAGTGGTCTCGGTGTCGTATCACACCTTCAGCGGGCTGGTGCTCTACCCGTACGGCTTCCGCGCGGGCGAGCTACCGCCCGATCTCCCCGTGTACCGCGCGCTCGCCGGCACCGATCTCGTGCCCGCCGTGGTCGACCGCGTTCCCGGCTCCACCCTGACGTACTATCACCCGGGCCCAGGTTGGCATCTCTATTCGACGAACGGCGAGTACACCGACTGGGCGTACCGCGCGCACGGCACGATCGCGTTCACACCAGAGCTGACGAGCGGTTGCTGTACGAGCGGCGGTCTCTACTATGGGTTCGATTTTCCGGACGACAGCGCGTTGGTCGAGCGGGTGTTCCGGGACAACCTCCCGTTCGCCGTGGCGGCGATCGCGGCGGCGAACGATTTGCGACGGGGGCAGGGGGCATCGGGGTTGCGGCCGACGCCGCCCCGGTTCGAGTCGCTGTGGCCCGACTCGTGGCTGGGGCTCGACGCCACGGCGCCGCGGCCGCTTTCGCTGACGTTACGCACCGGCACGGGTGCGACGGCGCTGCGGAGTGCGCAAGCCGACTCGCTGCGCCGCGGCACCGTGCGCACCGAGTGGCGCACCGACCTGCGAACCGACACCGTGCGGGCGCTGCGGGGGGACGGTACCGTCGTCGTCGCCGAGCTGCTGTTCTTGGGCGGCGCTGAAGCGCGCGACGCCGGGTGGACGGGGTGGACGCACGACACGGTGCGCCTCGCCGGCGCGTTTGCGTGGAGCGCCACGCGCAGCGACACGCTGCTGTCGCCGGTCGTGGACTTGTCCGGCCGAACTGAGATTTGGCTGCACTTCTGGACGCGCCACCGCGGCTCGACGTTCTCACCGGAGCAGCGCGGCGTGATCCAGTTCTCGGGCGACTCGGGGCGCACGTGGAGCGATGCTGGCGTGATCCTGGGCGACGGGCCGAATTGGTACCCCGTGCGTGTGGACCTGCCCGCCGCGGCAGGGCGGCGTGGGGCGCGCGTACGGTTCATTTCGGAGCGAAACTTCGTCTGGTCGCTCGACGCGGTGGGGCTCGCGAGCGACGCGACCGCGGCGTTCGCCCTGCTGGCGCCGCCGGGCGTCGCCGAGGTGTCGGAGAACCCCGTGCGCGGCGACCAGGTCGTGATCTCGTGGCCCACCCCCACCGGGACTGGGAACGCGCGCGTCACGGTGTACGGCTTCACCGGCGAGCGCCTGCACCAGGCGACCGTGGCCCCGCCCACCAACGAGTACGTGTGGGACCTGATGCTCGGAGGATCGCGGCGCGTGGTCAACGGTGCCTACATCGTGGTGGTGGAAGTGGACGGGCGGCGCTACCGCCGCCGCCTGTTCGTGGCGCGGCCCGCCTCGTGAGCGCGATCGGCGTCGGCGTCGACCTGGTGCAGGTCTCGCGCGCGCGCGCAATGCTCGCCGACAAGGGGGCGCACGTCTTCGACCGCTTGCTCACCCAGGCGGAAGCGGAGTACTGCCGGTCGAGGCCCGATCCCGCCGAGCACGTCGCCGTGCGGCTGGCGGCCAAAGAGGCGGTCTACAAGGCGCTGCAGGGGAGCGATGCGGCCCGCGGCATCGGGTGGCGCGAGATCGAGGTCACCCGTGCACCCGACGGCCGCCCCGACGTGACGCTCGCAGGGCTCGCCGCCGACCGGGCGCGTGAGCTGCAGGTGAAACGGATCCTCCTCTCGCTCTCCCACACCCACGAAGCGGCCGTCGCCGTTGCGGTGCTGTCGACGGATTGAATTTCCGACAATTTCACTCTAGTATTCGTCGCACTCTTCCCGAGACTGCTCTCATTCGGATCAAGCTGCTGTGCCTGCTGCTTTTAGCCGCCCGCCCCGGCCCCCTGGCCGGTCAGGCGGCGGATTCCGTGGCTGCCTCCCGCCGGGTGGTGGCCGCCGCCGCACTCGCCGCCAAGGAGTACGCCCTCGGCGTCACCCCCGCGGGCGGCCGCATCGTCCTGCCCGAAGAAGTCGACGAGGCCAAGCTCTTCATCCAGCAGGCGCGCCTCGACGTCCCCAACCTCCCGGTCCGGATACGAGCCGGCGCTGACAGCGGCCTGGCGCGGCTCGCCGAGCTCCTCGACCGCCTGGCACCACCCGACTCCGTCGAGCGCGCAGCCGACGCGCTCATCGGGCGTCTCGGCGTCTCGGAGCCGCTCCCCTCGCGGCCGCCCTCGCTCGCGCGCGGCGCCGAGGTCTACGGCGTGCAATGCGCAGTGTGCCACGGCGAGTCGGGCCGCGGCGACGGCCCGAAGGCGAACTCTCTCGAGGGCCCGCCGCCGTCGAACCTCGCCGACCCTGCGGTGATGGGCGGCACGTCGCTCCTCGAGATCTACCGCAAGATCGCGATCGGCGTCCCGGGCACGGCGATGCCGGAGTTCGCCGAGGACATCTCCGAAGCGGACCGCTGGGCGGTCGCGGCGTACGTCGCCACGCTGCAGTACGGAGGTTCCGCCACCGCGACCACGTTCGCGACGGTGCGCCGCCAGATCGATTCGGCGCTCGCCACGCGGTCCGACAAGACGGCGTTCGACGCCTACCTGACGTTCGAGCAGGTGGAGACGGAGGTCCGGGCCCAGAACCCGGGGCTCGCGAGCGAGCTCGAGGGCGCGTTCGCCTGGCTGCGCACACGCGTGGCGCGCGCCGACCCCGCCGAGCTGAACGCCATCCGCCGGCGCCTGCTGGGCGGGCTGGAGCTTGCCGAGCGCGTGGTGGCCGACCGCCCCTCGACGATGAACCTCTTCGTGTCGTCGTTCTTCCTCATGGTGCGTGAGGGTTTCGAGGCGATCCTCATCGTCGCGGCCCTGATGACGTTCCTGACCAAAGCGGGCGCCGCCGAGCGGCGACGGGATGTGGGCCGCGGCGCGTGGCTCGCCGTCGCGGCGAGCCTGGTGACGTGGGTCCTCGTCGAGCTGCTGTTCCATGTGAGCGCGGGCCAGCGGGAGGCGATCGAGGGCTTCACGATGCTCGTCGCCACGGCGGTCCTGTTCTATGTGAGTTACTGGCTCCTCTCCAAGATCGAGGTGGCCAAGTGGACCGCGTTCGTGAAGGACAAGATGGCGAGCGCGCTCTCGTCGGGCTCCGGCCTGGCACTGAGCGCCGTGGCGTTCCTCGCCGTGTACCGTGAAGGGTTCGAAACGATTCTCTTCTACAAGGCGCTGTTCACGTCGGCCGGCGGCGCGGGGACGATGCCGGTGCTCGGCGGCATGGCGGCGGGCGCGGTTGGGCTCGTCGCCGTCTACGTCGCCATCAACCAGCTTGGCCTCCGCGTGGCCATGAAGCCCTTCTTTGCCGTGACGGGTGTGATGCTCTACTACATGGCGTTTGTATTCGCGGGAAAGGGCGTCGCGGAGCTCCAGGACGCCGGCATCGTCCGGCTCACGGTGGTCGAGGGCGTGCCGCGCATCCCCGTGCTGGGGATCTATCCCACCGTCGAGTCGCTGGCGTTGCAGGGGCTGCTGGTGCTGCTGGCGCTGATCGCGCTGGTGTGGACGCTGCGCCCGCTCAGCCCGGCGACTGAGGAGCGGGCTTCCGGCTGAGCGATGCCGGCTGCAGGCTGACGGCCTCTTTCTCCCGCCACACGTACAGCAGCGCGACACCCGCCGCCAGGAGCAGCACACTCATCGCCTGCGCCAGGGTGAACGGCCCGAGCACCCGGTCGTCCTTGGCGCGCACGAACTCGACCAGGAAGCGCTCCGCTCCCGCGAACGTCAGGTAGCAGCCGAACAGCCAGCCGGTGGCGTGGCCGTGATCCCGACGCCGCCACATCCACCAGAACGCCAGGAACATGAGGATCGTCTCGTAGATCTGGGTCGGGTGCACGGCGACGACCTGGGTGGGGTCCGTGCCGGGCGGGAACGTGACGTGCATCGCGGTCAGATCGGCGACCGTGGTGGGCGGGAGCCCTTTGGGGAACTTCATCGCCCAGGGCAGGTTGCTGGGGATGCCGTAGTCGTCGTTGACGAGGAAGCACCCCACGCGGCCGAGGGCGTAGCCGAGCGCGAGGGGCGCGGCGCACAGCTCGACGGTGAACCGCCACGGGACGCCGCGGCGCCAGCCGTTCAGCAGAATGGCGGCCGTCGCGCCGAGAAACCCGCCGTACCAGACGAACCCGCCACGCCGCAGCAGCGCGTCCCAATCGCCGGATAGGGCCACGTACCAAACCTTGGCGCCGACGAGGCCGCCGATCACGCCTGCGATCACGATGTCGGCGGCGTATTCCTCGTCGAGACCGCGGCGCCGCAGCTCGAGCTGGATGGCCCAGCCCGCCATCAGGAAGGCCACCATCATCATCAAGCCGTAGCCGGTCAGCTCGATGGGGCCGAGGTGCAGGACGAAGGGATAAATGGTCATGAGTGCGTGGTGCGTGGTGCGTGGTGAGTGGGCTCGACGACTTCGAGCCCGGGGAGCGGCAAGTCCGCGCGGGCGTCGAGCGTCCAGTCGCTGCGCTCGCCCAGACCTAGGCGGTACCAGCCGGCTCGCGCGATCATGGCGGCATTGTCGGCGTTGAGCCGGGGGCTCGCGACCGCGACGCGCGCAGCTCCGGCGAGCCGCTCCGCGGCGCGCGTCACCAGGGCGCGGTTGCACGCCACGCCGCCGCCGATCATCGCGGTGCGGTATCCGGTCGCGCGCACGGCGCGCTCGAGCTTCGTCACGAGCACATCGAGCACCGCGTCCTGGAACGCGCGGGCGAGATGCGGGCGGTCGCGCTCCAGGTCGTCCGAGGCGCGCACGGCGTGCAGCACGGCCGTCTTGAGGCCGGAGAACGAAAACTCGAATCCCTCTCCCTGCATCGGCCGCGGGAATGTGAACCGTGCCGGGTCGCCTTGCTGCGCGATCCGCTCGATCGCCGGTCCGCCGGGGTACCCGAGGCCGAGCAGCGTGGCGACCTTGTCGAACGCTTCCCCCGCCGCGTCGTCGCGCGTCTGGCCGAGGAGCCGGTAGCGGCCCCACGCGGGGACGTCGAGCAACCAGGTGTGGCCGCCCGACACCAGCAGGGCCACGAACGGCGGGGCGAGCTCCGGATCCTCGACTGCGGGGGCGAAGAGGTGCCCTTCCATGTGGTGCACGCCGATCAGGGCGCGGTGCTTGGCGTAGGCGAGCGCCTTGGCGTACACGACGCCGACGAGCAGCGCGCCGACGAGCCCGGGCCCGGCGGTGACGGCGACGGCGTCGACGGCCGGCAGACCGAGGCCCGCTTCGGCGAGCGCGCGGTCCACGACCGCCGGCAGCGCCGCCAGATGCGCCCGGCTGGCGAGCTCGGGGACGACGCCGCCGAACACCTGGTGCACGTCCTGCGACAGGATGATCAGGCTTGCGAGCTCGGGTTTCCCCTTGCCACTGGCAACTAGCACTGCGGCGGACGTCTCGTCGCACGACGTCTCGATGCCGAGGACGACGTCAGCCACGGCGCGTAGTGCGCGGGCGCGGGCGGAGGGTGACCGAGTCGGGGATGGCGCGGGCGGTGATCCCGCGGGGCGCGACGACCGTGATTCGGGCGACGCCCCCCCCTCCCCCGGGGGCGCCGGCCCCGGTGATGTGAGCGACGACGCGCAGACTGTCCCGGGTGAGCGCCTGCACCCGCTCCTCCGGCCCGCGCACCGCGACCGAGACGCGCGAGGGCGTGACGATGAAGCCGGTGATCGCGCCCGCACCCGTCTCCACCGGAATGCCGGCGAACGATCGCTCCGCGAGCGTCCCCATCTCCCCGGTCACCCTCACCTGCTTCGGGGAGATCCGCACGATGCCGAGCGGCAGGGTGTCGATCGGCACCATCCGCTCGAACGCCCCCGAGACGCTGGTGATCTCGGTCGGGACCGTCGTGATCGAGTCGATCGCCGCCAGATTCGTCTCCGGCCCGACCAGCCGGGCGATGGTCGGCGAGATCGAGACCCCGCCGTGCAGGATCTGCCCCGAGTCCGGGACCACCGTGACGAGCGGGACGATGCGCACGTCCTTGCGCGCCACACCATCGAGCGTGACGGTGACGTCGCGCGGGCGGATTTCGACGACCCGGACGTCGGCGCCCTTGGGCAGCTCGAGGTCGCTCGGCTCCAGCCGGATCGTCCAGGCGGCGGTCGACAGCGTGTCCGGCACGCGTCGTGTGATGTCGCCCGGCAGCGTGCGGAGCTTGAGCAGCTGGCTCCCTTTCCCCGAGACTTCGACCCAGACCGTGGGCGGCTTCTGCTGTAAGGTGCGCCCGGGGGGGAGCAGAATGTTCAGCTTGATGGGGAAACTCTCGGTTATGGGTTGCTGCAGCTGGACCGCGACGTAGAGCATCAGCGACATCGCGAGCGCCGCCAGCTTGATCGGCCAGTTGCGCGTGATCAGCTGGATCAGGCTAGCGCGCATCGAGCAGCCGCCGGATGAGGGTCTCGTGGACCGGCCCGTCCCACTCGACTGGGCCGATGACCTTCTTGACGATCACGCCGTCGCGGTCGATGATGAAGCTCTCCGGCACCCCCGTCGTTTGATAGGTCTCCTGGATCGTGCCGGCGGGATCGTGCAGGAGATCGAAGCTCAGCCCGAGGCCGTTCGCGAAGGCCAGCACCTCGTTGGGTCCGACTTCCTTGTCCACGCTCACGGCGACGATGCGGAAGTCGGTGCCGGCGAGCTTGCGCTGCAGCCGCTCCATGGATGGCATCTCGACCCGGCAAGGCGGGCACCAAGTGGCCCAGATATTGACGAGCACCACCTTGCCCCGGTAGTCCGCGAGCGTCGCCGGCCGTCCGGTGCGCAAGTCGGTGGCGTGAAACCCCGGCGCCGTCGAGCCCACTTCGATCAGGTCGAGCTGGGGCTTGAGCTTCAATGCCAGCACTACACCGAACACCGCCGTCGTCGCCAGGCCCGCGACGAGGGACCACTGCTGGCGACTCGTCATACGGTCACCATGCAGCGGCGGCGCAGCTCCTGCACCTCGCGGGGGGGGTCCGCGGCCTGGAACACGGCGCTCCCCACGACGAACGTGTCGGCTCCGGCCTGGTGCGCCGCGGCGATCGTCTGCCGCGTGATCCCGCCGTCGACTTCCAGAAAGGCACGTGAGCCGTGCGCGGTGAGTAGTGAGCGGGCACGGCGGATTTTATCGTCGGACGCCCGGAGATACGTTTGCCCTCCGAACCCGGGGTTCACGGTCATGACGAGCAGCAGATCGAGGTCGGCAACGACTTCCTCCGCATATGCGAGCGGGGTGCCGGGATTCAGCGCCAAGCCCGCCAGCATGCCGAGCCGTTTCGCCGCGTCGAGGTGCCGCTGCACATGCACCGTCGCCTCGGGGTGGAACGTGAAGACGGACGCCCCCGCCTCGGCGAACGGCTCGAGGAAGCGCTCGGGCTCCACCACCATCAGGTGCACGTCAATCGGCTTGTCCGTCAGCTTGCGGAGCGCCGCGATCATGTTGGCCCCGAACGTGAGGTTGGGCACGAACCGCCCGTCCATCACGTCCACGTGCAACTGGTCGGCCCCGCCCTCCAACACCTGCGCGACCTGCTCGGCGAGCCGGGACAGGTCGGCGGCGAGAATGCTCGGGGCGATGCGGATGCCGTTGGTCATGTCCTAGGGGCTCCGGGCGACGACGATGTCCACGACGGTGCCGGGCGCCGCCAGCGTGCCCGCCGCGGGCCGCTGCGCCACCACCGTGCCGGGCGTCGCGTTGGGCGTGCTGCGGCGCGTCATCGTGCCGAGCTGCAGCCCTTCCATCTCGATCCGGGTGCGCGCGTCCGCCGCCAGCAGGCCGAGCAGATCGGGCACCGAGATGGTGGGCGCGCCGCGACTCACCACCAGCGTCAGTCCCGCGCCCGGCGCGAGCACCGTTCCCGCCGGCGGCCGCGTGAGCAGCGCCAGCCCCCGAGGCGCGGCCGCCTGCACCGACTCCACCTGGCTGACCGTGAGTCCCGCCGCGACAACCAACCGCTGCGCCAGCCCCGCGTCGAGACTCGCGACATCCGGTACCGGAATCTTGGGCGGACCCGCGCTGGCCACCAGGGTCACCGTCAACCCTTCAGGGGCGACGAGCCCCGGGGGCGGGTCTTGCCAGATGACTGTCCCCTCCGGCGCGGAGGGGTGCGGCTGGGTGCCGCCGTCGCTGACCGCGAGTTGCGCGGTCTTCACCTGCTCCTGTGCCTCGGCGACCGAGAGTCCCAGGACGCGCGGCACGACCTGGTGGCCCGGGAGGATCGGGGCGGGGAAGAGCAGCAGATACGCCGTGAGGTAGCCGGTGACGAGCGCGCCGAGGCCGAACCCCGCCCACCGCAGGACCCGGCGGCGGTCGATGTTCAGCGTCAGGCCGTCGAGCGGCGGCAGGTGGCGGCGGATCCGCATCAGGCGCGCCGCTCGAGCCGCGCCGCGTAGGCGCCGTCGATCCCGTGGCGCTGCGGCAGCGCCTGGAAATCCCCCGCCGCCGTCACCAGCTCGGCCGGCACGGCGCCCGCGACGGGAGCGCGCGTGAACTCGCGGTGTTGACTCAGGAAATCCTCCACGACAGCGCCGTTCTCCTCCGGTTCGAGCGAGCAGGTCGCGTAGATGAGCAATCCGCCGCCGGGCCGTACCAGCGGTGCCGCGGCAGCGAGCAGGCGCGCTTGCCGCGCCGCGGCGCGGGCGAACAGGGCCGGCTCGAGGCGCCAGCGCGCATCCGGATGCCGCGCCATGGTGCCCGTCGCGCTGCACGGGGCGTCCACCAGCACCGCGTCGAAGCATCCCGGCCCGAACGGCGCCGCCTCAAGATCGGCGGCGACGCAGCGAATTGCCACTCCCGCGCGGCGCGCCGTCTCCACGAGCCGCGGCAACCGCTGGCGCCGCGCGTCGCCGGCCGTCACCCGCGCGCCCGCCCGCTCCAGGTCCACGGCCTTGCCGCCGGGAGCGGCGCAGGCGTCGTACACCTGCCACCCCGCCGGGATCGCCGCGAAGCGACACACGAGGGCGTGGGCGGGGTCTTGGACGATGAAGGCACCTTCCGCGAATCCGGGCAACTGGCTGGGTATCGGGTGCCGGGTACCGGGTATCGGGTTGACGCGCAGGCCGGCTCCGAATGGCGCCTCTGTTACCCCAACCCCCGACTCGTGGAGCCGCCTCGCCAACGTCTCTCGATCCCAACGAGCGGGCTGGAATGTGAGCGCCGGCTGCGTGTCGTTCCATGTCAGGAGGTGTTGCGTCTCGGTTTTCCCGAACCGGGCTTCCCAGCGCCGCACCAGCCACTCGGGATGCGTCGACCCGGCACCCGACACCCGATACCCGACACCCAGTTTTCTCAACGCCTGGTTCACGTACCCCGCCGCCCCCTCGCCCACCATCTCGCGCGCCAGCTCCACGCTGGTCGACACGGCGGCGTGGGCGGGGACGCGCGTCAGGCAGCGGAGTTGATAGGCGCCGAGCCGGAGGACGTCGTGGAGGCGTGGATCGGTGCGGGGCAAGTCGAGGGCGCGATCGAGGTCCGCTTGCTGCCGCAGCACGCCGGCGGAAAGGGCGTACGCGAGGCGGCGATCGCGCTCGACCAGCGGGCGCACGGCATGGTCGAGCGCGGCGCTGAACCGTTCGCCGGCGCGCACGGCCCGCAGGATCTCGAGCGCCGCCCGCCGCGCCGCCGTCGCTCCCGCCGCCCTAATCCAACATTCCTCGGGTGGGAGAGGACGGCATCGCCGCCTCGCGGCGCGGCATCCGGCCGGCCAGGAACGCCGTGCGGCCGGCCTCCACGGCGAGGCGCATGGCGTGCGCCATCGCGACCGGATCCTGCGCCGCCGCGATCGCCGTGTTCATCAGAATCCCATCGACGCCCTGCTCCATCGTCACGCAGGCGTCCGACGCGGTCCCGACTCCGGCGTCCACGACCACGGGCACGGCGAGCCGGCGCTTGATCGTGCGGACGCTGAGCGGGTTCAAGAGGCCGAGCCCGCTGCCGATCGGCGACGCGAGCGGCATGACGGCGGCGCACCCCGCGTCTTCGAGCCGCAGCGCCGTCACCAGGTCCTCGTTGGTATACGCCAGGACCTTGAACCCCTCCTTCACCAGGATCTTGGTGGCCTCGAGCAACCCCTGGACGTCGGGCAACAGCGTCTCCTCGTCGCCGATCACCTCGAGCTTGACGAAGTCGTTGAACCCGGCTTCGCGCGCGAGGCGGGCGTACCGAATCGCGTCCTCCGCGGTGTAACACCCCGCGGTGTTGGCGAGGAGGAAGAACCGCTTGGGGTCGAGGTGATGCAGCACGCTCGTGTCCTTCGACCGGTCGAGGTCCACGCGCCGCACCGCGACGGTCACGATCTCCGCGCCGGACGCCTCGATCGCGCGAACCATCGTGGCATTGTCGGGATACTTGCCCGTCCCCACCATCAAGCGGGACTGAAACGTCCGTCCCCCGATCGCGAGCGGAGTATCCCTTACTGTTGCGACCGCTGTGGTCATCGCTCTAGCCCCTAGGCCCTAGCCCCCAGCCCCTAGCCCCCATTCAACCCCCTCCCACGAAGTGCACCAGCTCGACCGCGTCGCCGGGGGCAACCCGCACGTCCCCCAGCGCGGGACGGCGCACGATCTTGCGGTTGTGCTCCACCACCACGGCGCGCGGATCGAGGTCCAGCTCGGCGAGGACCTCCAGCAGCGTGGCGCCCGCGGGCGCGGCCCGGCGCTCTCCGTTGATGACGATTTCGATCGTGTCGTTCACTGCCATGCCTCCAGCATCCCCCGGGCCGCCGCCGCGGGCTCCGCGGCGTCCCACAGCGCCCTGATGGCCGCGGCGCCGTGCGCGCCCGCCGCCCTCACCTCGCGGGCCCGCGCCGGCGTCACGCCGCCGATCGCGATCACCGGGAGTCCCAGCGCCCCGATCTCGCGCAGGCGCGCGAGGCCGAGCGGCGCCAGATCGGGGTGCGTCGCCGTCGCGTAGACCGGCCCTACCACAAGATAGTCGGCTCCTGCCGCGTTTGCGGCCTCGGCCTCCGCCAAGTCGTGGACAGACTTGCCGATCCACCACCGCGGGTTGAGGTGCCGGGCGGCGCTCGGGGGCAGGCTGCCGCCGCCGAGCTGGACGCCGGTGCTGTTCACCGCCAACGCCACGTCCAAGCGATCGTTGACGAACAGACGGACCGTCGGACTGACGGACAGTCGGACGGCTAACTCATAATGCCCGAGGCCGGAGAGAGCGCGGCCCCTGGCGTGGAACGCGAGGTCTGCACCTCCCGCCTCCGCCAGCTCGCGCGCCAAGTTGTCCAGGTCGGGCCGGCGAGCGATCCGCTCGTCGGTAATCGCGTGCAGGTGGGGGAGGGGCGGCCTCACGTGAACCGTCGGCCAGGCGGGAGTCGGGCGCCGCGGAGCCAGTCGTCGGCGCTCATCCGCGCCTTGCCGGCCGGCTGCACTTCGAAGACTTCCACGGCGCCGTTGGCGGTGGCGATGAGCAATCGGCCGTCAGCGGCCAGCAATTCTCCAGCGGCGCCCTGCCCATCGGACACGCGGACACTGAAGAGCTTCACCTCCGCGCCCTCCAGCTCGGTCCACGCGCCGGGGCGGGGATCGACGCCGCGGATCAGGCGCGCGATCGAAGCGGCGTCTTTGGTCCAGTCGATGCGGGCGTTCTCGCGCGTCAGTTTGGGGGCGTAGGTGGCACGACTTGCGTCCTGGGGCACGGGGCGCAGCGCGCCCTGCTCGAGCAGCGCCAGCGCCTCGACCAGCGCCTGCGCGCCCATCTCCGCGAGGTGCTCGCCCAGCTCGCCGGCCGTCACGTCGGGGTCGACGTGGTGCGGCAGCTGCAGCAGGACCGGGCCGGTGTCCATCCCGGCCTCCATCTGCATGATCGTGACGCCGGTCTGCTCGAGGCCGTTGATGATGGCCCATTCGACCGGTGCCGGGCCCCGCAGCTCGGGCAGGAGGGAGGGGTGGACATTCACCATGCCACGCGCCGGCAGCTCGAGCAGCTCGGGCTTCAGGATGTGGCCGTAGGCGACGACGACGCCGATGTCGGGCCTCAGGTCGCGCAGGCGCACGACGAACGCGCCGTCGGTCGGCGTTTCGGGCTGGAGGACCTTCAGGTCCTCGGCTTCGGCGACGACCTTGACCGGCGGCGGCACGAGGCGCGAGCGGGAGCGGCCCTGCGCCTTGTCGGGCTGGGTGACGACGCCGACGACGTCGAACCCCTCGCCCACCAGGGCGCGCAGCGAGGGGACCGCGAACTCGGGAGTACCGAAGAAGACGACGCGCACGTCAGAGCTCGCCCGCCGGCTCCGGCGTGACCTCCTTGACATATCCCGACTTGCCTTTGCGGGCCTTTTTCCATTTTGCGAGCAGCAGGCCGCGCTTCACCGCGCTCAGGTGATCGAGGAACAGCACGCCGTCGAGATGGTCGATCTCGTGCTGGATGGCGCGCGCCTTGTATCCCTGCGCCTCGACGCGGTACGGCCGGCCGTCCCGGTCCAGCGCTTCGATCACGACCCGCGCGGGGCGCTCCACGTCCCCGAAGATCTCCGGGATCGACAGGCAGCCTTCTTCGGCGGTCTCGAGCTCCGCCCCGCGCTCGACGATCACGGGGTTGATCAGGGTGAGTGCGGGCGGCTCCTTCTCGCCCACGTCCACGACGGCCACCCGGCGCGCCACGCCGATCTGGTTGGCGGCGAGGCCCACGCCCTTGGCCGCGCGCATCGTCTCGAACAGGTCGTCGACCAAGGCGCGCACCTCGTCGTCCACCCGGGCGACGCGCGCGGCCTGCTGGCGCAGGACCGGCGAGCCGAGCAGGTGGAGCCGGCGGACGGTCACGCCTGCTTCGCCTCCACGGCGGTGCGGTTCGTGATGCTGGCGATGCCGCTCCGCAGCATCACGAATTTCGATTCGCCGCTGCGCACCGTGACCTGGTCGTCCTTGATGTGGATGACCTCGCCCACGATGCCGCTCGACGTGACGACCTGATCGCCGCGCTGAAGGGAGGCGAGCAGCTGTTTGTGCTGCTCCTGCTGGCGGCGCTGGGGGCGGATCAGGAGGAAGTAGAAGATCCCGATGAACAGCGCGATCTGGATGACGAAGGCGCTGAGTCCGGGCCCGCCTTGGCCGGACGGCGTGAACAGCGACGCGAGCAGCGTGGGGCTCATGTGATTCCCGGTTGAGTGTACTGGCGGTGCCACGCGTCGGCCCAGGCGGCCAGGGCGCCGGGTCCTCCGCGGATCGCCGCGCGCATCTCGGCGGCGAGCCGGATCAGGTAACGGACGTTGTGCAGCGACAGGAGCCGCATCCCGAGCAGCTCCTCCGCCGCGAACAGGTGCCGCAGGTAGCCGCGCGAGTACGTGGTGCACGTCTCGCAGTCGCAGCTCGGGTCCAGGGGACGGTCGTCCGTCCGAAACGCCGCGTTGCGGATGTTCACCGGGCCCTGGGGCGTGAACGCTGAGCCGTTGCGGCCGTTGCGCGTGGGCGCCACGCAGTCGAACAAATCCACACCTCGGCCCACTGCCGCCACGAGATCCTCGGGGAACCCCACGCCCATAAGATAACGGGGCAGGGCCGGGGGCAGCTTCGGCTCCAACAGCTCCAGCACCTCGTGCATCGTCTCCTTGGGCTCACCGACCGACAGGCCGCCGATCGCGACGCCGGTCCATGAACCCATCTCCAGGATGCGGCGCAGCCCTTCCTCGCGGAGCGCGCGGTGGGTGCCGCCTTGGAGGATGGGCCATAACGTCTGGTTGCAAGACGCCAGGACGCCACGTTGCACGTCGGCGGTGTCCTGGCGTCTTGGCGTCGTGGCGTCTTGCAGCTCTCCATGCTTCCGGGCGCACCGTTCCAACCACTTCAGCGTCCTTTCCAAGGCGTCCCGCGCGGTCGCTTCGTCCGCCCCGCCCGGCACCACGTGATCGAACGCCATGGCGATGTCGGCACCCAGAAGCCACTGGATCTCCGTGGCCCGTTCCGGCGTCAGCAACCGGCGGCTGCCATCCGCGTGACTCTGGAACTCGACGCCCTCGTCCGTCACGCGGCGGAAGCCCTCGAGCGAGAAGACCTGGAAGCCGCCCGAGTCGGTGAGCAGCGGGCCGTCCCACGCCATGAACTTGTGGAGACCGCCCAGCTGGGCCACGACGTCCTCGCCCGGGCGCACGTGGAGGTGATACGTGTTGGCCAGCACCATCTCGGCGCCCACCGACCTCAAATCGGCGGGCGAGAGCGTGCGCACGGTGCCCTGCGTGCCGACGGGCATGAAGCAGGGTGTCTCGACCGTGCCGTGGGGCAACGTGAGCGTGCCGGTGCGGGCGGGGCCGGAGGTGGCGGCGACAGTGAAGTCAAACATGCGTCAGGGGCGTTCGCTCCACCCCGGGCTCGCGCCCGGGGTTAGCTCTGCTCCGGCGCTAGTGAGGGCGGACTGACCCCGGGCGACAGCCCGGGGAACACCGACACCGACCGTGCAGGCACCCTTCATGTCACCACCAATCGCGTCGCCATCGCCGGGTAGTGTTGAAACCGGAGCGTCGTCACGCGCATAATGCTAGTCATGCTGTGCACTCGCTGTCACGAGCGCGAGGCCGTCCGCTCGCCGTCGCCCGAGACTCGCGCCAAGATGGAGCAGCGGTTTGGCGCCTCGTGGCCATTTCCCGACGACATCTGTGCCAAGTGTCTCATGACACTCTTGAAGGACGATCCCGACATGAAGGCCAAATTCAAGACGTTCCGGAGGACGGTGAACGCGAAGATGCTCGCGGATGCGGGGCTGGCTGTCCGCTCCGGCGTGCTGAAGGTGTTGGACTGGGCTGATCGGGTCGCCGAGCGGTGGGGGTCTAAATAACGGCCATCGCATCGCCATAAGAATAGAACCGATACCCCTCCCGCACCGCTTCCCCATACGCTTCCATCACGCGCCCGTGGCCCCCGAACGCGCACACCAACATCAGGAGCGTCGAGCGGGGGAGATGGAAGTTCGTGAGCAGCCGGTCCACCACTTTGAACGGGTATGGTGGATAAATGAAGAGGCTCGTCTCGCCCCCGCCCGCTCGCAGCCGCCCGCGCTCGTCTGCCGCCGTCTCCAGTGCCCGCGCCACGGTGGTCCCTACCCCCCACGTCCCACGCCCCACGGCTTTGGTCGCGTTGATGAGTTCGGCCGTCTGCGCCGGGATGTCGTACGCCTCCGGCGACATCGTGTGGGCCGCGAGGTCGTCCGTCTCCAC
>DASYQX010000078.1:0-5246 GCA_036004985.1 Gemmatimonadales bacterium
CGCCGAGAAGCTGGGGGGCGCGCTGGGGCCGTACGCGTTACAGGCCGCGATCGCCGCCTGCCACGCGCGGGCGCGGACCGCGGCGGAGACGGACTGGCCGCGCATCGCGGGCCTCTACGACGCCCTCGTCCAGCTCGCGCCTTCGCCGGTCGTCGAGCTGAACCGTGCGGTCGCAGTGGCGATGGCGTTCGGTCCGGCGGCGGGCCTCGAGCTCGTCGACGCCCTGGTCCCGGAGCCGGCCCTCAAGTCCTACCATCTCCTGCCGGCCGTGCGGGGCGACCTCCTGAGCAAGCTCGGCCGCTTCGACGAGGCGCAGGGGGAATTCGAGCGGGCCGCGTCGCTCACCCGGAACGCGCGCGAGCGCCAGCTCCTGCTCGAGCGCGCCGCCGCCTGCGCCCGCGCCTCGGTGCCGCAATGAACCCGTATCAGCAGTACGTCTCGGAGATCGCGCGCCTCGCGCGCGAGGCGAAGCGCCTACCGCTCGGCGGGTTCGCCCCGCTGCCGCGGGCGAAAGTGCGGCCGGACGCGCCGCCCGTGCTCATCTTCGCGCCCCACCCGGACGACGAGTGCATCGTCGGAGGACTCGCCCTGCGGCTGCAGCGGGAAGCCGGCCTGCGCGTCGTCAACGTCGCGGTCACCCAGGGCAGCAACAAGGCGCGCCAGCAGCCGAGGTGGGCGGAGCTGAGCGCCGCCTGCGAGTACCTCGGCTTCGAGCTCGTCGGGACGCGCCCCGGCGGTTTGGAGGACATCAACGTCGAGGCGCGTCGCCGCGAGCCGGACGATTGGCGGCGGTCGGTGGAGGTGATCTCCGACATCCTCGCGCAGCAGAAGCCCGCGGTCGTCTTCCTCCCGCACGCGGCCGACTGGAACAGCACGCACATCGGCACGCACCACCTGGTGATGGACGCGCTCGCCGCACAGCCGGCGGGCTTCGAGTGCACGGTCGTGGAGACGGAGTTCTGGGCCGCGATGACGGACCCGAACCTGATGGCGGAGCTCGCCGTGGAGCACGTCGCGCACCTCCTGACCGCGCTCACGTTCCACGTCGAGGAGGTCCGCCGCAACCCGTACCACGTGTTCTTTCCCGCCTGGCTGATGGACAACGTCCGCCGCGGGAGCGAAATCGTGGGCGGCCAGGGCGCCGCCGCGCCGGACTGCACGTTCGCGACGCTGTACCGCCTCCGGCGCTGGACCGCGGGAGGCCTGCGCCAGGTGTTCGATGCGGGCCGCACGCTCGAGGCCTCGAGGAGCGCGGGCGATCTCCTGGTCCGCTGACGTTCCATGAAGATCCCTTCCTTCATCCTGGGCCCCCGCCTTTCGATGGCCGCGATAGTGGCCCTTTCGGCAGCGGGCACGGCTTCCGCGGCCACCTACGAGGTCGCTTCCGTCGCGGACCTGCAGTCGGCGATCAGCGTCGCCGTCGCGGGGGACACGATCATCGTGAAGAATGGCGTCTACACCACGAGCGCTGCCGTCGGCGTCAACAGGGTCGGAACCGCCGCCGCGCCGATCGTGATCAAGGCGGAGACGGTCGGCGGCGTCGAGTTCCAGGGCACGCACAGCATCAGCCTGAGCAGCCCCGCCGCCTACGTCGTCATCGAGGGCTTCGTCTTTTCACATGCGTCCGGACGGCTCAGCATGCCGACGGGCACGCACCACTCGCGTTACACGCGGAACGTCTTCCAGTGCATCGGCGACGGCCCATATCTCTCCGTCTCCGGCGACGACCACGAGGTGGATCACAACGAGTTCCGGAACAAGAGCACCGTGGGAAACATGATCTCGGTCAGCGGTTCCGGCAGCCAGGTCGCGCAGCGGTTGTGGATCCATCACAACTACTTCCACGACTTCACGAACGCGGGGGCCAACGGCGCGGAGACGATCCGCCTCGGCCTCAGCGGCCTGAGCCTTTCCACGGGCGAGGGCCTCGTCGAACACAACCTCTTCGTCCGCTGCAACGGAGAGAACGAGCTGATCTCGAACAAGTCGAGTGGGAATACCTATCGCTACAACACCTTCATCGACTCGCCCGGCGCGCAGCTCACCCTTCGTCACGGCAACGACTGCCTGGCCTACGGAAACTACTTCCGCAACACCGCCGGTCTTCGCATCTTCGGCGACCGCCACCAGGTATTCAGCAACTACTTCGAAGGGAACAGCATCGGCATCGACATGGGCAACGGCGACGGCGAGGTCGCCGACGGCGCGCCGCTCACGAGCCACGACCGTCCCGACGACTGTGTCGTCTCGTTCAACACCTTCGTGAACAACAGCACCCACTACCAGATGGGCGGTCGCACAGGAGGCCTCGGTGCCACCAACGCCACCGTCGCCAACAACGTCTTCCAGGGCGGCACGCAGGCGGTCCGCATCAGCAACACCGCTCCCTACACGGGCGCCTGGGACGGCAACATCCTCTGGAACGTCCCCGCGGCGGGCGACGTCCCCGCGAGCGGCTACACGACCGAAAACCCGTTGCTCGCCCCCGATGGAAGCGGGGTCTTCCACGTCCAGGCCGGCAGCCCGGCGATCGGCTCCGCGGTCGGCTCGTATCCGGCGGTGACCGTGGACATGGACGGCCAGCCTCGTGACGCCGCCAGGGACAAGGGTGCGGACGAGTTGTCCACGGCGCCGGTCGTCGCGCGGATCCTCACGGCCAACGACGTCGGTCCGGGCGTGGGCCTTCCTCCGCCGGAGCCGGTGGCCCCGCCGATCGATTTCGAGGCCGAGAACCTCGCGCATGCGGAAGCGGGCGGCAGCTACACCGTCAGCTTCGAGGACAGCCCCAGTGGCGGCGCCTTCGCGAGCCCCCACGTCACGAATCCGAGCGACCCGCTCTATCCGGTGCGGCATCGCTTCGTGACCCTGGGCGGTGACGGCGCACCGCCGCCGCCGAACGGCGAATACGTGGAGTTCACGGTGCCGAGCGTCCCCCGAGGCACGTACAACCTCGTCCTGCGCTACAAGTCGCACCCGACCAACCGCGCGGTGGGCCGGCTCTCCGTCGATGGAGCGGCCCTGGGCAGTGACCTCAATCAGCTCGCGTCCGCGACGTTCCGAACGAAGGATTTCGGCGTGCTCCGCTTCGCTGAGGCCGGCGATCACCTCGTCCGCCTGGCCGTCATCGGCAAGACGAACAGTCCGGCCACGCCGTGGAACCTCACGGCCGACGTGATCACGCTCGTTCCCGACAGCAAGAAGCCCGTCATCACGACACCACTGCCCGACCTCACCCTCGAGGCCACCGGTCCGCAAGGCGCCGTCGCGACCTACACCGGCAGCGCGACGGACGACAAGGACGGCGCCCTGGCCGTTGTGTTCATGCCGCCCTCCGGCAGCGCGTTTCCCCTGGGCACCACGGTCGTCGTGGCCACCGCCACGGACTTCGCCGGCAACGTTGCGACGAGCTTGTTCAGGGTGACGGTCGTCGATACCACCGCGCCGGCGATCCGGAGTCTCGTGGCATCACCGGAGATCCTGTGGCCGCCGAACCACCAGATGCTCCCGGTCCGGCTCAGCGCAGACGTGCAGGACGCCGTCGGCGTCGCGGCCACGCGGATCCTTTCGGTGACCAGCAATGACTCGCCGAACGGCAAGGGCGACGGAAACACGGCATCCGACTGGCGCCTCACGGGTGACATGACCCTGGATCTACGGGCGGAGCGCGCAGGCAATGGCGGGGACCGAAGCTATGTGATCACCGTCGAGAGCCGCGACGCTGCCGGCAACGCCACCACCGCCACCGTCGTGGTCGTGGCGCCGCACGACCAGCGTAACCGCTGAAGCGGACAGCTCGTCCATCGGTCACACCGAGTCGTCGCCATCCGTCATGGTAGTGGCGAACGAAAAGGCACCCGAAGACCCTGGAGGAGAGAAACCATGCAAGCACGGATGAGCAACCCCGCGATGATCGTTCCTGACGCCATGCAGGCCCTGCACGCCCTGGGAGCGTCCGCGGAAAAGGGCGGCGTCCCCTCGCGGACGATCGGCCTCGTCCAGCTGCGAGCGAGCCAGATCAACGGCTGCAGCATCTGCGTCGACATGCACCCGCGCATTCTCAAGAAGGCAGGCGAAACGGACGAGCGCCTCTTCGCGTTGGCCGCCTGGCGGGATACGCCCTATTTCACCGATGCCGAACGCGCCGCGCTGGCGCTCACCGAGGCCGTCACCCGCCTCAGCGACCGGGAGGACCCGGTCCCCGACGAGATCTGGCTGGAGGCCGCCCGGCACTACGACGAGCCGGCGCTGGCGGCCCTGGTCATCGCGATCGCCACGATCAACGTCTGGAACCGCCTCAACGTCGCGACCAGGCAGGTGGTGGGCTCGGTGCGGTGGGACGCGAGCTCGCCGGACGAGGCCCCCGTTGGGCGGCCCCGGGGCAGCGACCTCCGGTGATCCCACTTTCAGCCCTCGAGCACCGCCAGGTGGAGCTGGCGGAGGCGCTCGGGGTCCGCCAACACGTCGATCTCGGCGATCTTGCCGCGCCTGATCTTGAAGGTGATCACCCGAGACAGCCGTCCACGCGGGGCCACCACGACTCCCACGCTTCCGTTCACGAGCGCGAGCGCCACCGGTGCGGACCGGGCACGCTGGGAGCCGGCGAGCGCCCCCTTGGCCACGGCCTGGGCACCGCGGAGCTCCCTCGGCGCGCCCCGAGGCACGGCGGCGGCGTCGGCTCGGCGCACGACGTCCGGGTGGAGCACCGCGAGAAGCGCGTCGAAGTCGCCGGCGCGCGTGGCGGCCAGGAAGGCCTCGACGACTTCCCGCTGGCGAGCGAGATTGGTGCGCCGAACCGTTCCCGCTCCCCGCACCCGCCGGCGCGCGCGGCTCGCGAGCTGCCGGGCCGCGGCCGGGGAGCGTCCCACGAGGGGGGCGATCTCGTCGAAGGGCATGGCGAACATGTCGTGGAGCACGAACGCAAGCCGCTCGTCCGGCTCCAGCATCTCGAGCACCACCAGGAGCGCGAGACCAACCGAGTCGGCCAGCAGGGCTTCCTGCTCGGGCGAGGCTCCGTCCTCGCTCACGATCGACTCCGGCGCGTGCTCGCCCAGGGGCTCCTCGCGACGTGACTTGCGCGAGCGCAGCATGTCGAGGGACACGCGCGCGACGACGGTCGCCAGCCATCCCCCGAGGTTCGCGACGCCGCTCGTGTCGGCGCGGCTGAACCGGAGCCAGGCCTCCTGGACGGCGTCCTCCGCCTCGCTCAGCGAGCCGAGCATCCGGTAGGCCACGGCCCGCAGATGGCC
>DASYQX010000079.1:0-13356 GCA_036004985.1 Gemmatimonadales bacterium
CGTCGCCGCGGCGGATCAAATCGCCGAGCGCCTGGCCCGGGCCGAGGAGGTGCTCCTGCCCGAGGAACTGATCGAGCGTCTTGGGGCGCATGCGCGCCGCGAGGGGCTCGGCGGACCCCTGGAAGAGGGTCGGCTCAGACATGCCGGGATGCGGGATGCGAGATGCGGGATGCGTTCAAAACACACCGACACGCGGCGATTTGGTGATGGGACCAGCCCTGGTTGTGCTCATGTTGCCGCGTGTGAGAAAGCTCAACCGTCTCGACGCTTGGCGCACCGCACAGGAACTCGCCTACCAAGCGTATCTGTTGACTCTGGATCCCAAGCTCAGCCGACATTTCGCTCTCATTGATCAGATGCGTCGAGCAGCGCTCTCTGTCCCGGCGAACATCGCCGAGGGGTACGCCCTCGGGACCACCCCGCAGTTTCTCCGGGGCCTCAAGATTGCCCTCGGGTCCAACACAGAGCTCTACAGCCATCTGACCGTGCTCGCCAGGCTTGATCTCGTCCCTTCGCAAGATGTGCGCCTTGTGATTGACTTGTGTAATCGGGTCATTGCCATGACCATCGGTCTCATCCGCAAGCTCAGCCTTCGCCCCTCGTAACGCATCCCGCATCTCGCATCCCGCATCCCGCTCAAGAAGCCGAATCCAGAATCGCTTTCGTGACAAAGAACACGACCGCCCCCGCGAAGAACGACGCGGGGAGCTTCCAACCCCGCTTACCTTGAAACTCCGGCACCAGGTTCGAGGCCGCGACGTACAGCGTCACGCCCGCCGAGAGGGCCAGGCCGTGCCGCACCAGGAACCCCACCTGATCCGTCAGCAGCACGCCGGCGACCGTCGCGACACCCAACAACCCCGCCGCTCCGACCGCCCGTCCGCCCGTCCGCCCCCCCGCGAGCACCAAGCTCGCGATCGTGACGCCTTCGGGCAGCTTGTGGAGAAAGATGGCCACGAACACCATCACCCCCAAGTCGGCGCGGACCAGGAAGGCGCTGGCGATGGCCACCCCGTCGAAGAACGTGTGCAGCAGCAGGCCCACGAGGGCGGAGCTGCCGGCGACCGGCGTGACGGGGTGCGTCTCCTCGCCGAAATGGAAGTGCGGCGTGACGGTGTGCTGGGTCAGATGCACCGCGAGGTAGCCGCCGAGCACGAGGGCCGGGGCGACCGAGCCGCTGCGCGCGAGCGCCTCCGGGAGGATCTCGACGATCGCCACCGCCAGCATGAACCCCGCGCCGAAGGCGACGAAGTGCTCGATGAGCTTCAGCTCGCGCGCGGCGCGCCGTGTGACGGCGAGCGCGCCGATCACGTTGCCGCACGCCGCGACGAGCGCGTACACCAGGGCCCTAGACACGCGAGAGAAGGTACTGCTTGGTGTTCCGCGCCGGGTCCTCGAGCACCTCGCCCAGCAGGCGCTCGAGCGTCGCGCCCACGTCCGGCCCCGGGCGCACGCCGGCGGCGATCAATTCGTCACCCTTGACGGCGAGGTCCTTGAGCGTGAGCGGATCGTTGCGCTTGCGGATGGCCCCAACGGCCTTGGGGAGCGGGGAGCGGGGAGCGGGGAGCAGCGCAAGAAGATCGTCCGCGTGCTCGCCCACCTGCGAGAGCCACCGCCGCACTGCCGCCTGCTCCTTGGGATCCGGATACTTCTCGCGCCACGCGCCGATCGCGCGACCGCGTTCGATGTCCCGGCTCGAGCACTTGAGCCGGGTTAGGAGGGACGCGGGGTCTTTTGCCAGGTATGCGGTGATGAGCACCGGATCGCGCGGCAACTTGTCCACCGCTCCCCGCTCTCGGCTCCCCGCTCCCCCAAGCTCCGGCAACCAGATGCGGGCCGCGCCAACTTCGATCCACAGCGCAATCAGTTTCGAGATACGGGCCGCGGTCTTTATCCCCTTGAACCACTCGTCCCGCACCCGCTCCGCCGACAGCTGGGCGAGCCCCTGCGCGTTGGCCTTGGCGGCCTCGAGGGTGCGGGCGTGGATGCGGAACTCGAACCGCGCGCTGAACCGCAGGGCCCGCAGGATCCGCAGGTAGTCCTCCTGGAAGCGCCAGTTCGGGTCGCCGACCGAGCGAATCAGCTTCTTGGCGAGGTCGTCTTCGCCCTTGAAGGGATCGCGCCACTCGCGCCGCAGCGGGTGGTAGGCGATCGCGTTGATCGTGAAGTCGCGCCGCGCCAGATCGTCCATCAGCGACACCCCGAACTCCACCACCGCGTGGCGGCCGTCGGTGCGGATGTCGCGGCGAAAGGTGGTGACTTCGTGCGCCTGGTTGCGGGCGTCGAGGACCGCGACGGTGCCGTGCTCGATGCCCACCGGTACGGTTCGCTTGAAGAGCTTCTGCACCTGTACCGGCGGCGCGGCGGTCGTGAGATCGAAGTCGTTGTTCTCGAGGCCCAGGAGGTTGTCGCGAATTGCCCCGCCGACGCACCAGGTCTCGTACCCGGCCGTCTCAAGCGTCTTCGCGATCCGCAGGACCTCGTCGGGGATGGAGAGCCGCGCGGGGAATGCCATGCCGCCGCATCATCCTTCGAGGATCACGGCGGCGGCCGCGATCCCGGGTTGATGCGACAGGCTGACGTGCACGTGACGCACACCCCGGTCGCGGGCGCGGTCCGCGGCCGGTCCGCTCAAACGCACCTTGGGGGCGCCGCCGTCGGCACTGACGACCTCGACCTGCAAAAAGGAGATCCCCTGGCTCACCCCCGTGCCCAGCGCCTTCAGGCAGGCTTCCTTGGCCGCGAAGCGGGCCGCCAACGCCTGCTCGCGATCGGCGCGGCCGGCGCACTCACCGAGCTCGGCGGCCGTGAAGACGCGCTCCTCGAAGCGCCGGCCCTGTCCCCCCAGCACGCGCGCGATCTGCACCGTTTCGACGACGTCGAGTCCGATGCCGACGATCACCCGGTCACCCGCACAACACGCTCCCCCCGTTCACGTTGAGCACCTCCCCCGTGATGTGCCGGGCGAGCGGTGAACACAGGAACACAATCGGCCCGGCGATGTCCTCGGCGCTGGCGATGCGCCCCAGCGGAATCGTCTTTTCGATTTCCCGCCGCCCGCTCCCGGCTCCCCGCTCGTAGGGTTGCCGGGACATCTCGGTGTCCACCCACCCCGGCGCCACGCAGTTCACCGTCAGGCGCGGCGCCAGTTCGACCGCCAGCGACTTGGTGAGCGCGATGACGGCGCCCTTGGTGGCGGCATAGTCGGCGTGGAACGCCTCGCCGCGCTGCCCGGCCGTGGACGACACCAGGACGATCGTGCCGCCGTCCGACAGCCGCGGGATGGCAGCGCGGCACACATAGACGACGGCGTCGAGATTGGCGCGGCGGGTGCCCTCCCACTGGACGTCCTCCATCTGGGCGAGCGGCACGGCGTCGGGGGGCCAGACGCCGTGGTTCACCACGACGATATCGAGGCCGCCGAGCGCGTCGACGACCTCGGCCACCACTCGAGTGGCCGCCGTCACGTCGCCCAGGTCGCCGGCGACGGTCGCCGCGATCGCGGGGTCGGGCTTCGGCTTCCGGCTCCGGTAGCCGGTGGCGACTTTCGCGCCCGCCCGCGCGAGCAGCCGTGCAGTGGCCAACCCGATGCCGCGGCCGCCTCCCGTGACGAAGGCCCGCCGGCCCGTCAGGTCAATCACCGACCCGCGTTCATCCACGCAACCGTTCTTCCACCAAATCGCAGATCACGTGCTCGATCGCCAAGTGCAGCTCCTGGATGCGGGCGGTGTCGTCGGCGGGGACGACGAGGGCGGCATCGGCGAGCTCCTTGAGTTGCCCGCCTCCCTTGCCGAGCAGCGCGACCACCGACACGCCGCGCGCCTTCGCCGACTGGGCAGCGCGGATCACGTTGGGGCTTTCGCCGCTGGTCGAGTGCAACACCAGGAGGTCGCCGGGCTTCGCCAGGGCCTCGACTTGGCGGGCGAACACCTCGTCGAACCCCATGTCGTTGGCACAGGCCGTGAGCAGGGAGGTATCGGTCGTGAGGGCGACGGCGCGCATCGCCGGGCGGTTGGCCTGGTACCGCACCACGTACTCCGTGGCAATGTGCTGCGCGTCGGCCGCACTGCCGCCATTCCCGGCGAAGAACAGCGTTCCGCCGCCGCGCACCGTCGCCTCGTAACGTGCGGCGATGCTCGCGATCGCTTCGGCGTGTTCCGCCGCCACCCGCGCCGCCAGGCCTGCGAGAATCTCGAGGGACTCCCGGATGCGCTGGAGCGGCGTCACCGCACCGCCTGGACGAACGCCCGCAGCTCGTCCACCATCCCCGCCTCGACCACGGTCCCGATCACGACGAAGTCCGCGCCCCCCGCCCGCGCCGCGCGGGCTTGCGCGGGCGTCCGGATGCCGCCACCCACGAATAACGGCCGGTCGGGGACCGCGTCGCGGCAGGCGCGGATCAGCTCGGGCGGCACCGGCCGCTCGGCACCGCTCCCGGCGTCCAGATACAGGGCTTGCATCCCGATCAGCTTCGCCGCGGTCGCGTGCGCCGCCGCCAGCTCCGGCTTGTCGGCGGGCAGGGGACGCGTCTGGCTCACCGCCTCGACGCTCGTCACCCGCCCGCCATCGATCAGGATGTACGCGGTGGAGAGCGTCGGCACGGGATGCTGCCGCAGGAACGGGACGGCGCGGACGTGCTCCTCGATCAGGTATTGCGCGTTGCGGCCCGAGACGAGGGAGAGAAAGAGGACCACGTCCACCTGGTCGGTGAGCTGCATCGCCGAGCCGGGAAACAGGGCCACCGAAAGCCGGGGTGCGGCCTCGCGCAGCGCCCGCGCCACGACGTGCGTTTGGGCCGCGCCGTCGAACGAGGAGCCGATGAGGACGCCCACGGCGCCCGCCGCCTGCGCCTCGCGTCCGATGCGCGCCGCCTCGGCCGCGCCGGTGCGCGCCGGGTCGATCAGCACCAGGAGGCCGGTGCCGCCCTCCAGCAGCGCCGTCATACGCGCACCCCTTCCGCGAGCCGCTCGAGGCCGCCGACCTGAGCCTCCGCCTGCGCCTCGAAGGCGTAGGTCACGAAGGCATCGGCGGCGAGGAGGTCCAACGCCAGCTCGCGCCCCCCTGCCGGCCGCGCCGCGACGCGCTCGAGCAGCCGCTGCCCCAGCTCGGCGAGATGCTCGGCGAGCGGCAGCGGCGAGTCGGTCACGGCCGCGACGAGCCGCGCCCGCAGCCCGTCCGGCGGCGCGGGGCGGCGCCGGTCGAGCCAGGCGAGCAGGTCGGTGCGCGTCACGTGAGGAACCGCTGCACGATGGCCGGCGTCTGCGCGCGGGTCGCGCCGAGCTGCGTCACGTCGCCCACGCCCGCCGACGCGAAGTGCGGGCGCCCCCCCCCCTTCCCCCCCACGGTCGCTGCCAGCGCGTTCACAATCTCCCCCGCCTTGAGGCCCTGCGACACGAGATCGTCGGTGAGCGCGACGTGAATAGCCGGACGCTCGCCCGTCGTAAACAGCACCGAGATAGCACGCTTATGCTTGGCGCGGAAGCCGTCCATCAGGACGCCGATCTGGGTGCGGTCGTCGAGGTCGCGCTCGTCGATATGCAAGTCGACATCTCCCAGGCGCTGCACGCTTCCCGCATCCCGCATCCCGCTTCCCGATTTCAGCAGCTCCGCAATGCGCTTCTCGAGCTTCTTGTTCTCTTCCAGCATCGCCTCGACGCGCCGGGGGAGATGCTCGGGCTGCGTCTTGAGCAGGCCGGCGGCCTCCGCCAGGCGGCCCTGCAGGTCGAGCGCGTAGCGGTAGGCCGCGGGACCGGTGAGGGCCTCGACGCGCCGGACGCCGGCAGCCGCGCCCGTCTCATGCGTGAACCGGAACACGCCGATCGGTCCGGTGGTGGGGACGTGGGTGCCGCCGCACAGCTCCAGGGACACCCCCACGACATCCACGACGCGCACGACCTCCCCGTACTTCTCGGTGAAAAACGCCATGGCGCCCGCCGCAATCGCGTCCTTGTATTTCATCTCGCGCGTCTCGACAGGGAGGTTGGCCCAGATGTGCTGGTTGACCTCCTCCTCGACGCGCGCCAGCTCTGCGTCGGCGATCGGGCCGTGGTGGCGGAAATCGAAGCGCAGCCGCTCCGGGGCCACGACCGAGCCGGCCTGCTGCACATGGGTGCCGAGGATCCGGCGCAGCGCCGCGTGCACCAGATGGGTCGCCGTGTGGTTGCGCTCGATGTTGCGGCGTCGCGTTTCGTTCACTTGCGCGAGCGCCGGGGTCGGCTCGAAGCTCTCGCCGAACGTCCCGACGACCGCACTCTTGCCGTCCACCTTCTCCACGTCTTCGACGGTCAACTCCCAGCCTTCGCCCTTCACCACTCCCGTGTCGCTCACCTGACCGCCCGACTCGGCGTAGAACGGATTCTCCTCGAGCACGAGCGCCAGGCGGTCGCCCTGCTGGCGAAACGCGATCGGCTCGGTCTCGGCTTGGGTCGTCTCGTACCCGATCCACTTCTGGCGGCCTTTGGGCTTCACGGCGACCCATTCGCCGCCTGTCGCCGCCTTCCGCCGTCCTGCGCCGACCTTCCGCGCCGCGCGCGAGCGGTGCCGCTGCTGGCCCAAGGCGCGCTCGAACCCCTCCACGTCCACCGTTTGGCCGCGTTCGCCGGCGATCAGCTGGGTGAGATCGAGTGGGAACCCGTGCGTGTCGTACAGCTTGAAGGCATCCTCTCCGGAGATCGCCGCCGTCCCCTTCAACTCGTCGAGCCGCGCGAGGCCGCCCTCGATCGTCTCGAGGAAACGCTCCTCCTCGGCGCGGGTCACCCGCTCGAGGTGCTGCTCCTTCTGCACCAGCTCGGGATACACCGGGCCCATCAGCCCCGTCACGGTGCGGGTCAGCGGCGCCAGCGTCGGCTCGCGCCGACCCAGCAGCCAGGCGTGACGCACCGCGCGACGCAGGATGCGGCGCAGCACGTACCCCCGGCCTTCGTTGGACGGGTACACCCCGTCGGCGAGGAGAAAGGCCACGGCGCGCGCGTGGTCGGCGAGTACGCGGAACGGCGCCCCCGCGGGCCCACGGTCGTAGGGCTTCCCCACCACCTCCACCGCGCGGGCGATGATCGGCTGAAAGACGTCGGTGTCGTAATCCGACGGGACGCCCTGCATGACGGACGTGATGCGCTCCAACCCCGCCCCCGTATCCACCGAAGGAGCGGGGAGCGGGGAGCGGGTGCCGTCCGGCTGCTGATCGTACTGCATGAACACGAGATTCCAGATCTCGAGGAGCTTGCCCTCCTCGCCCAGCGCGACAAACTCGTCCATACCGAGGTCACGCTTCCCGCTTCCCGCATCCCGCATCCCGCGAATGTCGACGAGGATCTCCGAGCACGGCCCGCACGGCCCCGTATCCCCCATCTGCCAGAAGTTGTCCTTGTCACCGAGCCCGAAGATGCGCGCGCCGGCGATGCCGGTGACCTCGCGCCAGAGCTGTCGCGCTTCGTCGTCCGAGTGGTGGACGGTGACGTACAGGCGATTCGGCTCCAGCCCGAGCCATTGGGGGCCGGTCACCCATTCCCAAGCGTACGCGATCGCCTCGCGCTTGAAGTAGTCGCCGAACGAGAAGTTGCCGAGCATCTCGAAGAACGTGTGGTGCCGTGCCGTGTGGCCCACCTGCTCGAGATCGTTGTGCTTACCTCCCGCGCGGACGCACTTCTGACAGGTGACCGCCCGCGTGTAGTCGCGGCGTTCCAATCCCTGAAACACCCGTTTGAACTGGACCATCCCGGCGTTGGTGAACAGCAGGGTGGGGTCGTCCGCCGGCACCAGCGACGAGCTCGGGACCTCGCGGTGCTGCTTTCCCTTGAAGTAGCTGAGGAACGTCTCGCGAATCTCGGCGGCGCGCATAGCTGAGAATATAGCCGACTTACTTCTCTCGCTCCCGCTGCCGGAGGGCGTCTACCACCCGACCCAAGACCCGGCCAGCCGCGAGTCGATTGGCCAGCTCGTTCGGATGAGCGTCGAGTCTGTTCACCACTAGCCGTGAGAGACTAAGCCCCGAGAACGCCGAATCAACTCGCCAGACAGGAAGGCCCTGTGCGAGCGCACGCTCGACGAAGGACTCATGCCGTTGCCGGACGCTTGAGCTACTTACCACCGTGTGGTCGAACGGGACGATCCCGACGACGGCGCCGACATCTCTACCCTTGGCCACAAATCGCGCCAGGTCAGCCAGATGTCCTCGCACGAGAGTGGTATCGGCGTAGGGATCGCGCCCCGTCTTCCCGACGTCGGCCTCATACCGTGCGGCACGGAGAAGGAGCCGGAGACGGATGTACATCTCCTGGAACAGGTACGAGTTCTTGAAAAGAATTCGGACGGGGTGAAGCCGCTGAATCACGGTTCGCGGCGCCTCCACCGGACCCCTGCCGTCCGCTACTGGGTGGAGGTAGTCGATGTCGTTGAATACGTAGAGGAGGATGACAACATCCGGGTGAAACCGGAGCACCGAATCGAGAATTGCGATCTCCTGGAGCGTGTGGAGATCCGGATGACTGGCGTTGATCACCTCCCAGCGCTGCGGTGTCGCCTGCGCAAGCCCAACCCCCAGCTGATCGCCGAACCGGTCTTCCACACGATTGATCCCTGCACCAAATGCGTACGAGTCACCGACCACGAGAAGGCGCCGCGTGCCGGGTTGGCGGGCGACGCTGTGCTCCCCATCGCGGAAGCCCTCACGGTTCAACCGAACGTGTCGTCGGCCCCACAGCGCGGTGGAATAGGTGGGATATCCCTGAGTCTCCGCAGCAAAACACGCCTTCGCGCGTGCCAACCCTTCGCCGAGCACCAGTGCCAGGGTCACGGCCGCGATCGACAGCCCCGGGTTGAGCCACTTGCCACGGACCTTCGTCAGTGCGAACGCCCCAGCCAGCCAGAGCTCCGCGAGCACCATCCATTCGAGTCCGATCGCCACCGGAGTAACTGAGCCGATAAAGTTCAGATTCAAGATTCTCACGGCGCTAACGCGGTCATGCAGGGCGGTCAGCGAATACGCCACGCCCCAAGTCAGCCACGCGAGCTCAACCAGGACGCGAGACGCCGCATTGCCCCCACCGTCTGCGTCGGGACGCCTGGCTGTGCGCCATGAGCTCCAAGCGACGACGGCGCAGCAGAATCCCGCGAGCAAAATGGCGCCAAGCATTGGGTACGACCAGCGACCAAGCACCACGCGGTGCTGGTCCGAAGTATACGTCGTGAGACTCACCGTCAGCAGGATCAATCCTGTGAGCCGGCCAAGGCGAAGGCGAACCACCACTCCCTGCGCGAACCGTTCGAGCACCATTCGACTCCCGCTCGCGAACACCCGCTAGGAACATCATCGCAAGCTAGTGTGGATCACCCGCGCGGAAGGGCTGGGCACTTCCCGGTGGGACCGGGGCGCGCCAGTGAAGTAGTCGAGGAACTTGCGGCGGATGCCGGCGGCCTTCATCCGGCGCAATATAGCACTCGCCGATGCCAACTTGAAGTGCGAACGCGACTTAGACACGTCCACCCCGGGCCGCCGGCCCGGGGCCAGCCGAAGTCACGAACAGATTCTGTCCACCACCTCGCGCACCTCCGGCCCCTGAAACCCCCGCCGCGCGAGGTAGGCGACGATCCGGCGCCTCCGCACGGCGACGGGCAGATTCGCCAGTTGTCGCGCCCGCTTCTCCGCCACCGCGCGCACGGCGCGCACGGGGTCCACCCCCTCGTCGGCGAGCGCGGTGCGGACGGCTTCGTCCGCGACCCGGCGATCCACACCCTGTGCCAGCAGGTCCTTCACGAGCCGCGCGGGGCCGCGACCACGGCCGGCCTTGGTGGCGGCGTATTCGCGCGCGAAGCGCGTGTCGTCCAAGAGGTCGTGCGCCGCGAGCCGATCGAGCGCGCCTTCCACGGCCTGCGGCGGATGCTGCTTCTGGAGCAGGCGGCGGCGCAGGTCGTACCGCGCGTGCGCGCGGCGGCCCAGGGCGCGGAGCGCGGCGCGATACGCGCCCTCGAGGTCGGCGAGCTCATGCAGTCGGGCCAGGACCCGCGGGCCGATCTCGCGACCCACGGTCAGCCCCAGTCCGACCAGGGCCGCCCCGGGGAGCGACGCGAAGCGCCCCCGATCGATGTCGACCAGATGGTAGCCGGGCCGGCGCGGATCGGGGGCGAGTCCCGTGAGAATCGAGGGGGGCACTTACTCCTCGGGGGCGGCAGCCTCCTCATCACCGGCCGGACCCGTCGGTTTGACGCCCAGATGCTCCTTCACGCGGGCCTCGACCTCCGCCGACATATCGGGATGGTCCTTCAGGTACAGCTTGGCGTTCTCCCGTCCCTGGCCGATCCGCTCCTTGCCGTAGGAGTACCACGCGCCCGACTTCTCGATGATCCCCGCTTCGGCGGCGATGTCCACCAGCAGCGACTCGTGGCTGATGCCTTCGTCAAACATGATGTCGAACTCGGCCTGCCGGAACGGCGGCGCCACCTTGTTCTTCACAACCTTCACGCGGACGTGGTTGCCGATCACGATTTCCCGGTCTTTCACCGGCGCGATGCGGCGCATGTCGAGCCGGACCGACGCGTAGAACTTGAGCGCGCGCCCGCCGCTCGTCGTCTCGGGGTTGCCGAACATGACGCCGATCTTCTCCCGCAGTTGGTTGATGAACACCACCGACGTGCGCGAGCGGTTGATCGCGCCGGCGAGCTTGCGCAGCGCCTGACTCATCAGACGCGCCTGCAACCCCGGGAGGGAGTCACCCATCTCCCCTTCGATTTCGGCCTTGGGCACCAGCGCGGCCACCGAGTCCACCACGACCACGTCCACCGCGCCGGAGCGCACCAGGATCTCGCAGATCTCGAGCCCCTGCTCCCCCGTGTCGGGCTGGGAGACGAGGAGGTTCTCGATGTCCACACCCAGCTTCTTCGCGTATTCCACGTCGAGCGCGTGCTCGGCATCGATGTAGGCCGCGGCGCCGCCGGCACGCTGCGCGCGCGCCACGACGTGCAGCGCGAGCGTCGTCTTGCCGCTCGACTCCGGCCCGAAGATCTCCGTCACGCGACCTCGCGGGATCCCGCCGATCCCGATCGCGGCGTCGAGGTTGATCGCCCCCGTCGAGATCGCCTCCACCCGCACCTGCGGGGTGTCCGCGCCCATCCGCATGATGGACCCCTTGCCGCACGTCTTCTCGATCTGGGTGATCGCCAGGTTCAGCGCCTTCCGACGGTCGTCGGAGAGCTTGGTCGTTTCGCGGTTCTCGGCCGCCATCAGCGTCCTCGACATGGTTGGGAGCCTCCGGACAGAGAAGGAGGCCCGAATATATACCGAAGGCCGGCTCAGCGCCAGCCGGGACGAAACGCGTCCTCCAGATGCTCCAACTTGTTACCTGTCAATGCGATACAATCGAAGCGGTAGATGTCGGAGGGCTGCCCGAACCGGTCCACCCACACCCGCGCCGCCTTCACGATCTCGCGCCGCTTGGCGCCGGTGATCGCCTCGAACGGGCTCCCGAACGCCTCGCCCCGTCGCGCCTTCACTTCGACAAACGCCACCAAGCAGCCCCGCCGGGCGACGAGATCGAGCTCGATCCGGCCGGCGCGGAATCGGTGCGTGACCACCTGCCAGCCCCGGCTCTGGAGGTACCGCATCGCCTGCTCCTCCGCCGCGAGGCCACGCTTGTGGCGCTCGTCGGTCCAGTCGTCGGGATTGCTCCGCAGCCCACTTGGCACGCCGCACAACCTAACGGCGCCGACACCAGGAACGTAACCGAATTCATGCGGACGGTGCCCAATCAATGCGGCACTCCGCACTCACGCACCGCTCACGATCTCGTCCAGGTCCTCGAGGCCCACCAGCACATCCCTTGGCTTACTGCCGTTCGCGGGCCCCAGAATCCCCGCCAGCTCCAGCTGGTCGATGATCCTCGCCGCTCGCCCGTACCCGATACTCATGCGCCGCTGCAGCAGCGACGTGGAGCCGAGCTGATTCTGGATGCAGACCTCGGCGGCCTGGCGGAAGAGCGGGTCGCGTTCTCCCACTCCCATCTCCCCGCTCCCCGCTCCCTCCTCCCCCGCCTTCTCGGCCGCTTCGATCGCCGCCACCTGCTCGTCGATCGTGGGCCGCCCGGGAACCGCCGCCGCCGCCTTCGGGGCGTGGGCACGGTACCACTCCATCAGGCGTTCGGTTTCGTCGGTCGAGATGAAGGCGCCCTGCACGCGCATGCACTCGCTCTTGCCGGGCGGCAGGAAGAGCATGTCGCCGTTCCCGAGCAGCGTCTCGGCGCCGTTCTGGTCGAGGATCGTGCGGCTGTCCACCTTCGCCGAGACGCGGAACGCGACCCGGCACGGGAAGTTCGCCTTGATGAGGCCGGTGATCACGTTCACCGACGGGCGCTGGGTCGCGAGAATCAGATGGATCCCGATGGCGCGCGCCTTCTGGGCCAGGACCGCGAGCGGCGTCTCGATTTCGCCCTGTACGGTCAGGATCAGATCGGCCAGCTCGTCGACCACCAGCACGATGTAGGGCACGACGCCGTCCGTGTAGTCACGGGATGCGGGAGGCGTGATGCGCGATGCGTCCCCACCCATCCCGCTTCCCGCATCCCGCGTCCCGGCATCCACGAGCGGCTTCCGCTCCTCGACCTTCTTATTGAAGTCCGCGATGTTCCGCGCGTGGTTCGCGTGCAGCAGCTTGTAACGCCGCTCCATCTCCCACACCGCCCACTTGAAGACGTACGCCGCCTTGTGGTGGCTCGTCACCACGGGCAGCCCGAGATGCGGCAGGGCGGCGTACATCGACAGCTCGACCATCTTCGGGTCGATCATCAGCAGCTTCAGCTTCTCGGGCGGGTGGGCGTACAGCAGGCTCGTGATGATGGTGTTGATGCAGACCGACTTCCCCGAGCCGGTCACGCCCGCGATGAGCAGGTGCGGCATCTTGGCCAGGTCGTCCACCACCTCGTCGCCTTCCAGATTGCGGCCCAGCGCCACGGGCAGGGTGCGCGACGGCCGGCGGAACTCCGCCGTGTCGATCAGGTCCCGGATGTGCACCATCCGCGGCGTCGGGTTCGGCACCTCGATCCCGATCGCCGCCTTCCCCGGGATCGGCGCAACGATCCGGAGCGACTGCGCCCGCATGGCGAGGGCGAGGTCGTCGGCAAGCGCGGCCACGCGCCCCACCTTGACTCCCCGCCCGGGGGAGAGCTCAAAACGTGTGACGACGGGACCGACGGTCTTGTCGGCGATCTGCGCCCCCACCCGAAATGTCTCGAGCGTGGCCACGAGCCGGCGGCCCATCTCCTCGATCTGCAGCGCATCGGCGTCCGCCACGGCCCCGGGACCTTCGTTTAACAACTCGATCGGCGGAATCAAGGAGCCCGGCGGGGGAGGCGGTGCGGGCTTGGGGGGCGG
>DASYQX010000080.1:0-1770 GCA_036004985.1 Gemmatimonadales bacterium
GGAAGAGATCGCGCCGGTGGGGCCTCGGCACTTCGATCTCGGTCACCGTCCCGCTCTGCCACGCCACCGTGACCCGCGTCGCCCGCCGCGGCACCTCGATCGGTGACAGGGAGATGGCCTCGATCACCAGCCGCATCATCGCCTTGCGATCCGCGGGCGGCGTCACCGGCGATCGCCACACCGCGGGGAGATCGCGCGCCAGCTCGCGCACGCGGGCCCGATCGTCCGGCGACAGCTCCACGCGCTTGGTGCGGCGGGCCTCGGTGTACTGCCGCTCCACCTCCTCCAGCTCCCGGAGCTTGCTCTCCCACTCGCGTTCGAGCGTTCGCGCCACCACGCGGTTGTCGGGGTCCACGGCCTTATAGCGCTTCTCGGCGCGCCGCGCCTCGTAGGCCGCCTGCTCTCGCCGGGCCCGCCACTGCTGCGCCAGTTCCTCCGGGTGGCCCGCCACCTCGTGATCCACCGCCAACGCCAGCTCCAGCTCGCTCGGCACCATCGTGTCCAGAAACAGCTGCTCCACGGCCGCGTCGATCCGCGCCCCGGCCACCGTCCAGCACCCTTTCTGGCCCTTGTCGCGATCTCCGTGACAGATGTACGTCCAGAACCGGGCCCGCGCCCCGCGTGCATACCCCGGTCCCATGCGCTGGCCGCAGCGACCGCAGACCAGCAGCCCACTCAACAGGGCCGGCCCTTCACGCGGCGCGCCTCGACTCAAGGGCCCCGTCCGCGCCATGTTCTGCCGCAGCTTGTCCTGGTTCTGCACGTAGCGCTCCCACGTGATGTAGCCCGGATGCGCATGGTCGATCTTCACCATCCACCGAGCCGGGTCGCGCGTATCCGGCCGCACGCGACGGATCTGTCCGTCGACGAGCACCTGCTGCTGGCGCCGGCGCCCGTACGTGTACACGCCGGCGTAGACGGGGTTCTTCAGGATCTCGTGGAGGCGCGACACCCCGAGCGCTTTCCACTCCACCCCCGCGTCGCCGGCCGTCGCGCTTCGTCGCGTCGGCACCGTGAAGCCCATCTGGCGCGCCCACCGGACCACCGCCCACCCACTCGGCTCGATATCGTACCGCTGAAAGATGACCCGCATGGCCCGCTGCACGGCCTCGTCGGGATCCAGCTCGAAGCCCCGCTCGCCCCAGAGGTAGCCGGTCGGGGCAGGCAGCTTCAGGGCCCCGCGGCGCGCCTTGTGCTGCCGCGCTCCCTCCAGGCGCAATCGCAGCCAGTGGATCTCCGCCTCGGACATCGCCCCCTTCAACTCCAAGAGGAGCTTGTCGTCGTGGTCGGCCGGGTCGTAGATCCGCTGCTCGTCGATGACAGCGACCCCGGCGACGCCGCACAGCCCCAGCAGGCGCCGAAAGTCCTCCGACGCGCGCGCCATCCGCGACACGTCGAACGCGAACACCGCGCCGGCCTCCCCGTGGGCGACCGCGCGGGCCACAGAGCCGAACCCACTCCGCCCGTCGGCCGTCGTCGCACTGCGCGCTTGGTCCTCGTCGATGACCTCGATCGCCTCAGGCGCCCAGCCCAGGGCGAGCGCGCGCTGCCGGAGGTCGTACTGCATCATCGTCGACTCTTGATGGTGCAGCACCTGCGCCATCGTTGACTGCCGCACGTACACGAACGCCCGTCGGGTCAGCTGCGACGCCTCGAGCTGTCCTTTCATCGGCGGCCTCGCGTCTGCCGCCCGCCTCGGCGACCAGCACGCGGTGGACCAGCTTGCCCCACCAGGGGAGGATCTTCCCCAGCGCGGTGGGGCACGGCGGC
>DASYQX010000081.1:0-9951 GCA_036004985.1 Gemmatimonadales bacterium
ATCGTCGCGGCGAAGAACGCGGTCGCCGCGCCGGTCCAGGCGACCGTCGCCTGCGCACCCGGCGCGAGCGAGTACGCGAACGACATGCGGCAGATCATGTAGACGCCCGCGGTCACCATCGTCGCGGCGTGGATCAGGGCCGAGACGGGCGTCGGGCCGGCCATCGCGTCGGGGAGCCACACGAAGAGGGGGATCTGCGCCGACTTGCCGCACGCGCCGACGAACAGGCACAGGCAGGCGAGCGTGAAGAGCCCCCAGCTCGGGAACCCGGGCAGGAACGAGAGCCAGCCCGGCAGCGCGACCACCTTGTCGGCGAGCAGGCCCACGTTCGCCGCCATCTCGCGGAACTCGACCGTCGGCACGCCCGCGTCGGCGAACGACCAGAACAGGAGGAAGATGCCGAGCAGGAAGCCGAAGTCGCCGATCCGGTTCACGATGAACGCCTTTTTCCCGGCGTCGGCGTTGACCTTCTCGGTGAACCAGAATCCAATCAACAGGTAGCTGCACAGCCCCACCCCTTCCCAGCCGACGAACATCACCGGGAAGTTCGCCCCGAGGACGAGCACCAGCATGAAGAAGACGAACAAATTGAGGTACGCGAAGTAGCGCGCGTAGCCCGGGTCGTCCTTCATGTAGCCGACGCTGAACAGGTGGATCAGCGACCCTACCCCCGTGACCACCAGCACCATCACCACCGACAGTTGGTCCACCTGGAGCGCGGCATCCACCTGGAGGCTGCCCACCGGCATCCACGACCAGTACCGGAGCACGATCGCGGCCTCGGTGTGGAGCCCGGCGAAAGCGCCGAACACCGCGGCGCCCACGGCGAACGCCCCGGCGAGCACGCCCACGCCGATGACGGAAACCGCCGCCTTGGCGGTCGGCCGCCACAGCGCGAGCACGCCGTTCAGCACGAAGCCCGCGAGCGGCAGCGCCGGCGCCAGCCAGATCAGGTCCACCGCGGTCCCGGTCATCAGCCCTTGAGGAGATTGATGTCCTGCAGGTTCACCGTTTGCCGGTGGCGATAGACGGCGAGGATGATGGCGAGCCCCACCGCCGCTTCCGCCGCCGCCACCGCCATCACGAAGAAGACGAAGACCTGCCCACCGACGCCCAGGCGCTGGGCCAGCGCGATGAACGTGAGGTTCACCGCGTTGAGCATCAGCTCGACGCACATGAAGATGACGATGGCATTGCGGCGCAGCAGCACGCCCGCGACGCCCAGCGTGAACAACACGGCCGAGATGCCGAGGGCGGGACCGAGGAGCATGCTAGAGCTTCCGTTTCGCCAGCACCACCGCGCCCACGATGGCGGCGAGGAGGAGCAGGCTCGTGATCTCGAACGGGATCAGGTAGGCGTCAAACAGCGGCCGGGCCACCGCGGCGATCATCCCCTGCTGCTGGAGCGTCGCCATGGTGCCCTCGGGGAGCTGGATGGCCGCCGGGGGGGCGGCGTGGCCCAGCACGCGCAGCTGCAGCAGCAGCGTGCCGCCCAGCAGCGCGGCGAGGCCGATGCCCACCGGGCCCTTGATGTCCGTCGGTCCAGGCCGGCCCAGGTTCAGCAGCATGATGACGAAGAGGAACAGCACCATGATCGCGCCGGCGTACACCAGGACTTGCAGGACGGCGATGAACTGGGCGTCGAGCAGGACGTACATCGCGGCGAGGGCGAACAGCGTCACGACGAGCCAGAGGGCGCTCGCCACCGGGCTCTTGCGCGTGATGCACAGCAGCCCGCCCCCCATCGCTACGACGCCGAAGATCCAGAAGAACGTCAGGGTCACGCGTTACTCGCCCTTCGGGTCCGACGGGTCCCACAGCGTGGAGACGGGATGCGTCTGGGCGCACAGCCGCTCGAGGTCGTACACGAACCGGTCGCGCGAGTACTCGGAGTTCTCGTAGTGCACCCCAACGTGGATCGCCTCCTCGGGGCACACCTCCTGGCAATAGCCGCAGAAGACGCAGCGGAACTCGTCGATCTCGTAGATCAGCGGGTAGCGGTGGCCGTCCTCGTCTTCGCCCGGGACCAGCTTGATGCAATTCGCCGGGCAGATCTGCGGGCACAGACCGCAAGCCACGCATTTGGCACGGCCCTGCTCGTCGGTGAGCATGCGGTGCGTCCCGCGCCAGCGCGAGGAGAGGGTCCAGTCCTGCGAGGACTTTTCCTCGGGGTACTGCATCGTGACCTTGGGCCGGAACAGGTGGCTGAACGTCAGCGCCATCCCCTTGAGCGTCGCGCGCAGGTACGACGTGTCCTCGAGCGGCCGTTTCATCACCTTCACCCCGATGGCCATCAGGCGGCCTCCCGCGCGACCGAGCCGGAGACGATCCGGCCGCGGTCGAGCCACCAGACGAGGTTCACCAGCAGCACCAGGTTGACGCCGCCCAGCGCCCAGGCCATCCCGGGGCCGTAGGCCCAGCCGAGATGCTGATGCAGGTACCAGATCGCGGTCGCCAGCAGCGTCAGGTAGATCAAGGCGACCGGCAGCAGGACCTTCCACCCGACGGCCATCAGCTGGTCGTAGCGGAACCGCGGCAGCGTCCAGCGGATCCAGATGTAGGCGAACAGGAAGAAGCCCGTCTTGAGGCCGAACGCCGCGAGCGTCACCAGGGTCTTCACGGCGTTGGGCTCGCCGGTCTGGTCCCACGTCGTGAACGGGACGTCCCACCCGCCGAAGAACAGCGTGGCCATCAGCGCCGACGCCGTCACCATGTTCGAGTATTCGGCGATGTAGAACATCGAGAACTTCATCGCGCTGTATTCGGTGTGATAGCCGGCGATGAGCTCTCCCTCCGCCTCGGGGAGGTCGAACGGCAGGCGGTTCGTCTCTGCGAGGGCGCTGACGGAGAAGATCAGGAAGGCCAGGGTCAGGGGGACCACGAACCACGCGCCCTGCTGTTGCTGCGCAATCACCTGCGACAGCGTCACGTTGCCGGCGAGCAGCAGCACCGCGACCGTGCTCATCCCCATCGCGATCTCGTAGGAGATCATCTGCGCCGACGCCCGCAGGCCGCCGAGCAGCGCGTACTTGTTGTTCGACGACCAGCCCGCGAGCACGATCCCGTACACGCCCAACGAGCTGATCGCGAGGATGTACAGGAACCCCACCGGCAGGTCCGCCACCACCATCGGCACCGGGCCCCAGGGCGTCGGGAGCGGAGCCGCGAAGGGAATCACGGCGAAGGTGAGCAGCGCCGGTACGAACGAGATCAGCGGCGCCAGCGTGAACAGCGGCTGGTCGGCGAGCGCAGGTGACGTCTCTTCCTTGAGGACGTTCTTGAGCCCGTCGGCGGCCGGTTGCAGCAGCCCCTGGGGGCCGACGCGGTTGGGCCCAAGCCGATCCTGCATCAACGCGCAGATGCGCCGCTCCGCCAGCGTCAGCAGCGCCACGCCGACCATGATCAGGTTGAAGACGACAAAGACCTTGACCGCCGACGCGATGAGGAAGAAGGTCACGAGACCTCCGCGACGCCGAGCGCCGCTGTCAGCTCCCCCAGCACCCACGCGGCGGGCCGGGCCATCCCCGGCGCCGGCTTCGCCTGGAAGTAGCGCTGGACTCGGCCGTCGCGGTTCACGAACGTCCCGTCCTCCTCCGCGACGTTGGCGAGCGGTAGCACGACCTCGGCGGCCCGGCAGGGCGCGTCGGGGCCGAGCACCGCCCCGGCGTAGATCAGCGCCCCGCTGGTCCGCACCGCGCAATCGGGGTCGTCGAGGACGAGGACGACGGCGGCCGACTCGGCGGCCGTGAGCGCCGCGGCGTAGTCGCGCGAATAGCCGAGCTGCTCGGCGCCGGTGGCGTTCGGCGCCCGCTCGGCGCGCAGCGCGAGGTTCGGCACGCCCGCGAGCGGCGCCTCCTCGCCCATGACGACCTGGAAGGCGCCGGTCCAGTCGAACCCCGAGAACAGCCGCCGCGCGAGGGACAGCGCCTCACTCGAGGCGCCGGGCGACACGAGGGCGACCGCCTTCCCCGAGGCCCCGCGCAGGATGGTCAGCACGCGGGCGAACGCCTCGTCCCAGTCGGTCGCGTGGAGCGCGCCGTCGCGCCGCACCAGCGGAGCGTCGACCCGGTCGCCCCGGTTCATCCACCGGTAGTTCATGCGCCCGTGGTCGCAGATGAAATAGCGGTTCACCTCGAGGTTCGGCCGCGGGCGCACGCGCACCACGACTTCGTCCCGCGTGTCGAGCGTGACGTTGCACCCCTGCGAGCACCCGGTGCAGATCGACGCCGTCTTATCCAGCTCCCAGGCGCGCGCCTTGTGGAGGAAGTCCTTGGAGAGGAGCGACCCGACGGGACACAGGTCCACGACGTTGCCGGCCCAGGGATGATCCAGCCGCGCCTCGGGATGGATGCCGATGAACGCCCGGTCGCCGCGCTCGGAGACGTTCAAGACCGGTTCTTGGGCGACGTCCTCCATGAAACGGACGCAGCGGGTGCACAGGATGCAGCGGTTGGGAACGTACAGCACGTCTGGACCGAAGTCCTCCACCGGATTGAACCGCTTCGCGTAGTCCGCGTAGCGCGTCCCCGGCCTGCCCTCCTGGAACACGAAGTCCTGCAGCTCGCACTCCCCCGCCTGATCGCAGATGGGGCAGTCGAGCGGGTGATTGATGAGGAGGAGCTCGAGCACGCCCTGGCGCGCGTCCTTCGCCTGGGGCGTCTGCGTCTTGACCACCATCCCTTCGGCCACCGGCGTCGCGCACGCGATCTGCAGCTTGGGCGCCTTCTCGACCTCGACGAGGCACATCCGGCACACGCCGGCGACCGGCAGGCCGGGATGGTAGCAGTAGTGGGGGACGAGGACGCCGGCCTGCTTGGCGGCTTCGATGACCAGCGTGCCGGGGGGCACGCTCACGGGCACGTCGTCGATCGTCAGATTGATCATGGCATCAGCCATCAGAACGAATCCGTCCCGTTTGACCGTGCCCTGAAGGACAGCGCACGGATCATGCTCGAGTCGACGTTCCTCTCTAGTCCCATCATGCCACCATCACCGGTTTCCGTTTTCCCGCGAGGTAGTCCTCGAACTCGTTCCGGAACTTCTTGATCCCGCTCACGACCGGCGCCGCGCACGAATCCGACAGCACGCAGATCGTCTTCCCGGTCATGTTCTCCGCGAGGTCGAGGAGAAGGTCCAGGTCCTGCGTCTTTCCCTGGCCGGCGAGGATGCGCTCGAGGATCTTGGTGGTCCAGGCGGTGCCTTCGCGGCACTGGGTGCACTGCGCGCACGACTCGTGGGCGTAGAACCGCGCCAGCCGCATGATCTGGTAGACCATGTCGGCCGAGTCGTCGAACACGATCACGCCGCCGGAGCCGAGCATCGTGCCCGCCGCCACGCACCCTTCGTAGTCGAGCAGGCAGGCCTCGGACTCTTCCCGGTTCAGGATCGGCACCGACGACCCGCCGGGGATGCAGGCTTTCAGCGTGCGGCCGGCGGGCATCCCGCCGGACAGCTCGTAGAGCAGGTCCTTGAGGGGGAAGCCCAGCGTCACCTCGTAGTTGCCGGGCCGCTGCACGTGCCCGCACACCGAGAACAGCTTCGTGCCGGTGCTCTTCGGGTTCGAGAGGCAGAGCCCTTTGTACCAGGCGGCGCCGCGCGTCAGGATGTGGGGCACGGCGGCGAGCGTCTCGACGTTGTTAATCGTCGTCGGCATGCCGAAGAGGCCCGCGGCCGCGGGGAACGGCGGCTTGATGCGCGGGTTCCCGCGCTTGCCCTCGATGGAGTTCATGAGGGCCGTCTCTTCGCCGCAGATGTACGCGCCGGCGCCGCGATGCAGGTAGAGCTTGATCGTGCCGAACACGCCGGCCGCGTTGGCCTCGGTAAGGGCTTTCTCCAGGATGGTCCACGGCTCCGTGAACTCGCCGCGGACGTAGATGTACGCCACGTCCGCCTGGATCGCGTGCGCCGCGATCGCCGTCCCCTCGAGCAGGGCGTGCGGCGTCCACCGCATGATCTCGCGGTCTTTGAACGTCCCCGGCTCCGACTCGTCGGCATTCACGCAGACGTAGTGGGGCTTCTTCTTTTCCTTCGGCATGAAGGACCACTTGAGCCCGGTGGGGAAGCCTGCGCCTCCACGGCCGCGCAGCCCCGACTCTTTGACCACCTCGGTCACGGCCGCGGGAGCCATCTTCAGCGCCTGAGCGAGCGCTTCGTACCCGCCCCGCTTCACCCACCCCTTGTAGGTGCGCGCCTCCTGGTCGCCGAAGTATTGCGACAGGACGACGGTCTCCTTGGGATGGGGCTTGTGGGGGAAGCCCATCAGGAATATCCAATGTCGAATGTCGAACGCCGAATTTCGAAATTCGACATTCGACATTCTAGATTCGGCATTCGTCTCATCTGTACTTCCTCACGATCTCCGCCACCTTCTCCGGCGTCACGTTCTCGATGAAGTCGTCGTTCACCAGGATCGGGGTGGCGAAGCCGCAGGCGCCGAGGCACTCCACCTCGACGATCGTCCACTTTCCGTCGGGGCTGGTCGCGCCCGGGTCTTTGGCGCCCGTCTGCTCGAGCAACGCCTTCACCACGCCCTCGGCGCCGCAGATGTTGCACGGCGACGTCGTGCACACCTGCACGAAGTTCTTCCCCACCGGATGCTGGTGGTACATCGTATAGAACGTCACGACGCCCTTCACGTAGGCGGGCGTCACGCCCAGCACCTCCCCGACCTCCGCCATGTTGCGATCGGAGATCCACCCCCGCTCCCGCTGCACGAGCCACAACGCGGGCAGCAACGCGGCCTGCTTGCTCGGGTAGCGGGCCAAGATCTCCTGGAGCTGCTCGAGCACCTTGCCGGTGAAGACCGCCTGGTATTCTTCGGTCACCGTCATCGATCGACCTCGCCCATGACGATATCCACCGACGCATTGATCGCGATGAGATCCGACAGGAGATGGCCTTCGGCCATCTTGGGCAGCGACGCGAGATTGATGAAGGACGGCGGCCGGATGCGCCACCGCACCGGCTTGGCCGTGCCATCGGACACGAAGTAGGTGCCCAGTTCGCCTTTGGGGTTCTCGATCCCGACGTACGCCTCGCCGACGGGGGCCTTGACGCCTTCCATCACCTGCTTGAAGTGAAAGATCATCGCCTCCATGTCGCTCATCGCGCGAGACTTGGGCGGCAGAATGACGCGCGGGTCATCGACGTTGATGGGGCCGTCGGGCAGCCGTTCCACGGCCTGCTCGAGGATCCGGTTCGACTGGTGGCATTCCTCCAGGCGCACCAGGTACCGATCGTAGACGTCGCCGTGCTCGCCGACGGGGACGTCGAAGTCGTAGGTTTCGTAGCCGAGGTACGGCTTGTCCTTGCGCACGTCGTAGGGCACGCCGCTGGCGCGCAGCATCGGGCCCGACAGCGAGTAGTTGATCGCCTCGGCGGCAGTCATCACCCCCACGCCCTGGGTGCGACCGGCCCAGACCGCGTTGCGGGTGAGCACCCGGTCGATTTCGGCGAGCGTCTTCGGAAACGTGCGCGTGAAATGGCGCAGCGCGTCGGGGAACTGGTCGGGGACGTCGGCCATCAGCCCGCCGACCCGCGTGAGACTGGTCGTGAGCCGCGCGCCGGTCCACATCTCCTGCAGGTTGTAGATCCGCTCTCGTTCCTGGAATGCCCACAGGAACGGCGTGAAGGCCCCCAGGTCGATCGAGGTCGTCCCCAGCCAGACCATGTGCGAGATGATCCGGCTCATCTCGCAGGCGATCAGGCGCAGCACGGTGCACCGCGGCGTGATCTCGATCCCCATCAACTTCTCGGCCGCCAGCGCCGCCCCCACGTTGTTCGCCATCGGCGAGAGGTAATCGGTGCGGTCGGTGAGCGGGATGATCTGGTTGTAGTGACGGTACTCGCCCAGCTTCTCGAACCCGGAGTGCAGGTACCCGACGTGCGGGATGCAACGCACGACTGTTTCGCCGTCGAGCTCGACGACGAGCCGCAGCACGCCGTGCGTCGCGGGGTGCTGCGGGCCCATGTTCAAGAGGATGTGCTCGCCCCCCAGCTCGCCGCCGAGGGGAGGACTGGACGGCTCGGTGCCGAGCGGCACGCGCACGGGCTCGCCCCGGGCATTCAGCCCGGGCGTCGCCAGCTCGAGCTCCAGGGTCCGCTTGGTCATTCGGGAATCTTCCCGCGCTCGCCGCGGCGCAGCCGCTCGCGGATGTCCTCGGGCAGGTCACCCCACGCGTCCGCGATGGACAGCTCGTCGAGGGAGTAGTGGGCCTCGGGGTTCGCGTTCAGCGCCTGCCGCACCTGCTCGGCGCGCGAGAACCGGCCCCGCAGCGGGAAGTCCTTCCGCAGGGGATATCCCTCGGCGTACGTCTCCCACATCAGGATGCGCCGCAGATCGGGGTGGCCGCGGAAGGTGATGCCGAACATGTCGTACACCTCGCGCTCGAGCCAGTCGGCGCCGCGCCACAGCCCGCACACTGAGTCGACCGCGAGGTCGCCCGCGGCCGCGAGCTCGACCTTCACGCGCAGGTCGGCGCGGCGGGCGAGCGAGCGCAGGAAGTACACGACCTCGAGGGGCCGCTCGCGGTCGCGGTATTCGACGGCGGTGACGTCCACCAGGTAGTCGTACTCCTGCCCCGGCGTCTGCCGCAGCCAGCGCATCACGTCGAGCAGCCGGTCGCCGGCGACGTACACGACGGTTTCGCCGTCCCGCGCGACGAGCGCGCGGCCGATCGCGGTGCCCTCGCCGAAGGTCGCCTGCAGCGCAGCGACGGTCGGGTTCACGCCGAGCGGAACTGGTGGACCGAGTTGCCGAAGGGCTCCGAGATCTCGTCGATCGTCTCGGGCGAGAGGCGCAGGCCCTTCTCGTCGAGGGGCTGCTCGCGGCGGCGCGGCACTCCGTCGAACAGGGATTCGCCCTTGATCTTCTTGTGCAACATGAGGACGCCGTACAGCAACCCCTCCGGACGGGGTGGGCATCCCGGGACGTAGACGTCCACTGGAACGATCGTATCAATCCCCTGCACCATCGCGTAGTTGTCGAAGATGCCCCCGGTCGAGGCGCAGGCCCCCATCGAGATCACCCATTTGGGCTGGGGCATCTGGTCGTAGATGCGGCGGATCACCGGGGCGAGCTTGAACGGCAGGCGCCCCGCGCAGATCAGGACGTCGGCCTGGCGCGGCGAGAACGCCTGCCGCTCCATTCCGAACCGGGCGAAGTCGTAGCGGCTTGCCGCCGTGGCCATGAACTCGATGGCGCAGCACGCGGTGCCGAACGGCATCGGCCACAGCGAGTTGGCCCGGGAGGAGTTCACGGCCCAGTTGATCAGATCCTGGAACTTGGCGAGGAGGTAGTTGGGGCTCTGCCCCGCGACCTCCTGGGTATCGATCACGCGTTTCATAGCCTCAATCCCATTGAAATGCCCCCCGCTTCCAGACATACACGTAGCCGACGAACAGCAGCGCGAGGAACACGAGCATCTCGACGTGCAGGAACCCCATGGGGACGCCCGCCGAGTCGTTGAAGTAGATGGTCGCCCAGGGGATCAGGAAGACCGTCTCGATGTCGAAGACGATGAACAGCATGGCCACGAGATAGAACTTCACGGAGAAGCGCTCGTGGGCGGTGCCGAGAGGCGGCATGCCGCTCTCGTACGGCCGGTCCTTCACCTCGGTGGGGCGGCGCGGTCCGAGGAAATGCGAGGCGCCGATCATCGTCGCACCGGCGACGACGGCCAGGCCGATCAGCATGAGCAATGGGATGTAGGGCTGCATCGCGCTCGTGAAAAAATTCACTTGGAGTTCTTGGAAGCTATAACCCGCCCCGCAGCCTTGTCAACCGAATCAAGTGGCGTAAGTGACGGTGGCGCCATTACATTGCGCCCCCATGTCGATCAAATCGGATCGCTGGATTCGGCGCATGGCGCGCGAGCATCGCATGATCGAGCCGTTCGCGGATGCGCAGGTCCGCGCCGGCGCGATTTCGTACGGCGTCTCCTCCTACGGCTA
>DASYQX010000082.1:0-30041 GCA_036004985.1 Gemmatimonadales bacterium
GCGGTGGCGACGGTGAGCGACACCGGGCTCGTGACCGGCCAAGCCCCCGGCCTGGCGACGATCACGGCGACGAGCGAGGGGAAGAGCGGCAGCGCGAGTATCACCGTCACCGAGCCGCGGCCCGTCGCTACGGTGGACGTCACCCCCTCCTCGGCGTCGGTCGACGTGCATCAAACGGTGCAGCTCACGGCGACCCCGAAAGACAGCGCCGGCACCCCGCTCGCGGGACGCCCTATTAGTTGGACGAGCAGCGACACGGCGGTGGCGACGGTGAGCGACACCGGGCTCGTGACCGGCCAAGCCCCCGGCCTGGCGACGATCACGGCGACGAGCGAGGGGAAGAGCGGCAGCGCGAGTATCACCGTCAGCGTGCCCCCGCCGCCCGCTCCGCCGGATACGAACTTCGCCTGCGCGATCGCGGGCCCGCTCGATACGCCCGGCAGAGTGTGGTGCTGGGGTGCGAACGACCGTGGCCAGCTCGGCAGCGGCGATACGGTCAACTCCAGCGTCCCGGCGGCGGTCGCGAGCACCATCGATTTCGGCGACCTCGCGGCGGGTCAGCGTTTCACCTGCGGCCTGGCGGGCCTCGCTGGACCCGTCTGGTGCTGGGGCGCGAACGAGAGCGGCCAGCTCGGCAACGGCAACACGGCGGACAGCAGAGTCCCGGTCCAAATCTCGAACGGCAGCATATTCCACACGATCGGCGCCGCGCCGAACTTCGCGTGCGCGATCGCCGGGGACGTCGATACGCCCGGCCCGATCTGGTGCTGGGGCGCGAACGAGAGCGGCCAGCTGGGCAACGGCACGATAACGAGCAGCAGCGTCCCCGTGCGGATCGCGACCAGCGCCACCTTCGGCGACCTGGACGTGGGCCCGCACTTCGTCTGCGCGCTCACCGCCCTCTCCGGACCGGTCTGGTGCTGGGGCGCGAACGAGAGCGGCCAGCTCGGCAACGGCACCACCACGGGCAGCAGCGTGCCCGTGCGGATTTCCAGCACTCTGTCGTTCAACACGCTCGCCGCTGGGGCCAACTTCGCCTGCGGGATCGTGGGGAACCTCGACAAGGACGGACCCGTCTGGTGCTGGGGCGCGAACGAGAGCGGTCAGCTCGGCAACGGCACGACGACGAGCAGCAGCGTCCCCGTGCGGATCGCGAGCAGCCTCACGTTCAGCTCGCTCGCCGCCGGCCCGAACTTCGTCTGCGGGCTCGTCGGCCGGGTAGACCAGCCCGGCCGAGTCTGGTGCTGGGGCGCCAACGCCAGCGGACAGCTGGGCAACGGCACCACGGCGAACAGCAGCGTCCCGGTGGCGATTTCGAGCGGCCTCCTGTTCGGCGACGTCGCAGTCGGCCCGAACTTCGCCTGCGCCTACGCCGGGGACGCCGGCCAGGTCTGGTGCTGGGGCGCCAACGAGAGCGGGCAGCTCGGCAACGGCACGACCACGGGCAGCAGCGTGCCGGTGGCGACCGCGAGCGGCGCCCCGATCGGCGACATCAACGCCGGGAGGCACTTCGCCTGCGGATTCACCGGTACGTCCGGTCCGGTTTGGTGCTGGGGCGCGAACGAGAGCGGCCAGCTCGGCAACGGCACGACGACGGCCAGCAGCGTCCCCGTGGCGATTTCGAGCGGCCTCAACTTCAACGTCGTCCGGTTGACGCCGCCCGTGCGCTGAGGGCGGCAGAGCGCCGGAGTCAGAGGATGTACCGGCGGAGATCCTCGTCATCGACGATCTTCGACAGCCGGTCCCGCACCGACTCGGCCGTGAAGACGATCTGCTTGGTGGGATAGTCGGGCAGCTCGAACAGCACCTCCTCGAGCAGCGTCGTCAGTACGGTGTGCAGGCGGCGCGCGCCGATGTTCTCCATGCGCTCGTTCACCTTAGCCGCGATGCGCGCGATCTCCTTCACGCCGTCGAGCGTGAACTCGAGGGTTGCGCCCTCGGCGGCGCACAGCGCCGCGTATTGCTTGGTCAGCGCGTTCTCCGGCTCCGTCATGATGCGGACGAAGTCCTCCTCGGTCAGCGGCTGCAGCTCGACGCGGATGGGAAAGCGCCCCTGCAGCTCGGGGATCAGGTCGCTCGGTTTCGACACGTGGAACGCCCCCGCCGCGATGAACAGGACGTGGTCGGTGCGGACGTAGCCGTAGCGGGTCTGGACGGTCGAGCCCTCGACGATCGGGAGCAGGTCGCGCTGCACCCCCTCGCGCGACACGTCGGGGCCGACGGTGCCGCGCTCCCCCGCGATCTTGTCGAGCTCGTCGATGAAAATGACGCCGTGGTTCTCCACGCGGTCGAGTGCCTCGCTCACCACGTCGTCCATATCGACCAGCTTCTTTAGCTCCTCGTCGATCAGGATGCGCCGCGCTTCGTGCAGGTGCACGGTGCGCCGCTTTTTCTTCTTCGGCAGCATCTCCTGCAGCATCTCGGTGAAGTTGACGTCCGTCCCCTCCATCCCCTGGGGCGGCTGCATCATGTCGAGCATGGGGAAGCTCTGCTGCTGTACCTCGACCTCCACGTCGCGCTCCTCCAGCAGACCATCCTTGAGCTGCTGGCGCAGCTTCTCACGGGTGCGGCGGCGGCGTTCCTGGGCCTCGGCGTCCACTTCCGCGATCTTGGGGGTCACGTCGCCCTTGGAGGACACGACGAACAGAGGCCGCCCCCCCCCCCCCGCTCCCTGCTCCGTGCTCCCTGCTCCTGCGGGGAGCGGGGAGCTGGGAGCGGGCGGTGCGTTGGGCAGAGGCGGGAGGAGCAGGTCAAGCAACCGCTCCTCGGCGCGCTGCTCGGCGGTCGGATAGACGTCGTCCTCGCGCTCGGTGCGGACCATGTTGATGGACACGTCCACCAGCTCGCGGATCATCGACTCCACGTCGCGGCCGACGTACCCCACCTCGGTGAACTTCGACGCTTCGACCTTGATGAACGGCGCGCCGGCGAGGCGGGCCAGACGGCGGGCGATCTCGGTCTTCCCCACTCCCGTGGGGCCGATCATGATGATGTTGTTCGGCAGGATCTCATCCCGGATGTCGTCGGGCGCCTGCGCCCGCCGCCAGCGGTTGCGCACCGCGATGGCGACGGCCTTCTTCGCCGCATCCTGGCCCACGATGTAGCGGTCCAGCTCCGCGACGATCTTGCGGGGCGGCAACTCCTCCAGCCAGGGTGGTGCGTCGCTCGGCTTGTGCTCGTCCGGCGGCAGCACGCCTTGTGCCGGCGGCGTCGCTGGGGGTTGCGAGGGAGGTGGGGTGCGCGTCGGTTCGGCCATCGCTAGAGCTCGAGTATGGTGGTGTGTTCGTTCGTGTATACGCAGATCTCGGCGGCGATCGCGAGCGACCGCTGGACGACGTCCTTTGGGGCGAGGCTCGTGGTCGCCAGCATCGCGCGGGCGGCCGCGAGCGCATAGGGCCCGCCCGAGCCGATGGCGAGGATGCCGTCGTCCGGCTCGATCAGCTCGCCCGAGCCCGACACGACGTACCCGCGCTCCTGGTCCGCCACGACGAGGAGGGCCTGGAGCCGCCGCAGCACTCGGTCGCCGCGCCAATCCTTGGCCAGCTCCACCGCCGCCCGAGCGAGATTCCCGGGGTAGCGCTCGAGCTTCTCCTCGAGCTTTTCCATCAGCGTGATCCCGTCGGCGGCCGCGCCCGCGAAGCCGGCCAGGATCTTCCCGCCCTTCAAGGCGCGGACTTTGTTCGCATGCGCCTTCATCACGGTCTCGCCGACCGTGACCTGCCCGTCGCCGCCCATGGCGACGCGCCCGTCCCGGCGGACGCAGAGAATCGTCGTGCTGCGAATGCGTAGATGCACGTAGCCCTTAGCCTCTTAGTCCTTAGGCTCTCGGGTGAGCCTGGTGGTACACCCGCTTGAGACGCTCGACCGACGTATGAGTATACACTTGCGTCGTGCCGAGCGAGGCGTGGCCCAGCAGCTCCTGCACGGCGCGGAGGTCGGCCCCCGCATCCAGCAGGTGAGTCGCGAAGGAGTGCCGCAGCGCGTGCACGTGCAGGTCTCGCCCCCGCCCCCCCGCCAGCACGCCGAACAGTCCTTTCATCGCGAGCTGCACACCCCGGGGCGTGAGCCGCCGCCCGCGCCGGTTCACGAACACCGGCCGGACGGACCCGCCCGTTGCGGCGAGCAACGCGTCGCGGTGGCGGAAGTACTGCCGCAGGGCCCGCGCGGCGTGCGACCCCACCGGGACGATCCGCTCCTTCTTCCCCTTGCCCCGCACCTTCGCCTGGTCCGACACGAGATCGAGATCGCCATCGCTCAACCCCGCCAGCTCCGACAGCCGCATCCCCGTGGAGTAGAACAGCTCCAGCATCGCGAGGTCGCGCGCCTCGCGGAATGCGCCCGCCGCCGCCTGCGCCTCCGCCTCGGCGAACAGCATCTCGATCTCCGCGCGGTCCAGGTGCGTCGGCAGGGTGCGATCGAGCTTGGGGGTGCGGGTCGCGCGCGCGGGATTCACCTCGATCCCGCGCGTCGCGTTCAGGAACCGGTAGAACGTGCGCAGCGCCGACAGCGCCCGGGCGACGGACCGTTTGGCGAGCCCGCGCTGCTGCAGCGCCCCCAGGAAGCCACGGACGGCGAGGCGGTCCACGCCGGCCCAGCTCCACGGCCCACCGTAGTAGCGCCCACAGAACGCCGCGAACTCGCCCACGTCGCGCGCGTACGCCTTCACGGTGTGGGGCGAGTCGTTGCGCTCCTTGGCCAGGAAGTCCCGGAATGATTGGAGATCGGTTTCGATGGTCACGCTTCGTTACCCGTGCCCTGAAGGGCAGCGCACGGATCAAACAGCACGTGCGCTCCCCTCTCTCCGAGCCTCCACACCTACACTGTGCGCGAACTCTTCCATCTCGCGCAGCGCCCGCTCCACCAGCTGCTCCTTCTTTTTGGCCTTGTCCTTCACGGGAGTCTCGAGCGGCTCGACGAGGCCGAAGTTCGCATTCATCGGCTGGAAGTGCGCGGGCTCGGCTTCGCGCAGGTACCGATAGAGCGCGCCCAGCATCGTGGTCGGCGGAGGCAGCAGGGGCGCCTCGCCCGCGAGCAGCCGCGCCAGGTTGATCCCCGCGACGAGCCCCGTCGCCGCCGATTCGGTGTACCCCTCGACGCCGGTGAGCTGCCCCGCGAACAGGAGCCGCGCATCGTCCTTGGCCGACAGGTGCGGCGTCAGCGCCTGCGGCGCGTTCACATACGAATTGCGGTGAATGCTGCCGTAGCGCAGGAACTCGGCCTGCGCCAGGCCGGGAATCGTCCGGAAGATGCGCTGCTGCTCGGGGACCTTGAGCCGCGTCTGAAATCCCACGAGGTTCCACATTTGCCCCGCTCGATCCTCTTGTCTCAACTGGACAACGGCGTAGGACTGACCCCGGGCGCCAGCCCGGGGATCCACCAGTCCCACCGATTTCATGGGTCCGAATCGGAGTGTTTCAGGGCCCCGCTCGGCCATCTCCTCGATGGGCAGGCACCCCTCGAAGTAGGGCACCTCGTCGAACTCGTGGCCGGTGCCCGGCCGGAACTGCTCGCCGGCGATCAGCGCGGCGACGAACGCCTCGTACTGGGCTTGGGTCAACGGAGCGTTCAGGTAGTCATCTCCGCCACCCTTGCCGTAGCGCGAGGCGCGGAACAGCACGTCGAGATCGAGCGACTCGACGGCGACAATGGGCGCGATGGCATCGTAGAAGGCGAGCGCCTGCACGCCGAGGCGGCGCGCGATGGCCTGAGCCAACGCGTCAGACGTGAGCGGCCCCGTGGCGAGCACGCCGGGGGACGGCAGGTCTGTGACCTCTTCGCGGACCACAGCGATGTTGGGGTGCGCGAGGATCCTGCGTTCGACCCCCTCGGCGAAGGCGACGCGGTCCACGGCGAGCGCGGTCCCGCCCGGCACGCGGGCCTCGTCGGCTGCTTGGAGCACGATGCTCCCCAGGCGCCGCATCTCGGCCTTGAGCAGGCCGTGGGCGTTCGTGGGCTCGACCGATTTGAAGGTGTTGCTGCAGACCAGCTCGGCGAGGCGGCCCGACTGATGCGCCGCGGTCATCTTGACCGGCCGCATCTCGTGCAGCGTGACGCGAACGCCGCGCTCGGCCAGCGCCCAGGCGGCCTCGCTCCCCGCGAGCCCGCCCCCGACTACTGTGGCCTGTACGGGCGCAGCATGCTGCGCCCCTACGATGCTACGGGCTCGGGCGCCGTCTCCTCCACCGCCATTTCGTGTCCGCACTTCAGGCACTTGCGCGTCGCTCCCGTCGTCTTGGACTGCTTCTGCTCCATCCCCACGAACCCGCAGCTCGGGCAGGGCACCGCCACGGGCTTGTTCCAGGTGGAATAATCGCAGTCCGGGTAGCGCAGGCAACCGAAGAAGTTCCGGCCCTTCTTGGTGCGCCGCTCCGCCAGATCCCCCACCCCGCACTTCGGGCACTTGATGCCGAGCGGCACGGGCCGCGTGTGCTTGCACTTCGGGTACTGCGTGCAGGCCAGGAACTCGCCGAACCGGCCGGTCTTGATGACCATCGGCGCGCCGCACTCCTTGCAGATCTCGTCGGTGGGCCGGTCGGGCACCTTGTCCTTCTTCAGGGACCGGGAGTAGGTGCACTCCTTGGCCGCGTACTTCACGCAGGCGATGAACGGCCCGAACCGCCCGCTGCGCACCTCGAGCGGCGACCCGCACAGGGGGCAGCGCTCTTTGGACAGGGCCGAGAGGTCGTGCACGTCGTGGATGATGCGCATGACGTCCACCGCCTCGAGCGCGCGGTTGAACGGCTTCCAGAAGTCGCCCAGCACCTGCTGCCAGCCCAGGTCGCCTTCCTCCACCTTGTCGAGCTCCGTCTCCATCTGCGCCGTGAACCCGACCTCGAAGACTTCTGGGAAGCAGCGCTTCATCACCTTCCACACGGTCTCTCCCTGCGGCGTCGGCTGGAAGCGCCGGTCCTTGGCGGTGGCGTACCAGCGCGTGCGCAGCGTGGAGATGATCGTCGCGTACGTCGAGGGCCGGCCGATGCCGAGCCGCTCCAACTCCTTCACCAGGCTGGCCTCGCTGTAGCGCGGCGGTGGCTCCGTGAAGTGCTGGCTGGGGACGATCTGTTTGACCGTGACGTGGTCGCCGGCGGCGAGCTCCGGAATCGGCGGCAGGTCCTCCAGCGTCTTGGCGTCGCCGGCCTCGTGAGCCTCGTGGTACAGCACGTGGTAACCATCGAACACCACGCGCGAGCCGGTCGCGCGGAAGACGAACCGACCGAGCACGAAGTCGACTTTGGTGGTTTCGAAGATCGCGGCAGTCATCTGGGAGGCCACAAAGCGCCGCCAGATCAGCTGGTACAGCTTGAACAGGTCGGACTCGAGGTGGCCCTTCAACTCCTCGGGCCGGCGCTGCACTTCGGTCGGCCGGATGGCCTCGTGCGCGTCCTGGACGCGCGAGTTGCCGCGGCCGCCCTTGTGGACGTTGGGCTCGCCGGGGAGGTAGGGTTTGCCGAACCGGTCCCCGATGAAGTCTCGCGCCTGCGCGATCGCGCTGTCGGCGACGCGGACGGAGTCGGTGCGCATGTAGGTGATGAGTCCAACGGGCCCCTCAGCGCCGATCTCCACACCCTCGTACAGTCGCTGGGCCGCGCGCATCGTGCGGCCCGCCGAGAAGCCGAGCTGCTTGGCCGCCTCCTGCTGCATGGTGCTGGTGGTGAAGGGCGCGGGGGCCTTGCGGCGGCGCTCGCCGCGCTCGACCGTCGTGACGACGAACGCCAGCTTCGCCGCTTCGGCGACGATCGCCTGCGCCGTCGCTTCGTTCTTGATCTCGGGTTTGTGGCCGTCGAGCTTGTGGAGCCGCGCCTGGAACGCCTGGCCGTCCTTTTCGAGATCGGCGGCGACGGTCCAGTACTCCTGCGGCACGAACTTGCGGATCTCCTCTTCCCGCTCGCAGATCAAGCGGAGCGCAACGGTCTGTACCCGCCCCGCCGAGAGGCCCGTCTTGATCATCTTCCACAGGAGCGGCGATGCCTTGTAGCCCACGAGCCGGTCGAGCACGCGCCGCGCCTGCTGGGCATCCACCTTGCGCTGGTCGATGTCGAGCGGGTTCGCGAGCGCCTGCGCCACGGCGTCTTTGGTGATTTCGTGGAACAGGACGCGCCGGATCTTGCCGGCGTCGTCCGCCCCGTTGCCGAGCTGCGAGGCCACGTGCCAGGCAATCGCTTCGCCCTCGCGATCGGGGTCGGTCGCGAGCAGCACGCGGTCCGCCACCTGGGCCGCCTTCTTGATCTCGGCCAGGGTCTTCGCCTTTTCCTTGATCGTGACGTACTTGGGCGTGAACCCGTTCTCGACGTCCACGCCCAGTTCGCGCTTCGGGAGGTCGCGCAGGTGTCCCACGGTGGCCTTCACCGTGTAGCCGCGGCCCAGATACTTGCCGATCGTCTTGGCCTTGGTGGGGGACTCGACGATGACGAGCGCGCTGCCTTTGCCCCGGGTACCCCGGGGCGCCGCCCCGGGGTCAGCCGGCGCGGCGACCTTGCGTCGCGTGCTGGGCTTGCGCGCGCGCTTGGGCCTGGCCTCTGTAGTCGCCACGTCACGCTTCTTAGCTACCACCGATCAACCTTTCGTCAAACGACAGGAGGGCATCTTTACCATCCTGCACTTGTCTGCGCAAGCCGGACGACCTCGAGGACGATTTGGTCCGTCGTCTTGCGATCCGTGTCGACCTTGGCATCCGCCCGGGAATAGAACGGCTCGCGCTCCTTGAGGAGCGCGCGCATCTGCGCCTCTGGGTCTTCACCCATTAACAACGGACGGGTTCCCGAGGGCGCGGCGTGCGCCGCCGCCGTCTCGGGGCGCGTCTTCAGGTAAACCACGTACCCGGCGGCCCTTGCGGCCTCGAGCGCCCCCGGTTGCGCCGCCCACCCGCCGCCCGGTGCGATGACCGACGGCTGGTTTGCGAGCGCGGCCTCCATCTCCTTCCGCTCGAGCGCGCGGAACGCCTGCTCGCCCTTCTCCGCGAAGATCATCGTGATGGGTTTGCCTTCCTTGCGCATGAGGATCGAGTCGATGTCCACGAACGCCGCGTGCAACTGCTCCGCGACGAGCCGTCCCACGGTCGTCTTGCCCGAGCCGGGCAGACCGATCAAGACGACGTGCTTTTTCACGACGCGGCCCCCTCCCTCTTCGGGGGCGTGCGGGCGCGCACCTGCGCCAGGTAGCCCTCGACGTTGCGCTTCAGCTCGCTGAGCGCGTCGCCGCCGAACTTCTCGAGCAGCGCCTGCGCGAGCACGATGGCCATCATCGCCTCGGCAATGACCCCCATCGCCGGCACGGCGGTCACGTCCGAGCGCTCCGACTGCGCCTGCGCCGGGGCCCCCGTCTGCAAGTCGACCGTTTTCAGGGGCGACATCAGCGTCGAAATCGGCTTCATCGCCACCCGGGCGACGAGCGGCTCCCCGGTGGTCATCCCGCCCTCGGTGCCGCCGGCGCGGTTGGTGGCGCGCGCCAGGCCGGGCAGGATCTCGTCGTGCACCTCCGACCCCTTGCGCCGCGCCGCCTCGAACCCGAGCCCCAGCTCAACCCCCTTCACCGCGGGGATCGACATCAGCGCCTGGGCCAGGCGGCCGTCGAGCTTCGCGTCCCAGGAGACGTGCGAGCCCAGCCCCACGGGGATGCCCAGCCCCACCACCTCCACCACGCCGCCCAGGGTGTCGCCCGCCGCCTTGGCGGCGTCGATGCGGCGGATCATTTCGGCCTCGGCGTCGGGATCCAGGCACCGGACGGGACTCTGGTCGGCCACCGCGTTCAAGCCATGTAGGGGCGCAGCATGCTGCGCCCCTACACGCGCGACCACGCCGCCCAATTCCACCACGTGCGAGCCGATCTCGATGCCGAACTGGCCCAGGAGCACCTTGCAGACGGCCCCGCAGGCGACGCGGGCGACGGTCTCGCGGGCGCTGGCGCGCTCCAGGATGTCGCGCGCGTCGGTGCGGTCGTACTTCAGGGAGCCGGCGAGGTCGGCGTGCCCGGGGCGGGGCCGTGTGACCTGACGCCGGCGCTCGGCGCCGGGCGCCGGGTCCGCCTCGGGCGCCATCACGTCCCGCCAGTGCTCCCAGTCGCGGTTCCAGATCAGCATCGCGATCGGCGAGCCGAGCGTCTCGCCCGCGCGCACCCCGGCGAGCCACTCGATGCGATCAGATTCGATCTTCATGCGCGCCCCGCGGCCGTAGCCGCCCTGGCGGCGCTTCAACTCGGCGTCCACGGGCTCGGCCGACAGGGGCAGGCCGGCGGGGATCCCTTCCAGGATCGCCACGAGCCCGCGGCCGTGGGATTCGCCTGCCGTCGTGAACCGAAACATCACCGGGTCCGGTACCTCCGATAACACGAGAGCCCGACCGGGAGTCGGGCTCGCACTGCCTCACCCCCTGGCCCCCTCTCCACAACGTGGGGAGGGGGAACGGGTGGTGAAGTCACCGCGGCGGTGCCGGCAGCGGGTTGATGAACGCGGGCAACCGCAGCACCAGCAGCCCGTTGGTCGTCACGCCGAAGAGCAGCTGCTCGCCGCTTACGTTGTCGAACGCGACGCGCAGCGGGCCGATGACCGGGTCGCGCACCGGGATCGATGCAATGAACGCGCCGAAGTACGTATCGAACACGTCGATGTTCCCGGCGGGGCTCGCCGAGAAGATCAGCCGGTTGTTCGAGTTTACCGCCGTCCCCCCGCACGACGGGCTGGTGGGCGGGCACGATCCCGTCGGCGCGTAGTCGTGGAAATAGTTCATGTCCATGCCGGCAGTCGCCAGGCCGGTTCCGGGCGACGCCGCCGAGGTCGACTTCCGGCGCAGGTCCTCGTCCAGATAGTAGATCGAGTCGGCGCGCACGGCGTTCGTGAGGCCGTTGAAGTTCGTGGCGATCGACTGGACCTTGATGCCGGTGTTGCTGATGAAGTCGCTGACGTCGACCCCCGGCGACATCCCGAGGTCCACGTCGTTCTCCCCGCCGTCGGTTTGGCCGGGTCCCGTGGTGCAGCTCGCGATGAACGCGTTGGCGCCCTGGAGCAGCGTATCGCGCGCGTCGTACGACATGACGCGCGCGAACGCCACCGGTGTGCTGCCGCCCTCGCCGAAGAAGGCATGGTTGAAGTTCCCGGAGTTGCGCGCGAACGTGCGGTCGCCGAGGCCCATGCCGTTGAGGCTGACCGTGACGCCGGCGCACGCCGAGAGGACCACCTTGCTGAAGTTGCGGCCGCGCCGCAGCACGATCCGCAGCGTGTCCGTGCCCGTCGTGAACGTCGTGGTGGCGATCTCCCAAAAGAACTTGCCGTACATCAGGTTGGGATTGGTCGTGTTGATCAACTTCTCCATCCGTAGCGTGCCGCGACCGTTGAACGGCGACGTGCTGCTCACCGTCGGCGAGGTCGAGTATAGTGCGAATACCGAGTCGCTATGGCACAGGGCTCCGCCGCCGGACCGGCAGACGGTCGCGACGTACTGCGGGATGTCCGACAGATCGTGGCTCGTGATCTCCTCGCGCGATCCGCCCGGCGTAATCAGCACCTTGTACGTCTGGAGGATGAAGTTTGGCAGGTCCTGACGCCACAGGATCTGGCGCGGACCGCCCGCGCCCACGTTGATGATCGAGAGCTGCGTGCCGCCGGCGTCCGCCACGACGATCGTATCTTTGTAGCCGCCGAGCGTGTCGCGCGGCCACAGCGCGATGCCCCAGGGTTGGCCGCCCGCGGTGGTGATGCCTCCGGTCACGAACGTGTCGCCGTCGACCCGGAACACGTCCACCCGGTTGAGCGCCGGGTTCGTGAGGTACAGCTCCCGCAGGTTGCCGTTGTAGATCGCGTCCTTGACGCTCCCCGAACCCGGGAACCCCACGGTGACGCCGTTGACCACGATCACGGTGTCGATCAAGCCGGCGGCCCCCAGCTGCGGCCGCTGGATGCCCGGCGCCGGGGCGGGCGCACTCGGCAACAGCGTCGTCGTGTTCGTGTACGAGCAGTTCCGCGTCGGGGTCGCAATGTCGCACGCGTAGCCGCGCACGACGATGGTCTTGGGCAGGGCGCCGGGCGGCAGCACCGAGCCGAGATTCAGATTGGCGCGGCGCGTCACGTCGGTCAGGTTCCCGGCGGTCACGTCGACCGTATCGAACTTGAGTAAGACGCCGCCGCCCGTGTCCACGCGGAAGCCAATCCACGAGATGGCGCTGGCGTCGGTCGCCCTGATGATCACCGTGTCGTCCACTTCGACGCGCGGGCTGATCTTGTGCGCGACCTGCGGCGGCGTGATGTCGTTCGCTGCCGACTGGATCGTCACGGTGACGATGCTCGAGAACCCGCGTCGCCCCGCCGAGTCTTCGGCGAACCCGACTACATCGAACGAGCCGGAGGTCGCCGTCACGACCAGGGTGTCGACGTAGTCCGCCGTGTCGGGCCGGGTTCCCAGGAAGACGATTGAGTCGTTCGGCGGCGTTGTGGGATTGGTCACGGCGCTCCGGGGCGCCATGAGGAAGCCGATCTTCACAATGCCGCTGTTCTGGGTCGCGTGCACCTGGACCAGGATGTTGCGCCCGCTGGACGCCACCGCCCCCGGCGTCGGCGAGATCAGGATGACCTGGAGCGCCTGCACGTTGCGCAGGAAGATGAAGAGCGTGTCCTCGGCGAAGTTGCCCGCGCCGTCGGTGGCACGGCCCACGATGGTGATGCCGCCGCCCGCGCCCGAGTTCGCCGGGAAGCTGATCGTCCGCGACACGGCGTACGACTTCACGGTGCCGGTGAAGACCGTGTCGAGCACCCCGAGCAGCCCGCCGCTGAACGACAGCCGGACGCTCTTCAGCGCCAGGTTGTCGACCGCCGAGACGTTGAACCGCAGGCCGTTCTGGATGTCCTGCGTGTCCCCGGCCGTATTGGTGAGGATGATGGCCGGATCGGTGAGATCATGCTGGATGCCGCCCGGGTTGCGCGTCGTCTCGCACGCCCAAAAGGCGAGTGCGAGGACAACAGTCCCCCAGAGTGCCGTGCCGCGTCGTGCCTGCTGCATGTCAGCTCCCGGCTTACTGCCCGGTGGGCGCCACCAGGTCGTCGATGATGTGCGGCGTGATCAGGATCAAGAGATCGCGCCGGTTCTCCGTCTGGGACGAGAACCCGAACAGCTTGCCCAGAATCGGGAGGTCTACAAGGAACGGTATTCCCGTCTTGGCCACCGTGACCTCAGTCACGGTCAGGCCGCCAACCACGACCGTTTCACCGTCCTCGACCAGGATCTGATTGTCGGCCTGTTGGGTCTGGAGGGTGAAGCCGACGTCTGTCGCCTCCGCGCGCAGGGCCGAGCGCTCGGCGTGCACCTCCATCAGGATCTGGCGGTTCGCGGTCACGTGCGGCGTCACGCGCAGGTTGATCCCGGTGTTTTCGAACCGGACGGTCGCGCGCGGCAGTTGCGCGCCGGCGCCGGCCACCGCGGTCCCGGGGTCGATCACCCGGATCGGCACCCGGTCGCCGACCAGGATCTCCGCCTGGCGGTTGTCCACCGTCGTGATCGTCGGCTCGGCCTGGACGTCGGCCAGCTTGACGCTCTGCAGGGCCTGGACGAACGTGGTGAGGTCGAAGTTGCCGATCGCCGTCGAGAAGATCAGCTCGAGGGCGGGCGTCGCCACGTTGGCACCCGCGTTGCCGATGGCCGACAGCGAATTGCCGCCGAGCGCGATGATGTCCGTGTTCCGATCGAAATTCTGGGTGGGAACCCGCGCGTCGGGCACGCCGTCGAGATCGGTGTCCACCTCCTCGGCGCTCCGCGGGTCCGGGCGCTGGACGAGCCGGTTGAAGAACTGCGTCGCCGAGCCGAGGTCGTACTTCACGCCCAGCTCTTCCACGTCCGTCCGGTCGACGAGGATGATCTTCGCCTGGATCGACACCTGGGGCGTGCGCAGGTCCAGCCCACGCACGAAATCCACGACTTCGTCGACGCGCGAGCTGATTTCGGTGATGACGAGGGAGTTCGTCACCGAGTCGGCGACCACCTGGCCGCGCTTGGTGACGATCGAGGCCACCGCAGGGACGAGCGAGGTCGCCTTGGCGTAATTGATGCGGACGAGGCGCGTCGTGATCGGCACGGTCGAGTCGGCGCGCGCCAGCTCCGCGGCGCTCACGACGGTGAAGATGCCGCCGGGGAGCGTCTGCACCGCGAGCCCTTGCGACTGCAGCACCGCGTTGAACGCCAGGTCCCACGGCTGGTTCTTGACCTCGGCCGTCACCTTCCCCGAGACGTTCTTCCCGATGATGATGGTGCGGCCGCTGAAGGCCGCGAACCCCGCGACCACGTCCTCGATGTCGGCGTTGTCCCACTGCACCGTGATGCGCGGGGCCTGGGACTGAACGGCTTCGCGGCGGTGCGTCGCAAGGTATTCGTCGATCGACATCGGCCGGCCGACGCTGGGCGTGCGCACGCGCGCCGCCTGCTCCGGCCCGCCGCTGCTCGTGACGGCCGGCGGGGGGGCCTCATTCCCTGGCATCCTCTCGGCAACCCGGACAGGGGGAACGGGGGGGGCGGGGGGGGGAGTGACGTTGCGGCTCGACCAGGCGGCGAAGCTGGTGCGCTCCGTCCCGATGCGCACGCGCACCTGGCCCGCGCCGCGCTCCACCTGATAGTCCTTCAAGACGTCGAGGTCGATCACCACGCGCACGACGTCCGGCTTGAACTGGGCGTAGCGGATGTTGCGGACCCCGCCGCGGTTCTGGCCGTCGTACAGCGCGGCCGGCGCGGCGAGCCGCGCCCCCACCAAGTCGATGACGAGGCGGGCGGGACCGCTGAGCGTGAAGTCCTGGACTTCCACGGCGCCTTGGAGGTCGATGACCACCTGGACCTGGCCGGCAGCCGGGAGCACGCTGACGGCGCGGACTTCGCCGTCTCGCCCGCCCCCGCTCGCCCCCACAAGGGCACGGGGCGCGGCGACGGCCAGCAACGCCGCGAGGGGAAAAATGGGCTTCATGGCGTCTCCTCCTGCTTGGCGAGCGACAGCGTTTCCTGGCGCTCGAACCCGAATTCCTGCACGGTAAACACAATTTCGCGGGGGCGGATCTGCGTGACCTTCAGCCGGCCGAGGATCTCGCCCGTTTTCACGCGGTAGATCCGCCGGTTGGTAATGTCGCGCAGCACGGCGACGCTGCGCGCCCCGATGCGCGCGTCGTAGATGATCGTCGTCAGCCGCAGGTCCGAGATCAGCGGGCGCACGTCGCCCGACTTGAGCAGGGACATGAACGGGTCGCGTCCACCGCCCTCGTACGCGAACACTTCGCGCACCAGGGAGGTGACGGGCGGCACGGAGTCGGGCCGCGCGGTGGTGTCGCGCGCCGGCTGCTGCGCCACCGCCGGCGCCGTCGCGCCGAACGCCACGACGAGCGCGAGCCTAATTGCCCGCACGGGCCACTCCTCCGGCCGCCGGCGGCGCCTTCGCCTTCACGAACGTGCGGATCGAGAACTCGGCCAGCAGCAGGGAGCCCAGGGTGTCGCCCAGCAGCTTCGCCGCCTGAGGCGTGGCGGGCGACAGGATGACGTCCTGCGGCACGACCACGCGCGGGAGGGAGGCGATGTCGGCGAGGTACTCACCGATCTGGTCGTAATGGCCGAACACGGTCAGCCGGTAGCGGTAGGTGTCGAACGCCCCGCCCGGCTCGGGGCTCAAGGGGTTGAACTTGTCCAGCGTCACACCCCGGACTTTGGCTTTGGTCGAGATATCATCGATCAGGGTCGGGATTTCGTTCGCCTCGGGCACGAGCCGGCGCATGATCTCGAGCGAGCCCTGGTACTGCTCGACGCGGCGCAGCAGGTCCTCGACGGACCCGCTCTTCAGGTCGGCAATGGCGTCCGCGACAATCTTGCGGAGGCTGTCGCGCTGGGCGACGGTAACGGCCAGCTCCTCGCGCTGCGGGCTCTGGACCTTGGTCCAGAAGAAGTAGCCCCCCGTGGCCGCGACGAGGATGAGCAGCAGCATGATCTGGCTGCGTTGGTCCGTGGGCAGCAGCGCCATCGCTCTACCTCACTGACTGGACGAGCGGCACCGTGCGGATGTAGACCGAATCCGCTATCCGGTACCGCACGATCACGTTGAACTGCGTCACCGGCCGGTCCGCCTCGATTGTGATCTGCGAGTTCGCGGGCGTCACGTCGGTGAGCCACGGCGACGCGGACAGCTGCCGCAGAAACGTCGTGTACGCCTGAATGTCCACGGTGCGCCCGTCGATCGAGACGCGTACCTGCGGCTCCGCGCTGAGCGTGTCCGTCGTGGACGCGGCCCCGCCCGGCTGGGGCGCTGCAGTCAGCAGGGTCAAGGATTGAACCTTCGTGATCCAGGTGTACGGGGGCAGCGCCTTGGTGATCTGGTCGAGGACGTGCGGCCAGATGTAGCGGTCGGCGTCGATCTGGCGGATGAGCTTGATCTCCGCCACCAGCGAGTCGCGCACCCGCTCCGCCAGGCGTTTCCGGGCGATCACGACGTCGTAGCGCCGCTTCTCGGCCTTCACGGCCTCGAGCTGCACTTCTGCCCGTGCCAGCTGGGCGCGCCCCGTGATGAACAGCGCCGCCCCTCCCCCCCCCACCAACACCCAGGCGGCGACCGCGCCGATGAGCCAGGGATCCTTGACCTGCGCAAAGATGGCCCGGAAGTCGGGCAACGAGAGCTTGAAACCCGCGCCCGGCGCTTTCTTCTTCTTCCCCGGCAGTAGGTTGATTTCGATCATGCGGCGCGCCTCAGCGCCAAACCCACCGACAGCATCAAGAGCGGCGCGACTTCATCCACCGACACCGCCTCGAAGACGTCGTCCCGCACCCGCAGCCGCTGCACCGGGTTCGCCAGCTCGACGGACACCTTGAGCCGGCTCCCCAGCACGTCGTTCAACCCCGGGATCCGGGCGCCGCCGCCGATCGTGTACACGCGCGACAGGCCCCCGGCCGAGCGCGACGCCGTGGCGAGGAACGCCGCCGCCCGCTCCACCCCTACCGCGATCTCCTCGCCCCGCGCATCCACGTAGCCGCCCAGGTCGGCGTGCTGCGACGCACCCTGGATGACCCGCTCCGCCTCCTCGCCCGACAGCCCCTTCTCACGCTGCAGGTCCTCCCGGAACCGGCGCGTGCCGACCGACAGGTCCCGCGTCAGCACCGGGACGCCGTCTTCCAGAATGTTCACGTTGGTCACTTCGTGACCGATGTTCACCAGGCCGACCACGCCCTGCATCGCATCGGGGTGGTTCAGCTCGAAGGCGTTGTGGATGGCGAAGGCGTCGACGTCGATGATGGCGGGCTCGAGCCCCGCTTCCCCCAAGAGGCCCACCCGGCTTTCCACCAGCTCCCGCTTGGCGGCCACGAGGAGCACATTCATCTGGAGCCCCTCGGCGTCGGGATCGAGGATCTGGAAGTCCAGCTCGACGTTGGCCATGTCGAAGGGCACGTGCTGCTCGGCTTCCCAGCGGATGACCTCGCGGGCGTCGCCCTCTTTCATCCGGTCCATCTGGATCTTCTTGACGATGACGTCCCGGCCGCCGACGGCGGTCACTACGGCCCTTTTCTTGACGCCGGCGGTCGCGAACAAACCCCGAATAGCCTCGGCCACGATGCCGGGGTCCATGACCTCGCCCTCGACGATGGCGTCGGCGGCGACCTCCGTGGTAGCCACTTTGGTCAACTCGGGCTCGCTGCCGGAATGGTCGACGACGACCAGTTTGATGATACCGGAGCCGATGTCGAGACCGACCGAGGTTTTTTTGCCGCCCAAGAAGCCGAATAGGGCCATGGGTCCCAGGAATTAGAGACAAGATGGGTCGAGGGCAAACTACAGTAAGACTCGCTCCTTATCCTGTCAAGCCTCGAACCTACTTGAGGCCGAATCACCAACTACTTTTCTGGCATACGTTTAGGTCACGAACACGGCGTTCAAACGCCGCTCCGACCCGGCCATTTCGCCGCCCTTTGCTTCGCTAAGCACTTGGTAGTATGTGACTTGCAACTTCAGCCCCCGGGGCGGGAAGGGGCGGGGTCGTTCCATCCCCGCCCCCTCACGCGTGACCAGCCTCATCGCCTAGTACAGCGCCACCCACCCCCGTGACCGCATCATCGCCACCGTGCTCGTAGCCTGTAAGGCCGTCAGAATCGCACAGCTCGAGAAGTTGAGCGTCGCCTTACCCGAGAGGTTCTGGGTGTCGAGGTTGGCGTTCTTGGACATCACGCCCCCCCAGAAGTGGGCCTCGGTGTTCCCACCACCGGAGGTCTTGAGGTCGCCCTGAATGACGACGATCCCATAGAACTGGTACGACCCCTGGACCTCGAGATTCCCGTCCACGAGCAGGATGCCCTGACCTTGGTCCCCGTTCAACGTGGCGTTCCCGTTGATGTAGATGATCGGGAAATAGTTGCCGCAGTCGGTAGTCGGGTTCTGGCCATCACCCCAGTTCGTCAGGACGCTCTTATCGCATGCCCCCCCGCTGAATGCCGGCTGCGTCTTGTAGGTCCCGCCCGGCAGCACCACGTTGGCTCGCGCCGCGAGCTCGGCAAACGTCGCCCCGCCGAACTTTAGGAAGCTCGAGTCGCCCAGCGTCGGATCGTTCATCACCTGCGGAACGCCGGTGACGGTCCCGTTTCCGCCCGTGGTGACCGTGCCGCCGCGATCGCGGACACCGGCCTGCGGGGCGCCCGGTGGATCGCACTGCGTGGGCCACTCGGTCGGGTTTTGGTCGTACCCGTTCACATTGGCGTTGCCCTGAACGCTGACACCACCCTGCGTGGTCAGGGACGCCTTGATGTCGAAGTCCACCGGGGCGAGCCGGGCGAGCAGGGCGAGGCTCTGGCGCGCGCCACTGCCGGCTGCGGTTGCGCCCTGTTGGGTCTTGGTATCGCGTCCGGTGACCTCGATCAGGAACACGTTGTTGCCGAGCTTGTAGACGTACCCGCCGTAGCGCCCCGTACCGCCGGGCGACGGCAGGTTAGGCCCGATCGGCACCGAGTCGGCCGGATACAGGGGTCGGCGGTTGAGCGAGTCGGGCCTCCACTTGCTGAGGCGCTCGCCCATGCCCGCTTCGGCGACGCCGAACGCCTGCTGGATGCGGCGCTGGTTCTCGCCTACGCGCTGCTCCTGAGTGCCGGCGAAGAACGCCCCGGCGACCAGCGCGCCCATGACCACTAGCGCGAAGATCGCGACCGCGAGCGCGATGCCGCGCTCGTCCCTGAGCATTCGTTGCATGTTTCGCTCCTTCACGCGGCGGGCGCACGGTTCAGATTGACCCTTCGGGGGGCGGGAAGGGGCGGGATGTTGCAGCCCCGCCCCCCTCAGGAGCACGCGCGGATGCTTAGTACAGCTGCACCCACCCGCGCGAGCGCATCATGGCCGGCGAGCTCGTGGCCTGTAACGCCGTGACAATCGCGCAGCTCGAGAAGTTCAGCGTCGCCTTACCGGCGAGGTTTTGCGTATCGAGGTTGGCGTTTTTCGCCATCACGCCCCCCCAGAAGTGCGCCTCCGTGGTCCCACCGCCGGCGGTCTTGAGGTCGCCCTGGATGATGGTGATGCCATAGAACTGGTACGACCCCTGGACGGTGAGATCCCCGTCCACGAGCAGGATGCCCTGGCCCTGGTCCCCGTTCAGCGTGGCCGACCCCGTGATGTGGATGATGGGGAAATAGCTGCCGCAGGGAGCGGCCGGGTTCTGGCCGTCACCCCAGTTGGTCAGGACGGTCTTGTCGCATGTCGTCCCCGACACGACCGGCTGGGTCTTGTAGTTGCCCGGGGGCAGGACCACATTGGCCCGCGCCGCGAGCTCGGCATACGTCGTCCCGCCGAACTTCGTGAAGTTCGAGTCCGCCAGCGTCGGATCGTTCAACACCGGCGGACTGCCGGTCACGGTCCCGTTGTCGGCCGTGGTGACGGTGCCGCCCTTATCGCGCACACCCGCCTGTGTCGGGCCGGGGGGATCACAGGCCCCCACCCACTCGGTCGGGGCTTGGTCGAGTCCGTTGACGTGGGCATTCCCCGAGACGCTCACGCCGCCCTGCGTGGTCAGGGATGCCTTGATGTCGAACTCGATGGGGGCGAGGCGCGTGATCAGGCCGATGCGCTGGCGGGCGCCGCCGCCACCGGCGATGCGGCCGCTGGCGCTCCGCGAATCGCGGCCCGTGACGTCGATCAGGAAGATGTTCCTCCCAACCTTGTAGCTGTAGCCGCCGTAGCTCCCGGTCCCGCCCGGCGCGTTTTGCGTGGCGATGGCGACCGAGTCGGTGGGGTACGTCGGCCGGCGGTTCAAGGTCACGGCGTCCCAGGTATTCAGCCGTTCGACGCCGCCCGCTTCGGCCACGCCAAACGACTGCTGCGCCCGGCGCTGGTTCTCGCCGACCCGCTGCTCCTGGTTGCCGGCGAAGAACGCCCCGGCGACTAGCGCGCCCACGACCACCAGGGCGAAGATCGCGACTGCGAGCGCGATGCCGCGCTCGTCCGCCAGAATCCGCTTCATGCTGTGCTCCTTCACGAGTCAGGCGCCCTGTTCAGAAGCGCCGGTTGTTGCGCAACGCCACGCTGGTGACGACACTGTCTACCGACCTGATCAGCGCCCCGCTGCCGCCGGCGGCACGCACCGGTTGCGCGGTGCGGGCGCGCACGATGATGTCGATGCGCGCGACGCGAGCCGGGTTCGCCGTCGCGACGCCAAGCGAATCGAAATACGTGAGCGTCAGTCCGTTCGGGAGCACGGGACCGATGAGGGGTTGCATCGTCCCGCCGGCCGGCTGCAACCCCACGTACCACGAGGTATCTCCCGCCGGCTGGTACAATTGATAGGTCACGCGCTCGTACCCCCGCACCGGCGCGCCGACCGGAATGGCCCCCGCCACGTTGGGCGCGGCGCCGAGGGCCAGGTTCATCGTGATCTGGGTACCGGGGCCGGCGGGGCAATTCTGTAAGGTGGCCGCGGTTGGCTTCGCGCGCGCCCACGTGTCGTCGAGGCGCGAGGCCGGGTTGCCGTCGTAGTAGATGAACATCGAATCCGTGGCCGTGTTGATCCCCCGCGCGCCGTAGAACGGCGCTGCGCGGATCGTCATCTGGACGCCGCCCAGCAACCCTCCGAGCACCGGCGCCTGGCAGACAAAGCCAAGCCAGCGCATCGCCCGGATCTGGAGCTGCGTGGACGTCATGACCTGGATGTCCCCATCCGAGGCGGCGAGCTCCCGGAACTCCGCCGGCAGGATGGTGACGGCCGCACGGATGTTCTGCTGCAGGTCGATCCGCTGCGTCTGGGCCTGGTACACGCGCTGGTTGGTGACCAGCACCCGGTACAGGGCGGCGGTGATCACGCCCAGCAACACCAGGGCCACGAGCAGTTCGACCAGCGTAAACCCGCGACGTGTCAGTTGCATGGGATCGTGGTCTCCGTTGCTTCGGTGCGCGTGCGATTCTGGACCGTCTTCGCCGTGGTGACGATCCGGAGCCGGTAGCTGTTGTTCCCGATATCGGTGAAGGTCCAAGTGTTGATCGCCACCCACGTCGAGCCGCGGTACAGCGTGTCGCTGCCCGCGACGCGCTGCGCGGTGATACAGGCGGCCGGACGCAGGCGCTCGAGGCGCCGCGCCGCGAAGGCCGCCGCCTCCGCCGAGCGTTGGCCGCGCGCAATCATCCGAGTCACCAGCGCGGACGTGGTGACGAGCCCGAGCAAGCCCACCGTCAGCACCAGGATCGCGATGAGGACCTCGACGATCGTGAAGCCCCCTTGATCCCGCCGTGCGTGCGTCTTCATGGGTAGATCACCTTGCCGACCTCGTTGACCACCACCGAGTCCCTGTCGTTGTCCTGCTTGTCGCGGATCTTGATCGCAGTCCGCACGAAGTTCACCCGCAGGCCACGCGGGTCATAGTTGATCGAGTCGCGCCCCGCTAGGAAGCGGTAGTCCCACTCGGCCTCGGTCCACTTTGGCCCGGCGATGGTATCGCGGACGGCGGGGTTCTGGGCGTTGCACGCCGTCACCCACACCCGGCTGTTACCCCCGGAGACGAAATGCACAGACCCGCGGCAACCACGCGCGACCGCCGCGCTGCGCGCCATCACTATGTAGCTCACCAGCGCCGCGCGCATCGAGCGCCGTTTCTGCTTGTCCAACGCGTCGCGCATCCGCGGAAACCCGAGCGTCGCGACAATCCCGATGAGGATCACCACGATGATCATCTCGATGGTCGAGAACCCCGATCGCGTCATGAGACCGCCTCCAGTTGGCGGAGAACAGGTACACGATCCGTGCCTGAGTCGAACAAATTGATACGTAACGACTTATCAAGCAAATCCTGTCCGATTCCATACTGCAGAATGCTGCACTCGTGCAAACTTCTGCACTACTCCAGACCGTATCGACTCATCTTGTAGAACAGCGTCCGGAGGCTGACGCCGAGTCGCTTGGCGGCCTCGCGGCGGTTGCCGTCGCTCGCCTCCAGGGCTGCGGTGATCGCCTGACGCTCCGCCCCCTCTGCAAGGTCCTTGAGGGTCCCGGCGGGTGCGGGGTGCGCGGTGCGTGGTGCGCGGGCGAAATCGCCGGGCTCCAGCGTGCCCTTGTCCGTCAACACGACAGCTCGCTCGATCGCGTTCTCGAGCTCGCGCACGTTGCCGCGCCACTCCTGCCCCTCGAGCCAGGCGATGGCCGCATCGCCCAGCGTCACGGCGCGGCCGAACCGCTGACCCAGCCGGGCGGCGAAATGCCGGGCCAGCGGCGCGATATCCTCGCGCCGCTCGCGCAGCGGCGGCAGGTGGATCGCGACGACATTCAGCCGGTAGAACAGGTCCTCGCGGAACCGGCCGGCGGCCGCCTCGGCGCCGAGGTCGCGCGCGGTCGCGGCGAGGACCCGCACGTCCACGTGCCGCGTCTTCTGGTCCCCGACCCTCCGAATCTCCGATTCCTGCAGCACCCGCAGCAGCTTCGCCTGGAGGCCGACGGGCAACTCGCCGATCTCGTCGAGCAACAGCGTGCCGCCGCCCGCCTGCTCGAAGAGCCCCGCCTTGTCGGCGTTCGCGCCGGTGAACGCACCCCGCACGTGGCCGAACAGCTCTGACTCGAGGAGGTTCTCGGGGATGGCGGCGCAGTTGATGCCCACGAACGGCCGGGCGGCGCGCGGGCCGGCGCGGTGGATCGCCCGGGCGATCACCTCCTTGCCGGTGCCGCTCTCGCCCGTGATCAGCACCGTCGTATTGTGCTCGGCGACCCGGGCGACCAGATCGAGGGCTTCGCGCATCGCGCGGCTCGCCGTGACCAGGGCCCGCTCGGCGGGTCCCCCCCCCGTCAGCTGCGCCCGGAGCCCGGCGACCTCGTGCCGCAGCCGCTCCCGCTCCTCCGCCTTCCGGAGCGTGAGCACGACCTCGTCGGGGCGGAACGGCTTGGGCAGGTAGTCGTAGGCGCCTTCTTTCATGGCGGCGAGCGCTGCGTCCTCACCACCGTAGGCACTCATGACGATCACCAGGGCGGTACCGCCGCCACTCCGGTACGTGCGGAGAAACGTGAGCCCATCCATGTCGGGCATCCGCACATCGCACAACACCAGGTCGAACGGCTCGGCGAGGGCTCGCTCCAGGGCTCGCCGGCCGTCGCTCGCGGCGGTCACGCTGTACCCGGCATCGGTGAGAAGGAGGCCGAGCGACTGGCGCAGTCCCGGCTCATCGTCGACAACCAGGACTCGCTTCAGACCTCACCCCCTGACCCGTTGTGGAGAGGGGGAATGACAGGAAAGAAGAGCTTGAATGCCGCCCCGCCTTCGCGCGAGCCGTCCACCCAGATTACGCCGCCCATGTCGTCCACGGCGCGCGCCACGATGGCGAGCCCGAGCCCCGTGCCGCGCCCCGGCTCCTTGGTCGTGTAGAACGGCTCGAAGATCTTGTCACGGTCCTGCGGGGCGACGCCGGGGCCCGAATCGGCCACGAACAGCAGCGCGCCCGGCTGACCGGCGGAGAACTCTACGCGCGACGGCCGCCGCTCCCGCACACGGGGATAGGCCGCTGGACCGGGGTCGCTGGCCCGTTTGGCCAGGGCGGCGCCGGGCTCGTACGCCCAGCGGCGCGCGCCGATCACGATCCGGCCGCCCGGCGCGGCGTCCACGGCATTGAGCACCAGGTTGACGAGCGCCTGCTCCAGCACGTGAGCGCGCCCCAGCACGGAGGGGACGTCGCGCGCCACGTCCAGCTCGGCCCGGGCGTCGCGGAAGACGCCCTGGGCCTTGAGCAGCTCGAAGGCGCCGGCCACGATGCGCGCCGCGTCCACCGGCTGGAGGGGGTCCTCGTGCGGCCGGGCGTAATCAAGCAGGCTGCGCACGATCTGGTCGATGCGCTCGAGCTCCCGCGTCACTCCGGCGATCACCTCGGCATCGGCCCCGCGCCGGCGCAGCACCTCGACGTACGTCCCGATGGCCCCCAGGGGATTGCCGATCTCGTGGGCCACGCCGGCGGCCAGCCGCCCCACGCTGGCGAGCTTCTCGGAGCGCACCAACTGGCTCTGCGCGTCGAGCAACCGGTCGGTCATGCGGTTCAGGCGCTCGGCGAGGGTCGCGAAGTCGCGGGTCTCGGCGTCGGGGGCGCGGGCTTCGAGGACGCCGTCGGCCACGGCGTCGGCGGCCGCCACGACGCGGTCCAGCGGCCGCAGCACGAGCCGGCTCACCAGGGAGCGGCCGTAGAGCACGAACACGGCCACCTCGAGCGCGACGAGGACCACCACGAGCAGCACGCCCCGCTCGGGTGCGAGCGCGAGGGCCAGCAGCGACGTTCCCACGCCGACGAGCAGGGCGAAGGCGGCGAGCAGCGACAGGTAGAACAACAGCTCCGTGCGGAGCGCCGGCTTGGACCGGGTGAGCGCCATAGCCGCCCGAGAATAGGACGAAAAGCGGGAGAAAAAAAGAGCGGCGGGGAGAACCCCGCCGCCCAGTTGGTGCAGGTTACCCGTGAAGGGTTACTTGCACTGCGGCTCGCCTTCCTTCGTCGCGCCGCTCGACCCGGCCGCGCTGCCCACGTAAATACCGCAGGTCTTCGTGGTCGTGGTGTGCGTCGTGGTGGCCCACCAACCATCGGCGGTGGTGCCCATGCCCGCGACCGTCACGCCGGTAGTCGCGGCAAAGTTGAGGCTGGCAACTGCGGGGGCGTACTTCACGGAGTCCGCGAAGAACGCTTCCTGCGCCGTCACGAGGTTCCGGAGATCCGACTTCATCGAAGCCAGATACGCCTTCTCCTTCGTGTTGGCGAACTTCGGAATCGCGATGGCGGCAAGAATGCCGATGATGACCACCACGATCAGAAGCTCAATCAATGTGAAACCCTTGCGGTTCATCGGGACAACCTCCCTGTAAGGATCTAAGACACATCTTGAGACTGGGACGCCGACCACAGGAATAGCAGGAACCGTGCCCACCACGGTGCGTCGCAGCGTAACGCACGGTGCCACAATATGTTACTGTCATAATCGGCGTGTCTAGACGCCTCGCCAGGCCCTTGGATAGTCCGGCGTTTTGCAAGTTGCACTGCCAGACGCAACGACACGTAACTCATTGTAAATAATGCCGATACCACTCGCGCTCCCACGGAAACCAGACCAACGCCGAATCGGCCAGAGCGCGGGCTCGGGCGCGGTCCCCGCGCGCCAAATCGATCAAGAACTGCGCCCGAACGGCGAGCAGTTGGCGCGGCATCACGCGGCGCGCCCGCTCCGCCAGCGCGGCTACGCCGGTCGTGTCGCCGCTCTCGAGCAGCACCAGCGCGTGAGCGCCCTGCACCGACGGATCCCTTGGGAAGATGGAGTCCGCCCGTGTGAACTCGCGCAATGCTCCCGCCGTGTCGCCCACCTCTGCAAGCACGTGCGCCGCCCAGCGGTGGGCGCGGTACGACTCCGGATGCTGCGCGAGCAACGTGAGGAGAAACGTCTTGTTGTCGCGCCACACCGGGAGGCGCAGGTACGAACGACCAGCGAGCACCAGCACCACGAGCCCGACGACGAGGCCAGCCCGCCGAGCCTCCCAGTGACGCTCGAGCCACATGAAGCCGTAGCCCGCGGCCGTGGCGGACAACAGCACCGGCAGGTACAAGCTGCGCTCCGCCAGCACCACGCCCGACGCGAACAGCAGGTTCGACGTCGGCAAGTACGCGAGCGCCGCGACCGCCGCAGCGAACGCCAGCGCCGGCGCGCGACGCCGCGCCCACCAGGCGAGATACGGCACCGCCACGACGACGAACGCACCCGCCACGGCAGGCAGTGAAAGGCCTGACCGCACCGGGATCACCTCGGGGTGGTAGTCGGCCACCAGGTCGGCCGGCCAGACGAGCAGGGTCGCCGCACGCCACACCGCAGGCAGTCCAATCGCGAGGCGCTGGCCCACAGTCGCGCCGAAGAACGGCGGCGCGACGTCGCCGCTGACGCCGACGACGAGCCAGGCGCCGAGGAAGGAGATCGTCAGGCCGGCGATCGCCACGTAGAACCCGGTTGGGTAGCGGCGTGCGCCGGGGGACTGGAGCCAGTCATCCAGCAGTATCACGACACCCGTAATGACAGCATGCTCCTTACTGAGCATCGCCGCGGCCGCGCACGCGACGGCAAGCGCCCAGCGGTGCTGTCGCGCCGCGAGCACCGCGCCCAACATTCCCACCGCGGCGAACAGCTCGCCCCGGGACACGAGGTTGGCCACGCCCTCCACGTGCACGGGATGGACGGCAAAGATCAGCCCGGCCACGAAGGCCGCCGACTCCGGCAGCCAGCGGGCGAGCACCAGGACCACCAGCGCACAGGCGAGCCCGTGCCACAGCGCGTTCATGAAATGGAACCACCCCGGGCGCGCACCCGAAATCGACCAGTCTACTCCGAAGCTCAGGGTCGTCAGCGGCCGGTACATCCCGCCGCGGGATGGGGGAGGCCAGTACGGCTCGTCGAGCGCGCGCAGCGCCGCCCCGACGCCGTGCGTGGCGGCGTTGTTCCGGATGATGAGCATGTCGTCCTGCACGTAGCTGTACCGCACCGTCGGCAGATACAGCGCCACGGCGGCCGCGAAGACCCACCACACCCGTTTCATCGGAGGGGCGCTTCCCACATGTGAGTCTTGTCGAGCAACCAGCGCGCCGTGGCGGTATCGCCGCGGGCTCGGGCACGACCGGCCCGCAGCTCGTAATAGCTGGCGCAGTGCCCGCACAGGGCTTCCGCGCGGGCGAGCATCGAATCGGCCAACTCGCGCCGGCCCAGCGTGTACGCCAGGTCCGCGGCGGCGTAGAACACCCTCGGATCGCGATCGTACTGCGCCATGGCGATGCGCAGGTACTCGAGCGCTTTTTCGGTCTGGCCGGCGCGCTCGACGTGATCCGACGCACGCGCGGGACCGACGAACGACCGCGGGGAGTCTTCGAGAATGCTGAGCGTCAGGCGCTCGTCGGTGCGCCACACGGGCACGCGTGTCGCCGTCCGCACCGCGCCGGCCAGGACCAGGCCCGCCAGCGCCAGGCGCCAGCGGCGGGCCGGAAAGCGGGGAAGCCAGGCCCCAGCAGCGAGGACCAGACCGACAGACGGGAGATAAAGCGTCCGCTCGGCGAGCAGTATGCCGACGGGGAACAAGAGGTTCGCCACCGGCAGGCAGGCGATCGCGATCCATCCCAGACCCAGCGCCTCGACCATCCAGCGGCGCCGCCAAACGACGATCAGCAGCACCACCCAGAGGGCCAGACAGCCGAGCCCCAGCAGGAACGCCGGATCGAGGGGGGAGTGCACGATCGTCCGCTCGGCTGGTGAGTAGTCGGCGCGGAGATGCGCCGGGAAGACAAGGAGGCGCAGCACGTCGGGGAGCGCCGCGACCGCCGTGAGCCGTACGGCGACGGGCCCCTCCCCCACGAACACCGGGGCGATAGATGCGAAATTCGCATAGGGATGCAGCACGGCCCAACGGACTACGGCGTACGCCGCCCCCAACACCACCCAGCTCGCGACGAAGAGCAGGCCCATGCGACGCGAGGGTCGCCCGAGGCCGCACACCCAGCCCCACACCACCAGCGCGGGGACGACGGCCGCCGACTCTTTGCTGAACAGACCGCACAGCAGCGCGGCCGCACTCCACGCGACGCTCCCTCGACCGAGGGCGGCGTACACGGCCAGGCATGCGAACAGCGTCGCCATCAGCTCGGCGCGGCCCACGACGTTGGCCACCGCTTCCACGTGGACCGGGTGCACCGCAAACAGGAGGCCGGCAACGAGCGCGGCCTCGAGGCCCGCCCACCGCCGGCCCAGGGCGCCGACGGCCACGGTCGCGCCCGCGTGCCAGAGCAGGTTCACGAGATGGAACCAGGGCGCGCCGTCGAACCGCCCGTCGACCCAGTAGGTGACCACCGCGAGGGGCCGGTAGGCGTCGCCGCCCAGGCCCAGGTTCCAGTACGGCAGGGCGAACGCGCGCCAGAACCCGGCCGGATCGTTCACCGTCGTGCTGCGGAGAATGATGGGAACGTCGTCCAAGACGAACCCGTTCAGGATCGCGCCCAGGTACACCACGACGGCGGCCGCGGCCACGGCGGCGTAGACCCGCTTCGCCGTCACCGCCGCACCGCGAACAGCCAGCGGCCCGTCTCGCCTGGCCAGCGGTACGCCACGGCAAGCCACCCGGGGTAGGCCGCGGCGAGGCCCCGCAGCGTCCCCGCCGAGGGCGATGTGGGACTCGCGAGCAGGAGGTGCGTCACACCCATCCGTTCGAGGTAGGCGCGGTGCTCGGCCGGCGTCGGGACGACGATTTCCCGACCTCGGTAGCGCTCCAGGAACAACGGGACGGAGCGGCGGCGGGTGTACAGCCACACCAGAGCTTCGTCGTCGCTGGCGACGACGGCATCCGGCGGCAGGGCGACGAGCACCGGGAGGACGTCGGCGAAGGTGGCCGATACCCCACGCGCTTGGGCATCCCACCAGCGGCCCGCAAAGCCACGGATCTCGTATTGCAGGTACCCGCCAGCGACCGCCGCCGCGAGGATCGCCACGGGAACACGCAGCCGCACCTGACGCCACAGCGCGAACGCGCCAGCAGCCCACGCCAGCACCAGCCAGGGAAGCACCGCCCACAGGAACCGGTCCGGCGTGTAGGGCCACACGGCCAGGATCACCAGATAGCAGATGAGCGTGAAGCCGATGGCCGAGCGCCGGGTGAGCAGGGCCAACCCGTAGAGCCCGACGCCGAGCGCAGCGGTCGCGATCACGAGGTAGAGCCAGCGCCAGGGGAGCCACCCGAGGGTGAGCGCCGCCAGGGGGCGCGGCAGATCGGGGACGCTGACGCCCAGCGCGGAGAGGCCGGCTTGCCGGAGGACCTCGAGATAGCTGCCGTAGTTCACCGCGAGGGCCGGGTCGATCCCGCGCTCGTGGGTAAGGACCCAGAGCCCCCAGCCCACGCCCGCCACAGCGACGGGCAGGACAGCAGCGGCGACGCGCCGCCAGGGGGGTGAGGGGAGGGGGGGGGGGGCCCGCAGCACCAGCAGGAAGCAGGCGATGCCGACGCCTACGGCGACGCCGATGGAGCGCGTGAGCAAGGCCAGGGCGGCGGCGACTCCCACCAGCCAGGGCGAGCCGCCGCGGTCGGCGAGGATCACGGCCGTGGCGAGCAGGACGGCAAAGAGGGGCTCTGCGAACAGGACCGACTGCATCACCAAGACGGGGATCGCCGTGGCGGCCGCCGCGACGAGGGCCGCCGCCAGCCAACGGGGCGCGTTCGGCCCGAGCAGCTCGACGCGCGTCGCGTGCCAGGCGACGAGCCCGGCGGCGAGCGCCCCCAGGGCCAGGTTCAGCAGCTTGCCCGCGAGCGCCGCTGCGTCGAGGGGTAAGGCGCCGAAGATCGGCGCCAAGACCAGTGGGTAGAGCGGCGGGTAGTGGACGGCGGCGGGGGCGCCCGGGAGGTGCGGGTGGACGTACCCGAGGCCGCTCGCGAGGGCGGTGGCGAGCCCGGCGTAGAGGCCGTCGTCGTAGAACACGCCCACCAATGCGGGAGTCAACGTGACGACGCCCGCCGCGAGGGCGATCCCCCCGGCGGCGAGCGCGCTCTTCACCGCTGGCGCCAATCGCCGCCCGGGGGGAAGAGGTTGTACCGGAGGATGTGGAACAGGGCGGCGAA
>DASYQX010000083.1:0-33930 GCA_036004985.1 Gemmatimonadales bacterium
AGTTTCACGGGGCGCGCCGAGCCGCCCTCGGGCTCCAGAACCACGGTGTTCTCGTCCGGCACGGCCACGATCCGGGCCCGGACCCGGCCCAGCCCCGCCAGCTTCGCGTGCACTTCCCGGCCCACGAACCGGACCCAGTGCCGGTGCCAACGCACCGGCCGCTCGAACCCCGGGCTCGACACCTCGAGGATGTACCGGCTCCCCAGAGGGCCGCCTTCGTCCAGCCAGGCTTCCAGGGCCCGGCTCGCCGCGGCGCAATCGGCGACCGTCACGCGCCGCGGCGGCTCGGCCGCCGCTGAAGAGGGGGGCCAGTCGATACGCACTTGGACCAGCGGCCGGTTCGGCGTGCCGCCGATGCGAAGGTCGGCTAGATCGAACCCCAGGGCGTCGAGCCGGGCTCGAAAGGCTTCCACGAGGCTGTCAGAAAGCATGGAAAAAAAAGCGCGGGCCGAACTTCGCCCGCTGCAGCACGGAATGTAGCCGAACCTCCCGTGGTGTCAACCTTTAGGCCGGCCCAGGTATGCGACCATCCGGCCGTCGCGCCCGCCGGAGGCGCGGTGGGAGAAGAACCGGCCGCGGTCGTGCGCGCTGCACCACGGGGAGAGGGAGCACTGCTCGACACCCGACTCGCGGGCCTGGCGTACCAGCACCGCCCGCAGATCGAGCCGCTGTGCGGTCGCCCCGGGCGGCAACCCGAAGTGGACGGCGACTTCAGAACCTACTTCATAGCAGTCACCGCAAATGCCGACACCACAATGCATTACGATGTCCTGCCCTTTGGCGAACGCGCGCCACTTGAGCAGCTCGATCGCCCGCGGCAGCGCTCCCCCCGCCGCGCCGCGCCAGCCGGCGTGGAGCAACGCGAGGGCGCCCTTCTGCGGCACGGTCAGGTAGACCGGGATACAGTCGGCGACGGTGATCGTGAGCAATACGCCGGGGTCCTGCGTCGCGTGGCCGTCGAGCCCGTCGAGGACGAGCCACCCTTCCGGGAGCGTCTCGTGCCATTGGACGGCCGCGCCGTGCACCTGATGGCTCAGTACGATGGTGGGAAAGCGCGCCGCGAACGCCGCGCGAAACGCGCGCCAGCGGCTCAGGACCTGTCCCACCGGCTCGTCGCTCCAGAGACCGAGGCTGAAGCCCGCGCCCTGGCCGCGCGTCGTGATGCCCGCGACGAGCCCGTACGCGTCGGCCCACTCCTTGAGCTCGAGGCGCGGCACGGCGGCGTCGCCGACCGGGATCTCGCTGCTGACCGTCGCGCTCCCCCTCTCCCGAACGGGAGAGGGCGTCAGGGGGTGAGGCCTAGTCGCGTCGCTCAATGTGCGCCCCCAGCGCTCGGAGTCGCTCGTCGATGCGCTCGTAGCCACGCTCGATCTGTCCGATGTTATGGATGACGGAGTCGCCCTGCGCGGCGAGGGCGGCGAGCAGCATCGCCATGCCGGCGCGGATGTCAGGGCTCTCGACCACCTGGCCGCGCAGCGCTGAGGGTCCCGAGATCACGGCGCGGTGCGGATCGCACAGCACGATGCGCGCCCCCATCCCGATCAGCTTGTCCACGAAGAACAGCCGCGACTCGAACAGCTTCTCAAACACGAGCAGCAGGCCCTCGCACTGCGACGCCACGACGATCGCGATCGACATCAGGTCGGCCGGGAACGCCGGCCACGGCCCGTCCTCGAGTTTCGGGACGTGGCCGCCCACGTCGGGCCGGATGCGCCGTTCCTGATCGGCGTCCACGATCAGCGTCGTGCCGTCGAGGCGCGGCTTGACGCCGAGCCGCTCGAACGCGAGCAGCGTGGACCGGAGGTCGTCCGCACGCACGCCGTCGATCGTGACGGCGCCGTTGGTGACGGCCGCGAGTCCGAGGAAGGAGCCGACCTCGATGTGATCGGGACCGACCGTGTAGGGGGCGGCACGCAACGACCCCTCCCCGCGACCCTGGACCGTGAGGTTGTTCGTCCCGATGCCGTCGATCGTTGCACCCAGCGCGACGAGGAACCGGGCCAGGTCCTGGATGTGCGGCTCCGACGCCGCGTTGCGCAGCACGGTGGAGCCGCGGGCCAGCACGGCCGCCATCAGGGCGTTCTCGGTGCCCGTGACGCTCGGTTCGTCGAGGAAGATGTCGGCGCCGGCGAGCTTCCCTTCGAGCTTGTAGGTGTCGCCCACGGTGATCTCGGCGCCCAGCCGCTCGAGGGCAAGGAAGTGCGTGTCCACGCGCCGCCGCCCGATGACGTCGCCTCCGGGAGGCGGGAGGTTCACGCGCCCGAAGCGCGCCAGCATCGGGCCCGCCAGGAGGATCGACGCTCGGATCTTGGCGCACAGCGCGGGATCGAGCGCCCGCGGCTCGGCGCGAGTCGTGTCCACCTCGACGACATTGGGGCCTTGCCATTGGACCGCCGCGCCGAGGTGCTCGAGCAGGGCGAGCATGGTCTCGACGTCGCGGATGTGAGGAACGTTGTCGATGCGGCACGGGCCGTCGGCGAGGAGGGTGGCTGCGAGAATCGGCAGCGCCGCGTTCTTGTTGCCCGCGGGGCGGATCGTGCCCTTGAGCGCCCGCCCACCCGTGACGCAGAACGACGGTGGCATAGGTCCGCCCAAGCTACGGCGACGCTTGCGCCGGCGTCAAGCGTTCGCGAACGTTCGCCCTCGTGAATCCCGTGCTCGCGCTGGCGCTCGTCGCCGCGGCCGGCATCGCCGTGACGCACCTGCCGCTCCCCCGCCTCCGCCGCAACCTCTCGCTCGACCAGCTCCTCGCGGCCGGCGCGCCGCTCGTGCTGCTCGGGCTGCTGCTCGGTCCCGGGCTGGGCGTGCTCGATCGGTCCACGTTGCGGGCCGTCGCGCCGGCCACCGCACTCGGGATCGGTTGGATCGGCGCCGTGGTCGGTGCGCGGCTCGAGTGGCGCGTCCTGCGACGCATGCCGCGCCACGTGTGGCGCCTCGCCGGCGTCCACGCGGTCGCCGCCCTCGGCCTGACGGCCGTGACGGCGTGGGGCCTGACGCGCGTGGTACCGGCGCTGGCCGCGGCGTGGCGGCCCACCCTGCCCGCCGTCCTCACGCTGGCGGCGGCGGCCATGGTGTCGGGCCCCAGCGCCGTCGCCCTCGTCACGAAGTCCAAGGCGCTCGGTCGCGCCGCGCTCCTCGACACAGCGCTCGGCGCCGGCGCGTTCGCCCTCGCCCTCGCGCTGTACCACCCGCGCGACCCGTCGGTGGGCCCTGCGCTCGGGCGGTTCAGTTGGGTCGCGGTATCCCTCGCCGCGAGCGGCGGCGTTGGTGTGCTCTTCCTGTGGCTGGCGCGCCTGCGGGCCGACCACGGCGAGCTGGGACTCGATTTACTGGGAGCGATGCTCCTGGGCGCGGGCGTCGGGTACGCGGCGGGCCTCTCGCCATTCGTGGTGTGCGCGCTCGCGATGGCCCTGATCGTCAACCTCTCGCCCCAGCGGCGGCAGGTGCAGGGGCTGCTCGAAGGCTGGGAGCACGCGATCTACGCGGTGGTCCTCGTCATCGCGGGCGCCCTGCTCCACCTGCCCACGCTCTGGCTGCTGCCGGCGGCGCTGGTGCTCGGCGTGGTGCGCGTCGCCGCGCGGTGGGCCCCCATCCGCTACACCCGCGCCTGGCTCACGTTGCCCGACCTGCCGCCGCATCTCGGGCTCGCGAACGTCGCGCAGGGAGGCGTGGCGGTCGCGTTGGGGCTCAGTTTCACTCTGGCCTACGGTGGGTCGGGCACCCTCCTCACGACGCTCCTGCTTGGCGTCGGGCTGGCGCAGGCCGCGGCCGGGCCCCTCAGGACTCTGGCGCAGCGTCCAGCGCGTGAAGAGGTTAGGTAATGGTCCCCAGCTGGGTGGGCGTCGTCACGGCGCTGAGCCTCGCGGTCATCGCGCTCGCCGCCATCGTCGTCGCGATCGCCTCGGTCGTGGCGGCCCTGCGGCTTCGCATGTTCGCCCGCCTGTTGGAGCAGCTCGCGGGGCCCGCGATCAGCGACGTGCGCCTCCTGATCGGCACGATCAAGGGCGAGGCCGACGCGCTCGTCGGGACATCGCGCGACATCCGGCTGCGCATCGTGCGGGCCGCCGACGCGGCCGAGTCGCGGTTGTCGGAGCTCGACGCGTTGGTGGAGGTCGTGCAGGAGGAGGTCGAGGAGACGGCGCTCGACGCGGCAGTGACGCTGCGGGACCTGCGCCGCGGGTTCTCGCTCTGGCAGTGGGGCCGGAAGGTCCTGAAAGGCAAGAAGAAGCGGCCATGAAGCATCTGGGGGTCGCGGTGATTCTCGCCGTCCTCGCACTCGTGCTGCTCCCGGGCGTGGCGCACGCCTGGACGCCGGGAACGCACATCTTCCTGGGCGAATCGGTGCTCGCGAACCTGCACCAGCTGCCCGGCCTCATCGCCGATCTGGTGCGCGCGTTCCCCTACGACTTCCTGTACGGCAACATCGCCGCCGACACGTCGATCGCCAAGAAATACGCCCCAGTGGGCCGGCACTGCCACGCCTGGCACGTGGGGCAGGAGATCCTCGACCTGGCGCCCACCGATCCGCTGCGCTCTTTCGGCCTCGGGTACCTCTCGCACCTGGCCGCCGACACGGTGGCGCACAACTTCTTCGTGCCGCGCCAGCTCGTGCTCACGTCGACGACGAAGGCGCTGGGCCACTCGTATTGGGAGAGCCGCTTCGAGACGCATCTCGGGGAGGCGTACGCGCGCGAGGCGCGCGACGTGATCCTGCAGGATCACGCGCAAAGCGACGCGCACCTCGATGGGATCCTCTCCCCGACGTTGTTCAGCGTGCGCACCAGCCGCCGCCTGTTCCGCGGCATGGTGCGAATCACCGAGACGCAGAGTTGGCAGTGGGCGTTCCAGGTGATCGCCGAAAACAGCCGGTGGGACCTGGCCGACTCCGACGTGGAGCGGCACATGGCGGTGGCGTTCGAGTACGTGATGGAGATGCTGGCGCAGAAGGACGCGGCGGCCCGCCGGCTCGACCCCGCGGGAGCGCAGGCGCTCGGCCTCGCGAAGCGCATGCGGCGCGAGGCGCTGCACGAGGGCGGCCGCCACGAGCCGGAGCGGATGGAGGAGACGGCGGAGCAGCACTTCGGCCTGCCGCAGCCGGCACTCGACTACTGGTACGAGTCAAAGGCGCAGCGGCCGTGGCGGGATCGCTAGGCCCTGCCCGCATCCATCGCCTGGATTCTCCTCAGCTCGTCCGCCGCATAGCGCAGCTTCACGACCCGCCGCAGCAGGAGGCCCAGGACGGTCGAGACCCCGCCGAGCAGCAGCGGCGGGTACCAGACGTACCGTGGCTGCGACGTCAAGAGGGCCGCGACTCCCACCAGGGCGAGCGGGCCGCCGATCCCGACCATCGCAGTCAGTAACCCGAGCACGAGGCGCCGACCTTTCCCGCGCCCCGCCAGAGCGCCGATCGTCCCTCCTAAAATTCCCACCAGACTGCCCAGCACGACGCCGAACAGGATGCCGGATCGCTGGCTCCACCAAGCCCCCTGGGCGTTCTCGGACCCGGGCACGTGCCGCTCGAGGCTCAGGGGCCCGAGCCACACGGTCCCCCGCCCGGGCAGGACGAGGTTGATCTCCAGGCTGCGCGGGGCTTGGGCACCGCCCAGATCGAACGACAGCTCGAACCGCCGCCATTTCGAATCGCCGTGCAACGCGGCGAGCGGACCATCCGTGGCGAGGGTGCGCGTGAAGAACCGCTCGCCACCTGGGAGCACGCTCCACATCTCCAGGTACCCCTGACCCTCCACGCCCTCGTACCGAACCTGACCCGTGACGACGTACGCGGGCCCGGTGATGTGCGGGTCGTCGATCGTGACCAGATGGAAAGACGTTCCGCCCGGGGCCGTCGCTTGGAGCTGCAGGGCTGTCGCGCCCTCCGGTCCTTCTCCCGGCAGCGTGCGACTGCTGCTTACGGCGGTCCGCGACCAGTCGACCGTCACACCCTGCGCGGCCGCCGCCGAGACGGCAACCAGCAGGGCCACAGTCGCGCTAGCGAGCACCTTTGTCATGGCGATCCTCCTGCTCACGCTTATGAGCCTCGAGGAGTGAGCGAAACGTCTCCCCGTCGAGCCGGCCATCGGCGTACGCGGCACGGAGCCGCTGCTCGAACGGACCGGCGTCTGATGTCACATCGAAGAGCTTGACCTTCTCGATCAGCCGGTCCAGCCGCAGCCGCACCGTCGGATAGGAAATCCCGTACTGGGCTGCGAGGTCCTTGAGCGTCCCGCCGGCCAGCAGAAACCGCTTCAAAAAGGCCAGGTCTTCCTCGTTCAGCTGTTGGGTCCAGTTTTGCACTATATTCATATTAGTGTGAATATTATTAAAGTCAAAATGAAAGTCAAGCTTCATAAAACGGAGAATCCCCTCCGGCAGCGTGGAGGGGATTCGTAACCTTGCGAACAACCAATACTTAGGCCGCCAGCTTCTCCTCCAGCACCCGCTGCGCCAGCTTCGGATCGGCCTTCCCCTTCGACACCTTCATTACCTGGCCCAGGAAGAACTGCAGCAGCTTGGTCTCGCCGCTTTTGTAGCGACTGACTTCGAGTTGATGCGCGGAGAGGACCTCGGTCACCCAGGCCGCCACCACGTTGGCATCCCCGACCTGCACCAGCCCCAGCGCCTCGGCGACGCTGCGTGGCTCGCCGCCCCGCTCGGCCATCTCGGCGAACACGCGCTTCGCGGCCTGGTGGCTCACCGTGCCGCCTCGCACCATCCCGATCAGCTCGGCGAGTTTCCCCGCCGCCACGCGCAGCTGCTCGTTGTGATCCTTGGCGTCGGCCAGCACCTCGCCCATCACCCAGTTCGCGGCGGGCTTCGGCTCGGCCCCCGCGTGCACCACGCCCTCGTAGTAGTCGGCGACCGCGCGCTCACCCGTTAGCACCGCGGCGTCCTGGACGCTCAACCCATACTGTGCCACAAAGCGCTCTCGTTTGCCGGCCGGCAGCTCCGGGAGCAGCGCCTGTTGCTCCGCGACGAGCTCGGCGCTGAGCACGAGAGGCGGCAGATCGGGCTCCGGGAAATAGCGGTAATCGTGGCTCTCCTCCTTGGAGCGCTGCGGCCGCACGGCGTGGTCCTTGGCGTCGTACAGCATCGTCTGCTGCGCGACCGTTCCTCCGGCCTCGAGCAGCGCGATTTGGCGGTCGCGCTCCACGCCCAGCGCCTTTTCGACGAACGTGAACGAATTGATGTTCTTCACTTCGGTTTTCGTCCCGAGGGCGGTCTCCCCGGCGCGCCGCACGGAGACGTTGGCATCGACACGCAGGCTCCCCTTCTCCATGTCGCAGTCCGAGACGCCGATGTACTCGAGCACCTGTTTCAGGGTCTGGAGGTAGGCCCGGGCCTCTTGCGGAGAGCGGAAGTCGGGGCCGGTGACGATTTCCACCAGCGGCACGCCGGCGCGGTTCAGGTCCACGGCGGTCGCCTTGGGAAACCGGTCGTGCAACGACTTCCCCGCGTCCTCCTCGACGTGCAACCGGACGATCGTGGCCGTCACGACGCCCCGGTCGGGCGAGAGGTACGACAACGAGCCGCTCGTCGCGAGCGGCTGCTCGTACTGCGAGATCTGGTACCCTTTGGGCAGGTCGGGATAGAAGTAGTTCTTGCGCGCGAAGATGCTCTTGGGGTGGACGGTGCAGCCGAGGGCGAGGGCGGCCCGCACCGCGAGCTTCAGCGCGCCCTCGTTGGGCACGGGGAGCGCGCCGGGCAACCCCAGACAGACCGGACAGACGTGGGTGTTGGGGGGCGCGCCAAACGCCGCCGAGCAGCCGCAGAACATCTTCGACACGGTGCGCAGCTGGACGTGCGTCTCCAGCCCGATGACGGATTCCCAGCTCGCCCCTCCCGCCATCAGGCCTCCTCCACCGCGGGCACCACGCGCTCCAGCGCGTACGCCGCCTCGATCAGCTCGTCCTCCAGGAAGGCCTGGCCAATCAACTGCCCGCCGAGCGGCAAGCCCTTGACGCGTCCGATCGGGATCGAGAGGGCAGGCAGCCCGGCCAGGTTCGCGGTGACGACAAAGATGTCCGAGAGATACATCTGCACCGGATCCGCGAGCTTTTCCCCGGCCTTGAAGGCCGGCGTGGGCGTGGTGGGGGTGAACAGCAGGTCCACCCCGCGATCGAAGACGTTGCGGAAGTCCTGCGCGATCAAGGCGCGCATCTGCTGGGCCTTGCGATAGTACGCGTCGTAGTAGCCCGCCGAGAGCACGTACGTGCCGACCAGGATGCGGCGCCGCACCTCGGGCCCGAAGCCCGCGCCGCGCGTGGCGCGATACAGGGCGCGTACGTCGGCGTGGCCGTCGAACCGGGGCCCGTACCGCACGCCATCGTAGCGCGCCAGGTTCGACGACGCCTCCGCCGGCGCTACGATGTAGTAGGTCGGAACGGCGTACGGCGTGTGAGGCAACGAGACCTCGCGTACCGCCGCCCCCAGGTCCTTCATCAGGCGCACCGCCCGGTCGCACGCCCGCCGCACGGCGGGGTCCAAGTCGGCCGGGAAGTACTCCCGCGGCAAGCCGACGACGAACCCCTGGAGCGATTCCGGCACCGTGGGGAGTCGGAGCGAGTCGCGGTCCTCGCAGGTCGAGTCCTTGGGGTCGCGCCCGCTGATCACCGAGAGCACCCGCGCCGCGTCGTGCACCGAGCGACCGAACACGCCGATCTGGTCGAGGGAGGAGCCGAAGGCGACGAGCCCGTAGCGGCTGACGCGGCCGTAGGTCGGCTTGATCCCCACGACGCCGCAGAACGACGCCGGCTGGCGCACCGACCCGCCGGTCTCCGAGCCGAGCGCGGCGGGTACCGCGCCGGCGGCGACGAGCGCCGCGGAGCCGCCCGACGATCCGCCCGGCACCCGCGCCTTGTCGAACGGATGGACGGTGCGGCCGTAGGTGGAGTGCTCGGTCGAGGACCCCATCCCGTACTCGTCGCAGTTCGTCTTGCCCGCGATGAGCGCGCCCGCCGCCTTCAGTTTCGCGACCGCTGTGGCCTCGAAGGGCGAGCGGTACCCCTCGAGGATCTTCGACCCGCACGTGGTCGTAAACTCGAGGGTGCAGATGTTGTCCTTGACGGCGACCGGCATCCCGTACAGCACGCCCGACGGGTGGGCCAGTTTGGCCTGCGTCTCCAGGGACTTCCGCAGCTCCTTGGCGGGCGTGAGCATCGCGTTGAGCCGCTTCGCCTTGACGACGCGGTCGGCCGCCGCCTTGGCGGCCGCCAGCGCTTCGCTCCCGTCGCTCACTGCGCTTCGTCCTCGAACTGCGTGAGCTTCGGGACCACGAACAAGCCGTTCTTGAACTCCGGAGCCAGCTCCGGTGGCCCGAATGCGAGTGGCCACGGTTTGACTTCGTCGGGCCGCAGCCGGATCACATCGGGCCCGGGGACGAATGGCCGTGCCGACTCGCTCGCCGGCACGGCGCCGATCTGCGACACGAACTCGAGAATCCGCGACATCTGCTCGGTGAGCGCCGCCAGCGCTTCCTCGTCTACGTCAAGCTCCGCCAGGCGTGCAATGCGTACGACGTCGTCCCGCGTTACGCTCATGCGTTCTCCCAGTCGCGCTCGAGGCCCGCGTAGGCCACGAGCAGCTGCTTGGTGCCGATCTCCTGATCGTCGAACTCGACGGTGACCTTGAGATCCCGTCCCTGCCCCGACACGGCGCGCACGACGCCGCCGCCGAACTTGCGGTGGCGGACCCGTTCCCCCTTCGCGTAGCGGGGCGCGTCTTGCGACACTTCTTCGGGGAGCCAGGGTTCGGGTATGGCGCTGAGCGCCGCCCGCCGGGCCCGCGGGTCGCGAGGCAGGCGCTCCCACGACGGCGTCGTGCTCCGCTCCTCCACGACACTCGGCGGCAGGGCCTCGAGGAACCGCGATGGCTCCGACAGCTCGAGACGGCCGTTCCGATATCGGGTCCGCGCCCATGAGAGATACAACTTTTCGCGGGCGCGCGTGAGGCCCACGTAACACAACCGCCGTTCCTCCTCGACGCCACCCGGCTCCCCCGCCGTGCGGCCGAGCGGGAACAGCCCGTCCTCGAGTCCGGCGAGCGCGACGACCGGCCACTCGAGTCCCTTGGCCATGTGGGCCGTCAGCAGGGTCACGCCCGGGACGTCCTTCGCCTCGTCCACCGGCGTCACGAGGGCCGCCTGCGTGAGGAACCGCTCCACGGGTGTCGTACCCTTCCCCATTCCCCCTTCCCCTGTCTCATCCTCCTGATCGTCATCGCCTGCCGTTTCCGCCCATTCCGCTGCCCCCGCGATCAGCTCGCGCACGTTGTCGAGCCGCTCGATCCCCTCCGGCCCCTCCTCGGCGAGGTACTGCTCGTAGCCGGTGGCGGCGAGCACCGCCTCGAGCACGGTCGCCGGATCCGACCGCCCCACCGCTTCGCGCAAGCGATCGACGATCCCCGCTACGTTCACAAGCGCCTCGCGCACGTTGGGTCGCAGCTCGGCGACCCGCCCCGCCCCCCGAGCCACGTCCAGCAGCGGCTTGCGCCAGGCGACGGCGGTCTGAACCAGCAGCCCCAGCGAGGCGTCGCCGATCCCGCGCCGGGGGACGTTCGCAACCCGGAGGAACGCTTCGTTGTCCGCCGGGTTGGCGATGAGCCGCAGGTAGGCGAGCAGGTCTTTCACCTCCCGCCGCTCGTAGAAACTCACCGCGCCGACCAGCCGATACGGGATACGGCGGAACCGGAACGCCTCCTCCAGCGGGCGCGACTGGGAGTTGGTCCGGTACATGATCGCCATGCGGTCATACGGGATGTCTGCTGCGGCGGCGAGACGGGCGAACTCCCCCGCGAGCCACTCGGCCTCGTCCCGCTCGTCGGCGGCGGTCACCAGGATCACTGCGTCGCCGCCCCGCCGGTCGGTGAACAGCGTCTTCCCGAGCCGCGCCACATTCTCCGCGATGACCCCGTTCGCCGCATCGAGGATCACCTGCGTCGAGCGGTAGTTCTGCTCCAGCTTGATGACGGTCGTGCCGGGAAAATCCCGTTGAAAGGCGAGCATGTGGCGCACATCCGCCCCGCGCCAGCCGTAAATCGCCTGGTCGTCGTCGCCCACCACGCACAGGTTCCCGTGGCGCTGCGCCAGCTGGTTGACCAGGAGGTACTGCGCCGCGTTGGTGTCCTGGAATTCATCCACCAGCACGTGGCGGAATCGGTCCTGCCAGTAGGCCAGCCGATCAGGGTGCTCGCGGAACAGGGCGAGCGGGTGCAGCAGCAGGTCGTCGAAATCCATGGCGTTGGCCTGCTTGAGCGCGGGCCCGAGCTCGGCGTAGACGTCCGCGGCGACCCGCGCTAAGGGGCTGTCGGCCTGAGCGCCCAGCTCCTCGGGCAGCAGCATCCGGTTCTTGGCGCCGGAAATGATGCCGTGCAGGGCACGGGGGGGATAGGCCTTCGCCGACAGGCCGCGGCGCTCCACCAGCCGTTTGATGAGGGCCTGGGAGTCGTCTTCGTCGTAGATGGTGAAGTTGGGCCCGAACCCGAGCAGCGGGGCCTCGCGACGCAGCAGGCGCGCCGCCAGGGAGTGGAACGTGCCGATCCACAAGCCGCGCGGATCGGCCCCCAGCAGGGCGGCGACGCGCGTGCGCATCTCGCCCGCCGCTTTGTTCGTGAACGTCACGGCGAAGATGCGCTGCGGCGGAGCCGCGCCCGTCTGGATGAGATGGGCGATGCGTGCGGTGAGGACGCGCGTCTTGCCCGAGCCCGCGCCGGCGAGCACCAGGAGCGGTCCGCCGGGATGTTCCACCGCTGCCCGTTGGGCGGCGTTCAGGGCGACCGTCACGGAAGGGGAAACTCCAGGATGAACTCGCTGCCGGTCCCGCCCGGCCCCGGCCGGTGCGCGATCCGGCCGCCGTGCTGCTGCTCGACGATGCGGCGCGCCAGGGCCAGCCCGATCCCCCAGCCGCCGGTCTTGGTCGAAGCGCCCGGCTCGAACAGCTCGCCCTGCATCGCCGGGGGAACGCCGGGGCCATCGTCGCGCACCACGACGCCGGCGGTGCGCTCGGTGCCCTGCACCTCCACATCGATCCGGCCACCGCGTCCGCTCAAGGCATCAATGGCGTTCTTCACGACCACCTCCAGCGCCCACTCGATGAGAACCGGGTCCCCGGTGGCCGTCGGCCCCGGGCCCGGCGAGGCGAGCACGAGCACCACGGGGTTCGCGAGCGTCGGGAGCCGGGGCCGGAAGTAGGCCACGACGCGCTCGGCGACGGCGCCGAGGCCCACGGCCTCCCGGCGCGCGGGCCGCCCGATGCGCTCGAACCGCTTGGCGACGCGCTCGAGCCGTTCGGCGTCGGCCTGAAGATGCGTCACCATCTCGCCGCCGGTGGTACCCGGATTCTCCCGCAGGTAATCAATCCAACCCGTGAGGCTCATGAGCGGGGTGCCGAGCTGGTGCGCCGCCTCACGCGCCATGGCGACCCAGAGACGATCCCGGGCCGCGGCGACCCGCTGCCGCACGGCCCACGCGGCGAGGAGGGCGAGGCAGGCGAACACGAGCCCCTGCAGGACGGCGAGGCCGGTGAACTGGCGCGCCGCGGGGAGGGCGCCGTAGTGAATCGTGCCGACGCCGGGCTCGGTGACGGGCTCGTTCACGCGGTCGAGCTGGGCGATCCAGGCGCGTCGCTCGGCCTCTTCCGCGTCGTCGCCGAACGGCGCGTTGTCCAGGGCCGTGATCCGGCCGGCGGGATCGGTGACGGCGATCGGGATGCCGAGGCGGCGCACCTCCGCCGCGAGACCCAACAGCGCGTCGGCGGCGGCGCCTTCACGCGGGTCGTTCAGCCCCGCGAACACCCGGCTGAACAGGCGGCTGGTCTCGCGCGCATCGTCCCGGAGGTGGCGCGCGACGATCCAGGCGTAGCCGACGGAGAGGGCGCCGAACAGCAGCGCGAACCCGACGAGCGCGGCGGGGCCGGCGCGCCGGAGCGCGTCCCTAGCCAAGGCGGTCCGCGCCGAAGTACGACACGAGCGCGGAGGGAAGCACGACGGAACCGTCCGGCTGGTGGTGCGTCTCGAGGAGCGCGGCGATCGTGCGCGGCAGGGCGACGCCGGACGCGTTCAGCGTGTGCACGAACTCCGGTTTTTCGCCGGCCCGCGGCCGGCACCGGATGCCGGCGCGCCGAGCCTGATAGTCGGTGAAGGTGCTGGAGCTCGAGACCTCGAGCCACTGGCCCACGCCCGGCGCCCATGCCTCGAGGTCGTAGGTTTTCGCGCCCGCGAACCCAAGATCGCCCGCCGCGAGCAGCACGACGCGGTAGGGCAGCTCGAGGCGCCGCAGCACTTCCTCGGCGTGCCCCGTCAGACGCTCGTGCTCGGCGGGGGAATCGCCTGCCCGGCAGAACCGCACCAGCTCGACCTTGTCGAACTGGTGCACGCGCAGGAGACCGCGCGTGTCCTTCCCGGCCGCCCCCGCCTCGCGCCGAAAGCAGGGCGTGTAGGCGACGTAGCCCTTGGGCAGGGTCGCGCCGTCCAAGATCTCGTCGCGGTGCAGGTTGGTGACCGGGACTTCCGCCGTCGGCACGAGGAACAGGCCGTCCGGCTCGGTGCGGTACGCCTCATCCTCGAACTTCGGCAGCTGCCCCGTGCCGGTCATGACCTCGCGCCGCACCAAAAGCGGCGGCTCGATCTCGACGTAGCCGTGCTCCCGCGCATGCAGGTCGAGCATGAAGTTGATCAACGACCGCGCGAGGCGCGCGCCCGCCCCCACGAGGACGGGAAAGCCGGATCCCGCCAGCTTCGCGCCGCGCGCGAGGTCCAGGATGCCGAGTCGCTCGGCGATCTCCCAGTGCGGCGGCCCGCCCTTCGGGGCGGGCGTGCCCCAGCTCCGCACCACGACGTTGTGCGACGCGTCGCCCTCGGGGACGTCGGGGAGCGGCAGGTTGGGGACGAACAGCGTCTTGGCTTCGAGGACGGTTTCGATCTGGCGCAGCTCGGCTTCGAGCGCCGCGATGCGCTCCCCGAGCTGCTTGCGCTGGACCACGACGTCCGCGGGAAGGGCGCCGTGCTGCTTGATGTGCAGCGCGTCGCCCTTCGCCGCGTCGTTGCGCTCGGCCTTGAGCTGGTCCACCTGGCCCGCGAGCGTGCGGCGCTTCATGTCGAGCGCCTCGATCTCGTCCAACAGGCGCGTCAGGGCGCCGTTGCCGCGCCGCGCGAGCGCCGACCGCACCTGACCGGGCGAGGCGCGCAGCAGCTTCAGATCGATCACGGCTCAGCGGCGCGGCAGGCCGGGCTCGAGCCCGCGATAGCCGCAATTCTGGTTGTCGAGGATTTGGAAGTCGAGCCGGCGCGCCGCGCTGTCCACCGCCAGCACCTGCAGCTTCGCGTAGTAGACCGTCGAGAACCCGCACACCGTGGTGGGGCGCGAGTGGAGCAGCGCGACCACCCCCGCCGTCACCACGACCGCGCTGTCGAGCTGATAGCCGCGATCGGGTGCGAGCTTGATCGAATCGAACGGTGTTCCGGTGATCTGCACGCCCGACGCCCGCCCCAATCGCAGCGCGCCCGTCGGCAGCAGCACGGCCCGGCCGGCGCTGTCGATGTCGAACGCGAAGTCGAACGATGTCGACTGATCGGTGCGCACGGGCAGGCCCAGATCCAGGCGATAGCCGGAGGGCTGGGACGGGGGCGTTCCGATCAGCGCATAGAGGGACACCAGGCTGTCCACCACGTTCGGAGTCCGCGCCGGGAGCAGGCCGAACGGCTCGCCGCACGCCACGCCGAGCAGGAGGACGGCGACGGCGCTGCCGCCCGTGACGAGCCGAGGAAGGCGCATTGGAGGTGCCCGGAAATTACAGGACCGTGTCCGAGTGGGTCAACCCACGGTGGCTGCTTGACTTCGCTCCAGCCGAACCCTACGTTGCCCGCCGTATGGCCACAATCCGCGATGTCGTGGAAGCGCTCAGCCGCCGCACCGGCGTGGACGCGGTAGTCGTGGTGGGCCGCGACGGCCTCCCCATCGACTCTCGTACCGCGAACGGCGTCGACGCCGAGAACGTCGCGGCGCTGCTCCCGTCGGTCATCAAGGGCATCGCGCAGCTCGGGGACGCGGGCGGCCGCGGGGATTTCGGCACCGCCGTGCTCGAGTTCGGCCGCGGCTTGGCCGTCGTCGCCGTCCTCCACGCCGACGCCCTGCTCGTGGTGTTGGTGCAGCCGGCCACCAACGTGGGCGCCCTGCTGTTCGACCTGCGCCGGCACCGCGCGGCGATCGCCGGTCTCCTCTAGGCGGGAGGGCCGGCCGCTTGGAGACGCCGCCGCGCCACCTCCTCGTCGTCGACGACGAGCCGCACATCGGCCTCGTCCTGCGGCCGTACCTCGAGCAGCTGGGCTACCGCGTGAGCTTCGCCCGCTCCCTCGCCGAAGCGCGCGCGGTGCTCGGCACCGCGCGTCCCGACGGCTTGCTCCTCGACTTGCACCTGCCCGACGGCTCCGGCCTCGACTTCCTGCGCGACCTGCGGGCGACGGGGGGCATGCAGCGGCTCCCCGTCCTGGTGCTCACCGCCGAAGGGGAGGAACGCGTGCTGCGCGAGGCCCGCCGCCTCGGCGCGGCGCTCGTGACCAAGCCGTTCAGTCCGACCAAACTCAGCCAGCGGGTGGCGACGATGTTCGGCGACCTGACCGTCCCGGAGGACGACACGCCGTGAGCGCCTGGGCGGCGATCCTCGCCGGCGGGTCGGGCACCCGCTTCTGGCCCCTCTCCACCGCGGAGCGGCCCAAGCAGTTCCTCCCGCTCGTCGGCGACCGCCCCCTGCTCGCCCAAGCCGTCGCGCGGCTCCACGGCCTCGTCCCCCCGGAGCGGATCGTCCTGTTGACCGGTCCGTTCCTCGTCGACCGGGTGGCCGCCACGGTGCCGGAGGTGCCGCGCGCGAACATCCTCGCCGAGCCGCGGGCAGCTTCGACGGCGCCGGCCCTGGCGTGGGCCGCACACTGGATCTCGAAGCACGACCCCGGGGCCCAGATGCTGTCGCTGCACGCGGATTGGGCCGTGGGCGACGACCGCGCCTTCCGCGCCGCCGCGACGGAGGCCCTGGGCGTCGCCGCCGAACACGACGTCCTCGTAACGGTGGGGGTCAAGCCGTCGCGCACCGAGACCGGCTACGGGTACATCGTGCCCGGCAAGGCACTCGGCAGCGCGCGCCGCGTGCAGCGCTTCGTCGAGAAGCCGAGCCCGACGCGGGCGGCGCTGCTCCGGCGGCGGGGCGCGCTCTGGAACACCGGGCTCTTCGCCTGGGGGGTCGCGCGGTTTCTGGGCGAGACCGGCGCCTACGCGCGCGAGCTGGCCGGCGGCTGGTCCGCGCTCGCCAGCGGCGACGTCCCCCGGTTCTTCGCCGCCGTCACCCCGGTCGCCGTCGACGTCGCCGTCCTCGAGCGCACCAAGCGCCTCGGTGTCGTGACGGGCACGTTCCCCTGGGACGACATCGGCTCGTGGGACGCCCTGTTGCGGATCCGCAAACCGGACGCCCGCGGCAACGTCACCGTGGGCAACGTGACGCTCGACGACGAGGTGCGCCGCACCGTCGTCTGGTCGGAGAGCGAGCACCTGGCCGTCATCGGTGTGCAGGACATGGTGGTGGTGCGTGCCAACGGCCACACATTGGTGATGCCCACCGGCCGGGCGGATCGCCTCAAGGCGCTGGTCCAGGACCTGTGAGCCAGGCGCTCTACCTCCTCGACCCCGATCCGGCGCCGGCGTGGGAGCCGTTCGCCGGCGTGCGCCCCCTCTGCGAGCTGCGCGCCGGGGCGCATCTGGTGCGCGAACGCTGGGAGACGTTCGTCGGTGTGGAGGCGAGCGGGGTTTTCGCGCTCCCCCACCTGGCCGGCTTTCCCGAGCCGGGCCTGCCGCCCGTGGAGCCGCGCCGCGCCGTGCCCGGGCCGGCGGTGGTGGGCTCGTCGACGTTCGCCCCGCGCGGCCTCGCCCCCCATCTCCCCGACGCCCCGGCGCGCCTCACACACGCGGGGATCACCGTCGGGTGGGCGGTGCCCGCCGGCGCGACGTGGAGCGGCCCCCTGCCCCAGGCGCAGGCCGTCGAGGTGCCGGGCGTCCTGCTGCGCGGCGTCTACGATCTCGTGCCGGCGCTGGAGCGGCTGCTGCGCGAGGACCTGGTCGCCCTGCTCGGTGACTCGGACCCGATCCCGCGCGCGGCGACGGTGATCGGCGATCCCGCCTGGCTGGCGCTGCGCGAGGCCGCGATCGAGCCGGGCGTCGTGTTCGACACGACGGCCGGGCCCGTGGTGCTCGAGAGCGGCGTCGAGGTCAAGGCCGGCACGCGACTCGAGGGGCCCCTGTGGGCAGGTGCCAACACCCGCCTCGTGGGTGGTCCGATCCGAGGCTCGGCGATCGGCCCCTGGTGCGTGGTGCGCGGCGAGATGGCGGCGACCGTGATGCTGGGGTATGCGAACAAGTCGCACGACGGCTTCATCGGCCATTCGGTCTTGGGGCGCTGGGTGAACCTCGGCGCGGGCACGATCACCTCGAACCTGAAGAACACCTACGGGCCGGTGCGGCTCCAGATCACCGGCGCGGCCATCGAGACGGGGCAGATGTTCCTCGGGTCGCTGTTCGGCGACCACGCCAAGACCGCCATCGGCACGCTGCTGAGCACGGGCACGGTCGTGGGCGCCGGCGCGAATGTGTTCGACGGCGTGCGCGCGCCGAAATACGTGCCGCCGTTCGCGTGGGGCGGGACGGGGCGGGAGCGGATGACGCGCGAGGGTTTTCTGGCGATCGCGGAGCGCGTGCTGCCACGGCGCCACGTGACAGTCGACGTCGCGATGCAGGGGTACCTCGGGCGCATGTACGATTGGCTGACGCGATGACCGAATCTCAGCGCTACAAGCGGCTCGGGAAGTACGAGCTCCACACGCTGATGGGCGAAGGCGCAATGGGCATCGTGTGGAAGGCGTACGACACGGTGCTGCGGCGCTTCGTCGCGCTGAAGCTGCTCGGCAGCCACTTCCGCAAGACGAAGGACATGCAGGACCGGTTCCTGCGCGAAGCGCGCGCGGCGGGCGCGATCCAGCACCCGAACATCGTCACGGTCTACGACCTGGGCGAAGCCGAAGGCCAGCTGTTCATCGCGATGGAACTGGTCGAAGGCCGTGACTTGAGCGACATCATCACCCTGCGCGAGCCGATGGCGCTGGAGCGCAAGCTCGACATCGTGATCGAGCTGCTGGAAGGCCTGCACTTCGCCCACCAGCGCGGCGTGATCCACCGCGACGTGAAGCCGTCGAACGTGCGCGTCCAGCCGGACGGGCGCGTGAAAATCATGGACTTCGGCATCGCGCGGTTGCAGACCGCCGCCGACGTCAGCGGCTCCGGGGCGATCGTGGGAACGCCCACCTACATGGCGCCCGAGCAGATCACGAACGGCTCGATCACGGCCGCGACCGACGTGTTCTCCGTCGGCTGTATGCTGTACGAGCTGCTCTCCTTCCAAAAGCCGTTCCACGGCGAATCGGTCCACGGCGTGCTGTACCAGGTGCTCACGACCGAGCCCAAGGCCTTGCGCACCCTGGCCCCGTCGATCCCCGCGGCGCTGGAGCGGGTCGTCGCGAAGGCGATGAACAAGGTGCCGGACGAGCGCTACGAGTCCGCGGGACAGATGCAGGCGACGCTGCTCGGCATCCGCGCGGCGCTGTCCGGCGCGGGCGAGGACACGACGCAGCGCCTGGGCATTCGTTGGACGCCCCTCCCGGTGCCGGTCCTGAAGCTCGTCACGTACGCGCCCATGAAGTGGCGGGTCGCCGTGCTCTCGGCGCTCGCGGTGGTTGTCGCCTTACTGCTGTTCTCGCCACGCCAGCCGACCGCCGACGACACCGCGCCGCCACCCGCATCGGTGGCGACGCCCGGACCCGTCGCGGGGGACATCCCCGGCGTGTCCGCCACCGTCGGAGCGCGGCGCGACTCCGCGCTCGCCGCCCGCGATCGGGCCGTGCAAGCGGGTGCCCTGAAGAACAACGTCCCCTCGATGGTCATCGGCGAAGGCATCCTGCGGGCATCGGAGCAGGCTCTCCAGACGGGGGACCAGTCGCGGGCGCTGGCGGGCTACGTCGGCGTCGTGGACCAATACCGCAAGGCGCGGCAAGAAGCGCTCGTGCTCGAACAGGAAGCTCGACGGATGCTCGATCGCGTGGCCCCGGTGGTGCAGGCGATTCCCACCGGACCGGACGCCGCCAACGCGGGTGTCTATTTCGCGCGAGCCGAGTCGTTGCTCAGAGAAAAAGACTTCACGCTTGCCAAGGTGGCGGCGCAGAGCGCCGAACAAATCGGGATCACCGCGGGGATCGCCCCCCCGAGCTCCCAGCCTCCCGACGCGCGCGGCGCGATCAACGTGTTATTGACCGACCTCGCGCGCGCCTTGGCGAGCGAACGGGTCGCCAACATGCGCGTGCTGTACCCGCGCATGACGGACCAGGAGCGCCAGGGCTGGGAGGCCTTCTTCCGCGACTGGGACCAGATCACGGCCACATTCACGATCCAGCGGTTCAGCGCCAGCGGGACGGCGGCCGGCGCGGACGTGCAGGCCGTGTTGACGTACATCCCGGCCGGCGGGGGCGCGCCGCGGGAGGACCGGCGGCGCTACGCCATGCGCTTCGAGAAGCGGGAGGTGGGGTGGCGGCTGTCGACCGTGTCCGAGTTGCGCTAGACCGGTAGGGGCACGGCAGCCCCGCGCCCCGGACTCACCACGCGCGCGCGGTCGGCGGCGGCGGGTCGGGGATCGGGAGCGTGTCGGGCCGCGCGCTGGGCGGGCCCACCCGGCGCAGCGTGACCGGCTTCTCGAGGTCGCCGCCAGAGATCGTGAGCTTGTCCGCCGCGAGCTTCAGGCCGTACACCTGCCAGACCCCGTCTCCGAGCGTGATCCAGAGGCTGTCGCCCACGACGCGCCAACGGGCGACCTGATCGCCGAACTGCGCCGAGCTGTCGCTCCGCACCATGATGTGCCGGATTTCATCGCCGGCGCGCGCCTGCCAATTGCCGTCGAGCCGCAGCCGGGCCTGAGCCGCGCCCAGCAAGACCGCGCCCATCGCCATCACCCACAGCCACATCCCGCGACTCCTCGAAAAGGGGTTACTGCTCGGCCCAATGATACCCCGGCCCCGGCGGGTTAGGCACCCTGGGAGGCCGGGACGGCGGCGTGCTCGTCGGCGAGGACGGCCACCTGGGGCTCCCACTGCCGCATCATCCGCACGAACGCGCTGACCAAGTCCGGATCGAACTCCAACCCCGCCCGCTCCTCCAGGTACGCCAGGACTTTGGCGACGGGCCAGGCATCGCGGTACGGCCGCCTGGTGCGCAGAGCGTCGTACACATCGCACACATGGACCAGCGTGCTCGCCCGGTGGCACGGCCGGGGATAATGCAGCACCGGGTAGCCGCCGCCGTTGAGCATGATGTGGTGCTCATAGGCGACCACGATGGCGAGATCGAGATTCTCTTCCGTGTCGAGCAGGATGCGGGCTCCGGCCGCGGGATGGTCGTTCATCAGGGCACGCTCGTCGTCGGTGAGCTTGCCCGGCTTGGTCAGCACCTCGATCGGAATCTTGATCTTGCCGACGTCGTGCAGCAGCCCGGCCACCCCGAACGTCCGGACGTCGCTCGCGCCGAGCGCCAGAAACTCCGCGAGCGCCATCGCCAGCACGGCCACATTCATCGAGTGGGTGGTGGTGTACTGGTCGAATTCCTTGAGCTGGAGCAGCGGCAGCACGAGGTGTTGGCCACCGTGCATGGCGACGGCCAACGACCGCACCACCGCCTCCGCCTCGAGCAGTGGAACCGTCCCGCGGGTTTGAACTTCCTGGTGGACCCACCGCAGCGTCTCGGCCTCCTCACCCAGCGAGAAGGCGATCGTCGCCGTTGGCAGGGACCCGGGCGCGCGCTCGGTCTCCCCCTTGAGGCCCACGGCGCCGAAGCGGATGCTGGTCCGGCGCATCTGGCGGGCCTCGCTGCTATCGATCACCGACAGCGTGAGTCGTGCGAGCAGTTCCTCCAGAAAGGCCTCGAACTCCCCGCGGCTGACGCGGTCCTCGAACTCGAGCCGCTGGATGCCGGCGTGGGCGAGACGCTGGCCCCAATCCCACGCTTTCAGCTCGCGCAGCGGCAGGCGCCCGAACACGACTTCGTCACCCAGAAACGTGAAGAGCGGACGGGCCGTATCGGCCTGGAGGTCGTGCAGTTCGCTATAGGCAGCGTCCACGGCGCGCTCGCGGGCCGGATGGCCGTCGCGGTACAGCGTCATGGCCGCCAGCGCCTGCGCGAAGGTGTTGAGGAACCGGGCGGGGTCGCTCATGGTCCTGCGGTCCCCGGATCCGCGGCACGCCGCACGTCGGGATCTTTCGAGGCGGCCGCCAGCGTCAGGACGGCGCGGGCGCGCCGGTCCCTGGCGAAGCTCGTCGCCAGCGCCATCAGCGCGGCCAGAAGCTCGAGCGACCGCGCGGCGAGCTTGCGCCGGCCGAGCAACGTCGTGCCGCCGTCCGTGAGAGCGAGCAGGGCCTCGAGGGCCGCCGAGCTGCGAGAACGGCCGATCACCTTGATCGCCAGCACGCGCAGCTCCGAGGCGCAGCGCGAGTCCTGGGCGATCTCGATGGCGAGCGGCACGGCGGCGGGCGGGCAGTCGTCGAGCGCGGCCGTGAGGGCGGTTCGCGCAGTCCGCGGATCCGGGTCCCGCATCGCGCCGACGAGCGTTCGCTCGCGCTCCGTGGGGGCCTTGAGCGCGAGCTTGAGCGCCTCGCGCCGCACGCGGGCGTCGACGTGGGCCGCAAACGGCGCCGCGGTGAACCCCGCCGGCACGCCCGGCAGCGCGTCGAGCACGGTGAGCAGGTTGCGGACGACGTACCAGGGTGCCGCGCGCGCCAGCCGCGTCGCGACGACCGCCCCGAGCTCGGACGGCGCACGTCCCAGACGGTCGAGCAGCCCGCGCCGGGTCGTGCGGGACTCCGACGCGGCGAGCGCGTCGAGCAGCGGCTCGAACGCCGGCGTGCCGAGCCGCGCCAGCAGGCGGTCGAGCGTCGTGAAATCCGGCGGCTCGCTCCCGACGAGCGGTCGGACGGCCTCAGGAGCCGTGATGCGGTCCCAGACCTGCCCGATCTCCTCGCCGGCGGTGGGCGCCCGCTCGAGGGCGTCGACGACCGTCCCGACGCGGCCCTCGGCCACGAGTTGGTCGACGCCCCGCCACACCGCGGGGCCGAGCACCCCGACTTCCAACCCGGTCTGCAACAGGCGCACCGGCTCCGTCGCGTGGCTGGCCTCGCCGGGCGCGGCAAACTGCGGGGCCGCCCCGGCCATCCGATGCAACGCGTGCCCGTACTCGTCTGGCGTCGGGTCGTCGAGGCTCCAGCCAGTCAACAGGCTCCGCACCTGCTCCCGCAACGCCTCGTCGGCCTGCGGCCGCACCGCGCTCGCCCCCTGCTCCGCGTGGGCCGCGAGCTTCGACAGCATGCGCACCAGCGGCTCGGAGACGCTCTTGTGCGACGCGTCCGCCATCGCCTGCACGATCTCGAGCACGGCGTCCACGGCCAAGCCGTGCGTCGCGTCGAGGGCAAACTTCCGTCGCTGGGCTGCGTCGCCGCCCATCTCGATGAGGCGCCGCAGCGTCGCGGGTTGTAGCGCGCCCACGAGCCTCGACGTGCGGCGCCGCAGCGCCGCGGCCTCGGCGCCGCCCGAGTCCTTCAGCTCTTCCGCGATCTGCAGCAGATACCCGACGATCACCTGATCGTAGGCGGCGCTGCGGGGATGCTGGTCGATCGCCTGCGCGATCGCGGCCGGCTCAGCGGCGGGCGGCGGCGCGTCGTCGGCGCCGGCATCGGCGGCGAGCGCGGCCCGCGCGAGCCCGACCCACAGCTGCGCCCCGCGCACGCCCCGCGCACCCGCCTCGCCCTGCTCAGGGGGAGGGGCGCCCCCCTCGTCCAACAGCTCGAGCCGCTCGTAGGTGAGGGGATGCAGCCGAATGTGCTCTCCGATGCGCAGCCGATCGGGGGAGCCGAGGCCGAGCGGCTCGCCGGTGCGCTCGGCCTCGACCGCCAAGGTGCGCAAGGCGTCGGCCACGTCGGACCCCCGCACCCCGCGGCGAAACGTCACGGCCCCCAAATGGTGGCGATGCAGGCGCCCGGCGAGCTCCGCCAACACGGGGTGCTTCGGGTCGGTCGCCACCCCCTCGATCACGAGTTGCAGGCGCGCGACGCCGAGGGAGACGGTGGTGCGATTCTCGAGCAGGTGCTCCACACGCCGCAACACGCCCGCCGCTGCCGGGGCGAGCGAGGGATGGCCCTGCGGATACATGGCGTGCTTGTGGAGCGCGATCGACAGCTCGATCAGAAAGTCCGCCAGCTCCCGCGACAGGGCGGCGCGTTCGAGAGCAGGCGGCTGGCCGGTCATGCTCCCAAGATAGGACCACCGGCTATGACTCCAATCACAAATGCCCTATTCCCAAGAACAAAGCGCCCCGGGAAACCACCCCCGGAGCGCCCTGTTTTTCCTGTGCGTCTATGCGTCTATGCGTCTATGCGTCTATGCGTCTAGCCGTTTAGTACATCCCGCCCATGCCGCCGCCACCGGGCATCGGGGGAGCCTTCTCCTTCTCCTTCTTCTCCACCACGACGCACTCGGTCGTGAGGAGCAGCCCCGCGATCGAGGCAGCGTTCTGCAGCGCCGTGCGCGTGACCTTGGTCGGGTCGATGACGCCGGCCGCGACCAGATCCTCGAACGTGTCGGTCTGGGCGTTGTAGCCGAAGTTCTTGTCCTTCGACTCCTTCACCTTGCCGACGACGATGGCACCTTCGGCTCCCGCGTTCTGCGCGATCATGCGGATCGGCTCTTCGAGCGCGCGGCGCACGATGGCGGTCCCGATCTTCTCGTCGTCATCAGCGCCCTTCGACTTGTCGAGGGCCTTCTGGCACCACAGCAGCGCGACGCCGCCGCCGGGGACGATGCCCTCTTCGACGGCCGCGCGGGTCGCATGCAGCGCATCCTCCACGCGGGCCTTCTTCTCCTTCATCTCGGTCTCAGTGGCCGCCCCGACGTTGAGGACCGCGACGCCGCCGGCGAGCTTGGCGAGCCGCTCCTGCAGCTTCTCTTTGTCGTAGTCGGACGTGGACTTCTCGATCTGGGCCTTGATCTCGTTCTTGCGGCCCTCGATGTCGGCCGCCTTGCCCTTGCCGTCGACGAGCGTCGTATTGTCCTTGTCGACCACGATCCGCTTGACGCGGCCCAGGTCGTTCAGCGTGGTGTTCTCCAGCTTGAACCCGACCTCCTCGGAGATGACCTGGCCACCGGTGAGGATGGCGATGTCGCGCAGCATCTCCTTGCGGCGGTCCCCGAAGCCCGGCGCCTTGACGGCGCAGACCTTCAGCGTACCCCGGAGCTTGTTGACGACCAGCGTCGCGAGCGCTTCCCCTTCGACGTCTTCCGCGATGATGAGCAGGGGCTTGCCCGACTGCGCCACCTTCTCGAGCAGCGGCAGGAGGTCCTTCATCGCCGAAATCTTCTTGTCGTGCACGAGGATGTAGGCGTCCTCCAGCACGGCCTCCATCTTCTCAGGATCGGTGATGAAGTAGGGCGACAGGTAGCCGCGGTCGAACTGCATGCCGTCCACGGTCTCGAGCGTGGTCTCGAGGCTCTTCGCCTCTTCGACCGTGATCACGCCGTCCTTGCCGACCTTGTCCATCGCGTCGGCGATCTTCTCGCCGATATCCTCATCGCCGTTGGCCGAGATCGTCGCGACCTGCTTGATCTCTTTCCGACCCGAGGAAGGCGAAGAGATCTTGTGCAGCTCCGCGACCACCGTCTCGACGGCCTTGTCGATGCCGCGCTTGAGCGACATCGGGTTGGCACCCGCCGTGACCGACTTGAGGCCCTCGCGATAGATCGCCTGGGCCAGCACGGTCGCCGTCGTGGTGCCGTCGCCGGCGAGATCGGAAGTCTTGGTCGCCACTTCCTTCACCATCTGGGCGCCCATGTTCTCGATCTCGTCTTCGAGCTCGATTTCCTTCGCAACCGTGACGCCGTCCTTGGTGACGGTGGGGCTGCCGAACTTCTTGTCGATGACGACGTTCCGGCCCTTGGGACCGAGCGTCATCTTCACCGCGTCGGCCAACTGGTCCACGCCCCGCTTGAGACGCGACCGGGCCTCGGTGCTGAATTCGAGATACTTGGCTGCCATCGGTGCTTCCTCCTAGGAACTCACGCGAGTTTCGCGATGACGTCCGACTCTTTGATCAGAATGATCTCTTCGCCGTCCAACTCGACCTGCGTACCGCTGTATTTCCCGTAGACCACGCGGTCCCCCACCTTCAGCTCCATCGGGACCACTTCCCCCTTCTCCCGCCGCCCCGGCCCCACGGCGATCACCTCGCCCTGGATCGGCTTTTCCTTCGCGGTGTCGGGGATGTACAACCCACCCTTCATCGTCTCGGTCTCCTCCATCGGCCGGATCGCCACACGATCGGCCAGCGGCAGGACCTTCAGCTTCGCTTTGGTTGCGGTTGCCATGATACGCGAACCTCCAGTAACTCTTTGATTTGATTATCTGTTAGCACTCTGCGGTGATGAGTGCTAACCCAAGCCGGGGGGAATCTGACCTCAACCCCGGGTGGTGTCAAGGGGGGGACGGGATCGGGGTGGCGACCAGGGCCTGGATGGCGGCCTGCGCCCGAGCCCGCGGCGTCGGCCCCAGGGAGTCGAGCGGCACGCTTGCCGCGCCGATGATCACGCCGCTGCGGGTGTCGGCGAGCCGGAGGTGGAGCCATTCGCGCTCGCCCGGACCAGGGGCCCGGAACGTGAAGTAGATCAGCGCCGCGGTCGGGCGGCTCCCGCCGCGAACCGCGCCCCGGATTCGGAATCCGTACTCCCGAAGCGCGCGGGCCAGCTCGGCGCTTTGGGGATCCCGGCGTTCCACGAGGATTTCGTAGCCGCGCATCGACGCCGGGACGCGCGCCCCCCCACACCCCAAGACGAGGCCGAGACTCGACGGAAGGACGGCGCGTCGCAGCAGCCGTGTCACGGCATCACGCGCCGTACCCCCACCCATCGCGCCAACCACCACGAGCCATCCGGGTCGTGCAGCTCCAGGCGCGAGAGCTTGACGCCGGTGTTGGAGCTGTGGATGAACGTCTGCTCGCCCACGTACATCCCCACGTGCGTGACCCCGCCACCAGGCTGTGCCGAGAACAACAGGATGTCGCCCGCTTTCAACGCCTCGACCACGGGGGGCACCTCGCTGCCCGCCGTCGCCTGGTCGCGGCTCATCCGCGGCAACCGAATCCCGTGCTGGGCGTACGCCCATTGCACCAACCCGGAGCAGTCAAACCCGTTGGCCGCGGTGCCGCCCCACTGGTAGGGCCGTCCCAGTGCATCGATCGCCGTGCGGACGACATCGGCCGCGCCGCCGACGATCATGAGCGGGACGGTGGGCGGTGGGAGCCGAGCGGTCCCTCCTCCGCCCCCTCCCCCGCCTTTCCCGGCGCCTCGCCTGAAGAAGGGGACGGAGAGGCCTAGGCCCAGGCTCAGACCCTTCCGGGCATCGACACCAGGCCGCCAGAACCCGCGCGGCCCGCGATCTTCGATCCGATAGCGCGCCTCGGCGCCGGCCGCCAGCCACGACAGGGGGCGCCACTCGATCCCCGCGCCCACGTTCCACAGCGCGGCCAGCGCCTGCTCCGCGGTGTCGGTCGAGAGACCGAGAGCGACGCCGGCGACGATGTACGGCCCGAGCGCGGTCCGGCGCCGCAGAGCGTGCACCTCCCACCCGGCGCCGTAGAACGCACGCCGCCGGCCCAGTGTGTCGTGCACCAGCGCCTGCACCGTGATGCCATGGGAGAACGAACCGCCGAGCGGGGCGTCGGTGCGCAATTCGTAGACGGCGGCGCGATTCCCGTGATACCAGCGCCCGTAGAGCAGCTCCAGCTGCAATCCCTGTGCAGACAGCACGCCGGGGACCAGCCCCAGCAGCAAGAGGAGGTCAGTCCGCAGCCGCAATGACGGTGGGCTCCTCGGAGACACGAGGCGCCATGAGGTGCGACAGCAGGTGAGGGAGACGTCGCATGAAGCGGACCCAGAGCCACAGCACGCCGAAGCCCAAGATCAGGGCCCCGAGTCCGGCGACGGCCAGAATCGCGAGCGGGCTCGAGAAACGCAGCGCGACCAGGGCGCCGAGCCACAGCCCGAGATACGAAGCTCCCCACGCCCAGAGAGGCGTGAGGAGCCATCCGATGACGACGAGCAGGTGGGCCAGCCAGCGGGGCACGGTCCCCCTCCCCCCCCCCCGCCTCGCCTAGGCCTTGCGGGCGATCGCGACGACCGCGAGCACCGTAAGGGTGACGGTGAAACCGGCCCCGGCGGCCACGGGCAGGTAGATGCCGAGCCGAGCCACCTGCAGGGCCGCCGTGATCGCGACCGCGCCCGCCAGCACCGGCAGCGCGAGCGAGCGGAGCGACGTGGCGTCGTTACCGCCTCGCGTGGCGCGGCCAGCGGTGATCACCCCACCCATCCACGCCACGAAAGTCCCCAGCATCCACCAGATCGGCAGGTACCACCAGGTGCTCCCGCCCCCCACCGCATCCCAGGTCCAGGGATACGCCTTGAGCGGCCGGAGCAGGATGATGTCGATCGCCATGAAGACGATCGTACCCCAGAGCCCGACGGCTGCTGCGCCGGCGATCCCCTGCGTGCTGCGCGCCCCCGTCCACTGCGCCGGCAGGAAGCTCGTCACGACGCCGACGCCGAGGACGAGCAGGGCCTGGAGCAGGGCTCGAATCGCCCCTGCCGGGACGAACCGCGAGATCAGCAGGTACGCGATCACGCCGGCGCCGACGGCAACGCCAATCTTGGTGCCGCTGACGAGGATGTGACGGAAGTCGGAGCGATCTGTCGCGGAGGTGGCGGGTGCGGCGCCGGCCGTCATGCGGGGTGGGCTCCTCGAGATGGGTTCACGTCGGTCCCGCTCCTCTTCTAATCTAGGGCCGCGGGGTCACCGGGCAAACACCAGCAGGACGACAATGTCCGTGACTGCCCAGGCGGCGAGCGCGCGGTACATCCCCCGCTGGTGCTGCCCCGCGGTCCAGGCTCCGTATCGCGCCACCCACGGCAACAGCACCGCCAGCCAGGCCGCGAGGGGTAGCGCGAGCGCGACGGCCGGGACCCGCAGGACCACGGCCGCCCACCCGAATAGGCCGAACGCGATCAGCACGCATACGAGCGCGACGATCAGACTGCGCCGCATGCCAAGGATGAGGGCCAAGGTCCGGTCGCCGCGGCGCCGGTCCTCATCGAACTGATACAGCTGTGTGAGGGGATAGAGCCCCGCGAACAGCGGGCAGAAGGCCAGCAGCACCAGGGCGTGCCCCAGGTCGAGCGGCCGCCCCGTGGCGGCCCAGGCGGCATACGGCGTGAGCGTACCGAAGCCCCACATATTGATCACCCAATCCACGCCTGCGACAGCCTTGAAGCGGAACGGCGGCACCGAATACAAGATGGACATCGCGAAGCAGATCGCGTAGGCGATCTGGAATCCCATCGGGAGCGTGAACGCGAGCAGCTGCCCGCCCACGAGCAGCGCCACGCTGAAGTGCAGCAGGTACCGAGGCAGCGGCGGCGGCGTGTTGAGGTAGCCGATGTCCCCCTCGTCCTTGTCGAAGACGCTGTTGATCGCCAGGGTGCCGCCGTTCAGGAACACGACCCAAATCACGAGTGCGCTCAACGCCTCACCCAGCCGCTCCCCGCTCCCCGCTCCCCGCAGACCCACCGCGAGCACATACCCGAGGGCGGTGTGCGCCGCCATGATGGGCCATTCAGCGGGGCGCAGGTGGAGGAGATAAGAGAAGAGATCGCCGGGGAGAATCCGGTAGCCCCACCGGCGCCACGGGTTGAGCGTGCGGGCGTCCGCTACCACGCGACGCCGAGCGCCGCCGCCGCGAGCCGCAGCCCCACGAGCGTGAGGTCGGGGTGCACCGACTCGATCTCCTTGGAGAGTGGGGCGACCACCGTCGCCAGCCCGCCCGTCGCCACGGTGTGCGGCATCCGCTTATTCGGCCACTCGGCCTTGATCCGGCGCACGAGCCCGTCCACGGCGTCCGCCGTCCCCCACAGCACGCCGGCGCGGATGCAGTCCTCGGTGCGCCGCCCGATGACGTGCGCGGGCGGCGTCAGCTCGGTGGCGGGCAATTTGGCGGTTTTGCGCACGAGGTCGTCGGCGGCGGTGCGGATGCCCGGCATGATGACGCCCCCGATGAACCGACCGTCTCCCGTGATGCAGTCGAAGGTGGTGGCGGTCCCGAAGTCGACGACGATCGTGTCACGTTTGAAGAGCTGCGAGGCCGCGAGCGTGTTCACGATGCGGTCGGCGCCCACGGTGAGCGGCTCGTCCACGTCGAGCGTGATCGGGAGCTTGGAGCGTCCGTCGACGAGCAGCGGCGCCCGCGTCGTCGCGAGGGTGATGCCTTCGCAGACGCTCTGCGTCACCTGGGGCGCGACCGAGGCCACGATCGCGGCGCGGACTTCCTGCGTCGAGTGCCCCGCCTGCGTCAGGTAGGCCGTGAGGGCCGACGCCCATTCGTCGGGGGTGCGCTGCGGCGTCGTATGTAAGCGCCAGTGCCCGTCCAACTGATCCCCGGTGAACAGGCCGACCGTCGTTTCGGTGTTGCCGATGTCGAGCGCGAGCAGCATGGGCGCCTAAGATAGCTCGACGTGGCCCTCGCGCACCATCGTCGTGCCGGCGCCGGTGTCGACGAGCAGCGCGCCGTCGGGGCGCACGCCAGCCGCGCGGCCACGCAGGGGCGTCCGGAGGTGCCGCCCGAGCAGCCAGTCCCGCCGCGCGAACGCCGCGCACTCGAACTCGGTGAGCGGCAGGTGGTGCGCGGTCAGGGGGAGGAGGGCCGGGACGAGACGATCGAGGACGTCGATCCGGCGGACATCGGGCCGCAGCTCCTTGAGGGCGACCGCCCGCGCGGCGAGGTCGGCAGGAATATCGTTGGCGACGTTCACGCCGACGCCGATGCCGACCCATTGGAGGACTTCCCCCTGCCAGCGGCTCTCGCACAGGATGCCGGCGAGCTTGCGGTCGACGACGAGCACGTCGTTGGGCCACTTGAGCTGCGCCCGCGGACCGGTGGGGCCGAGCAGCTCGTCCACCACGTCGGCAAGGACGAGCCCGATGCGCAGCGACAGCGCCGCGAGCGCGCTCGCGGGCGGCGGGGGTCGGAGCAGCATCCCGAGCCACACGCCGCCCGCGGGCGAGCGCCACGTCCGTCCGTCGCGTCCCCGCCCCGCGGTCTGCTCTTCGGCGACGACGACGCTCCCGCCGGGGGCGCCCTGCGCGCCCAGATCGTGAATCGCGTCGAGGCTCGACGCAAGCCGGCGGAACAACCCACACTGAGCAACGCTCCAGCGCCGGGCGAGGAGGTTGGCGGGAACGCCGTCCAGCTCTAACCGCGCCACAGCGCGTAGGCCAGCGTGAGCGCCCCCACGGCCCAGCAGTAGGGGGCAAAGGCGTAGAAGCGCCCGCGGCGGAGCAGTGCGATCAGGAAGCGGATGGACCACACGCCGGCGATGAACGCGACGACGAAACTGACCGCCCAGGGCACGGCCCCGATCTGCGTCACGTTGAGGACCGCGCGGCGCCCCTCGAGCACGGCGGCTCCCGCGATCACCGGAACCGCGAGCAGGAAGCTGAATTCCGCCGCTGCCGCCGGCGTGAGACCGCTCCACAGCGCCGCCGCGACGGTCGCGCCCGACCGCGAAATCGCGGGGAGGATGGCGAACGCCTGCGCGAACCCGATGCCCGTGGCGGCGGCCGGTCCCGGCACGGTGCGATCGCCTTGGGGCCCACGCGTCGCCCACAGGATCGCGCCCGTAATCAAGAACTGCACACCCAACCAGACGAGCGAGTGAAACCGCTCCTCGATCTGGCGGTGAAACAGGACGCCGACGGCGGCCGCGGGAATCGTGGCGATCGCGAGCATCGCGGCGTAGCGCGTGCTCGCCCCGTCCCCGCGCAGCACGCCGCGGGTGATCTCCCACAGCCGTCGCCCATAGACGACGAGCACGGAGCCGAGCGTCGCCACGTGCAGCGACACCTCCACGGTGACGTCGGTGAAGTGAACGCCCGTGAGCGCCTCGACCAGCACGAGATGCCCGGAGCTCGACACGGGCAGGAACTCAGTGATGCCCTGCACCAAGCCGAGGAGAATTCCCTGCCAGAGCGTCATGCGACCTTGCCCGCCACCAGCGCCAGCAGACCGACGACCATCGCGCTCTTCAGAAGGACGCTCACCCGCTCGACCCGGCCGAGGATCAGCCACGTGGCCGCGACGAGCACCGCCATCTGGGCGGGGAGCGCGATCAGAAAGTAGGCCGGGCCGAAGCCGGCGGCGCGCGGCAGCAGCAGACTCGCCGGCACAAACAACAACCCGACGCCGGCCGCCACGACCTGGGCCGGCCGGCGCCCCGACACGATGGGCAGCGTGCGGCGCCCGATGGCGCGGTCGCCCGGCTCGTCCTCCACGTCCTTCACGATCTCGCGCGCCAAGTGGAGCCACGCCGCCAACGCCCACGGGACCACGCCCGCCGCCGGCCGGCCGACGGCGAGCGCGCCATAAAACGGGGGCAGCCCCGCCACCAGCGCGACGGCGACGTTCCCGATCACGGGCCGGGGCTTGATGAGGGGCGAGTACGCGAGCATCACCGCCAGAGCCCCAAGGCCGACCAGCACCTGCCGCCCGCTCACCAATCCCGCGGCGCCCAGACCGGCCAGTGCGCCGAGAAAGACGAGGAGATCCGCCGTGCCGCGGCGGACGCGGCCCGCCGCCAGCGGGCGATCGCCGGCCGGCCGGTTCACGCGGTCGGCGGCGGCGTCACAGATGTCGTTCCAGGCGTTTCCCGCCGCGCCGAGGCCGATCCCCGAGAGGGCGGCGAAGAGAAGCAGGTTGGGCACGGCGACGGTCCCGAGCGCGATCCAGCCTCCGGCGAGCACGCCGGCGGCCGCGATGAGGAGATTGGGGCCACGAACGAGGCGAACCACCGCCATCACGCGAGCACATCCTGGTACAGCTGCTCGTAGCGCGGGACGACGCGTTCGGCGGCGAACTCGAGCGCCCGCGCCGCGGCATGACGTTTCAGGCGCTCGTGCAACGCGCCGTCGCGCAGCAGCGCGACGGCGCGCTCGGTCATCACGGCCACGTCGCCCACGGGAGCCAGGTAGCCGGTCTCACCGTCGACCACGACCTCCGGCAGGCCGCCGGCGGCGCTGGCGATGACCGGGACGCCGCAGGCCATCGCCTCGAGTGCCGCGAGCCCGAACGATTCGGTCGCCGACGGCAGCAGGAACAGGTCGCCGCCCCGCAGCACGTCGGCCACGTTGTCCACCTTGCCGAGGAAGCGGACGTCCTTCTTGAGGCCCAGACGGTCCACCTCGTGCTCGGCTGCGTCACGCTCGGGCCCATCACCGACCAGCACGAGCGTCGCGGGCATCGCCTTGCGCACGCCTGCGAAGACCCGCACGACATCGAGGACCCGTTTCACCGGCCGGAAGTTCGAGACGTGAAGCAGGATTTTGTGACCGGCCGGCGCCAGCGCGCGGCGGCAGGCGCCGTCCGTCGCCGGGTGGTAGTCGGCCGTGGCAATGAAGTTGGGAATCACCTTGAGGTCGCATTGCCCACACCCGAAGGCACGATACGTCTCGTCGCGCAGGAACGCCGACACTGCCGTCACCGCGTCCGATTGCTCGATGGAAAACTTGGTGAGCGTGAAATACGAGGGATCCTGCCCCACCAGCGTGATGTCGGTGCCGTGCAGCGTGGTGACGATCTTCAGGTCTCGCTCGCTCTTCAGCATCTGCTTCGCCAGCCAGGCGGTAGCGGCGTGCGGGATGGCGTAGTGCACGTGCATCAGGTCGAGGCTCTCCCGCTTCGCGACCTCGTGCTGTTTCACCGCGAGCGCCAGGGCGTAGGGCGACGACTGCTCGAACAGGGGATACTCGACCTGGGTGACCTCGTGGAAGGTGACGCGCTCGGCGAATCCGCGCAGCCGGAACGGGCTGGCGTACGAGACGAAGTGCACCTCGTGGCCGCGGCGCGCCAGCTCGAGCCCCAGCTCGGTGGCCACGGCGCCGGAGCCGCCGTACGTCGGATAACAAGTGATACCGATTCTCATGGGCCGGGAAACGGGACACGGGAAACGGGAAACGTCGCTCGCCAGCGCTCGAAGATGCGACCGGCGAGACCGTCTGGCGGGTCAGTAGCGTCAAGCGTCCACACGCTTCCCGTTTCCCGTTTCTCGTTTCCCGTTTTCAGTTGGTTTCTAAACCACGTCTCCTGCCGTTTGGCGTAGCGCCGGGTTGCGACGACGATCGCCTCGCGCAGCTCGGCCGCCGGCAGCCGCCCCTGCAGCATCCCCACGACCTCGCGGTAGCCCACTGCGTCGAGTCCCGGGGCGTCGGGGCGCACGCCGCGCGCCAGCACCGCGCGGACTTCGTCCACCCAGCCCTCCGCCAGCATGCGGTCCACCCGCTCGCCAATCCGGCGGCGCAGCGTCTCGCGCGGCAACGTGAGGTGAATGTACCACGGCCGCATGGCTCCCGCGTCGCGCGCCTCGCGTTGCCACCAGGAGAGCGCCCGGCCCGTGAGCAGCGCCACCTCCACGGCGCGCGCCGCGCGCTGTCGCCCGCCGCCCGGAAAGCGAGGATCGAGGCGGCCCGCCCAGCGCGCCAGATCGCCCGCCGGCATCTCCTCGGTCCACTGGCGCAGGCGGTCGCGGTCCCCGCCCAAGGGCGGCTCGCGGAACAGCCCTTCGGCGAGCGCCCGGATGTAGAACCCCGTCCCCCCCACGACCAGCGGCAAGCGATCGGCGGCTCGGACCGCCGCGAGCCAGGCGGCGGCGTCGCGCGCGAACCGGCCCGCGCTGTAACGCTCGCCACAGTCCACGAGATCCAGGCCGAGGTGCGGCACGCGCGTCAG
>DASYQX010000084.1:0-61366 GCA_036004985.1 Gemmatimonadales bacterium
CAAATCCGCCTGCAGAACATCCCGGGGGTCGGGGCGCGCAATCTCACGCCGAACTTGGCCAATCCCTCCTATACGCGGGGTGAGTGGCACCGCTGGGAAGTCGTGCTGGTCGTGAACAGTGGGGATCAGGCGAACGGGGAGGCCCACTGGTGGATTGATGGCGTGAAGGTCGGGGAGTACCGCGACGTGTTGTACGGTGACAGCGGGCAGGGGAAGGTGTGGCACGATCTGTCGTGGAAGCCCATCTGGGGCGGCGCGGGCGATGTGGTCGCGCAGACCATGTACATGTGGATGGACCACTACTACGCCAGCGGGAAGGTCTTCTAGCGGCGCGCCCGCACGTTTCGTGGCAGCGAACAGACCCCCGACGTTTGGGGGTCTGTTCAGTTGTGGGGCTGCTGCGGGCGCGCCACAAGGCGCGTGCCCGCCGTGCGTCACAGTGGCGCGGCACGGTTCTCTCACAGAGCGACATCCATGCGCGTGCTGGTCACCGACGGCGATGAGCGTGCCGCCCTCGCCGCGGCCCGGTCCCTCGTTCGGGCTGGCTTCGAGGTGTGGGTCGCCGCCGGACGTCGCTGGTCGTTGGCAAGCGTCTCGCGCGGTGTGCGTCCCGTGGTGCTGTCCACGGACTTGCTCGCCGACCCACCTGGTTATGCGGTCGAGGTGGGCCACGTCGCTCAGCAGGTCGACGCGCGGGTGCTCCTGCCGATCACCGACCCGTCGGTCGAGGCGGTGCTCGCGGCGCGCCGGGCGATGCCGCCTGCGCTGGCCCTCCCGTTCCCACCGTTGGCGACGTACCGGGAGGCGTCCGACAAGCTCCTGATGCTCGACCGCGCCGCCCGAGCCGGGCTGGCGGTCCCCGAGACGCGCGTGCTCGAGCATGTGGACGCCGAGCTGCCTGGTGCCATGTTTTTTCCCGCCGTGCTCAAGCCGCACCGGTCGGTCGTGTCGGCCGCGGCTGGGGGCGTGGGGCGCCGGAAACTCGCGGTGCGGTTCGTCGATGATCCCGGTCAGTGCGGCGCTGCGCTCCGCGCGCTGCCGGCCACGGCGTTTCCGGTGCTCTTGCAGAGGCGGGTGAGTGGCCCGGGCGAAGGCCTCTTCGTGCTGCGCTGGAATGGGCGCGTGATTGCGGAGTTCGCCCACCGCCGCCTACGCGAAAAGCCGCCCGCGGGCGGGGTCAGCGTCTATCGCGAAAGCATCGCGCTTGATCCCGTTCTCGTTGCGGCCGGGCGTCGCCTCCTTGCGGACCTCGACTGGCAGGGCGTGGCGATGGTCGAATGCAAGCGCGATGCCGAGACGGGGCGCCATGTGTTCATGGAACTGAATGGGCGGTTGTGGGGATCCCTGCAGCTCGCCATCGACGCGGGCGTGGATTTCCCGGCGCTGCTTGTGGCCTGCGCCCTGGGTGCGGACGTGCCTGCCGTGACCGGCTACCGAGTGGGCGTGAGGAGCCGCTGGTTTTGGGGTGACGTCGACCACCTGTACCTGCGGTTGCGCGACGGCGGCGGGAGGGCGGCGCGCCTCGCTGCGGTGCGGGACTTCTTCCGATTGGGGTTCGGCCGCGACCGGGAAGAGATCTGGCGGTGGCGGGACCCCGCGCCGTTCGTGCTCGAATCCTTCAGGCGGATCGGCCTCGCGCCCTGAGGCGCCACATCTGTAGCCCCGGCGCAACAGGGGGCAGGGCGCCCCTGCGGCGCTCCAAACCGTGGCACAGCACGTGCGCTCCAGACGGCGCATGTCGGCTCAACCCTCCTACGTTCGCGGGCGGCAGTGCGCGATCCCTCACCGGGGGACGGTGATTCGTGCTTAAGAGCGTCGGCAGCAATTGGATCGTGACCCTGGTCACCGTGATCGTGCTGTACCTGCTCACCCCGTTCACGCTGCAAAAGCTTGGCGTGGATGGGTATGGGACTTGGATTCTCATCACGTCGATCAACGGGTATCTGGGCCTGCTCGTGTTGGGGGTCCCGATGGCTTCGGTGCGCTACTTCGCGCAACATGTCGCCAATGGCGACGTGAACCAGCTGAACGAAGCGATCGGCAGCTGCACGGCGCTGTATCTGCTGCTGGGAGCCGTCGCGCTGATCGTGGGGCTCGCTCTGTACGCGTTTTTCACACTCTACGGGATCCCGGCGCCCCTGCACACCGACGCGCGCTCGGCGTTCGCGGTGATGGTGCTGGTCGTGGCGATCGGTTTCGTCGCCCTCCTCCCCGAAGGCATCCTGGCCGCGCATGGCGACTTCGTGCCTCGCAACGTCGTCCGCTTGGGAGGCATCCTCGTACGGCTCGGGCTCACAGTGGGCGTGCTGACGCTCAAGGCATCGCTCACGCTGCTCGCGCTGGTCCAGCTGGCGTGCCTGCTGTTCGACTTCGGGCTGTGCTGGCTGCTGATTCGCCGCCGGTACCCGGGCACTCGCGTACGGCTCGGCGACTTCGACTGGGCCGTCGTGCGCCGGATCTTCTCCTTCAGTCTCTACGTCCTGGTGCTGACCGCCGGTGCCCGTCTCTCGTTCGAAACCGATTCCCTCGTCATCGGCGCGTTTCAGGATGTGGGCTCGATTCCGTACTTCACGGTTGCCAACAGCTTCATCATCTACCTGATGGAGTTCATTGTCGCCATCGCCGCGGTCGTGATGCCCACGGCCACCAGGCTGAAGACGCGCGGGCAGAACGCGGAACTCCGAGAAGTCTTTCTCAAATGGTCCAAGATCGCGTTTTCGCTGACGATGGTGGCTGGCCTCTTTCTAATCGTGCTCGGGCCGCGATTCATCGCCTGGTGGATCGATCCGTCGTTTGAGCGGCCAGCGGGCGACGTGCTCCAGATCCTCATGGTGTCATACCTCCTCTTTCTGCCCGTACGCGGCGTCGCGCTCCCCATCTTGATGGGGCTCGGTAAGCCGGGCCTGCCGACCGTCGGGTTCCTGGTCGCCGGTGTCGTCAACCTCGGCCTGAGCATTCTGCTGGTGCGCCCACTCGGACTCGCCGGCGTCGCTTTGGGCACGGCCGTTCCGAATGTCCTCTTTGCCGCCCTCGTGTTCTGGCAAGCGTGTCGGGAATTGCAGACGCCCATCGGGGAGTACGTCCGCTACGTCTTTCCCCGCGCCGTGCTCGGCGCCCTCCCGGCCTTGGGATTGCTGCTGTGGTTCAAGCTGGGTCTCGAAGTCCGGAGCGTGGGGGGGTTGGCGGGGGCGGGGGTCGCCATGGCGGTTCTTGTGGGACTGACCTGGGTGTTCTTCGTGTATCGCAACGACCCCTACGTCGACCTGCGAGCCCGGCTCCCGTTGCCCCGGGCGTGGAGCCGGGCGTGACGCCCTGGATCGTGGTCGCCGCGCTGGCCGTCACGGCCTTCCTCGCGGTCGCCGAGCTGAGTAGTCGGTGGTGGATGCGTCGGCGCTCGCGATACTACGTGTGGCCCGCTCACGCGCGGATCGAGATCCGCATGGACCCTGACGTCTTTCCCGAGCTCGAGCGGCGCGTCCGGTTTTACATCAATGCGGACGGCGAGCGTGGCGGAGACGTGCGCCCGGACGAACCGGGACTCTACCGGATTCTGGTAGCCGGCGGGAGCTCCGTGGAGTGTTTCGCGCTGGACCAACCGACGAGTTGGCCCGGGGCACTCGAGCGTCTGCTCAACACGCCGGACAGCCTCGCCGCCCTGGGTGCCCGGCGGGTTCACGTGGGCAACATCGGCCACTCGGGCGTCGGGTCGGCCGATCTGGACCTCATTCTTTCCCGCGTGCTCCCGCAGTACGGCCACCTCGATGCGATTCTCCTCATGGTCGGGGCCAGCGACATATACCACTGGCTGGAGGACGGCGCCCCGCCGATGCGGCCGCCCGCATCCGTGCCGGAGTCGATGTTGTTCGCCGGGCACCCGCGGCAGCGCTTCGGTTGGAAGCCCGGCCAGTGGGCCCTGGCCGAGGTGGCCCGAAGGCTGCGTCGAGCGTGGATTCATCCGGTGGAGGTCAAGGAACGCGCCGGAGCGTGGTTCGCGACCGCGCGGCGCATGCGCGCCCAAGCCACCGAAGTCCGCACGACGATGCCGGACCCGGCGGTGGTTCTAGAGCACTTCGAGAACCATTTCACTCGCCTCCTGCGCGCGGCGCAGGCCAGCGCGGATCGCGTGCTCGTCGTCCGCCAACCATGGTTCGAGGGCGACTACACGAGCGACGAAGCGGCGCACTTCTGGCATGGGGGGGTGGGCAAGGCCTGGAAGGAGTCGATCACCGTGTATTACAGCCTGGACGTGGTCAATCGGCTGCTGGAGCTCGTCGATTCCCGAGCCGCCCGAGTCGCCAACGCGCTCGGCGTCCGGCACGTCCATCTCCGACCGCTGGTGACCCAGGGCCTGCGCCACTACTACGACCACGACCATCACACGCCCGCCGGCGCAGCGGTCGTCGCACGAGCGGTGGCCGCCGCATTGCTCCCAGCGCCGGCCGCGCGTTTGCGGGCCGCCGATCGCGCCGTGGTCGGGAGCACGCCCGGTCTATGAGCGGCGTGCGAGCGTCGACGCTGGTGCCCCCGCAGCCGACGGCGGTCCCGCACGCCGCCTCGGCGGAGGCGGTCCGCGTCCCGCTGGCCGAGGCGGTGGCGCTTGGGCCGGGCGTCTGGGACGGCCTGCTGGCGGAAGGCGAGGGGTCCAGCCCGTTCATGACGTGGGCCTGGCATCGTGCCTGGACCACGGCAGCCGCGCAGGAGGACGTCGCGGCGTCCCAGGCGGTCGTGCTGCGCTCGACGACGGGGGAGCTGGATGCGTTGTTCCCGTTTCGCCTCCACCGGACGCGGTTCCGGGGTGCTCCGGTGAGCGCGCTTGGCTGGGCCATCGGAGACCTCGGCTGTCCGGATCATCTCGACCTGCCGGCGTCGCGCGCGGCCGATCTGGACGCGCTCGTTGCGGCCCTCAAGGACGTGCCCTGGGAGATCATCCGCTTGGGCAGCGTGGCCGAGCGGGCTCCGCACATGGAGCGCTTTTGCGCGGCGTGCGTGCGCCAGGGGTGGCGGGTGCAGCGTGCTCCGCTGTGGCCGTGCCCCTACCTCGACCTGCCTGAAACGTGGGAGGCGTATCTGTCCACGTTGAGCCCCCACGGGCGGCATGCCATCCGGCGCAAAGAGCGCAAGCTGTGGAAGGAGCACGCGGTCGTGCTCACCGACTATGGGGGCGGACGCCTGGATGAGGGGTTGGAGCACTTACAGCGCCTGCACACGTTGCGTTGGGATGGTGGGGGGGTCTTTCGCGACCCCGGCGTCGAGCGACTGCACCGTGCGTTCGCCACTGCGCTCGCCGAGCGGGACCAGCTGTGGCTCTCCACCCTGGACGTCGACGGCGCCCCGGCTGCGGCTTGGTACGGCTTCTCCCTCGGTGATACGGTCTATCACTATCAGTGTGGGCGGGATCCGCGCTGGGAGCGCGACCGCGTGGGCACGGTGTTGCAGGGTCTCATGATTCGTCGCGCCATTGAGCGTGGGTACCGGAGACTGGATTTCCTCCGGGGAGAGGAGGCGTACAAGGCGGAGTGGACGCTGACCAGCCGCCGCTGCTACGAGGTCGTGGTCTTCCGGCCCGACTGGCGTGGCGTAGTGCTGCGCGGCCTCGACTGGATCGCCCATCACCCGCTGACCCAACGGCTGCGCGGCAAACGAGGCGTCCGGATGTGACCGCGTCGCGGGAGGTGCTCCTCATCGTGTCGGTGGACACCGAGGAGGACAACTGGCTGCCCGCTCGCGTCGGGATCACGGTCGACAACATCCGGCAGTTGCGGCGGCTCTCGGGGTGCCTCGATCGCTTGGGTCTTCGCACAACGTATTTCACGACCTACCACGTTGCCCTCGAGCCCTGGGCCGTCGGGCTGCTCGGCGCGATCCGCGCTGACGGCGCCGCGGAGATCGGCGCTCACCTGCATCCGTGGAATACTCCGCCCCTCGAGGAGCCGTTCCTGCCGCGCAACTCGATGATGAAGAACCTTCCGGCGCGCCTGCAACTCGCGAAGTTGCAGCGCCTCACGACGGTGCTGAGCGACGCGTTCGGGGAGGCGCCCACGGCGTTCCGCGCTGGCCGCTACGGGCTGGGCCCGGACTCGGTGTCGGCCCTGCGTTCCTGCGGCTACGAGCTCGACAGCAGCGTAACGCCGTTCCTCGACTGGGAGACCACGGACGACGGGCCGACGTTTGTCGGCGCCCCGCTCGACGCCTATCGGATTGGCTTAGACCGTGACGTGAACGTGCCCGACGCCAGCGGACCGGTCGTCGAGATCCCCTTGACCTGCGGCTACACGCGGTTCTCCGCCCGGCGCTGGCTGGTGCTCGATCGGGTGTTGCGTGCGCGGCCGACGCGGACCTCGGCGCTGGCCGCCGTGGCCAGCCGCTCGGGGTTCGCCCGCCTCGTCGTGCTGTCTCCCGAGTGTACGTCGGTGCCCGACATGCTGGCCCTGTCGCGCGGCGCCCTCGCCAGCGGCGTGCGCCATCTGCAACTGACGCTGCACAGCCCGAGTCTCCGTCCGGGCCTCGCGCCTTGGATCTCCACGGCAGGTGATGTGGACCGGCTGTACGCGTCGCTCGAGGCGTACGTCGATGGCCTCTCGCGGATGGCGTCAGTGCGGTGTGCGACGCTCAGCGAGGCTCGCGTCGCGCTCGGGTTCGGAAAGCCGATCGCTCTGGCGGCTGCGGGAGGGCCGTGACGGCCGGGCGGGCTGCGCCGGCTGGCACAGCCCTGGTGATTCCGCAACTAAGGCAAGGAAGCGGTCGGCCACGAGCGGGTCGACGGGTAGGACGTCGCGGCTCCACGCCGCCGCCGCGGCAGGTGACGCGTGCCGTTCCGTCAACCCTGGGGCGTACAGATCGAGCGGAGGGTCGTAGATGTAATCGAGCGCCACCCCGCGCTCTGCAAAGTAGGCACGCGCCCTCTCGCGGTCTCGTACGAACAGCGGCACTCGGAATAGCGCAGTATCGGGCGGGACCGCGACGCCGGCCGGGATCAGCCCGGACGCGAGGAGCTTGCGGGCCCCGGCGACCCGGCGTGGGCGCTGCGCTTCGAACGCGTGCAGGCGCTGGAGGGCCCGTCGCACGGCAGCACGCGGCGGCCACGTGCGATACGTGGGGTTGTCGATCCGGACCCACCCATCAAAGCGGTCGAGCCCTCCGCCCTCCTGCTGCGCTCGGCGCACGACAGTCGTGTCATACTGCATCCGGTGGCCGGATCGCCCCGGCGGCCGCGGGAAGAGCCGGTCGCGAAGTCCGGCGAGCCACTGTCGCGGGCGCGTCCCAGCTCCGACGGTCGCCAGGAGCGATCGCAGGTGATTCGCGGCCGCTACCGCGAGCGGCTCGCGCCGGATCTCCAGCGCGGCGCGGTGCGCCACGGCGTCGTGGCGGTCAGCCTCGGCGAACGTGAGCACCCCCCCCAACTCGCCGAGGTGCTTGCTCAAGCTGTAGGCGGCCACCGCGCCGAATTGCCCAATCCGCCGGTCCCCAAAGCGACTGTCCAGCGCGTGCGCGGCGTCCTCCACCAGCACGAGATTGTGTCGCCGACACTGCGCCTCCAGCAGGTCCATGCGGTCGGGGATGCCGTAGAGGTTCGTGGTCAGGACGGCGTGCAACCCCGCCCAGGATGGCTCGTCGAGTGCCGCAGGATCGAGGTTTCCGGTGGTGGGATCGATCGGGCCGACGATCGGCACAAGGCCCGCCGCCAGGACGGTGAAGAAAACGACATCGTCGTTCACCGGGGACATCAGGATGCGATCGCCCGGTCGGAGCCACTCCCGGAAGGCGAGGTAGAGAGCCATGCGGCCCGACGGAACGTAGAGCGCAGGCCGTCCGTAACGGCGGCGGAAGAATTCCTCGATTGCTTGTACGTCCGCGCTCACGTCTCACCCCGATCGGTTGCACCCAGCACCCCTAACAGCAAGACGGAGACCAGAGCGCGCCATGATCACCGCGAGGCGTCGCTCGTCACCTGTTGCGCCACCGCAACGCTGCTGGCGCGAGGCCACGTCGTTCACACTCGCGGTTCCCTGCAGCACGGAACTTGATGCGGCAGTGAGACGCCTATGCTCCTCCTCCATGTCGTGGCCCCGGGAGAGATTGGTGGCCTCGAGCGCGTCGTGCAGCTGCTTGCGCAGGGACAGGCGTGCGCCGGCGAACAAGTCCATGTGGCCGTGGTGCTCGACCGGGGCAGCGCGGACCACCCGCTCGTCGCTTCCCTGGCGGCTGGCGGCGTCACGCCACATCCGATTGTGGTTCCTCCTCGGGCCTACTGGCGCGAGCGGGCCGCGATCGTCGAGTTGGGCCGCGGACTACGACCTGACGTGGTGCACACGCACGGCTATCGCCCCGATGTCGTGGATGCCGCCGCGGCCCAGCGCTTGGGCATCCCCACGGTCACCACGGTTCACGGCTTCGCGGGCGGCGACTGGAAGAACCGGCTCTACGAGCGGCTGCAGCGGCGCGCCTACCGGAGGCTTGACGCAGTGATCGTAGTCTCGCGCCCGATGGTGGAGCAGCTGATCCGCGATCGGGTTCCGGCCGACCGGATTCACGTCGTGCAGAACGCGTGGCGGGAAACGACGCCACCGCTCGATCGCTCGACGGCGCGACGCGCCCTCGGCGTGAGTGCGGACGGGTTCCGCATCGGCTGGGTCGGACGTTTGAGTGACGAAAAGGGGCCGGACGTGCTCCTGGACGCGCTGGTGCACCTGACCGACCTGCCGCTCAGCGTCTCCATCGTGGGGAATGGCCGGGCGCACCGATCGCTGCTTGCCCGGGCCAGCCGGCTGGGCGTCGAACGGCAGGTCCGGTGGCACGGTGTGGTGTCCGACGTGGCTCGGCAGTTCGCGGCGTTCGACGTCCTGGTGTTGAGCTCTCGCACCGAGGGCACGCCGATCGTGCTGTTCGAGGCGATGGCGGCGGGCGTGCCGATCGTCGCGGCCTCCGTCGGGGGGGTGCCGGATGTGGTCTCACCGGCGGAAGCGACACTGGTGCCCCCCGAGGACCCCGTCGCGCTCGCCGCAGCGATCCGCGCGGTCTATTGTGATCCTTCGGCGGGACGCGAGCGCGCGCGGCGCGCGCGCGAGCGGCTGCTCAGGGACTTCACTCTCGCTCCCTGGATCGGCCGATACGACGCGATCTACCGGCTCGTCACGAACACGGCGACCTTCGGGCCTGCCGGCTCCCGCATGCCGGCCACGGTTACGCCATGACGCTGCTGCCCGGTGTTGTGCTGGCGCTCGCGCTGGGCCTGTGCCTGTACTCCTACGTCGGCTATCCCGCGATCCTCAGGGTGCTGAGCCTGTTCCGCCGCCGCCCCACGCCGGCGGACCAGCCCGGAGCGTGGCCGTTCATCAGCATCGCGATTCCCGTGCATAATGAGGCCGCGGTCATCGCCGGCACACTCGAGCAGATCCTGGCGCTCGACTATCCCGCCGGCCGGCGCCAGATCCTGGTCGTGTCGGACGCCTCCACGGACGGGACGGATGACGTCGTCCGCCGCTTCGGCCCCCGCGGCGTCGAGCTCCTGCGCGTACCGGAGCGGCGCGGGAAAACCGCGGCGGAGAACGCCGCGCGACCGTACCTCACCGGTGAGATCATCGTCAACACTGACGCCTCAGTGCACCTACAGCGCGGCGCCGTCATGCACCTCGTGGCGGCTTTCGGCGATCCGTCGGTCGGCGTGGCCTCAGGGCGCGACGTGAGCGTGGCGAACCTGGACGACCGGGCGAATCCCGGAGAGCAGGCCTACGTGGGCTACGAGATGTGGGTGCGCGACCTCGAGACGCGCGTGGGCGGGATCGTGGGCGCGTCGGGCTGCCTGTATGCGATTCGCAAGGAACTCCACATGCGTTTCATGCCGGAGCACTTGAGCCGGGACTTCGGGGCGGCGCTCGTGGCCCGGGAGCAGGGCTACCGCGCTGTCTCGGTCCCCGCCGCGATCTGCTACGTGCCGCGCAGCGCCTCGCTGCGCCGCGAGTACCGACGCAAGGTGCGCACCATGGCCCGCGGCCTCGAGACGCTATGGTACAAACGGTCGCTGCTCAACCCGGCGCGCCAGGGCCTGTTCGCGTGGATGCTGTTCAGTCACAAGTTGTGCCGCTGGCTCGCGCCGTGGGCGCTCGTTCCCGTCGTGGTCGCGCTGGCGTGGCTCACGCCGCGGCATTGGTGGGCGGGGGCGGCCCTCGGAGTCGGTGGGGCGGCGGGGCTGGCCGCGGGACTCGCCTGGCTGTGGCCGGACGGGCGGCCCCTACCGCGTTTCCTCGCGCTGCCGGCGTACGCGGTGAGCGGGCTCGTCGCCGCGCTGCACGCGTGGCTCAAAGCGCTGGGCGGCCGGGGCACTGCGGTCTGGGAGCCGACCCGCCGGGAGGAGGGGCGGCGAGGGGACGCGGTCTTACCAGGCGCCGCGCCGGCCCAGCATCACGGCGGGCGTGCGCAGCATGATCTTCAGGTCTTCGAACGCTGACTGGTTGCGGATGTAGGCAAGGTCGTAGGCCAGCTTCTGCCGCACGTCCTCCACGGAGCGATCATACGCCAGGTTCACTTGCGCCCAGCCCGTGATCCCCGGGCGCACCCGCTGGCGCCGTGCGTACCCCTCGATCTGCTCGCGTAGCTCGACGAAGATCGAGGGCTGCTCGGGCCGGGGGCCGACGACGTTCATGTCGCCCATGAGGACGTTCCACAGCTGAGGCAGCTCGTCGAGGCGCAGCTTGCGCAGCACGCGTCCGACCGGGGTGGCGCGCGGGTCGTCGGGCTGCGCCCATACCTGCTGCCCTCCCTCGGCGTCGGTGACGTACATCGTCCGAAACTTGAGCATCTGGAACGGTTTGCCGCCGTAATCCAGGTGTCGCCGTGTGTTGCCTCCGGCCCGGGTGAGCGCGCGCCGGTCGAGGCCGATGCGGGTCTGCACATAGAGCACGGGGCCCCGGGACGTCAGCTTGATGAGCACGGCGATCAGCAGCAGTACCGGACTGCTGAGCACCAAGCCGAGCGCCGCGATCGCGACGTTGAGCGTGCGGCGCGCGCCTTCGCGGTGCACCCGTCGGGGGAGGGCATGGGCTCGTGCAAACGGCAGCGGCCAGGGCACTGTCATGCCCGAGATCGAGTGCAAGGTGCGTGCCTGTGCCAGCGCGCGGGAGTGAGGCTAAACGCCGTAGCTCCAAGCAGTTGGCACGTGTGGCGCCGTGTGGGGGGCGCGTGCCATGTGGCGTATCAACAGCGGATGTGGAGAACCCGCGACGCGCGGGCGGTGCGTCAGGCGAAGCGGGGAGCTGGCGGCAGGTCGATCTCGAACGCAAACCTCGTCCCGCCGCCGGGCCAGGTGCGGACGGTGAGTTCCGAGCCAAGCGCGGTGACCAGCTTCCGGCAGATGGCGAGCCCCAGGCCGGAGCTCGAGAAGTACTGCCCACCGGCGCCGAGTCCGGATGCCCGCTGCGGGAACGGCTGATACAGCGCGCGCACCGCCTCGGGATCCATCCCCGGCCCGGTGTCGCGCACCGAAAACTCGATGCGCGATTCGCCTGTCTCGCGGGCGGCGACCTCGACGAGCCCTTGGTCGGTGTACTTGAGCGCGTTGGTCGTCAGATTGAGGAGCACTCGCGCCACCGCGCGCTCGTGTCCGACGCGTTCTCCCAGCTCGGGGGCCAGGAACCGAAGATCGAGCCCTTTCTCTTCGGCGAGGGGAGTCACGAGGTCGCGCACCGAGGCGAGCACATCGCTGATGGAGAACGGAGTGGCCTCGCGCTGCACGAGCCGGTTGCCGCCGCGGGTCATCTCGAGCACGTCGCTCGCCGCCGCGCACAAGCCGAGTGCGGCGCTGCGAATCAGGCCGAGCTGGCGGCGCTGCGTCTCGTTCACCACGCCGCTGTGACCCCGCTGCAGGGCCTCGGCGAGGAACAGGATCGACGTCAGGGGTGACCGCAGATCGTGCGCCATCTCGACCACGAGGTCCAGCCCGTGGCGGTCGGTGAAGCACGCCGCGAGATCGCGGGGTTCCGCCTCCGGCAGCGCGATCGCTTGAGTCTCGGCGACGTTGCTCTGGGGGTTCATGCGCTGGCCTGACGGACCTCAGCGGGAACCGTGGCCTCGACGGCGGGTGTGTCGACGGGCTCGACCTCGCGCTCGACGACCCAGGAGGCGGTCGGGCTGCGCTGCAGCCCGTGCCGCTCCATCAGCCGGTACAGCGTCGTCCGGTCAACGCCGGCGATGCGCGCCGCCTTGGACATGTTCCCACTGGCCCGGCTCAGCAACCACGTCAGGTACTGCAGCTCGAACTGCGCAATCACGCGCTCGCGGGCGACGTGGTAGCTCTCGTCGAGCACGGCGGACATGAGCGATACCGAGGCTCCGGCGGCTGCCGGCCGCGCTTCGGCGGTGAGCGGCAGATCTTCCGGCCGAATCAGGGCGCCCGGCTCCGCCAGGACGGCCACGTGTTCGATCACGTTCTGCAGCTCACGTACGTTGCCGCGCCACGGATGCGTGCACAGCGTGCGGATCGCTCCCTCGGACAACTTCGGGAACGACTCGCCCTTTTTGCGGTGCCGCACCCAGTACGTGGACAGGAAGTACTCGGCGAGCAGCGGGATGTCCTCCGGCCGGTCGCGCAGCGCCGGGACCTGAATCGGAACGACGCGCAGCCGATAGTACAAGTCTTCCCGCAAGGTGCCCGCCTGCACGGCGGCTTCGGGGTCGCCGTTCGTGGCGGCGATGAAGCGCACATTCACCACGGCGTCGGTGGTCTCACTCCCCACGCGGCGCACGACGCCGTCCTGGATGACCCGCAGCAGCTTGGCCTGGATGGCCTTCGGCATGTCGACCAGCTCGTCGAGGAACAGCGTGCCGCCGTTCGCCGTTTCGAGCAGCCCGGGTTTGTCCCGGACGGCGCCAGTAAAGGCGCCCTTGCGGTGCCCGAACATCTCGGATTCGAGCAGCGCCTCTGGCAGCGCGGCGCAGTTCAGCGCCACGAACGGCCGGCTGGAGCGGCGGCTGTGCTGATGGATGAACTGGGCGATCAGCTCCTTGCCCGCGCCGCTCTCGCCCGTGATGAACACCGACGCGTCCGTTGGGGCGACCCTGCGCGCCAGCTCGATGGCCTTGCGGAACGCCGCCGAGGCGCCGAGCAGGGTGACTCTGTCGCTCGCGGCGTGCTGCCGCTCGAGCTCGGCCTGCTGCGCGCGGGTTTCCTGCCCCACCAGGACGGTGTGGGTCGCGCGCCCGATCGCAATCTGGAGGTGCTGTGCCGAGAACGGCTTAGGGAGGTAGTCCCACGCGCCCTGGCGCAGCGCCTCGACACTCGATTCGACGCTGGGGTTGCCGGTCATGACGATCACGATGGTATCCGGGTTCGTCGCCAAGGCGGCGCGCAGCAACGCGAGCCCATCGGCCTGCGACATGTACAGGTCCACCAGGACGATGTCGAAGGGCCGGCGCTTGAGCAGATCGAGCGCTTCCTGGCCCCGGCCGCTCACTGTGACGTCGTAGCCCTCGACCCGGAGCACGCTCGCGCAGCTGTCGCGCAGGGTGTGCTCGTCATCCACGACCAGAATGCGGATGCGGGCCTTCGCGTCTGCCCCGATGGCGAGCAGCGCATTCACGCTGCGCGCGTCGGCGCCGTTCCCGGAGTTGTTCGCTGCTAGTGGTGTGGACATGGCGATCACGCTCCTTGCGGGTGCCTGTATGCAGGGATCGGGCCACACTGTCGCACCCTCGCAGCAGCGTTGGAATGACTGGGAAAACCTCGGGTTGCGCGTTTTTCCGGCGGGGTGACGCGGAGTTCTCCTTGCACCAACATGCATCTCGGGCGGAGGCGGCTTGCACCGATTTGCGACATGCGGCGTCGTGCAACTCGGCGAATGCGCGGTATCGGACTTGCGGAGAAAGGTGCCGATGAGTTCGAAACATCTTCCCGCCCTGCGCCCAGCTGGACTGCCCCCGCGCCCGGTCCAGCGCTTGGCCAACGATTTCGACTTGGATGAGAGCGGGCCCGACTGGCGACGGATTGCGGGCGCGCTCTGGCACTTCAAGTGGGTCGTCGTCCTGACGAGCGTGCTGGGCCTCGCCGGGGCCGTCGCGGCGACGCGCATGGTCCGCCCGCTGTACGTGGCTCAGGCCACCGTCTGGATCGACGTGCCCACGACTCGGCGCGATCCGGACCGCGGCGGCCCGATCCGGCCGGGCGCCCTGCTCGAATCGGATGCCTGGATCGATCTGCTGCGGTCGTACGTCGTCCTCGACCACGTTGTCCGCGAGCTGCGGCTGTACCTCGAGCTCAAGTCGCCCGACGATACGGCGCGCTTCGCAACGCTCACCGTGAGCGAGAACTTCCGACCCGGCACCTACCGCGTGCGCGTGGATGACTCGGGGCGGAACTTTGTCCTGTCCAACGCCCGGGGCGAGGAGCTGGAGCGGGGGATGGTGGGCGACTCGGTGGGCGCCCGGCTCGGATTCCGCTGGATGCCGGCCCCGGGCATGCTGCTCCCCGGGCGCACCGTGGAGTTCACGCTGGCGACGCCGCGCGACGCGGCGCGGCAACTCGACGAGCGCCTCCAAGTTCAGATGGACATGAACGGCAACTTCCTCAAGGTCGCGCTGCGCGGCTCTAACCCGCACCAGATCGCTGCCATCCTGAACGCCGTCACGGAGCGCTACGTGCAGGTCGCCGCGGACTTGAAGCGCGACAAGCTCACCGCTCAAACGAACATCCTCGACGAGCAGCTGCGATACGCCCAGAACAACCTCCAGGAGGCCGAAGCGGCGCTGCGCGCCTACCGCGTGCAGACGATCACGCTGCCCTCGGACCGGCAGCCGGGTGGGGTCGCGACCGCCGGCACCGAGCCCCGCGATCCCGTGGTCGCCAACTTCTTCGATCGGCAGGTGGAGCGCGAGCAGGCGCGTCGCGACCGCGAGGCCATTCAGCGTGTCCTCGCCCAGCCGGGGGATTCGGGGCTGGCGGCCGGAGCGCTCAGCGTCATCGGCGCCGTGTCCCACAACACCGAGCTGACCGACGCGCTGAAGGAGCTCACCGATAAACAGGCGGAGCGGCGGGGGCTGTTGCGGCGCTACACCGACGACTACCCCCGGGTGCAACGCCTCACCGCGGAGATCGCCGAGCTCGAGCACACCACGATCCCGACCCTGGCGCAGGCCCTCGTGACCCAGCTCGCGGCCCGCGAGCGCGAGCTGGGTCGCGAAGTGGACGTGGCCTCGCGCGAGCTGCGCCAGATCCCGCCCCGCGCCATCGAGGACGCCCGGCTCGCCCGCGGCGTCGCGCTCGCGGCGGAGACCTACAACATCGTCCAAGGGCGCTACACCGAGGCCCGGCTCGCCGCGGAAGCCTCGACCGTCCCCGATGTCAGCATCCTCGACCCCGCGGTCGTCCCGCAGCGGCCCGTCAAGAACACGACGCCCGGGCTCCTGCTCATGGGGTTGCTGGGCGGCCTGGGGCTGGGCGTGGTGGGTGCGATCGTGCTCGACCGGCTGGACCCCCGCGTACGCTACCCCGAGCAGGTGTCACGGGAGCTCGGGCTGCCCATCCTGGGCGCGGTGCCCCACCTCCGGGGCCAGGATGAGCCGGCCGAAGTCGTGGAAGCGCTGCGCGGTGTGTGCCTCAACCTGGTCCACGCCTACGGCGCCGCCGGCCCGCTGCTCGTCACGATCACGAGCCCGGGGGCGGGCGACGGGAAGTCGTTCCTGGCCTCGAACCTGGCCCTCACGTTCGCGGACGGCGGGCACCGCACCCTGCTCATGGACGGCGACATCCGCCGCGGCGTGCTGCACCGCCGGTTCCGCATCAACCGGCAACCCGGCCTGGCCGATTTCCTGCTGGACGACGTGACGCGCGAGCAGATCGTCCAGGCGACGGCGTATCCGTGGCTGTACCTCGTCGGGTGCGGGACGCGCACGCAGCGCGCTCCGGAGCTGCTCGGCTCCGCGGCGATGGGCAAGCTCATCACGGGACTGCGCTCGGAGTACGATGTGATTCTGATCGACAGCCCGCCCCTGGGCGCGGGGGTGGATCCGTTCATCCTAGGAACCGCGACGGGGAACGTGCTGCTCGTGCTGCGCACAGGATACAGCCACCGCGAAATGACGGGCGCCAAGCTCGAAGTCTTGGACCGACTCCCGATCCGAACACTGGGCGCGGTGTTGAACGATGTGCCGCGGGGCGCCGGCTACGGCTACTACTCCTACTACTCCTACCACCTGCCGGGCTACGAAGCCGTGGACGAGGACGCCGGGCGCAGCGCGCGCCCCCGGCTCGTCTAGGGCGCCATGGGGCCGGTACCCTCGTCGTACCGCCGGAGCCACGGCGTCCCACCGACGGCTTTGCCGCGGCGCAGCGCGGCACTTGCGCGCACCAGGAGGTCCACGGGCTCGATCGGTGCGTAGCCGACGTTCGTCACCGCATCATAGCCCACGCGGACCTGCAGCACCGGCAGCCGCCGCCCACCTAGGCCCACCGCTTGCTGGACCGCGAGCACCAGGCGCTCCGCCAGCTTGACCGCGCCTTTCCCGTCGGTCGCGGGCGCCAGGAGGGCGAATTCGGTCGGGCCGAGGCGGCCGAGCACGTCGGAGAGGCGAGCGGTCGTCTTGAGGGTCTGCACCGACTTGAGGATCGCGGCCGCGGCCGCTTCGCCCGCGCCGGCGGCGCCGGGCTCGAGGTCCACGGCGAACGCGACGCACGCGAGGGCGCCGTGCTGGCGGAACGCCTGCGAGCCCAGCTCGCGCGCGCGCCGCGCCATTCCCTGCCGGTTGTACAGGCCGGTGCTCGGGTCGAGCAATCCGTCCACGCGGGCGCGGTCGACTTCGAGCTTCGCGCGCATGTACGCTTGGAGCTTGAGGACCAGCTCGTCCGCGTCGGTGATGGGGCCGGTGCACTCCCACGCCCCGGCCCGGAGCGCGGCGACGCGCTGCTCCCGGGTCGGCATGTGCGGGGTGGCGACGAGGATCGGCGTGCTGCTCGACACCCGCGGGTCCTCCAGCAGAATACGGCACAGCTCGAGGCCGCTCATATCGGGCAGCACCGCATCGAGGAAGATCACATCGGGCCTGGTGCCACGCGCTCGCGCGAGCGCCTGCTGCCCGCTCGGGGTGTGGAGTATGGCGAAGCCCTTGGGCGCGAGGTGCTTCTCGAGCCACTGGACAATCCCTGCTTTGTCTCCGGCCACCAGCACCAGCGGCAGGCTGCTGGTGGATGGCGTTGCCTCCGTCATGCCGATCCCGGGCGTGGGTTTTCTTCGCAGTCGCTCAATATCGCGTTGCAGGAATGAGGCCACGTCGTCGCCCCGCAGAGCGTGGCACGGGCTGACGTTGCCGCGCGCGCGCAACGAATTCGTGGGCGCGGTGCCACTGCGGTCGCTTTCGGCCGACGGGCTAACTGGTTGTAGAGCTGCAAGCTAACCCGTCAGGGGCGGGACGGCGCCCCGCCGGGCCTCAATTTTGAAGTACGGGGTGAGCGATGCTGCCCACGCCATGCTGTCGAGGCTACGCCCCAGCGGACCGCCGGGCCGGCACGGTCTGTCCGCGCTGCGGACGGCCGGGCCCGTCCGCCGACGCGACCGAAACGATGCTGGAGACGCTGGCCCAACTCGCGCAGTTCGGTCTCGACGCCGGGGCGCGCCCGCTGCTCGAGTCGCGCGACCGCGACGAGGACCGCTGATCATGTGTGGCATCATCGGGTACGTCGGTCCGCGGGACGTCGTGCCGCTGCTGCTCGAGGGGCTCGCCCGGCTGGAATATCGCGGCTACGACTCGGCGGGGCTGGCGGTGCAGAACGGCCACGGGATCGCGATCCGGAAGCTCGCGGGTCGGATTCCCGGGCTCGTCGACTTGCTCGCGCGCGAACCGGCGCACGGCACGTGCGGCGTCGCGCACACGCGCTGGGCGACGCACGGGGCGGCCACGACGCGCAACGCGCACCCGCACGCCGATTGCCGGAGCACCGTGGCGCTCGTCCACAACGGCATCGTCGAGAATGCGGACGTGCTGCGCGCCAGCCTCACGCGTGCGGGCCATACGTTCGGCACCGATACGGATACGGAGACCCTGGCCCACCTGATCGAGGATGCGCCCGGGAGTGTCCTGGAGGAGCGGGTGATCGCGGCGCTGGCGCACGTCGAGGGCACCTACGGTCTCGCCGTCATCTCGGTCGCCGAGCCGCACAAGGTCGTCGTCGCGCGGCGGGGCTCGCCGGTGTTGCTCGGCATCGGCGATGGAGAGTACTTCGTCGCCTCCGACGCCAACGCGCTGCTGGGACACACCCGCTCGGTGGTCTACCTCGCGGACGGCGACCTCGCCGTGCTGACCCCCGACGGCTACCGCGTCCTCGACCGCGACGCACAACCGCAGATCCGCAGCGTCGACGCCCTGGATGGCGACTTCGAAACGCTCGCGTTGGGACACTACCCGCACTTCATGCTCAAAGAAATCTGCGAGCAGCACGAGACGGTGCGTCACACGCTGCGGGGGCGCCTGGTGGCGGCGGACGGCACGGCACGGCTCGATGGGCTGAACCTGTCACCGGGGCAGAGCGCACGCCTCCGGCGCATCGTCATCTTGGGTTGCGGCACGTCGTGGCACGCCGGACTCGTGGGCCGCGTCATCTTGGAGCAGCTGGCGGGGATACCGGTCGAGGTCGAGTACGCGTCGGAGTACCGCTACCGTCAGCAGCTCGGGCAGCCGGGCACCCTCACGGTGGCCATCTCCCAGTCGGGGGAGACGGCGGATACGCTGGAGGCGGTACGGGCGGCGCGGGCGGCCGGCTCGTTCGTCCTCGGCATCGTGAACGTCGTGGGCAGCTCGATCGCCCGCGAAGCGGACGGCGGGATCTACCTGCATGCCGGCCCCGAGATCGGCGTCGCGTCCACCAAAGCGTTCACGTCGCAGATCGTCGCTCTGTTGCTCCTCGGGCTGTACCTCGGCCGCCGGCGGGAGCAGCTGTCGCTCGCCGCCGGGCGGATCCTCGTGGCGGAGCTGACCCGGCTCCCGGACCTCGTCGCCCAGGCGCTCGAGCTCGAGCCCGCGGTGCGCGAGCTCGCGCGGCGCTACGTGGACAGCCGGAACGCCCTGTACCTCGGACGCGGCGTGCACTTTCCCGTGGCGCTCGAGGGGGCGCTCAAGCTCAAAGAGATCTCCTACATCCACGCCGAGGGCTACCCCGCGGCGGAGATCAAACACGGTCCGATCGCGCTGATCGACGAGGAGATGCCGGTCGTCGTCCTCGCGCCGAAAGACCACGTCTACGCCAAGGTCCGCTCCACGATCCAGGAGGTGAAGGCCCGCGGCGGGCGCCTCATCGCGATCACCAGCGCGGGCAATGGCGATCTCACCGGCCTCGCCGACCATCAACTGGCGGTGCCCGCGATCTCGCCGTTGGTCTCACCGGTCCTGACCGTGATCCCACTCCAGCTCCTCGCGTACCACATCGCCGTACTGCGAGGATGCGACGTCGACCGGCCTCGTAACCTGGCGAAGAGCGTGACGGTGGAATGACCATGATGCGGACATTACGGACAGTGCTACCGCTGCTGGCGGCGCTCGCGGGCGCCTCCGCCCTGGCCGCGCAACAGCGTGCCGAGGGATTCCAGGCGGGAGATGTGATTCGACTCGACGTAGAGGGCGACACGATGTTCACCGGCACGTTCACGGTGGGGCCCGGCCCCGTGCTGCCGCTGCCGGAGATCGGGGACATTCCGCTCGCCAACGTGCGCCGCTCCGACATCGAGCCGTACATGCAACAGCAGCTGGGTCGCTACCTCAGGAACCGCGTCGTTCGCGCGAAGGCGCTCATTCGGCTGTCCATTGTCGGCGAGGTCGAGAGGCCGGGCATCTATCCGGTGCCCATCGACCTCGTGCTCGCGGATGCCATCATGCTGGCGGGCGGTCCGACGCGCGAGGCGAAGTTCAGCGCGACCCGAATCGAGCGCGGGGAGCGGCGCCTGGTGGACGGCAACCGCATCTCACAGGCGATCGCGCGCGGCCAGACCCTGGACGACCTCAACCTCCGAGCGGGCGACGCAATTTACGTCCCGGCCGAAGCGCGGCGTGACCCCGAATCGAAGTGGCGTATCATCGGGATCCTCGTGACCCTGCCCGCGGCGATCTACGGCGTCATCCGGCTGACCGGCTCGAACTGAGGAGCGGGTGCTGCGGCGCGCGCCCACGCACTCCTGGCGCGCGAGTCGTTATCCCACGGGCGTCGTCGCCCTGATGCAGGAGCGCGCAGGAGGACGGCTCACGCCGGATCAGGTCCGGAGTCTGCTGGTGCAGACCGCCGATCCTTGGGCGGGATATGCGACGTTCGAAGTGGGCGCGGGACTCGTGAACGCGCTCGAAGCGGTGCGGCGCTCGCGCTGAGCGCGCGCGGAAAGGACTAACGCTGTGAGAATCCTCACGCTGGTGGGCGTGGTGGGAGGGCTGCTGGGGGCGGCGTGCGCTGGGACGGCGGCCGATGGTTCCGCCGCACTCGGAGCCCCCGCCTTCGCCCACGTTCAGGACCTGGACGGTGTGCCCGATCTGATCGTGGACGGGAAACGCCTGGCCGACAGTTGGGTCGTCTATGACGAGACGTTTGATCCCGGCTTATGCAGCGTGGTCGAGGGTGACGTCACGCCGGGCGACCATCGCGTGCTTCGCTTCACGGTCACGACCCCGAACGTGGGCACCGCCGACGTCTTCATCGGCGATCCGCGCCACCACTTCTTCGACCTTCGCGACGGCCTGTACGAGTTCGCGAGCTGCCACAATCACTTCCACTTCCGACACTATGCCACCTATTCGCTGATCTCGGCCCCGACCGGTCAGGTCTTCCGGGCGGCCAAGCGCGGCTTCTGCATGATCGACGTGACGCCGTGGAACGCCGACATGCCGCCGAAGTCCTGGGTCTACCGGAACTGCGGGACGCTCACCCTCGCCGGCCACCAGGGCATCAGCGTCGGCTACGCCGACACCTACAACAAGCACCTCGGGGGCCAGTATTTCGTGCTCGATGGCGGCGACGGCCAGCCCGCGGTTGCGCCGGGTGAGTACATCATCCGCATCGAGGTGAACCCCGGCTTTGTCGCCGGTCCCGGCGAGCCGTGCCCAGTGCTGGACCCTGCGGCAGGTCTGTGTCACAACTTCCTCGAATCGGATTACGGCAACAACACCGCGGAAGTCCGCATCACGATCCCCGACCGTACCGGCAAGAAAGGCTTCGGGCCCGGTGCTGACAATGAGGCGGGGACCGAGATTCTGGACGACGAGAATCGGCCGGACAAGACTTGAGGGTGGCGTGTGGTCGATACCGTCCGCGGCCCGGCGCAGCTGCCGGGCCGTTGTCGTTGCGCGCCTGCAGCGGCAGCCGTTTGGTGCGTGCCGTCCGTCGATGCGGCACGAAAAAAATGCGCCGAGTCTGCGGCATGTCTGCGACACAAGTGCGCATCTCTCGGCGCGTCAACGCGGTGGCGAGGACGACCCCGCGTGGCATCCGCATTGCCTCCTCGGCGTTGTGGCATCGACTGCGGCACGAACCGACAACGCCGGAGGCAGAAAGCACATGGTGCAGCAACAGACGCGATTCATCGTGCCGGGCCTGGTGCTGGCCGGGCTGCTGGCAGGGTGTAGCCCGGACGCCGTCAGTCCAGGGCCACCGAACTTCACGACTTGCGCAGACAAGAAAGAAGAGTGCGGTGGTGGGACGGCTGATTTTCGACTCACCGGCGGCGGGCGGATCGACAAGCCCGGCGCAGGCCTGGACGGCGCCGAGGAGCCGACTGGAAAGAACACGCCGGACTCGCGCGACTTCGCGACGTTCGGGTTCCAGGCCCGGCCGGGGAGTGGGAACATCACGTGGGTGGACCACAACCCGGACGGCTTCGGCGGCGGGTTTACGTTTCACGGGCAAGTGTCGACGCTCGAGCCGGTCGAGGATCACCGGGGCGAAGGCGCGATGTGCGGCAGGTTCTTCGGAACCGGCCGGGGCCGGACGCGCGATGGCGGGTCGTTCGGCAACATCTCTTTCTTCGTGGACCACGCCTGCGACAAGGCCGAGCCGGGTGTGGGGAACGATCACATCCGGATGTTCATCCTCGATTTCAACTACGATCGGGCTGGGATCCTGACGGGCGGCAACATCCAGTGGCACAGGCTGACCGGCAACGGCGCCTGACACTCACCCAACGGCTCGCGGTACCATTGAGGAGACACATGACCATGCTAGACTTCAAACTCGCGACGCTTGCGGCGGTCAGCGCAGTGGCACTGGTCGGCGCGCCGGCCGGGGCGCAGAGCGTCGGCGGCCGGGCATTCGGCACCTACGTGAACTCCGGCGGCGTCACCACGCAGTCCCCCGTCGCGACCTTGCCCGCAACGGGCGGGTACGCGGTCGGCGAGGCGGAGACGTTCGGCGTCCCGAGCTCGGTGGATGCCCGGTGGCTCACGGCGGTGACGACCGGCGACGTGAGCCGCTCGGTGTCGAGCTCGCAGAGCACTTCCGAGCTGGAGAACGTGAGCGTGCTCGGTGGGCTCATCACGGCGGACAACGTCACGTCGATCGCCCTCAGTTACGTCAATGCGTCTGGCGCGGCGAGCAACGCCGCGGGATCCGGGTTCGTCAACCTCGTTGTGAACGGGGTCCCGATCACGACGGACGTCGCGCCCAATACCCGGGTTGATCTGCCCGGCGTGGGCTACGCGATTCTGAACGAGCAGAGTCGGACCGGCGATGGTTGGACGACGAGCGGGATAACGGTCAGCATGATCCGCGTCGTCCAGCAACAGCCGATCCTGGGGGCGCTGGGCCAGATCATCGGGTACCAGACGGTCGGGGAGATCGTGGTCGGCTCCGCTAGCAGCAGCGTGACGCGGTAATCGAGCTGGGCGCGCAGCTGACGAGACAGAAGCCCGTGCTCGGCGGCGCCGCATGGCGCCGCCGGGGCGGGCTTCTGCGTCTGCCTACTGGTACCACGACCTGCCCCTCCGCCCATCGCCCTAATTCGGTGCACAGTGAACGCCGATACGCCTCACTCTGGGGCAGCGGGGACCGGCATGAGTCCACGACAGCAGCACAACTCGTTGTAACGACGAGCGTTGTGTTTTTGCACCACTCCTGGGCGCTGGCACTTCCCTTGCTGTTGCGTCAGCACAACATTCCACCCCTCATCCCTCGACGTCGAGGCTCTGCCGCCCATGAGCAAGAAAGACGTGCAGCCGCCCCCGCCACAGGATCCGCAGGCTGCGCCGGAATCGACGCAGGCGTTGCTGCGGGAGCTGGTGGCCCACCTGCGCCAGAACCGGACCCAGCTGCGCGAGGAGTGGGCGCGCCGGATCACCCGGGCACAACTCCTCACGGCGATGACGGAGGAGGAGATCTTCGCGGAAGCGACCTCGGTGTACGACAACTACGTCGAGGCGCTCGAAACGGGGACCTTCGAGGCGTTGCAGGCGTACGCCCGCAACCTGTCGGAGCGCATCATTCCGCGCGGCGTCGAGACGCACGAAGTCGTCGGCATCGTGCTGTTGCTCCGCGACGTCCTCGCCCGCTCGCTGTTCGCCAAGTATCACGAAGACTTCACCAAGCTCAATCGCATTCTCGACGCCTACGAACCCGCGGCCAACCGGATCGCCAACACGGTGGCGGTGGGGTTCGTGCAGGAGCGCGAGCGCATCATCCGACAGCAACAGGAAGCGATCCGGGAGCTGTCGACCCCGGTGCTCCAGGTGCGCGAGCGGCTGTTGATTCTGCCGATCATCGGCGTCATCGATCCCCAACGCAACCGCCAGCTGACCGAGCAGCTGCTGCGCGCCATCCGCACCAACCGCGCGAAGGTCGTCGTGATCGACATCACCGGCGTGGCCGCCATGGACTCGAACGTGGCGAACCAGCTGGTGCAGACCGTCGAAGCGTCGCGGCTTCTCGGCGCCACGGTGATCGTCACCGGTTTGTCCCCCGAGATCGCCCAGACCCTCGTGACGATCGGCGTGGACCTGAGCGAGATGGCGACGGTCGGCGACCTCCAGGGCGGCATCGAAGAGGCCGAGCGCTTGCTGGGCTACAAGGTGATTCCGTTCGCGGAGGCTACGCCGCAAGCCTAAGGGAGGCCGCTCTTGGAAGTCCCCATTCTCAAGCAGGGCCACTACCTGATCGCTTCGATCCAGTCGGCCCTGTCCGATGCGGACCTCTCGCAGCTGCGCGAGGCGCTGATCGAGCGGGTCGGCAAGTTCCGGGCGCGCGGCGTCATCGTCGACGTGACGGCGCTCGACGTGATGGACTCGTTCGCCGTGCGTACCCTGCGGGACATCGCGCACATGGCGCGGCTACGCGGCGCCGAGACCGTGATCGTCGGCATCCAGCCGGAAGTCGCCTTCGCGATGGTCCAGCTCGGGCTCACCCTCAAGGGCATCGCCACGGCCCTCGATCTCGAGGAGGGCCTGGCCTTCCTCGATCGGCAGAAGGAGGGGCGGGTCGAACGTGGCTGACGAGCTGCGCTGTCCGATCGCCGCCGACACCGACATCGTGCAGGCCCGCCAGACGGGACGCGACCTGGCGGCCCAGCTCGGCTTCTCCGCCGGCGACCAGACGGTCATCGCCGCCGCCATCTCGGAAATCGCCCGCAACATCCTGATGTATGCCAAGCGCGGCGAGATGCGGCTGCAGGCGGTCAACGACGGACCCCGGCAGGGCCTCATCGTCGTCGCGGAAGACCACGGCCCCGGCATCCGTGACGTCGACCGGGCGCTCCAGGACGGTTACTCGACCTCGGGGGGGTTGGGGCTCGGGATGCCGGGCGCGCGGCGGCTGATGGACGAGTTCGAGGTCGTGTCTGCCGTGGGCCAAGGCACGCGGGTGACCATGAAGAAGTGGAGACGCTTCCATGGCTAGCGCGCAGCGCGACGCGACGGCCCATCTCCACTGGGGGGTCGCGACGCTGGCGCTGGCGGGGCAGGCCGAGTCGGGGGACCTCCACCTCGTCGCTCCCGTCCCCCGCGGCGTCCTGGTAGCGGTCGTCGACGGCTTGGGGCACGGCGAGGAGGCCGCCGCTGCCGCCAAGCTCGCGGTGCGGACGCTCGAGCGGTTCGCCGACGATGAACCCCTGGCGCTGCTGCAACGCTGTCACCTGGCGCTCAAGGGCACGAGGGGGGTCGTCATGAGCCTGGCGCGGTTTGACGTGCCGCGCGGCAGCGTGACGTGGCTCGGCGTGGGCAACGTGGAAGGCATCGTGCACCACGCCAATTGGGCTGAGCGCTCGGCGCGCGTGAGCCTCGTGACGCGTGGCGGGATCGTCGGGTCCGAGCTCCCCGCCATCCAGCCCGCGGTCATTCCCGTCGAAGCCGGCGACACGCTGATCTTTGCCACCGACGGGATCCGTGGCGGCTTCACCGAGGACATCTCGGACCGCGTGCAACCCCAGCGGCTCGCGAACCAGATTCTGTCCCGCTACGGCAAGGGCACGGATGACGCCCTCGTGCTCGTCGCGACCTACCTGGGACGCAAGTGAGCCGCACCATGACCCGCCCTGGTCAGCAACCGTCGAGCGGGATTACGGCCGCGCCGAGCGGGCCAGGGGGCGCGGACGCCGTGCGCATCCTTGCCGTCGGCAGTGAAGGCGGCCCCGGGTTCCTGCCGGGCCTGCGGGCGTGGGCGGCCGAGCTGCAGGTCGAGCTGGAGTGGGCCGCGGACCTGCCGCGGGCGACCCGTCTGCTCGCCGCTGGCCGTTGGGATCTGGTGTTCGCCGCCCTGGGCGAGCGCCCGGACGAGGAGCTGGCCTGGTGGACGGACGCGCTGCGGGGCGCGCCCGGCCCGCCGCGGCTCGTGGCCCTCGCCGACCGGCCCTCCATGGGGCTCGCCCTCCGCGCCGAGAAGCTCGGCGTCCTCGACGTCGTGGCGCTCCCGTTGCGTCGCGAAGTGTTCGCGAGCGTGCTCGCGCGGGTGCGCTGCGCCGCCACGGAAGTCGCGCTGCCCCTCCCCGCCGCCGCCGCCGACCCCGTCGGGCAGTACGCCCTCGTCGGGCAGAGTCCGGCGATGCTCGAGGTCTACAAGCTGATGGCGCGGGTCGCCGGCAGTACGGCGACGGTGTTGATCGAGGGGGAGTCGGGCACGGGCAAGGAAGTCGTCGCGCGCACCATCCACGAGCACGGCCCGGCGGCGCGGGGGCCCTTCGTGGCGGTCAATTGCGCCGCCATCCCCGAGAACCTGCTCGAGAGCGAGCTGTTCGGCCACGAGAAGGGCGCGTTCACCGGAGCGGTCGCCCGCAAGATCGGCCGGTTCGAGCAGGCCGGGGGCGGCACGCTGTTCCTCGACGAAGTCGCCGACATGAGTCTGGCGCTGCAGGCGAAGATCCTGCGCGCGGTGCAGGAGCGCGAGATCGAGCGGGTCGGCGGGGGCGAGGCCATTCCCGTCACCGTGCGGCTCATCGCCGCGACCAACCGCGATCTGAAGGAGGCGATCGCGCAAGGACGCTTCCGCGAGGATCTGTACTACCGGCTCGCCGTCGTCACCGCCCAGCTGCCGCGACTCGCGGACCGCGGCGACGACTTGCTGTTGCTGGTGGCACACTTCGGGCGCCTGTTCGGGGAGCGCTACGGCAAGCGCATCGACGCGATCTCCGACCGGGCGCTCGACCTCCTCCGCGGGCACCGCTGGGTCGGCAACGTGCGGGAGCTGCGCAACGTGATCGAGCGGGCGGTGATCGTCGCGGCCGACGCGACGCTGCGCACCGAGCACCTTCCCGATGAGCTGCGCGCCGAGGACACGGGCGCCGACGACCGCCCCCAACAGGGGCTCCCGGCGCTCGCCGAGGTCGAGGCGCGCCACATCGCGCGGGTCCTGACCCACACCGGCGGCCAGATCGGCGCGGCGGCCGAGATCCTCGGCATCCACCGCAACACGCTCACCCGCAAGATGAAGGAGTACGGGCTGTGAGGGTCGAACAGGCCCTCCGGCTGCTGCCGGACCTGGAGGCGCTGATGCCCCTGCGCGGGTTGCTCCTCGCGAGCGCCCGTCCCGATGAGCGCATCCAGTGGGGGAGCGGCGGGCCGTACCTCACCGTCGGCAAGCGGGCCGTGGAGCCGGGCGAGCTGGCGAGCCGGATCGACCAGGTGTTGGCCGTCGTCAGCGCGCACGTCGCGTCCCTGTATCGCGCGTATGTGGAGGCGCTGGAGCGCCAGGAGCAGGGCGATTCGGGGAGCGCGGTGACGGCGCTGCTCAGCGCGGGACGGTTGGAGGAGCGCGCCGACCGCGCGCCCCAGGCTGCCGCTTGGTACGAAGTCGCCCTCGCCCTGGCCGAAGGCCTGCAGGACCGCCGCCCCGAGGTCGAGACGCTCCTCGCGCTCGGGCACGTGTACCTCGGGACCGGCCAGTACCCCGAGGGCGCTCGGCACTACCAACGCGCCCTGGTGCTGGCGGAAGCCGAGTTCGACCAGGCGGGCGCCATCGACGCCAGCGCAGGCTTGGGGAGTGTGGCGCTCGAACGCGGCGAATGGGGCGGCGCCCAGGCGTGGTACGCGCGCGCCCTGCGGCTCGTCGAAGCGGGTGGAGACCGGCTGCGCGTGGGACGGATCGAGCACCGGCTCGGGCTGCTGGTCCGGCGGCAGGGGGATCTGGCGGCAGCGGGCGACCACCTGCGCCGGGCGCGCGAGTGCTTCGAGGAGCTGACGGCCAGCCGCGAGATGGCGGAGGTGCTCGACGCGCAGGGTCAGCTCGACGCCGCGCTGGGACGGCCCAGCGCGGCGACGGCGGCGTACCGGGAGGCCCTCGCCTGGGTGCGCCGTGGCGAGGAGCGTGACGCCGGGCTCGAAGTCGGGGTTCGGCTCCACCTGGCGGAGCTCTTCCTCGCGACCGGCCGTCTGCTCGAGGCGGAGGAGGAAATGCGGCGCGCCGAGCAGCTCGCGATCACGTCGAACCTGACGCGCCGCCTGGTGCAGATCTACGTGCTGCTCGGCAAGCTGCGGGGCCAGCAGGCCGACGAGACGGGCTTCGTATTCTTCGAGCAGGCGATTGAGCTGTGCCGCACGCTCGAGCGCTCGCCGGTCGAGGAAGCGCGGGTCTACCACGAATACGGGCTGTTCCGGCACCGCTGTGGCGGACCGGATGAAGCCCGCGCCCACCTCGAGCACGCGCGGGAGATCTTCCGGTCGCTTGGCGTCGAGACCGAAGTCGAGCAAGTCCAGGCCGAAATCGAGACCCTCACCGCCTAGGCAGCCCAGTTCGCAGGACGTTGACACCGCGCGTCCGGGGCCACGCGCGCGGCCCGGGCTACCTTTCCTCATCCATGCGACCGGTCACCCCCCCGTTCCTGCTCGCGCTCTCTTTCACCGTCGCCGCCTGCCGGCACGAGACGCCGTTCGCGTACGTCGGCCCCGACTCCCTCGGCCCGATCAGCTCCGCCGTGCCGCGGCGCCTGACGTTCAGCGCCGGGGACGACCGCAATCCCAGCGTGTCCGGCGCCACGCTCGTGTTCAGCCGCCTCGATGGGAGCCGGGGCCGGGAGCGCTGCCTGGCGTTCCTTCCCCCGCAAGGCGGCACCCTCCGCCGCGTCGTCTGCCCGCCGACGTCCCCGGCCGACACGTTCGTCGACACCTGGGTCGAGCCGACGCTCTCGCCGGACGGCCGGCAGCTCGCGTTCGTGTGGCAGAAGGGTGCGCCGGCGAGCTACTACACGTGGACGCGGGACCTCGTGGTCGCGCCCGCCGATGATCCCGGCCGGCCCAGTTTCGCAGGGCAAGCCTGGTACGTCCTTCCTGACGGGCGAATCGCGACTGCCGTGACGAAGCCGATGTGGCTCGGTCCCGGGCGGCTCTGTTTCCTCGCGGCCTACGAGCGGGTCTTCAAAGTGAAGGGCGGGGGCGCGGGCCGGCTGACGGACACGGTCTTGGACGTGTTCTCGCTCGTGCACTTGGACCTCGGAACCGGCACGGTGGGCGTAGTTCCGGGCGCGGACTCGAGCATCGCGTACGCGCCGGCGCCCGGCGGCGGCCTGTGGCTGGTGAAGTCGTCGGATTCGACCCGACTCTTGCTCCTCGCGCCCGGTGCCGACACCGCCGTGGTCGCGGGGACGTTTTCCGGACCGGTCGTGGATCTCGCCAACGTGGACGGCGTCGCCGTGGCGCTGCACGCCGGGGGCGACGTGATCGAGTGGGTCGATTTGACCACGGGTGACACGGGCTTCGTGGGATCCGTCACACCGATCCGACGCGTGACCCCAGTACCGGGCACGCGGTTCTTCGTGGTCGAGGTCGAGCGGTCGTCGGACCCACTGTCGGACGAGGGAGCAAATCTCTGGTTGTTCGGAGTGCCGTAGGCCCTATCGCACGAGGAGGAACACGTCGTACAGCGCGTGCGTCCAGGCGGCGACGCCGAAGCCGCGCAGCAGGTAGAGCGCGCTGAAGAACAATCCGCCGATCGTCCGGAACACGAACGAATACACGTCGAGGGGATCGCCGTAGGGTCCTATATAATGAAAGGCGGCAAACAGCAGGGCGCCGCCGAGCGTCGCTGCAGCACCGGCGATGGGCGGACCCCACCCGAAGCCGCGGCGCGCGACCCACGCGAGCAGGCCGACGAGCACGACCCGGAACAACAGCTCCTCGTAGATGCCCGCGCCGAGGGACAGCATCAACGCGGTGCCGGGGCCAAGCGGCGCGCCGATACGGGTGGCGAGGGCAGGCGGCGTACCCAGCAAGGCCGCGGTCAATCCACCGACCACGATGCCGAAGACGAGCGCCAGGGCGACTGACTCCGCGAGCATCATGCCGAACACCGGCGGGGACAGCCTGCCACCGTGGGCGCGCATGTCCTTCGCGACGAACCATAGCCCCGTGCCGACGAGGCAGATCATGAAGAGGAGCGGCCCCTGGGACCCGGCCAACCACATGAATGCCCGCTGCAAGAGGACGTCGGCGCCGTTGCGCACGCCGCCCAGCGGGCCGGGTGGGACGACCACGGCCAGCGTCTGGTAGCAGAGGAGCAGCGGCAGGGCGAAGAGGAGACTGTAGCGCGGGGCGCGGCTCGCTTGCCAGTAGGCGTGGGTCAGCATCCCTGAATCTTATCCTTCACTCGGTTCCGTAGAGAGCCTACGTGATCATCGCGACTGTGGTTGCCGTCGTCCTCGCCGCTCAAGGACCGCCCGACAGCACCGCCTACCTCGACCCCGTCGCACGCCGCCTCGTCGCGAGGGCGCGGGCGCGGCGCGAGACGATCGACCGCTCGATCACCGCGTACAGGGTGACCATGAAGGAACGCATCGGCGCCGGCATTCGAGCCCTGCGTCGCGACCGCATGCTCTTCCGGCGCGAGCTGGCGTTGCGGATCGCGTGGGAACGCGACGGCATCGGTCGCATCGAGGTGCTGGGCGCCCGCCAGGTTGTCCCGGTGGTCCGGGCCGATGCTGAGTTGCCCGAGGACCTGAAGGGCGATGTGCTGGACTACGCCTTCGATCCCGCCGACGATCGTCTGACCGTCGGGGCCGGCGCGTCGGAGAACCCGGACACCAGCCGGAACCGGCAGGGCGTCCGGGTGGGGCATCCGCTCGCTCCCGGCAGCGAGGCGGACTACGAATTCGCCGCCGGTGACTCGAGCATCCTGACATTTCCCGACGGCCGGACGATCCGGCTGCGCGAGCTGCGCGTCGCCCCGCGGCGCGTCGAATTCCGCCTGATGGCGGGCTCGTTGTGGATCGACGAGGGGTCGGGCGCCGTTGTGCGCGCGCTGTTCCGCCCGGCGCGCGCTTTTGACCTGGAGCAAGACGAGGGCGACGACGACGTCCCGGGGTTCCTCAAGCCGATTCGCCTCGAGGTTCGCTTCATCACGATCGACTACGGACTGTGGAACGGGCGGTGGTGGCTGCCCCGCATGATCGGATTCGAAGGCGTGGCCACGGCGGGGTCGTGGGCCCAGATGCCGATGCGGTACGAGCGCCTGTACGAAGACTACGAGGTCACGGGCGACACCACCGCCGTCCGATCGCCTCGACCACCGCGCCGGGTGGCGCCGCGCGACTCGGCGAGCCGCCTGGCCCGGGCGCGGGAGGACTCGGCGGCGGCGGCGCACTGCCGCGCCCAAGGCGACGTGGAGTGCCGGTGCCGCAACGGCTCGTGTCGCGCGTTTTCCGTCCGCATTTCTCCCGACACCGCGCAGCTGACCTCGAGTGCGGCGCTGCCCCCGGGGTTCGCGGGGATGGGCGACACGCTCATCACCTCTGGAGAGATGCAGCAGCTCAGCCGTGCTTTGGCGCTGCTGCCCGAGGCGCCGTGGCAGTTCCGCGCGAAGCCGCCGCGCTGGGGCCTGGCACGCTACAATCGGGTCGAGGGCCTCGCACTCGGCGCGCACGCGGGCCTCGACCTCGGGCGCCTGTCCGTCGACGGCGCGGCGCGCATGGCGCTCTCCGACGGGGAGCCCGACGTCGAGGCGGGGCTGGTGCGTGAGACGGGGCGGGCACGGTTGCGCGTGGCGGGCTACCGGCGGCTCGCGGCCGTGGATCCCGCCACGCGCGCGCTCGGCATCGGGAACTCACTATTCGCATTGCTGCTGGGCCGCGACGACGGCGACTACTACCGCGCGGCGGGGATCGAGCTCACGATCGCTCCGGCCGTGACGAGGGCACAAAGCTTCGCCGTGCGGATTTCCGCCGAGCGACAGCGGCGCGCGGTGCAGCGGACCGACTTCTCCGTGGCGCACACCTTCGACCGCGCCCAGGTGTTCCGTCCCAACATCGTCGCCGACTCCGCCGACCAGCTCGGCGCGGCGGTCACGTTCCGCGCCCAACGGGGGTTCGATCCGGAGGCAGCACGCTGGAGCACCGAGGTGACGCTCGACGGTGGGGCGGGGACGTACGGCTTCGGTCGGATCGCCGGCGCGCTGCGGCTGACGGCGCCCCTGACCCCCCGCCTCGCCGGCGCCGTCGAGCTCGCCGGTGGTGCGTCGGCGGGCCGCGTGCCGATACAGAGCCGGTGGTTTCTGGGGGGACCCAACACGCTGCGAGGCTACGGCGGCGACGTCGCGAGCGGCGACGCCTTCTGGCGCACGCGCATCGAAGTGGCGAATCGCCTCCCGATGGCCCGCGTGGCGCTGTTCACCGACGTGGGGCGCGCAGCACCGCGCGACCGGCTCTCGCTCGCGCGGCCGCTCGTCGGCGTGGGCATCGGCGCAAGCTTCGTCGATGGGCTGGTGCGCGTGGATCTGGCGCGCGCCCTGCGGTCGCCGAAAGGATGGCGGCTGGACTTCTACACCGACGGCGTGCTCTAGCGAGGCCTCGGTCTGTAGTTGATCAGCTCGGCCAGCGGCGGCGGCACGCGTGTGCCCCAGATGTCGCGGGTCGGCACGGTCAACGTCTGCGGCCGCGCGCCGGGCGCGCCGTCGCGGCCGTCGGGTCCCGCTACACCGGGGCGCCCCGCCGTCCCGTTGACGCCCGCGGTGCACCGCGGGTCATTGGCCGGCGAGGCCGCCCCACCTTTGCCACCTGCTCCCCCCTTGCCGCTGGCGCCGCCGGGGCCGCCTTCGCCTCCCGGGACGCGGGCGTCGATCAGCCCGGCGAGGAACGGTTCTTCGCTCGGCGCGATGATCGTAATTTGGCCGCCGCGGCCGCCGGGACCACCCGCGCTCCCGTTGCCGCCGGCGCCTCCCGGCCCGCCAGCGGTGCCCGGACAGCCGTCCTGCCCCGCCGCGCCGGCGGTGCCGTTCTGGCCGTCGGCGCCGCGTGCCCCGCGGGCGCCGCGGGACTCGACGATGAGCCAGTCGGAAGGCGGCACGGCGCTCGCGTCCGCCAGGACAAAGAAGGGCGGGGCATCTTCCACCTCGATCCCCGCGACCAGCAAACGAGGGTAGAACGGCGACTGCAGGATCCCGAGCCGGACGGTGACCTGCGGCCCGCTCGCGCCGGCCCCGGCCCCGCGGAAGCCGAAGGCGTGCGGCAAGCAGCGGTAGTCGGGTGCCACGACGGTGGTGGCGCTAATTGCGGGCTTTGCATGCAGGGTCGCGGTGAGCCGGAAGCCGTTCATGGCGGTCCAGAGAGGATCGGGCTCGGCGCTCCACGCCCCATTCTCGAGCGGCGTCGCGTCCTCGCTGCGTCGCTCCAAGAACACGACGTGCAGACGTGGCGGATGCTTGTCGTCGTAGCGCGACTCGAACGAGATGAGCGAGCCGTCTTCCAGGACGGCCGTGTAGAGCGCCCCGAACGTCTCGCCGGGGCAGGCCCGCGCGTTCGTCGAGATGCGGAGCTCACGGATTTGCGCCAAGAGCCCCGGATCGGGCGCGAAGTCGGCGGGGGGTCGCTTGGGGCCGCACGCCGCGGTCAGAACCAGCGCTGCCGTGACGACACGCCTCATGGATTCTCCTCCCGCACCAGCCGTTTAGTGTCGATGTCAAAGATCCGAACCCGGATCACGACGCCGCTGCGGGTCGCATCCACGAGCCGCACGTGCACGACTTTGGTGTCGTCCGCGGGCCGGTACAGGATCCAACTTCCCGCCGGGGCTGCGGCGGCGATGCCGGGACAGGGACGCGACTTGGGTCGCGGCTGCCGGCCGGGCGGCGTGCCCGGGATCCAGACGCGACACTCCCCGATTTCGGGCAGATGTCCAGGCGGCACGTCCAACGTGAGAGCCGTGGTGGGGGGCGGCGGCCCTACAGGTGGCTTGTTCTCCGGCGGCCGCTGCTCCGGGGGCGGCTGCTCCGGCGGCTTGCGTTCGGCCGGTGGCTGGACCGGTGGAGGCGCCGGCTGCTCCGGCGGCTTGCGTTCCGCCGGTGGCTGGACCGGCGGAGGCGGCTGCTGCTCCGGGGGGCGCTGCTCGGGCGGGCGCTGTTCCGGAGGCCTGTTCTCTGCCGGCGGCTGAATGTCGGGGCGCCGCTCGAACGGCCTGTTCTGCCCCACCTCGTCCCGCGGCTGCTCCTCCCGGACCAGACGCTCCGTCGCGATGTCGAAAACCCAGATGTGGATCACCACGCCAGCCCGGCGCGCGTCCACGACCCGCACGTGCACCAGGCTCCTGTCCTCCGTGGGCCGGTACACGATCCAGCTACCCGCCGGGGCGGTGGCTGCGATGCCGGCGCACGGGCTCGAGCGGGGCCCGGGCTGCTGGCCGGGCGGTGCCCCCGGGATCCACACGCGGCACTCTCCCGGGTCGGGGAGGTGGCCCGGCGGCACGCCAAGTCTCACCGTGCCGCGATCGCGCGGCTCCTCTCGGGGAGGTGGCCTGTTCTCTGGCGGTCGCTGCTCGGGTGGCGGGTCCTCTTCGCGCAGCAGCTGCTCGGTCGCGATGTCGAAGATCCGGATGCGGATGACCAAGCCCGAGCGGCGGTCGTCGACCACCCGCACGTGCACGAGTCGGCGATCGTCGGTGGGCCGGTAGATGATCCAGCTCCCTGCCGGGGCCACCGCTGCGATGCCGGGGCATGGGCGCGACCTGGGGCGTGGTTGCCGGCCAGGGGGCGTGCCCGGGATCCACACGCGGCACTCCCCCGGATTGGGGAGATGGCCGGGTGGGATGCCGAGTGTGACGGCGGTGTTGGGGCGGGGGCGCTCAGGCTCCGGGGGCGGTGGGTAGTTGCGTGGAGGCGGCCTCGACCCCCCGCGGTCCTGCTCGGGCGCAGGTCGCACGATGATCGTGCGGGTGCAGGCGGCGAGCAACAGCAGCCCGACAGTACCGAAGAACGCGGTGCTCCTACGCATGGCGAATGCCCCCCTGGAGGTCCGCGTCAAATGTAGTATTTGGAACCGATGGCGTGGGCCGGGGGCGGGGCGGGATACGGGCTGATCGAGACGATGCGAGCAAGGGGGGCGCGGCTCCCCTTCCTCGAGCTTCATCTCGCCCGGTTGCGTCGCTCCCTGGGCGCGCTGCGTCTCCCCGAGCCGCAACAGGACGTTGCTGCCCTGGCACTGGCGGCCGCCGCCGGCACGCCGGGCGATGGTGTCGTGCGGCTGGAAGTGCGGGACGGACGGGCGGCGATCGAGACTCGTGCGTGGGCGCCGGCCGGTCCACCGGCGATCATCGTCGCTACCGAACCGCACGCGCCGTACGGCCACAAGACGACTGATCGCGGAGTGTTCGATCGAGCGCTTGCCGAGGCGCGGCGCGCCGGGGCAGACGATGCGTTGCTCGTCACGCCGGGGGGGGAGGGCGGGGAGCGGGGGGAGTGGGGGCACGTGGCCGAAGGCACGACGTGGAGTCTGTTCTGGTGGGACGGGGATCGCCTGTGCACCCCAGCGCTCGATCTGGGCATTCTGCCGGGCGTCGGGCGGGCGCGGGTGATGGAGCTGGCAGAGGTGTCAGAGGAGCGCGTGCCGTTGGTGGAGTTTGCGGGGCGCAGTCTGTTTCTGGTGAATGCCGTGCGAGGGATCGTGCAGATCGGCTCCTTTCGAGGTCGGGACGTGCCGTTGGACGCCCGCACCGTCGAGCTTTCCCTAAGGTTCTGGCCCGATTAGGTTTGTCTATCTTGGCGACTGGGCGACTTGGCGACTTGGCGTCTGTCGCGGTGGCTGTAGCTCAATCGGTCAGAGCGCCGGACTGTGGCTCCGGAGGTTGCGGGTTCGATTCCCGTCAGCCACCCTGAACTACTAGACGTCCAGAGGCCGAGATGCCTAGACGCCTAGGGTTGCAAGGGGAGGTTGGGTTAGCCGAGCTTTTCCTAGGCGTCTCGGCGTCAGTGCGTCTCGGCGTCCAGCCTTTAGGTCCGTAGCTCAATTGGTAGAGCACCGGTCTCCAAAACCGGGGGTTGCAGGTTCGATTCCTGCCGGGCCTGTTGAAGCCGCCCCATTCGGGGCGCGACCGTTGCACGCCTGTATCAATCCCGTAGAGCGTTCGCCGCAGCGACAGTGCGGTAAACCTGCAAGCAATCTGCCACATCCCGCCGTAGCCTACCTGCAACACTTGGGCGTGCGCGCTAGTGACGCCCACCACGCAGCGGACGGTCGTTGTTCGCCGGGCAAGATGCCGGGCGCGGCGTCTTCGCTCGCGAGTGCTGCCCGCGCACATCACGTTCGCTCCGGCCCAAAACCTGCGGCAAAAGTGGAACCGCGGTCACGCTGTCAGCTGTGCCTGTGTGTCGGGAAGGCGCCCCCCGTGCTCGGGAGAGCTTCAGCCATGTCGGACTTGGGTCGATTCCGAACCGACTTCAGCGCCCCGTGTGTGCACCACCGGGGCAATGGCCCGACCATCCTCCAACAGACAACGATGCGTTTGCTTGCGGCCTTCGGCTTCGTCTGGCTCTTCACGAGCTGCGGAGTGGCCCAGGACCGCAGGACCGCCGGGCGGGCGACCGAGCAGACCCTCCCGCCGTTCGATGCCGGCGCGTTCAACCGTTCGCTTCCGATCGACAACGCCTGGATGCCCCTGCAGCCCGGCACACGGTTCGTGTATGAGGGCACGACCATCGAGGACGACGGCACCGCCGTTCCTCATCGCATCGTCATGCACGTCACTGACTTGACCAAGGTGATTAGCGGCATTCGGACGACGGTCACGTGGGATCTGGACTACAGTGATGGGGAATTGGTGGAGGCGGAGCTCGCCTTCTTTGCGCAGGACACGAGCGGCACCGTGTGGCGCATGGGCGAGTACCCGGAGGAATACGAGGAAGGCAAGTTCGTCGCCGCCCCGGCCTGGATCCACGGGTTCGAGGATGCCAGAGCGGGGATCATGATGCCGGCCCGCCCCCAGCCCGGGACTCCGAGCTATGCCCAGGGGTGGGGCCCCAAGGTGGGCTGGACGGATCGCGGGCAGGTGGACCAGGTGGGCCAGCGTACCTGCGTCCCGCTGGCCTGCTACGAAGACGTGGTCGTGATCGCCGAGACCAGCGAGTCGGAGCCGGATGCCCAGCAGCTCAAGTATTACGCGCGCGGCGTGGGCAACGTGCGCGTGGGGTGGAGAGGGGCCGGGGAGAAGACAAAGGAGACCCTCGCGCTGGTCCGGGTCGATCGGCTCGACGCAGGGGCGTTGGCCGCGGTGCGGGCGAAAGCGCTCGAGCTCGAGCGGAGCGCGTATCAGCGCAGCAAGGCGGTGTACGCCCCGACGCCGCCGGCGCAGCGCCTTAGCCAATGATATCCACACAGGGGTTCCCACCATGATGCGTAAGATCGTTGAGCAGAGCCTGAGGCTCCGTGTGCTCGTGATCGCCGCGGCCGCGGTGACTATGGTCGTCGGCGTCGGGCAACTTGAGCGCATGCCGGTCGACGTCCTGCCCGAGTTCGCCCCGCCGTACGTCGAGATTCAGACCGAAGCTCTGGGACTGTCGGCGAACGAGGTCGAAGACCTCGTCACGCTGAACGTGGAGGAGATGGTCGCCGGCGTGCCCTGGCTGCAAACGATGCGCTCCAGGTCGGTGCCCGGGCTGTCGTCCGTCGTTATGATCTTCCAGCCGGGGACCGATCTGATGCGGGCGCGGCAGATGGTGCAGGAGCGGCTGACGTTGGCGTACGCGCTGCCCAACGCGTCCAAGCCGCCGGTCATGATGCAACCGCTGTCGGCGACGAGCCGGGTGGCGATGATCGGGCTGTCGTCGAAGACGGTGTCCCTGATCGACCTGTCCGTCCTCACGCGCTGGACAATCAAGCCGAGGTTGTTGGGCGTCCCCGGGGTGGCCAACGTGGCGGTGTGGGGCGATCGTGATCGTCAGCTGCAGGTCCAGATCGATCCGGAGCGGCTGCGCGCGCGCGGCGTGACGCAGAGCCAGATCATCCAGACCGCTGGCAACGCGCTGTGGATCTCCCCGTTGACCTTCCTCGAAGCATCCTTCCCCGGCACGGGCGGGTGGATCGACGGCCCGCAGCAGCGGCTCGAGGTGCGCCATGTGTTGCCGCTCTCCGCGCCGGGGGACCTGGCCAAGGTGACCGTCGAGGGCAGGCCGTCGCTGCGGCTGGGCGACGTGGCCAACGTCGTGGAAGGGCATCCGCCGCTCATCGGGGACGCCCTGCTCACCGGCAGCCCGGGCCTCCTCCTCGTCGTCGAGAAGCTTCCGGGAGCGAACACGCTGGAGGTAACGCGCGGGGTGGAGGCGGCGCTCGCCGAGCTCCGGCCGGGGCTGCCCGGCGTGGAGCTCGATTCGTCCGTGTACCGGTCGGCGAGCTTCATCGAGATGGCGTTCGCCAACCTCACCAAGGCGCTGCTCATCGCGGCGGTGCTCGGCGTTGTGATTCTCGGTCTCGTGTTGTACAACTGGCGCGCCGCCCTGATCGGCCTCGTCGCGATCCCCCTGTCGCTCGTGACGGCGACCGCGCTGGTCCGGCTCGCAGGCGGCACGCTGAATACGATGGTGCTGGCGGGCCTGGTGATCGCGCTCGGGGTCGTGGTTGACGAGGCCATCCTCAGCATCTATGCCGTCCTGCGGCGGGTGCGGCAGCGCCGCGAGCAGGCCGGCAGCGAGTCCGGCGTCAGAATCGCGGTCGAGGCGGCGCTCGCCGTCCGCGGCCCCATGCTGTACGCGACGCTGATCCTGCTGCTCGCCGTGGTGCCCGTCTTCCTGATGCAGGGCGTGTCGGGCACGTTCTTCAAGCCGTTGGCGCTCTCGTACACGCTCGCCCTGGTGGCGGCCTTGGTGGTCGCGACGATTGTCACCCCCGCGCTCGGGCTGCTGCTCCTGCGTGACGAAACGCTCGACCGGCGGGCGGCCCCGCTCGTCCGGTGGCTGCAGCACCGCTACGCCCCGATGCTGGCGCGGACCATCAACGCGCCGCGATCCGCGCTCATCACGGCCGGCGTCATCGCGGTGGTCGGGCTCGCGGCGTGGCCCTGGCTCGAGCAGTCCCTGCTGCCGTCGTTCAAGGAACGGTATCTCCGCATCGACTGGATCGGCGCGCCCGGCACTTCCCATCCCGCCATGGTGCGCATGATGGGTCTCGCGAGCGCGGAGCTGCGGTCGATCCCGGGGGTCAAGGCCGCCCAGGTCCACGTGGGACGTGCCGTGACCGGCGATCAGGTGGTCGACGTCAACTCCGGTCAGCTCTGGGTCAATATCGATCCCGAGGCTGACTACGACGCGACGGTGGGGGCGATTCAGGAGGTCGTCGACGGGTATCCGGGGCTCACGCGCCGGGTGGAGAGCTACCTGACCGACCGCATCCGCGAGGTCCTGGCCGGCTCGAGCCAATCCATCGTCGTCCGCATCTACGGCAAGAAGCGCGATGTGCTCCGCGCCAAGGCGGAGGAGGTGCGGCAAGCGCTGGCGGAAATCGACGGCATCAGCGACCTGCGGGTGGACGGGTACGTCGAGCAGCCCCAGGTGGAGATCCAGGTCAACCTCGCGGCGGCCGAGCCCCATGGCCTCAAGCCGGGCGACGTGCGGCGCGCGGCGGCCACGATGTACGCCGGGTTGAACGTCGGGTTCCTCTTCGAGGCACAGAAGATGTACGACGTCGTCGTGTGGGGGACGCCGGAGCTGCGCAACAGCGTGAGCGACATTCGCGATCTCCTGCTCGATACTCCGCGCGGCGGTCACGTGCGCCTCGGTGACGTGGCCGATGTGCGCATCGCGTCGAGTCCTACCGTCATCTATCATGAGGCCCTGCAGAACCGGATCGACGTCGTCGCCGACGTCCGCGGCAGCGACCTCGCCGCCGTCGTGGAGGCCGTCGACAACCGGCTCGACGAGGTGGAATTCCCGGTCGAGTACTACCCGACCCTCCTCGGCGAAGCCGTCGAGCGGGAGGCCGCCGAGGAGCGCATGCTCGGCTTCGCGCTCGCCGTCGCGGTCGGCATCCTCCTCCTCCTCCAGGCCGCGTTCCGGAGCTGGCGTCTGGCGGGGCTGTTCTTCCTGGGGCTGCCCGTCGCGCTGGCGGGCGGGGTCGTGGCCGCGCTGCTCGACGGCGGCACGATCTCGCTGGGGACGCTCATCGGCTTCCTCGGCGTCCTCGCCCTCGCCGTGCGCCACGGCATCATCCTGATCCGGCATTATCAGCACCTCGAGGAGCAGGAACGCGAACCGTTCGGACCCGCCCTCGTCCTGCGCGGGACGCGCGAGATGTTCGCCTCCATCGTCATCACGGCCGTGACCACGGCGGCGGTGATGGTGCCGCTGATCGTCTTCGGCAGAGTCGCGGGGCTCGAGATCGTGCATCCCATCGCCGTCGTGATCCTCGGCGGTCTCGTCACGGCGACGGTCTTCAACCTCCACATCGTCCCGGCCCTGTACGCGCGCTTTGGCGCGAAGCGCGAGGCTGACCTGGGCCTCCTTGCCGAAGGAGGGTCGGCGTCATGAGCCAGTCCTCGGCCGTCCTGGTGGCGGAACACCTGCGGAAGTTCTACGGGCCGCGGCTCGCCGTGCGGGACCTGTCATTCTCCCTCCAACCGGGTCGCATTCTCGGGTTCCTCGGCCCCAACGGGGCGGGGAAGACGACGTCGATCCGCATCCTCACGACGATCATGGAACCTGATGGGGGCACCTTCGTGGTGGACGGCATCAGCCACGAGAACCCGGAGCAAATCCGCCGCAAGATCGGCGTGCTGCCCGAGAGCTTCGGGCTCCCCAAACAGATGACGGGCATCGAGTACCTCACGTACTTCGGGCAGCTGTACGGGCGCAGCGCCAGCGACGCACGTGCGTCCGGCCTGCAACTGCTCGAGGAAGTGGGCTTGGCCCAGCGCGGCAGATCCCTGGTCGGGACCTACAGTCACGGGATGCGCCAACGCATCGGCATCGCGCGGGCGCTCGTCAACGATCCCGCCGTCGTCTTCCTCGACGAGCCGACGCTGGGGCTCGATCCCCGGGGCCAGCAGGAGCTCAACGAACTGGTCAAGCGGATTGCCCGCGAGCGGAACGCCGGCATCATCCTGTGCAGCCACATGTTGCCGGAGGTGGAAGCGGTCTGCCACGACGTGGTGATCCTGAGCTCGGGCGAGGTCGTCGCGATGGGACCGGTGGGCGACGTCACCGGCAAGGCGGAGCGCAACGTCATCCGGATCCGCGTCCCGGTCCCCGCAGTGGACGACGCCCAGCGGGAATTGGAAGGGCTGCCGGCCGTCCGGCGCGTGGTCACCGGCACCGGCCAGCCCGGCTGGCTGCGGGTGGAGGTGGACGAGGCGGGGGCGGACGGCGACCCCCTGAGCAACCGCCTGCTCGACAAGCTGATCCGCGTCGGCATACCGATCCTGGGCTTTGAACCGCAAGGCGGCCGCCTCCAGGACGTGTTCCTGGACCTCACCACCAAGGCGCTGAAATGAAGGCCGCTTGGTGGATCGTCTTCACGCGCGAGCTCCGCGATCTCTGGATCGGCGGGAAAGCGCTGTACCTGATCCTGATCTACACGGTGCTGCTGGGGGGCTACGCGTTCAGCCTCGCCAGCAACGTGGAGATCCAGCTGCTGCCCCGGAAGGAAATGATCCTGGAGATGGTGAAGGCCGGCATCGCCGTGTCCCTGCTGATCAGCATGGTGATCGCCGCCGACAGCATCAGCGGCGAGCGCGAGCGCCGCACCCTGGAGGGACTCCTGCTCACGCCCGCGACGCGCCGCCAGATCGTGTTCGGCAAGTTGCTGGCTGCGGTGTCGCCCTGGCCCGTCGCCCTGGCGATCTCCGTGCCCTACTGGGCGGTGCTCGCCAAGGGCGATCCGGTGTTCGGGCCGGCGCTGATCTGGAGCCTCGTGCTGGGGGGAGCGCTGGTTCCGGCGGTGGCCGCCGTCGGATTACTCGTGAGCATTCTGTGCAACACGACCAAGGCCAGCATGCTCGTGTGCCTCGGGCTCTACCTCCCCATGCTCATGGCCGCCGAGATCTTCCGGCCCGGGAAAGTCATGACGTCGGCGGAGGCCAAGAAGGGCATCGCGCTGCAAGCCGTAAACCCGTTGGCCGCCGTCCACGGGTTTCTTTCCCAGACGCTCGTGTTCGACGTGCCGCTCGGCCAGGTGGCGGCGATGCTGGTGCCGCTCGCTGTGTTCGTGGCGGTGGCGCTCGTGCTGGTCTTCGGTTTCGCCAGCCCGCATCTGAGCCTGGAAGCGGGGACGGCCACGAGGCTGCGGTCGTTTCTCGCCACCCTCGGCATGGGCACTCGGCCGGCAGTGAAGGTCCAGCCACGGCCCGCGGTCGCCGCACCTGCAGAGACGTTCCCCACACCCGCCACGCCCACACGGGCGCACACGCCACTGGCCATGCGCCGCCACCCGGTCGACGCGTCGTCCGGGTCGGCACCGTGGTGGCTCGTGTTCAAGAAAGAGCTGCGGGACCTGTGGGTCGGCGGTCGGGCGCTCAACCTGACGATCGCCTACACGGTCCTGCTCGGGGGATATGCGTACTGGATGGCCCGCGACAGTGGGGTGAGTCTGATTCCCCCGAAGGAAATGGTGTTCGAGCTGCTCAAGGCCGAGCTGTTGGCCGGGGTGTTCATGGGCCTCATCATCGGTGCCGACAGCTTGAGTGGTGAGCGGGAGCGCGCCACACTCGAGGGGCTCTTGCTGACACCCACCAGTCGCCGACAGCTCGTGGTCGCCAAGTTCTTGGCCGCGTGCTCCACCTGGCCGGTCGCGCTGGTCGTCACCATCCCCTACTTCAAGGTGCTGTCGCAAGGCGATGAAGTCTTCGGCCAAGCCGTGCTTTGGGGCTCCGCCTTCGGGACCGTGCTGACCCCCGCCTTCACCGCCCTGGGCATGCTGGTGAGTGCGCGATCGAACAGCAACAAGACGAGCATGTTCGTGAGCCTCGCCCTCTTCTTGTTGTTCGTCCTGCCGACGCAGCTGCCCGGGAACGCCCAGGGCGGCTTCATTGGCCTGCTCGGTCAGCAAGTGAACCCACTCGGCGCGTACCGCTTCTTCCTCGCCAAGATCCTCGTGAACAATGCGACGCCCGAACAGGTCTGGCTCTACGCCGTCGCACCCCCGCTCTTTGGAGTCCTCATGGTAGGGTTGCTCGTGTTGTATGCTGCCCCCGCTCTCAGTCTCGAGGCGGCGACACCGCGCAAGCGGCGGCTGGCGCCGGCTCGTGTCGCCGCCGCGGTCGGGATCGCCTCCCTGTTCGGCGTCTTCGGCGCCGCTCCGACGCGCGCTCAGGAAGCGGTGACTGCAGCGCCGCTCAAGATCTCGATCAGCATGACCGACTCCACCGTCAGAGCGGGAGGCACCATCCTGTTCCAGACGGTGGTGACGAACGATCATGCCCAGCTGTCGCACCCGGTGATCGTAGCGATGAACATCATCAATCTGAACGCCGAGGGAGAGGTGGTCGACCCGGAGGATTGGTCCCCACAGCGCACTCAGTACATCGAGCCGCTGGCGCCGGGGCAGTCCACGAGCCTGGACTGGCGCGTCAACGCCATCCTCGACGGCGACTACATGGTCTACATGGTCGCCATCCCGGCCCCGGGCAGTGCCGACGCCACCAGCCAGCCGGTCGCGAGCGCCGGCATCCACCTGACGGTGACGCCCTACACCAAGCTCAACCCCGGTGGCGTGCTGCCCTTCGCGATCGGCGGACCCGTGGTGCTCGGGTTGTTGATCCTCTTCGTGTACCGGCACCGGCGCAAACAGATCGACGCCGGTGGCTCCGCGTGAACCCAACTTCAACCGTCGAGGCCCTGATGTCACGCATTGAACGATGGTTAGCCGTGGTACCGCTCTTGGGCTGTTGTGTGACGCTCGGCGCGTGCGAAACCGCCACGGTCAAGGCGACGGAGGTCAAACCCGCACACGTGGAAGCGATCGCGGGCACGGAGCTCCACAAGGTGACACTGACGCAGCGCGCAGCCGAACGCCTGGACATCAAGACCGACCGGGTTCAGGAAATGGTCATACGAGGGGCGAAGCGCAAAGTCGTGCCTTACGCCGCGGTGCTCTACGACGCGCGCGGCGAGACCTGGGTGTACACCAGCCCCGAGCCGCTCGTGTTCATCCGCCATCGCATCCACGTCGACTACATCAGCGGCGACCGGGCGGTGCTGTCGCAGGGTCCACCGGCCGGGACGGCGGTGGTGACGGTCGGAGCAGCGGAGTTGTTCGGGGCCGAGTTCGAGATCGGTCACTAAGTCCACCGGGAGACCTGCGGCCATGATGCGTTGGATCGTTGCGTCCAGCCTGAAGTTCCGCTTCCTCGTGCTCGCCGGCGCCACCGCGCTGGTGGTCTTCGGCGTCGCGCGGCTCCGTCACATGCCGGTGGACGTCTTCCCGGAGTTCGCGCCGCCCAGGGTTGAAGTGCAGACCGAGGGGCAGGGGATGTCTTCCGCCGAGGTCGAGGACCAGATCACCAACCCCATGGAATTGGTGCTCATGGGCACGCCGGAGCTCGACGTGGTGCGCTCCCGCTCGGTGAATGGGCTCTCCCAGATCGTGCTCCAGTTCAAGCGCGGCACCGACATCCTCCACGCGCGGCAACTGGTCCAGGAGCGCCTCAATCTGGCGATCGCCAATCTGCCATCCTCGGCGACCGCGGCGCCCGTCATGCTCCAGCCGCTCTCGGCGACGAGCCGCGTGATGAAGATCGGGCTGTCCTCGAAAGAGTACGACCTGATGGACCTGTCCATGATCGCCTACTGGACGATCAAGTTCCGCCTGCTCCAGGTGCCCGGCGTGGCCAACGTGCCGATGTGGGGCGAGCGGATCAAGATGTTCACGGTGCAGGTCGATCCGGAGCGGGCGCGCCGCTACGGCGTGTCGATGAACCGCATCCACGAGGTCACGTCCGAGACGCTCGACTTCGGGCTCGTGCCGTACTCGGCCTCGGCCAAGACGCAGACCGAGGGGTTCATCGACACGCCCAATCAGCGCCTCCCGATGCTGCACGTCCAGCCGGTGATCGACCCCGAGGACGTGGCCCGCGTGGCCGTCCAGGTCGTCAACGGCAAGACGGTGCACCTCGGGGACGTGGCCAACATCGTGTGGGACACGTGGCCGCTCGTCGGGGACGCCGTCATCAACGACGGTCCCGGGCTCATGTTGATCGTCGAGAAGCTCCCGTGGGCGAATACCCTCGAGGTGACGCGGGGCATCGAAGCGGCGCTCGAGGAATTGCGCCCCGGCCTTCCCGGTGTCGAGATCGACTCCAAGATCTTCCGGCCGGCCACGTACATCGAGCTGTCGATCCACAACCTCAATCGGGCCTTGCTGATCGCCTGCGTGCTCGTCGTCGTGGTGCTCGCCTTCTTCTTGTTCGACTGGCGTCCGGCGTTGATCAGCGTCGTCGCTATCCCGCTGTCGCTGATGGCGGGCGCGCTGGTCCTGTACCTGCGCGGGGCGACGGTCAACACGATGGTACTGGCGGGGTTTGTGATCGCCGTGGGCGTCGTCGTGGACGACGCCATCATCGACATCGAGAACATCGTCCGACGCTTGCGCCAGTATCGCAAGGAGGGCCGTACCAAATCGACCGCGCGCGTCATCCTCGAGGGGTCGCTCGAGGTGCGCAGCGCCATCATTTACGCCACGCTGATCGACGTGGTGGCGTTGCTCCCCGTGTTCTTCATGCAGGGTCTCTCCGGCGCGTTCTTCCGGCCGCTCGCGATCTCCTACGGGCTCGCGGTGTTGGCCTCCCTGGTGGTCGCGCTCACGGTGACGCCGGCGATGGGAATGCTGCTGCTGCGCAACGCGCCGCTCAAGGAGCACGGGTCTCCGCTGGCGCGGTGGCTGCAGGGCCGGTATCAGGCCCTGCTGGCGCGGATCGTCCAGGTGCCGCGCGGCGCGTACGTCGCGGTAGGCATCATCGCGCTGGCCGGCGTCGTGGTGGCGCCGCGCCTCGGGCAGTCTCTCCTGCCGGACTTCAAGGAGCGGGACTTCCTGATGCACTGGGTGACGAAGCCCGGCACCTCGCATGCGGAGATGTACCGGATCACGGTCCAGTCGAGCAAGGAGCTGCGCTCGATCCCCGGGGTGCGCAACTTCGGGGCGCACATCGGGCGCGCCCTGGCCGGGGACGAGCCCTACGGGGTGAACTTCACCGAGAATTGGATCAGCGTAGACCCCAAGGTCGACTACGACGCCACGCTCGCCGCTATTCACGAGACGGTCGCGGGATACCCCGGCGTGCAGCGCGACGTGCAGACCTATCTGAAAGAGCGTATCCGGGAGGTGCTGACGGGCGGCGGGCACGCCCTCATCGTGCGTCTCTATGGCCAGGACCTGGATACCCTCCGCAAGTCGGCGGAGGCGATCGAAGCCGCCATGAAGGACATTCCAGGCGTCGCCGATCTGCACGTGCAGCTCCAGACCATGGTGCCCTTTGTGGAGGTCAAGGTGGACCTCGCCACCGCCCAACGCTACGGACTCAAGCCGGGCGATGTGCTGCGGGCGGCGAACGAGATCATGACGGGCCACGAAGTGAGCGACATTCACCGGGACGGATGGGTGTACGACGTACAGGTGTGGAGTATTCCTTCAGTACGCGAGAATCTCACCGATATCCGTGAGATGCTGATCGACACGCCCGGGGGCGGTCACGTGCGTCTGGCCGATGTCGCGAGTGTGACCGTCAAGCCCACGCCCAACATGGTGCAACGCGAAAACGGCGCGCGGCGCATGGACGTGCGGGCCGATGTGGCGGGACGGGACCTCGGGTCCGTCGCGACCGACGTCGAGAAGGCCCTGGCGGGAGTCGCGCTGCCCCTCGGGTACCACGCGGAGCTGCAGGGCGAGTGGCAGGAGCGGCAGGCGGCGGGGAAAGGGCTCCTGCTCCTGTCGATCGTCGCGGCGATCGGCATTCTCTTCCTCCTGGAGACGTCGTTCAAGAGTTGGCGCCTCGGCTTCCTCTCGTTCCTGACGCTGCCGTCGGCGCTGGTCGGCGGCGTGCTCGCGGCGTACCTGGGTGACGGCGTGCTGTCGCTCGGAGCCCTCGTGGGATTCCTCACCATCCTGGGCATCGCCGCGCGCAACGGCATCATGATGATCAATCACTTCCAGCATCTCGAGCGGGAGGAAGGCGAGACCTTCGGTCCCGCCCTGGTCCTGCGCGGGGCGCGGGAGCGGCTGCTCCCGATCCTGATGACCACCCTGGCGTGCGCCCTGGCCCTGGTGCCGCTCGTGATCGCCGGCAGCATTCCCGGTCACGAGATCGAGCACCCCCTCGCGGTCGTCGTGCTCGGGGGCCTCGTGACCTCCACGCTGCTCAACCTGTTCGTGGTGCCGAGCCTGTACCTGCGTTTCGGAAAGGCGCAAACGGCATGACGAGTTACCTCCAATCGCCGTCCATCATCATGATGATGCTGCTCGCCGTCTGTTGGGCGAGTTCCGCTTTGGGGCAGGCCGCACCGCAGCTGCGCTTCAACGGCGACTTTCGCGTGCGGTACGAATACACCACCCAAGGGAACGGCGCGCAGAACCTGGACCGAGAGGTCGTGCGGCTGCGGTTGGGTATGACCTACCCGTTGCGCGAGTATCTCGTCGTCCGCGGGCGGCTCGCGACCGGGAATCCGGACGATCCCAACTCCACCGATGTGACGTTGGGAAGGTTTGTCGACGATTTCCCCTTCAGCCTGGACCTGGCGTCGCTGGAGCTCAACCGCCCGCGCTGGGGGCTGGTCGCCGGGAAATTCATCAATCCGCTGCTCGCCACCGAGCTCGTCTGGGATGGCGACGTGAACCCGCAAGGGGTGAGCGGCCGCGTGACGCTGGGGAACGCGGGCGGCGTCACGGGCACATTGACAGCGCTCTACTTCGTGGTGGATCAGCAGGTCGGCGATTCCGGCAGCGACATGACGGGCGGGCAGCTCACCCTGAAAACCAAGGCGGGCGCACGGTGGCAAATGACGGCAGCCGCTGGCTACCACGATTATCGAATTCGCAGCCTCGTAAGCACCAGGCCGCCCATCGGGGATGGAGGCGACATCCGAGGCAACCGACTGGCCCCGGGGAACACCGCGTATCTCTCGGACTTCAATCTGCTGAACCTGCTGTTCACGGCTGAATACACGGGGTTCGGCGAGCGTTTCCCGCTCCGCATCGTGGGTGACTACGTGCACAATTCGGGGGCGACCGATCTCAATACGGGCTGGGAGGCGGACGTGTACGTGGGCCGGGTCACGCGTCCCGGTGAGACTCGCTGGCGCTACGGCTACGCGGTCGCCGAGACGGATGCCATTCTGGCCGCGTTCGCGCACGATAACACGACGCTCGGGACCAACTACGAGATCCATACGCTGGCGGTGGATGGCGTGCCGATCCCCGGCCTGCTGCTGACCGGGACGCTGTATGCCTATCGCCCGCACGAGCCGGCCGGGGTGTTCCAGACCCGGCTGCGCCTGAACGCGATGGTGACGTTTTGACGTTGCCCGGCATTACGCGGGAGAGGCCGGAGAAAGGCGAGAAGAGAAGGCGAGGCGGTCGGGCGGCCTGCCGGCTGGCGCAGGTCACCGCGGCGGTCGCGCTGGTCACGGCGCCGTTGACGGCTCAGCGCCCTTCCGCTGAGCCGCCGCCGTACCTGCGCGACCGCGGCACCGGCGTGCGCACGTCGCTCCTGGGGACCTACGTCCGGCAGCGCGAGGTGCTCGTGTACGCGTTCTTCGAGTGGTACGCGGACAAGAACCTCGAGTATAAGCCGAGCGAGCTGGGGTACGGCCCCTCGGTCATCGACTACCGGGGACGCTACCGCGCGTCCGAGGGGCTCGTGTTCTTCGGCTACGGCCTCACCCCAGATGTCGCGCTCGAGTTCGAGGCGGCCGTCATCTCGGCCGAGCTGCGGACGTCGCCGGACGACACGTCCAGCGCCAAGCCTCCGCGGGTCCGGGAGTCCGGGGACGGCGACGTGGAGGGGCAGATCCGCTGGCGCTTTCAGCGCGAGACCGCGTCCCGACCGGAGTTGTTCACCTACTTCGGGACGGTGCTCCCGCTGCAGAAGGACCGGCATATCATCGGCACGCAGCACTGGGAGCACTTCTTCGGGCTGGGCCTGGTCAAGGGGTTTCGTTGGGGCACCATGACGGTGCGCGTCGCGGCGGAGTACTCGGCGGCTGCCAGCCCGAAGTTCGACGCCGGCGAGTACGCGATCGAGTACCTGCGGCGCCTGTCGCCCAAGTGGTGCGTCGTGGCGGCCATCGAGGGCAGCCAGGTGGACGAGGTGTCGCTCATCACCGAAACGCAGTGGCAGCCCAGCCGACACGTCACGTTCAAGTTCAACCACGCGCTGGGCGTGACCATGAATTCGACCGACTTCGCGCCAGAAGTCGGACTGATGATTTCGTTCTAGGAGGTATGGCAGATGACAGCACGCGCGTTGCTCGTCGGTCTCGGTGCCGTCGCGCTCTCGGCGTGGGCACCGTCGCAAGGGTCTGCGCCCGAGGTGGTCGTGTACGCCTCGGAGCTGCCCGCGAGCGCCCTCTCGGAGTTCGCCTTTTGGAACGACCCGGCCTCACCGGGGGGAAAACTGGTCGGCACGCCGAACACCGGTGAGGAGCTCGACCCACCGCCCGAGAACGACCCTCATGTGACGTTCACGGTGCCGGTTCGCGCCGGCGTCGCCTACCGCTGCTGGATTCACATGAAGGTCGGCCCGCCGAAGGGCCTGTCCCAGGCGAACAAGTTTTTTGTGCAATTCACGGGGGCCGTGGACAAGGGGAACAAGGAGATTCTCAAACCGCGGTCCGCGAGCTACCTGACCGCCCAGGGGCCGACGCAAGTGGGCTGGACGTGGGTCGCGTGCGACCACCCCGGAGGGGGTGGCGATCCCCTCGTCCGGTTCCGGACCAGCGGTGAGGTCACGGTGCGCTTGCAGGGCGGGGCGGAAGGCGTCGGGTTCGATCAGTTCGTGCTGAGTCCCGCGCGCTTCCTGGAGAAGCCCCCCGCCGACCCGGTGGTGCCCAAATGAAATGGTTCAGTGCCGATGCCCCGAGCGGATGGATGGGGGTCACCGTCCGCGCCGTGAACGTGGCCGTGGTCGCGTTCGTGGTGTTGCAGGCGAAGGAGTACTTCGACGCCCGCGCGTTCGACACCCCCGCGACCAGCGTCGACGCGGCCCTGATTGGCGCGGGGACCTTCCTGCTGTACGCGATCCTCAAGTGGGGGAAGGTCCAATGACCAGAGCCACGCTGCTGCTGGCCGGCGCGACGCTCCTCGTGACGCCCGTCGCCGGCCCCGTCGCGCCGTTCGCCGTCGCGACCATTCATTTCGAGCAGAATGCCACCGATGGGGACTTCGAGGCCGTGGTCGAGGCGAAGGGCGGCGATGAAGGCCTGGCGAAGCTCGTGGTGGTGTCTCCGGACGGCCGTGCCGTGATCGACGTGACGGCTCCCGCCGCTACCACGCTGGGAGTCCGGCAGCTGCGGTTCGAGTCTCCCGAGCCGGGGGACTTCGCGAGCCTGAAGGCGGCGTATCCGGAAGGCGTGTACACCTTCACCGGGGCGACCGCGGCCGGCGCCACGCTCCAGGGTAAGGCGACGCTGCGTCACGCGTTGCCGGCCGCCGCCGCCTTTCTGCGGCCCGCGGCGGGCGCCCGGGGCGTGGGCACGGAGGATCTCGTGATCACCTGGACCGCCGTCCGGAACGTCGCCGCGTACATCGTCACCATCGAGCAGGGCGAGCTGGACGTCAGTATCACGGCGAGACTCCCCGCGTCCGTGGCGCGCTTCGCCGTGCCCGCCGGGTTTCTGCGTCCGGGCACGGCCTATCAGGTCGGCATCGGTACCGTGACGAGCGATGGCAACATCACGTTCGTGGAGACCACGTTCACGACCGCTGAAGGAGCAGGGCCATGACCAGGCTTGTGCTGCGCCGCTGCGCGATCGCTGCCGCGCTGAGTTTCTGCGCGGCCGAAGCGTCCGCCCAAGGCCCGGATGGCGCACGACCTGCGCTACGCGTCGGGGCGGTCGCCCAGCACGGGATCACCCTGGACGGCGTGCTCTCCGAGCCGCTGTGGACCACCGTCGACTCGATCTCGAACCTCATCACCGTCGAGCCGGAAGAAGGCAAGGTTCCCACCGGACGAACGGTCGTGAGGGTGCTCGTGACCGCGACGGACATCATCATGGGCGTGCGGTGCTACGACCCCGAGCCGCGCGCCATCGTCTCGTTCACGAAGGCACGGGACATCGAGCTCGACGAGGAGGATCACATCGTGATCATCCTCGATACGTTCCAGGACGGCCGGTCGGGCTACGTGTTCGCGGTGAATCCCGACGGCGCGCGGTTCGACGGCCTGATCAGCGCCGAGGGTGAGGACGTCAACAGCAACTGGGACACCGCGTGGGAGGCGCGCACGGCGCGCGATGACCAGGGGTGGAGCATCGAGATCCGCATCCCGATCAAGAGCATCAGCTACAAGCAGGGTCTCACGAGCTGGGGATACAATGTGGAGCGCAACATCCAGCGGCTGCAGGAGATCAGCCGGTGGTCGGGCATCAGCCTGGACATCGAGATCTACCAGACCAGCCGCGCGGGCCTGTTGACGGATCTGCCGCGGTTCAGCCAGGGGCGCGGGCTGACCATCCGGCCGTCGATGATCGGGAACTTGAACCGCGAGGAGCCGGCCGCGCCGTCGGAGTTCACCGGGGACCTGAGCGTCGATGTGACCCAGCGCGTCGGCACCAATCTCACCGCCTCGCTCACGTACAACACCGACTTCGCGGAGACCGAATCCGACGCCCGGCAGACGAACCTGACCCGGTTCGACATCCTGTTTCCCGAAAAGCGCGCCTTCTTCCTCGAGGGTAGCGACATCTTCGAGTTCGGCCTCGGGTTGGACGATGCCAACCTGCTGCCGCTGTTCACGCGGCGCATCGGCCTCCTCAATCCCGAAGAGGGCGACGCCGAGAAGATCCCCATTCTGCTCGGCGGCAAGCTGAACGGCCGCATCGGCAACACGAACCTGGGCACGCTGGTCGTCCGCACCGAGAGCCTGGACAGCGTGCCGGGGACGACGATGGGCGTGGTGCGCGTCAAGCAAAACGTCTTCGAGGAGTCGTCGGTGGGCGTGATTGCGACCGCGGGCGACCCGCTGGGCCAGACCGGCAGCTGGTTGGCGGGGGCCGATTTCACGTACCGCACGTCACGCTTCCTGGGCGACAAACGGCTGCTCGTCGGCGTTTGGGGGTTGCGCAACGACCGCGACGGCTTGACGGGCAACAAGAACGCCTACGGCTTCAAGGTCGATTACCCCGCCGACCTGTTCAACTTCGCCCTGACGTCGGTCACGATCGGTGACGCGGTGCAACCGTCCCTCGGCTTCGCCCCGCGCACGGATGTGCGCGTCTGGGACGTCGGGATCGACTACGACCCGCGGCCGTCCTGGGGCCTGGTGCGCCAGATGTATCACGGGGCGTCCCTGGTGTTGTTCACCGACCTCGGCAACGAGTGGGAAACGTACGAGGGCACGATCAAGCCGTTCGATTGGCTGCTGGAGAGCGGCGATCGCCTCGGCTTCGAGCTCCAGCCGCAGGGAGATCGGCCGCCCGAAGATTTCGCGGTCTTCGAGACCGAGGCGGACACGGTCACGATTCCGGCGGGGTCGTATCAGTGGACGCGCTACGCGGTGACCGGGACGCTGGCGGAGAAGCGCAGGGTCAGCGGCCAGTTCACGTATGCCTTCGGCACGTTTTACGGCGGCCACCTCCAGACGATCGAGGGGACGTTGACCCTCAAGCCGTCGCCCTTGTTCAGCGTGGAGCTGGCTACCGAGCGGAACCACGGCGACCTGCCGGGCGGCCAGTTCACGCAGTCGCTGTACGGCGGCCGCCTGGAGGTGAAGCCGTCGGCCGATTTCCAGGTGAGCAGTTTCCTCCAGTATGACAACGAGAGCCGCTCGTTCGGGACGAACACACGGCTGCGCTGGACGTTCCACACCCTGGGCGACCTGTTCGTCGTCTACAATCACAACCTGCTGCGCTCGCTGGGCACGCGCGAACGGTTCGGATTCGAGTCGAATCAATTCCTGGTGAAGCTGGTGTACGGGGTGCGGATGTAGAGCCTTCCGCGGCGGCTGCGGACTCGGTACTTTCCAACAGGTTGAGTACTCCGCGCGAAGATCTCGTCCGTGCCGTCACCGCGGCGCGCGATCAAGCCAAGAAGTTCTTGACGGCGCTCGAGCAACAGGGCCAACCCGAAACGAGCCAATCCAGCGCGCTCTATTTGGCGCTCGTCTCCCTGCGTAAGCGGCTCATGAAGGAAGCACCGCCTCCCGCCGCCGTCGTCACCGAGCTGGAACAGCTCTTGACCCTGTGTGAGGGCAAACTTGCGCGCATCAAGCCGGACCTCGAGGATGCCGTGAAGATCGCCCGGGGCGGCTGAGATGCGGTCATTTGGTCCGATCGTGCTCGGCTGCGCCCTCGGCATCCTGCCGATTGGCGGTCGTCAGCAGACGAACGGGCTCGCGCCGGTGCGCTGGCTCGCCGGGTGCTGGGAGCTCCGCAGCGGCCCCCGCGTCATTCTCGAAATGTGGATGCCTCCCGACGGCGACCTGATGCTCGGAGCGAGTCGGACGACCGTGAACGGCGTGGTCCGGGAGTTCGAGCAAGTGCGCATCGCGTGGAAGGACCGCCGCCTGGTATACACCGCGAATCCGTCCGGACAGGCGCAGGACTCGTTCACGTCCGTGGAAGTGTCCGATTCCGGCTTCACCGTCGCCAACCCGGCGCACGATTTCCCGCAACGCATCATCTACCGGCGCCGCGGCGCGGACTCGCTGGTCTCACGGATCGAAGGCCCCGGCCCGAACGGCACTCGCGGCGTGGATTTTCCGATGCGGCGAGTCAGCTGCACCGCCTCCGCTCCCTAGACTGTAGGTATCTCCGTCGGCGCGGCGGCGCGCTCATAGGAGCCGTCGGGCTGCAACACCCACGCGGTGGCATTGGCGAGCTCCGCCGAGAGCAGGGCATCGAGTTTGGCGCGCGCCGCGGCATCGAACACCGGCGTCATCGCCTCGACTCGGCGGCGCAGGTTGCGGGGACGCCAGTCCGCCGAGCCGAGGAAATACTCGTCGGCGCCGGCCCCGCCGTTGGCGAAATGGTAGATCCGTGCGTGCTCCAGAAACTGGCCGAGAATGCTCACCACGCGGACGCGCTCGGAGAGTCCCGGCACGCCCGGCCGCAGCGTGCAGATCCCGCGCACGACCAGGTCCACGTCGACGCCCGCCTGCGACGCCGCGTACAGCGCCTGGATCACCGTCGCATCGGCAAGGCCGTTCAGCTTGGCACGGATGCGGGCTGGCCGGCCGGCGCGCGCGTGCGCCGTCTCGCGGGCGATCAGCGCGAGCAGGCGATCGAGCAGCTCCCCCGGGGCGACGAGCAGGTGCCGGAAGCGGGTGCGCGGGGCATGACTGGAGCCGGTCAGCTCGTTGAACAGGGTGTGGATATCGGCGGTGATGCGCTCGTCGGCGGTGAACAGGCCGACGTCGGTATAGACCAGCGCCGTGTCGGGATTGTAGTTGCCGCTGCCGACATGCGCGTACCGGCGTGCGCGTCCGCCGGCGGCGCGGCGTACCACGAGCGCCAGCTTGGCGTGGGTCTTCAGACTCACCAGCCCGGTCACCACGTGAATCCCTGCCCGCTCCAGGCTGCGCGCCCAGGCGATGTTGCGCGCTTCGTCGAAGCGCGCCTTGAGCTCCACGATCACTGAAACGTCTTTCCCCGCGGCCGCCGCGCGCTGCAGCGCGTCGGCGATCGCCGATGGACCGCCGGGCCGATACAGGGTGAGCTTGATCGCCTGGACGGCGGGATCGTCCGCCGCCTCCGTGATAAACCGTTCGACACTCGCGGCAAAGGAGTCGTGCGGGTGGTGCACCAGCACGTCGCGCTCGTCGAGCTGCGCGGCGATGGCGCGATCGGGGGCGAACGGCGCCGTCGGCGTGAACGGAGGGTAATCGCGGAGCGACGCCAGCACGGCGGCCTCGCGCAGGTCGCCGAGATTCACGGGTCCGGGAGCGAGGTAGACGTCCGCCGGAGTCAGCGTGCTCTCCCGCTCACTCTCCTCGAACCGCAGCTCCCGCTGGAGCAGATCCTGGAGCGGCTGCGGCGTCCCGGCTTCGATTTCGACCCGGACCGCCGGTCGCAGCTGCCGGCGCGCGAGCTCCTCCTCGATGGCTTGCAAGAAATTGGCGGTGGATGCCTCGTCGAGTTGGAGATCGCCGCTGCGCGTGAGACGAAAGGCGTGCGCGCCGGCGATGATCCGCCCGGGGTACAGGAGGTCGAGGTTGGCGCGCACCACGTCTTCGACCGGAAGGAAGCGCCGTCCGTCCGGCAGGGACAGGAATCGCGGGAGTGGCTCGGGGATCTCCACCAGTGCGTAGTGTAGCGGCGTGGCGGGCCGGTCGCGCAGGACGACCAGGAGGGCGAGACGGCGATCGCCCACGAGCGGAAAGGGATGCCCCGGGGCACGGGTCAACGCCTTGGGGCTGAGAAACGGCAGGAGTTCGTCGGTACAGCGCGCCCGTAAGGCCGCCTGTTCGGCGGCGTCGAGGTCCGGCCAGCGCACCAGCACCGGACCACTGCCCGCTTGGGACCCGTCGCGCAACAACGCGTCAAACGCCCGATACTGTCGGGCAATGAGCGGGCGCAGCCGGATGGCGATGGCGTCGAGCGTCTCCTGCGGCTCGAGCCCGTCCACCGAAGGACCGGTTCGTCCCAGCGTGAGGAGCTGCTTCAGGGCGGCGACCTTCGTCGCCGTGAAATCGTCGAGGTTGGTCGACACGATGCCGAGGAACCGGGCCCGCGCCGCCGGCGGCGTGCGCGGGTCCTCGGCCAACGCGAGCACGCGGGCATTGAACTCGATCCAGGAAAACTCGGCGTTGAGAAACTGCTCCGGCACCGCGTGCGCCGGATCCATCTGCTCCGCGGTGAGGATCGGGGTTCGCATTTCGCTCAACGTGACCCGACTCGCGCGCGCGACGGCCTCGGGGGCGTCGTCGCCGGCGTCGCCGCCGAACGCCGCGCCGGACCACTCGGGCAGCAGGGGCGAGCGCGCCGCGACGGTGAGCGCGGCCAGCGTCGTGGGATCGCGCAGCAGCGGCGATCCGACGCGCTCCAGCAGCTCCGCCGGGGCAAACCACTGCAACGCCGCACTGCCGTGCAGCCGCCGCGCCGTCCAGACCTCGAGCGCGGCGCGGTCGCTCGCGGGCGGGACGACGCCGAGCATGCGGAGTTGCCCCTCGCCGCTGCCCACGAGACGGCGCAACGCCGCGCGACATGCCGCCTCGCCGCTGCCTCGATCGACGGGGAGGCGGAGCTCCGCGCCGAGGCGGCACAGGCCCAGCCGGCCATGCTCGACGGCCACGAGCGCGACCTCGCGCTCGCCGCGCAGCTCGCGCGCCAGGATCCGCGCTTCCGCCGCATGCAACGCCGCCTGGGCGCGCTGCAGCGCGTCACCGCCCGTGGGCCGCAGCGGGAAGGCCGCCTCCAACCGCCGCGCGACTGCGCGGCTGGCCATTCCGCCCCAGGGACGAGGGCGCAAGCCCACCTCCCAGAGTCGGGCGCTGAGATCGCGGCGGCGCACGATGATGGCGTCCCCGACGACGTCGCACAGGGGTAGACGGACAAGCGGCACGCCGATCACGCGCCAACGGCGCTCCACGTTACGCTCGATCCACGGCCCCAACCGCGCCGGGTCCGTCAAGGCCCGGAGCCGGAGCGCGGGCTCGGAGTCGCCCGTGAGCGCTTGCGCGGCCTCCGTCTCGCCCACGGGAGCCTGCAGCCGCGCACCGCCGGGAAGCCAGAGCGTCAGCCAGCAGGCGCCATCGCCGGCGAAGCGCAGGCGGCAGCGGCTGCCGCGCTGCCACAGCTCGCCCTCGGCGGTATCGCAGTACACGTCGCGGAAGTAGATCGCCTGCGGCGGTCCAGGCGGCAGGCGCAATCCAGCTACGGGAGGATTGCCGAGAATCCGTTCCAGCGCCGCTGCCTCAGCGACCTCCCAGCGCAGCGTCATCCTGATTGCGGATCCGGCTCGAACCGCACGGTGGTGATTTGTGCTGCGGCGTCGCGCCGCACCGCGGCCAACAGGGCTTCGGGCGTCGCCTGAGACCGCAGCTGCACGATGAATGTGAGGACCGTATGCCCGGGCGCGGTCGACTCCGAGCCGATGAGCTTCCAGCGCCGTGCGTGGTGCCCGAGGACGTCCGCGATAGCGGGGTGCGCGGCGGTGGGGATCGTGGTCTCGGCCACGAGGCGTCCCCGCACGCGATCGGTCGGGGCCGCCCCGACGTCAAAGCGCCAGAGCACGAGCACCACCACAACATAGATGACCGATACGACGAACCCGACGGCGAACGCTTGCACGCCTGCGGCGAGTCCCACCGCGATAGCGAGGAAGATGTAGACGGCGTCTTTGGTGTCGCGCAGCGTATTGCGGAACCGGACCGCCGCGACGATGCCGGCGAGGCTGAAGGCGAGCGCGACGCTGTCACGGACGATGAGGACGACGCCCGCGATCACGATCGGCAGCACAATGACCGTCTGCACGAGCGAGGCGTCGTATCGCGCTTTGGGCTTGGTGCGCATGTACATCCACGCCACAGGGCACGTCAGGGCGAGGGCCCCCAACATGGCGACGGCGGCGCCCGCCGGGGCGCGGGCGGAGAGCGCCGGCCCCCACTGCGGGATCCAGCGGGCCACGAACCAGGCTGCCGTCGCGAGCACCGCATAGTACGCGAGCAGCGGGGCGAGCAGTCCCAGCGCGCGACGCTCGGTCATCGCGGCAGCGATCGGCAGCCCCGCACGAACTCCCGGCGCACGATGCCCGGGTTGTCGATCGCACTGAAGAAATCGTCGAAGTAGCGGAGCAAGTCGCGCAAGTCGCCTTCGGGGAGATCGGGTACGGCGCGCACCGCGGCATAGACCGAGTCCTTCGCCCCCCGGAATCGGGCGAGCACGGGCATCAACACGCTGTCGGGCTGACAGTACCCGCGGTAATAGCGCTCGCGCACGGAACGGATCGGCAGCTGCTCGGGCGGCGTGGCGTACGGGGCTCCCACCGCGCCGGAGAAATCGAAGTCGTATGGCACCGCGAGCAGCCGGGGCGGGGCCCCCGCCTGCCGCAGGATCGAGAAGTTGTGGCGGCCCCACACCGACCAGTCGGTATTGCCGACGAGGTACTGGAACACGGCGACCAGGGTCATGTACCGCGCATCGATGAGGAAGTCGTGAACGCTGTTGCTTTCCACGATCTCGGCACCGAGCCGCTGCGCCAGCTCCGTCTCCGACTCAATCAGGAATCCGTAGCGGATGATTGTGTCGGTGCGCGTCGTGTCGATGTAGGTCACCCGCGCAAGCCGTACCTGAAAGCTGCTGTCGGTGACGGCATTGAAGACGCGGTACACCGCGTACTCGCGCAGCAGATTCCACTCGTACGAGCGGGCGCTCTGGCAATGGGTCACGAGCTTGAGTTTGTCCTGACCGGCGAACGGCGTGCCGTCGAGTCGGCGGCGGGGCAGGTCGAGCCGCAGCGGCGGAAACCCGCATCGCTTGAGTCGAAAGATGCCGCGGGTCCGCAGCTGCACCTCCGTCGATCCGGTGTCGGCATTGGCCCCATAGCGCAGGACCCCGGCGTACTCGATCCGGTCGGCGTCCCGATCGCGCAGCAGGGCGCGGAGGTCCGTCTCCAGCCGGAGCACCAGCGGGTCGTGGACCCGGAACAACGGCGACGCGGCTGGCCCCTGCGCCTCCAGCGGGGCGATGGGACGGTTGCCGAGACAGCCGATGGCCACGAGCACGGCGACACGATGTCGCATGGCGTCCTGAGGAGGCGTCCGGAGCCGAAACTACGGTCCGGTGACGACCCCCGCTACTCCGCGCGCGTCCCCGAGGCTGTGGCTTTACACGCGGCAATGACCCCAATCGCAAGCCAGGATGTGAACACGCGAGACATGGCCGCTCCCCGATGGGTGTGGAGGCTAATCTATCTCGACGACCGCCCATCCGAGCGGTAGGTTCAGCGGGAAAGTCCGTCCTTGCGGGTCCACGTACACCACGGGAGGCCGTATGCGTCGTGCGTTCATGGCAGCGCTCGTAGTGGTTGGATGTAGCGATCCGACGCCGACGAGCGCGATCGGCGGCAGCGCTCAGCTGCTCGCCGGCGCGCAGAGCGAGCTAGTGCCGGCGGTCGTCTTCAACACACAGATGCGCTCGGAGCTCGAAGTCCCGGCCTGCGCGTCCGCGTCGAAGGGCCACGCCCAGGTCAAGGTTCTCGAGGATGGCACGATCGAAGCGGTGGCGATCCTCGACAACAAGGGCGGCGAAAGCGTGCGCTTCGGGCACATTCACCACCTGGCCCCCGGGACGACGACCGGTCCGATCATCTGGTGGCTCACCTCGCCCATCAGCACGGACCTGAATCTCACCGAGCGGCACATCGACGTGCGGCAGGCGGGCGCATTCGTCACCAACCCGCACTTCGCCACCGGCGCCTTGGCGCTGGCCGAGCTGCTCCGCGATCCGGGCAGCTTCTACGTCAACTTCCATTCGGATGTGTGCCCGGGAGGATTCGCGCGCGGGTTCCTGCCCTAGGGGGGGCGGGTGAGACGACGAGGGGCTCGGAGCGGGCCCCTCGATGTCACGCTATCGCCCAACGGGCGTAGCGCACGATTCCAGCGTTCACGGTTCACGGCAATGTTCATGGCGCCGAGTACCCGCTGTGCGCTACGTTGCTGGTACGACTCCCATCCGCTGGCTCCCGACCGGCCTGCTGCTGGCCGCCCTCCTCGCGCTGGCCGTCTTCAGCCGCGGCTTCACGGCGTTCCCCAGCACCTACTATATGACCGGTCCCAGCATGGAGCCGAGCGTCGGGCAGGGCGGCTGGTTCCTCGCGCGGCCGCTGCGCGGGATGCCGGCGCGCGGCCAGCTGGTCCTGATGGAGGTCTGGATCGACGACACGCTCTACCACGTGCTGCGCCGGGCGGTCGGGTTGCCGGGCGACACGCTGCGGATGGTGGACGGGCTGCTCCGGGTGAACGGGCGCGCCGCCGATTGGCCGGCTCGGATCATCGAGCGGCGGGCTGAGCGAACGCTCGACGGGCCGATTCCAGGAACGATCTACAATTGGGGACCGGTCGCGGTGGGTCCCGATTCGGTGTTCCTGCTGAGCGACACGCGTGACATGGTGGGGTGGCCGGACTCGCGCTTCCTCGGCGCGGTGCCACGGGAGCGGGTCGTGGAGCGGTACCTCTTCCGGATCGGGTAAGATGGGGAACCGGGCCGACGGCGCCGTGACAGATCAGGTCGCGACCCGATTTCGACCCCCCTCCTTGGCCCTATAGAGCGCCTTGTCCGCCGCATTCACCACTTGGTCCGGGCTGGTCTGACGACTGTTCTTCTCGGCGACGCCGATGCTCACCGTGATGACGACCTGTTCGCGCGTCTTGCGCCCTTTCGGCGCCGTCGGCTTCTTGCGCGGCCGGAACCGGCGCCGCAGGGTGAACCGGCTGCTCTCCACGGTTTCCCGTAACTGCTCGAGATGGGGCAGGCAATCCTCGGCGCCTTTGCCGGCGAACACCACGGCGAACTCTTCCCCACCGTAGCGATAGGCCTTGCCGCCGCCTTCGACGGCAGCGAGCCGCGCGGCGACCATGCGCAGGACGTGATCGCCGGCGTCGTGGCCCCAGCGATCATTGAACTGCTTGAAGTGGTCCACGTCGATCATCGCCACGGTGAACTGCCCGCCGAGCCGCAGCAGCGCCTCGTTCAGCGCCCGCCGCCCGGGTAGCTCGGTGAGGCCGTCGCGGTAGGCCATCAGATACGAGGCCTCGACCACGGCGACCACGAGCACGAGCCCGGCCGTCGCGAACCAGATTTCCGGACCGAGGCCCGCGGGCCGCGAGGACAGGCCGAGGAACGCGGCGACGAGCGCGTAGAGATAGCCGCGCACCGACGACGTGGGGTCGCCCAGCCAGGCCGCCATGAGCAACGCACCGGCCCCGAGGACAGCGAGGATCGCGGGCTGGGCGACCGGCGTCCAGCGGGTCAGGACGGCGGGCAGGAATCGGGTCTTGAGCCACGCCGTCGCCTGATCGGGAAAGTGCCGCGCCAGGAACACGACGCCGATCACCTGGACCGCGAGGATCGCCCAGCGGATGATGCCCGCCATCGTCAACGTCCCGCGCTCGGGGAGGAGGGCGACGAGCGCGAGGTTGATCGGGAGGAGGAAGGCAGTGGCGTGGAAGAAGAGCCGCTGCTGCGGCGTCGCGAGGGCCTCCGACACGACGTACTCGGCCACAGCGAGCAGGGCGGCGGCGAAGACGAGCCGGCTGCGCTGGAAGCGCCAGCCGAGCAGCAGGGCGGCGGCGAGGACGGCAAACGGATAGACGTCGGCCAGGGCGTTCGCGGCGGGACGCAGCCCCCGCACGCTGAGGAGCAGCGCGGCGCCGAGCAGGATCGGCGCTTCGGGGACGAAGCGCGACAGGATGCGTTTCATGCGGCCAGTAACGGTACGCGCGGCGCGCGGCAGGTCAACCGGCCCGCTGGGTTGACCGGCCCGCGGGCGGGTGGCGATATTCTCCGGCCCCGGCGGTATCGTCTAGGGGACTAGGACGGAGCCCTCTCAAGGCTCAAACACGGGTTCGAATCCCGTTACCGCTACTGGCAGGGGACGAGCCCCCATCGTCTAACGGCTAG
>DASYQX010000085.1:0-40787 GCA_036004985.1 Gemmatimonadales bacterium
ACCGGGCCGCGGGCGAGATCCGCTACCGTCACGTCCGGGGTATCACGCGGGGCATGGAAGTCGTGTGGAGGTTGGTGGAGGTTGGTGGAGGTGGTGGAGGTGGTGAAGGAGGCGTGGACGTGGAGATCGTGCACACCTGGGAAGGCCCGGCGTGGCCCCTGATCGGGCGGCTCGCGGCGGACCTCGTGATTGGCCCCGTGTTCATCCACGGAATCGCGTCGCGGACGCTGGCGGGGATCAAACGCACCGTGGAGGCCATGCCGTGAGGCGACGCGTGGTGGTCACCGGCGTCGGCGCGGTGACGCCAATCGGCACGGCGGCGGCGGGGTTGTGGGCCGGTCTCGAGGCGCGCGCCTCAGCGGTCCGCGAGATCACGCGCTTCGACCCCATGCCGTTCCGCAGCCGCATGGCTGCCGAGATTCCCGATTACCGGCCGCAGGACCACCTCGAGGCGAAGCGGGCGCGCCGCCTCGACCGCTTCTCACAGCTCGCCGTGACGAGCGCGCGGCTGGCCCTCGAGGATGCGCGGCTGCAGGCGGAGCGCGAGGACGCCGACCGCGTGGGGGCGATGATGGGCTCGGCGCTGGGCGGGGTGGCGTTCGCCGAGTCGCAGATCCCGAAGTACCTGGCCGAGGGTCCGCGCGGGCTCGACGCGTCGCTGGCCCTGGCGGTGTTCCCCGGCGCGGCGAGCTGCAACATCGCGATCGAGTTCGGGTTCACCGGTCCCAACGCGACCAATGCGATGAGCTGCGCCTCGGGGACGATCGCGGTGGGCGAGGCGTTCCACGCAGTGCGCGACGGCCGGGCGGACGTGATGCTGGCGGGGGGCGCCGAGGCGCCGCTCGCGCCGCTCACCTTTGCCGCGTTCAGCATCATCCGCGCGATGAGCACGCGTAACGACGATCCCGCCCACGCCTCGCGCCCCTTCGACGCCGGACGCGACGGGTTCGTGATGGGGGAAGGGGCGGCGGTGCTGGTCCTGGAGGAGCGGGGGCGCGCGGTGGCCCGGGGCGCGCCGATCTACGCCGAGGTGGTGGGCCACGCGTACACCAACGACGCGTACCACATGACCGCGCCGCGGCCCGATGGCCGCCAGGCCGCCCGCGCCATGCGGCTCGCGCTCGCCGACGGCGACGTCGCCCCGACGGAAGTCGGCTACATCAACGCGCACGGCTCGTCCACGCCGCTCAACGACTCGACGGAGACGGGTGCGATCAAGCAGGTGTTCGGCGACCACGCCTACCGGCTGACGGTGAGCGGCACCAAGGGGTACTACGGCCACGCCCTCGGGGCGAGCGGGGCGATCGAGGCGGCGATCTGCGCCCTCGCCCTCGCCCGCGGGTGGCTCCCCCCGACCATCAACCTCGAACGGCCCGATCCCGCCTGCGACCTGGACTGTCTCCCGCGCGCGGGCCGGGCGGCGCACCCGTCGGCGGTGGTGTCGAATTCCTTCGGCTTCGGCGGCATCAACGCGGCGTTGGTGTTGCGGCCGGACGCGGGCGACCGGTAGATTGCCCGCGCCTTCACTTCCGGGAGCAGACTCGTGAATCTCAAGGCGCTGCGACCGCTCGTCGCCGAATTCGTCGCGACGGCGCTCTTCGTCTTCCTTGGCGTGGGCAGCATCGTCGCCAATGCCGCCTCGAACAACGCCCTCGGCGCCGTCGGCACGGCGGCCGCTCACGGCATCGGGATGGCAGTCCTCGTCTCGATGACGATGGCGATCTCGGGCGGCCACGTGAACCCGGCGGTCAGCTTCGGGTTGTGGGTCGCGCAGAAGATCGATGCCGCCACCCTCGGCCGGTACGTGCTGGCCCAGCTGCTCGGCGCCATCCTCGGCGCCCTGCTCGCGAAGGCGCTGTTCCCAAGCGGCGCCGCGCGGGTCACCTCGCTGGGCACACCGCAGCTCGCGGGCCCGGTCGATCTCTTCGGGGGCATCGCCATCGAGGCGGTGCTCACATTCTTCCTGGTGAGCGCCGTCTTCGGGACCGCCGTCTCGGCGCAGGCGCCCAAGCTGGGCGGGTTCGGGATCGGCCTGGCGATCTTCGTGTGCGCCCTCGCGGGCGGCGGCCTCACCGGCGCCGCGATGAATCCAGCGCGCGCCTTCGGGCCGGCGCTCGTCGCGTGGGACTGGCACGGCCACGTGGCGTACTGGTTCGGCCCCCTGATCGGCGCGGCGGCCGCCGGCGCCCTGTGGAAGTTCGTGCTGCTGCCGAGGGACGCGACCAACCTGGCGTGATGGGATCGGCTAACCCCGGGGCGCCGCCCCCCCCCCCAGGGTCAGCCGAGCTGCTCAGCGATGGTGGGCGCGAAGTACGTGAGGACGATGTCCGCGCCGGCACGCCGGATGGCTGTCAGCGACTCCCACATGGCGCGCGGCTCGTCGAGCATGCCCTGCGCCGCCGCCGCCTTGATCATCGCGTACTCGCCGCTCACCTGATACGCCGCGAGCGGGGAGCCCACCTCCTGCTTGGCCCGGCGGATCAGATCGAGGCAGGGCAGCGCGGGCTTCACCATCACGATGTCCGCCCCCTCGGCGAGGTCGAGGTGGATCTCGCGCATCGCCTCGTCGGCGTTGGCGCTCTGCATCTGGTAGGTCTGCCGATCGCCGAACTGCGGCGTCGACCCCGCCGCCTCCCGGAACGGGCCGTAGAAGGCGGACGCGAACTTGGCGGCGTACGACATGATCGGCAGGTGCGCGAAGCCGGCGGCGTCGAGCGCCTTGCGAATGCCGGCCACCCGCCCGTCCATCATGTCGCTGGGTGCGACGAGGTCGACCCCGGCCCGCGCCTGGGTCACCGCGACCTTTCCGAGCAGGTACACCGATGCGTCGTTGTCCACGTCGCCGTCCCGGATCACTCCGCAATGGCCGTGGTCGGTGTACTCGCACAGGCAGACGTCGCCGATGACGAGCAGCTCCGGCACGGCGCGCTTCACCGCCCGAATGGCCTGCTGCACGATGCCCTGCTCGTCGTACGCCTCCGAGCCGGTCGCGTCCTTGGCTGCCGGAATGCCGAACAGAATGATCCCGCCGAGTCCGAGCGCCGCGGCGCGCTCGGCGTCCTGCACCAGCTGGTCCGGAGACACCTGGCTGACGCCGGGCATCGCCGCCACCGGCCGGCGCACCCCCTCGCCGTGGGTCACGAAGAGCGGCCAGACGAGCTGCGAGGGGACGAGGTGAGTCTCCTGCACGAGCCGGCGCAGCGCCGGCGTGCGACGCAGCCGCCGCATGCGGCGAATCGGGAACTGGGCGGAGGGAGGAGAGGCGCTCATCGCGCGAGTAAGCTCACCGCGCCTTCGGCTTCGAGCAAGCGGGCGACGGCCTCCCCGGCTGCCTCAGGCCGATCGGGATCGAGGTCCGCGGACGCGGTGAGCTGAACGGCCCCATCCGCGGCTGTGACGCGCCCGAACAGCCTGCTCCCCGCTCCCCGCTCCCGGCTCCCGACCCACGCCGCCACCGGCGCCTGGCACCCACCGCCGAGCGCCGCCAGGACGGTGCGTTCCGCTGCGACCGCCTGCGCGCTGGCCGGATCCTCGAGAGCGCGCAGCACCTCGCTGGTCTGCTTGTCGCCCGTCCGGATCTCGAGCCCGAGCGCCCCCTGCCCCGGGGCCGGCATCACCTCGAGGGGATCGATCGGGGTCGCGCGCTCGCCCAATGCGAGGCGCTCGAGCCCGGCCAGCGCGAGGAGCGCCGCATCGAGGCCATCCCCCTCCTCGACCTTGCGGACCCGGGTGGGCACGTTGCCGCGCAGCGGCACGAGCTCGAGGTCGGGCCGCAGATAGCGCAGCTGGGTGAGGCGGCGCAGGCTCGACGTGCCGACCCGCGCCCGGGGCGCCAGCTGGAGGAGGGAGGCCACGGCCCCGCCGGTCGCGACCAGTGCGTCGCGGGGATCGTGGCGCGCCGGCACGGCGCCGAGCGTGAGGCCGTCCGGCAACCGCGTCGGGAGGTCCTTGAGGGAGTGCACGGCGACGTCGATGCGGCCTTCGAGCAGCGCGTCCTCGATTTCCTTGGTGAAGAAACCTTTCCCCTCGAGCTGGTGCAGGGGGCGATCGACTTCCGCGTCGCCCCGCGTCTTGATGACCACGAGCAGGGCCTCCACGCCGCGGGCGGCGAGACGGCCTTGCACCCACTCCGCCTGCCACCGCGCCAGCCGGCTGCCCCGCGTGCCGAGGTTCACGCGAAGCGCCTCACGAGCGCCGCGACCAGCCCGGGGACGGTGTGCGGCTCGGCCTCGATGACGTCGCCGAGGCCGAGCTCGCGTGCCGTGCCGGCGGTGACGGGCCCGATGGTGGCGGCGACGAACCCCCCCCCCGACCGCGCGGCGCTCCCGACGAGCTCAACGAAGCTCCGCACGGTGGAGGAGGAGGTGAACGTGACGGCGTCGATCCGCCCGGCCGCGAGCTCGGCGGCGAGCCCGCGCAGGTCGCCTGCGGCGGTCACCGTGCGGTACACCGGCACGACCGCGACGTCGGCGCCGTGCGCCCGGAGGCCTGCCGCGAGAGCTTCGCGCCCGTCCTCGGCGCTGGGAATCAGCACCCGCGCGCCCCGGAGGTCCTCGCGCGCGGCCAGCGCTTCGGCCAGGGCTTCGCCGACGAACTCCTCGGGCACGAGCGCGGGGGAAACGCCGCGCAGGCGGAGGCCTTCCGCGGTCGCCGTACCGATCGCGGCTACGGGAGTGGCGGCGAAGACGCGCGGCGTGAGGCCCCAGGCAACCAGGCGGTCGAACACGATTTGGACGGCGTTCTGGCTCGTAAACACGACCCAGCGGTACGCGGAGAGGCCGGCGAGGGCGGCGCGCAGCGCGCCGAGGTCGGCAAGCGGCTCGACGCGGATGACGGGCGCCAGCACGACCTCGGCGCCGTGCGCTTCGAGCGCGCGGACCAGCTCGCCCGCTTGGTCGCGCGCTCGCGTCACGACGATCCGGCGCCCTTGCAATGCCCGTCCCATGCGCCGTTGCAATCTCACCGCCGCCTCACCCATTATCAAGCAATGCTCCGGTCGTTGCGCGCCGCGCTCGTCCGTTTTTGTGTGCGCCGCGCCGCTGCTTGCCAGCGGCACGCGCCGGAGCGCGCCCTGGCCTGGCTCCGGCTGGGCTGTACCCTCACGCCCGCCTTCGCCGAGCCGTACGCCGCCCTGGTCCACCTCTCGCGTGCGCGCGAGGACCGCTGGGGCGCCGTGGAGGCGGCGCGCGAGGCGACGGTGCGTTTCGCGGACAACCCGGACGCCTGGATGCTGCTGGGCGAAGCGTTGCAGATGGTGTTCCGTCAGCAGGAGGCGCTGGGGGCGTACGAGCAAGCGCTGGCGCTGGAGGAGCGGGCCGACGCGGCGATGGCGGCGGGAGAATTGTATCGGCGCGCGGGCCAGCAGATGGACGCCGCCGCGCGCTTCGCCCGCGCGTACGCCGCAGGGGGAGGCGCGGAGGCGTTGTTGCAAAACGCGCAGGCGCTGTTCCAGGCCGGCGACCACAACGCGGCGGAAGAAGCGCTCAACCTCTGGGCCACGCAGGTCCCGGACGGCCATGCGCGGCTGCCCGAGGCGCGCGCCCGCCTGCGGACTAAGGCTTGAGGGTGCGCCGGTACAGGGTCACCGCGTAGCCGAGGAGGATCACCGCCACGACGACGTAGGCGGCGACCATGAATCCCGCGTTTTGAGGCACGGCCTCAGGCATGGCGCTCCCCTCCCGCTGGTCCCTCGCGCAACAAGGCCAGCGCGTAGCGCTGCATCACGAACGCCACGTACAGCAGCGTGAACACGATCAGCGAAAACAGCCACGTCGCGAGCATGCTCCCCGGCAAGGACGGAGCGCTCGGCTTCAGGATGATGGGCATCGGATGGAGCGTGCGAAACAGGTACACGCTGAAGTGAATGAAGGGCACCAGGCACGCGCCGCAGATGCCGAGGACGGCGGCGTACCGGCGACGGGTCCCCGGGTCCGCGACGGCGCCGCGCAACAACAGGTAGCCCGCATAGAGTAAGAAGAGGAAGAGGGTGAAGGTCAGGCGGGCGTCCCAGGACCACCACGTCCCCCAGATGGGCTTTCCCCAGATCGGCCCCGTCGTCAACACGATGGCGGCGAAGATCGTGCCCACCTCGGCCGACGCTTCGGCGAACCGGTCGAGGCGGGGGTCCTTCAAGAACAGATAGAACGCGCTGGCGAGGCCGACGAGGAGCATCGCGCCTTCGGCCCAGATCGCAGCCGGCACGTGCAGATAGAAAATCTTCTGCGCCAGCCCCTGCGTCCGCTCGACCGGGGTGAACGCAAGCGCCCGTACGTAGACCCCCGCCAGGAGCAGCAACCCGAGCGCTGTCAGCCAGCGCCCCGCAACCAGCAGCTTCATTCGTCCACCGTCGCGGGAAAGAGGAGGTAGGCGAGCGTGACGAAGACGATGTCGTACGCCCCGAGCAACCTAAGCCAGCCCCCAGCCTCGCTCAAGGGACGACCGGCGAACAGCGCCGCGGTGGCGAGCACCGCCCAAATGAGCGGCGGGATCATGAAGGGCAGGAGCAGGACCGGAAGCAGCAGCTCGGCGAACCGGGTCCGCACCGTCATCGCGCTGAACAACGTCCCCACCGCGACGAACCCGACCGTGGCAAGGGCAATCACCCCGGCCAGGGAGGGCAGCACCGGCAGCACGGGGACGTTGAAGAAGAGCGCGAACAGCGGCAGTCCGATCGCTTCGACGATCGTGACGAACGCGAGGTTCGCGAGCAGCTTCCCAAGGTAGAGGCTCCCGCGCGCGACGGGGGCGAGGAGCAGCCCCTCGAGCGCCTGGTTCTCGAGCTCCAGGTGAAAGGCCCGGTTCAGCGTCAGCACCGCCGCGAACGTGAACGTGACCCAGAGGATGCTGGGCGCGAGGTCCCGGGTCGCCACGGCGGTCGGGTCGCGTCCGAAGTTGAACACCAGCAGGACGAGGACGGTGAACACCGCCACGGCCAGGATCGCCGTGCGGGAGCGGAACTCGATCAACAGATCCTTGCGCGCGATGCGCCAGGCGTGGCGGAGCACGTCAGCCACCGGCGACGGCCCGGCGATAGGCGTCGCCGATCTCGCCCGCCCCGCGCCCGGCGCGAGGCGCGAGGTACACGAACCGCCCGCCGCGCATGAACGCCACGTCGGTGGCGAGCTCCGTCCCCTCTTCCACGTTGTGGGTGACGAGGACCGTGACCCGGCCCGAGGCGGCCTGCTCGGCCAGGAGTTTCCGGAACTCCTCCGCCGCCATCCGATCGAGCCCGGTGAACGGCTCGTCGAGCAGCAACACCCGCGGATCGTGGACGAGCGCGCGCGCGATCGCGACGCGCTGGACCAGGCCGCGCGACAGGGCGCGCACCAGCCGGTCCCGGTGCACGTCGAGGCCGAGGCGCGCGAGAATGGCGTCCGAGGGGGCCACGTCGTAAAGCGACGCCCAGAAGCGGAGATTCTCCCACACCGTGAGCTGCGCGTACAATTGCGGCTGGTGCCCGATCCAGCCGACCGCGCGGCGCCCCCCGTCGACCCGTGCGCGCCCGCCCTGTGGCCTGATCAGTCCGGCGACGACTTTGAGGAGCGTGGTCTTCCCTGCGCCGTTGGGACCGAACACGGCCAGCGTCTGCCCGTCTTGTAGCGTGAAGGAAACGTCGTCGAGCGCGCGGACGGGACCGAACGCGTGTCGCAGGCCCTCAGCCCGCAGCATCGATGGCGGCCGCCAGTTCGTTCAGGTCGTAGGGCTTGACCAGGTACCGGCTGTGCCCCAGGTCCAGCACGTTCATCAGGGGCTCCATGCTCACGTACGCCGTGGTCACGACGACGGGGAGGTTGGGTTGCGTCTCGCGAATGCGCTGCAGCAGCGCGATGCCGTCCGTGTCCGGAAGGCGCATGTCGAGCACCAGGACGTCCGGCTGGAACGCCGCCAGCTGGCGCATGGCCTCGGCGCCGTTGGGCGCGTAGGCCATCGTGTAGCGACCTTCGAAGTAGCGCTTGTAGGAGGTCCACAGCGCGGACTCGTCCTCGACGAACAGGACTTTGCGCGGACGTGGGGGCGTGGCGGGGGGGGGGGAGTGGCGCTGGGCCATTGCAGCCCAATATACGCCGCTGTGGCGTTCAGGCCACGCCGCTCTCGAGCTCGAACAGGTCGTCGAGTTTGGTGAGCACCAGCAGGAAGCGCAGCTCCTCGTTGGCGCCGCGCAGGCACACGGTCTGACGGCGCTCGGAGGCCTTCCGCTGGATCAGCATGAGGGCGCCGAGTCCGGCGCTGTCCACCTGGCGCGTGCTGGACAGGTCGATGACCAGGCGGCCGGCGCCCTCTTCGAGCGCGTCGAGCAGCTCGCCGGCGGCGCGGCGGAAGGCCGTGCGCGACTCCAGATCGAGCCGCTCCGGCGCCGCCAGGATTTTTTCCGTTGGGCGCGTAGACATCAAAGTCGTCTCCACGGGCGTCGGTGACATAGTTTTCCTCGTGCCTGCACTACGCCACTCCGATGCCACATCAGCTAACCTGCGCTCCATCAAGCGGTTGTCAAAAGGGTCGTGACCCCGCTCACGCGCGGCGCTGCCGCAGAGCGAGCGGCGCGGCGCAACTTGCCAGACTTCCCTTTTCCTTATATCTCACGACCCAGGACTCCGAGCGACCGCATCGGGGCTGGCCAGGAGGCAAAACCCATGGCACGCGGGACACAACCGACGGACCCCACTGAAGTCAGCGAAGCGCAGATCGCGGTGCATTGGAAGGAAGAGGAGCACTATCAGCCTTCCGAGACCTTCAAGGCACAAGCGATCATGCGCGACCCGCACATCCTCGAAAAGTTCGGCCTCGCCAAGTTCCCGGACTGCTTCAAGGAGTATGCGGATATGCTGACCTGGTTCGACCCCTACCGCACCGTCCTCGATACCAGTGACGCGCCGTTCTGGAAATGGTTCGTCGGTGGCAAGATCAATGCGTGCTATAACTGCGTGGACCGCCATCTGGACAGGTACGCCAACAAGGCGGCGTTCATCTTCGTGCCCGAGCCGGAAAAAGAGCCCGATGTGACGATCACCTATCAGGAGCTGTACGACCGCGTGAACGAAGTGGCCGCACTCCTGCGTGGCTTGGGGCTCAAGGCCGGAGACCGCGTGACGTTCCACATGCCGATGGTCCCGGAGCTGCCGATCACGATGCTGGCATGTGCGCGCCTGGGCGTCATCCACTCGCAAGTCTTTGGCGGGTTCAGCGGGCAGGCGTGCGGGTCGCGCATTCAGGATTCGGGCAGCCGCGTCCTGATCACGATGGACAGCTACTGGCGGAACGGCACGCTGGTCGATCACAAGGCGAATGCGGACATCGCGGTGCGGACCGCGAAAGAATTGGGGCAGGACGTCGACAAGGTCCTCGTGTGGCAGCGTTACCCGGGAAGGTACTCCGCGAAGACGCCGATGGTGTCGGGTCGCGATGTCTTCGTGAACGACCTGCTCAAGAACTACACAGGGCAGAAGGTCGAACCAGTTGCGCTGGCGTCGGAGGGGCCGCTGTTCTTGATGTACTCGAGCGGCACCACGGGCAAGCCGAAGGGCGCGCAGCACAGCATTGCGGGGTATCTGGCCTACGTGACCGCGACGTCCAGGTGGATTCTCGACATTCACCCGGACGACATCTACTGGTGCATGGCGGATATCGGCTGGATCACGGGGCACTCGTACATCGTCTACGGTCCCCTCGCGAACGCGGCCACCAGCGTGCTGTACGAAGGCGTGCCGACGTTTCCCGACGCGGGGCGGCCGTGGCGCATCGCTGAACGGTTGCGCGTGAACATTTTCCACACCGCGCCGACGGCCATTCGGATGCTGCGGAAACTCGGTCCCCAGGAACCGCGCAAGTACAAGTACCAGTTCAAATCGATGACGACCGTGGGCGAGCCGATCGAGCCGGAGGCGTGGCGCTGGTATTACGACGAGGTCGGCAAGCGCCAAGCCGTCATCACCGATACGTGGTGGATGACGGAAACCGGCGGCTTTCTCGGCACCACCGTTCCGGCGATCCATCCCATGAAGCCGGGCAGCTGCGGTCCCGGCGCGCCGGGGATCCATCCCGTCATTTACGACGAGACGGGCGCGGAAGTCGCCAAGGGTTCTGGCAAGGCGGGCAACATCTGCATCCGCAACCCCTGGCCCGGCATCATGCAGACGATCTGGGGCGACCCCGACCGGTACGTCAAGACCTATTTCGCCAAGTACAACAGGAATCCCAAGAGCAAGGACTGGCGCGACTGGCCCTTCATGTGCGGCGATGGCGCGGTGCAGGCGGCCGACGGCTACTACCGCGTTCTCGGCCGTATCGACGACGTGATCAACGTCGCCGGCCACCGCCTCGGCACGAAGGAGATCGAGTCCGCCTGTCTCACGGTTCCGGAAGTCGCCGAGGCCGCCGTCGTCCCCGTCCAGGATGAGTTAAAGGGACGCGTGCCCGAAGTGTACATCGCGGTCAAGCCGGGGGTGCAGCCGAGCCAGCAGGTGATCGACCGCGTGATCAAAGCGAATGAGGAAGTGATCGGCAAGATCGCGCGGCCCAAGCACGTGTACATCGTGCCGGATATGCCCAAGACGCGCTCCGGGAAGATCATGCGCCGCGTGCTCGCGGCCATCTCCAATCGCCGAGATGTCGGCGACGTGACGACGCTCGCCAACCCGGATGTGGTCGAGCAAATCCGTGCCATGGTGCAAGGCAAGGACGCGGTCGCCACCAAAGACGAATTGCCGGAGGATATCGCGCAGTTCGGGCAAGCCGAGTGAGGCGGTCGGGGGCGGTCAGGGGCGGTCGGGGGCGGTCGGGGGCGGTCAGGGGCGGTCAGGGGCGGTCAGAGGCGGTCAGGGGCGGTCAGGGGCGGTCAGCGGTGGCGAGACCGCCCCGCTCCGCCCCCGTCCGCCCCCGTCCGCCCCGCAGTCCCAGCATCGCCACTCCCCAGATCGCCGTCATGATCACCGCGCTCGTCACGCACCAACGGCAGATCGCGTGGATGACGAACAGCTCGAGATAGGTGAGCCACCCGGAGAACAGCACACCGGCGGTCGCGAGAACGGCGAGGAGGAGGCTCGGCCCGCGGCGCTCCACCCAGCGGGGGCGCAGGCCGGCGAGCGCCACGGCCAGCAGGACGGCGTACCCCACGACGCCGTAGAACGCCACCGGGACGCCGAACAGCTCTCCCCAAACGCTCGTCTGCACCGTCTCGCAGCCGCCGGTCCCACACTTCAGCTCGCCCGCGACGCCGATCTTGTAGAGCCAGAGATACAACGCGACGAACCAGCCGACGAGCGCGAGCAGCGCGATCGCCTGGCGGTGCCGGATCACTTCCGGCGGGCGGCCAGACTGTCCACCACGGCCTTGATCGCGTCGGACGTGTAGCGCCCCGCGAACTTCGCGCCGTTCACATAGAACGTCGGCGTGCCATCCACGCGCCGCTGCTCGCCCTCCTGGCGGCTGAACTCGATGCGCGAGGCGTAGCGACCGCTCTCCATGCACGCGTCGTAGCGCGCGGCGTCGACGCCGACGGCCTTGGCCAGGTCACGAAACAGGCCGGCCGGATTCTTGCCGGTCTGTGCCCACTGGTGGTGGCCGAACAGCTGGTCGTGCATCTCCCAGAACTTGCCCTGCTCGCCGGCGCACTGCGCCGCGTGCGCGGCGTAGCGCGAGTACGGGTGGATCGCCAGGGGGAAGTCGCGATAGCGCCAGCGCACCCTGCCGGTGGCGATAAGCTGCTCGCGGATGGTCGGCATCTGCACGGTCGCAAAGGTCGCGCACGCCGGGCACTCGAAGTCGCCGTACTCGGTCACCTCGACAGGCGCGGAGTCGCTCCCCGCGGTGTAGCCGCGGAAGCCGTCATCCACCACCGCCACGGGAGCGGCGGCGGCCGCCGTCGAGGCGGCGGGCTCCGGCTGCAGCAGGTAGAACAGCCCGGCAGCGCAGGCCACGGCGACGACCCCGAGCGTCACGTAAAACCGGTTCACTCCTCCGCGCCTCCGGCCCTTCCACGCCACGGTTCGTCGTCATCGGGCTCGTCGAAGACCGCTTCGTCGAGCCTCCGTTGCGCCTCTTCCACGATGCGCCGGCTGTCGGCGACTTCGGGCGAATCGTACGTGCTCCGCACTTCGTAATGAAACAGCTCGCTGCGCGCGTTGCCGAGGAGCTTCTGCAGCTCAGGGGCCGCGTCGAGCAAGCGGCCGGCCCGGTCCAGCTCCTGTATGCGCTCGGCCAGGGCGCGCAGCAGCGCGACCAGGCGCGCGGCGCGATCCGGACCGTACACTTCCTCGCTCATCGAGACCTCCTGGGGACGCGGGAACCCGCACCCCCCTACGTGGCATTATACCACACAACCGATTATCTTGCGGCGCCGTTCCACCCACGATCCACAGCCTCGAGAGGAGCACTCCAGCATGGTCAAAAAACAACGTAGCGAGCCCCGGAAGTACGCCACTCCCACGACCTTCGAGCAGGCACGGGACGAGCTGTTCTCGCACATCCTCCGCTGCGGCGTTTTGGAGGCGTCGCCGGAGCACCAGAAGGAATGGTTCGACGACACGATGTTGTACCTCGCGGACCGCTACGATGATCTGACCGACGCCGAGTTCGGCGAGCTCCGCATTCTGGGCGAGCGCTATTGCCGCCCCGTCGTGGCCCGCACCGCGCCCGTCGGCGTGGACGCCTAGCCGCCCCGCCACCAGGCGGGAAACCGTCGCGCCCGCCACCCGACCGCGGCCCGCACGCCGCCCGCCAACCCCAGCTCCCCGTACCATCCGGCGCGCCGCCCCGGCGCTCCCTCGACTCCCAGCAGCAGGGCCAGGTAGCCCGCGCCCGGTGATCCGCGGCGGGCGGCGACCGCGACGCCCAGGCCGCCGTACAGGCCCGCGCCGGCGCGCGCCGCCGGTGTGACGAGGAACTGCGCGGTCAGCTGCGCGCGCAGGGCGGCCCGCTGCCGCTCGCTGCCGGCGGCGAGCGCGAGCGCCACGCGGCTCTGGCCGCCCGGCCGATAGGCGATTCCCAGCTCGGCGCCAGCGTAGGTGCGGCGCGCCACCACGATGCTGGCGCCGAAGCCGCCCTCGGCGGCAGTGAGCCGCTGGCCCCACACGCGGGGAGCGAGCGGCGCGCCGAATGCGACGAGCGCGGCGCCGGCGAGCAGCCCGCTACGCAACGGTGAGGTCGTAGCTGATGCGGATGTCGGGCGCGAGCGACGCGACCACCGAGCAGTATTTCTCGAGCGAGAGATCGACGGCGCGGCGGGCCTTGGTCTCGTCGGCGCCCTCACCGCGGACCGTGAAGTGGAAGTCGATCGCGGTGTAGCGGCGGGGCTGCGTCTCGCGGCGCGTGCCGCGCACGGCGACCTCGAGCGCGGCGAGCCGCACCCGCTGCTTCTGCAGGATCAGCACCACATCGGACGCGGTGCACGTCGCGGCGGCGAGCAGCAGCAGCTCGACCGGCGAGGTCGCCACCTGGGAGTCGCCGTCCACCAGGATCGCGGGTCGCTGCGAGGCGCCGCCCTCGAACCGCAGCTGCTCGGTCCAGCGCATCGTGATTTCCGCAGTCGGCGCCGCCACGGTCAGTTCCCCCGGCGGGTCGTGAGCCCGACGTAGATCCGGTGCCGGCGCAGCCGGTCCATCCCGTGGTATTCGAGCAGCCAGTTGAACGTGGAGCGGTAGTGCAGCTCGACGCCGAGCGCGAGGTTGACCCAAACCGCGGGACAATCGGGGTTGGCGCCGCAGTTGTCGCGCCCCGCGAGACTGAGGCCCAGCCCGGCGTACGGTGTGGCCACCTCTTCCTCCTTGGTGAAGCGCCACAGAGACTCGAGGCTGGCGACGTACGTATTGGGCCCATTGAAGACGCTGATTTCCGCCGAGGGCCGGAGTCGGACGCGGCTCGAGAACAGATCGCCCATGTCGAGGGTGGTGCCGAGCACCAACTGGCCTTCGCCTTTCAGGTCGAGCCCGGTGCGCACGCCGAAGCCGAAGAGCCCGAGCCGCGTCCCGCCGCCGCCGCCCGCCCGCGGCGGCGAGAACTGTTGCCCGGTCGCGTTCGTGAACGCGAAGATGCCGGTGAGCGTGATCCATCCGATGCGCATCTCGTCTCCTCCCCGTCAGCGGCGCGCCGCGACGCGCGCGGCGGCCCGCCCATAGTCCCAGGTCGCGTAGACGGCGATCGCCGCCGTGGCCCACGCGAGCGGCCGTAGCAGCGGCGAACCCGCGATGTAGGCCGTCAGCGTCAACAGCTGCGCCACCGTGACCGCCTTCCCGCCGGCGCGCGCCGGCAACGTCACCGGGCGCCGGAGCAGCCACGTGCTGAGGAACCCCAGTACCGCCAGGATGTCCCGCAACAGGACGCCGAGCAGCTCGTACCATTCCAACAAACCGCGACCCGCCACCGTGAGGAATGCCGACGCCATGAACGCCTTGTCGGCGATCGGGTCGAGCACCGCGCCCACCCGCGACGGGCCCCAGCGCCGCGCCAGCATCCCGTCCACGAAGTCCGTCGCCGCCGCCGCGCCGACGATGGCGAGCTGCCACACGGGCCGCTCGACGAACGGAAACAGCGCGGCGAGCGGAAGCCGAAGCGCCGTCACGACATCGGCCCCGGTCAGCGCCCGTTTCACTTGCCCCTCCATCCGGTGCCGCGTACTTTCAGCCCGTGGACCTCAATCTGCTCAAGCAGGCGGCCATCTTCCAAGATCTCGACGAGGGTGAGCTGGCCCGCGTCGCGGAGGTGTGCCGCGAGCAGAAGTTCACCGTCGGTCAGCACGTGTTCAAGGAGGGGGAGCCCGGCAATCGCCTGTTCATCCTCTCGGAGGGCGAGGTCCGGATCTCGCGGACCATCCCCGGCTCGGGCGAAGAGGCGCTGGCCGTCCTGAAGGCTGGCTCCTGCTTCGGCGAGATGTCGATCTTCGACCGCTCAGAGCGCTCGACGGACGCGATCGCCAACGTCGGCTGCACCCTCATCACCATTTCCCGCTCCGACTTCGAGCTCCTCCTCGATTTCAACCGCGACATCGCCTACAAGGTGCTCTGGTCGGTCGTGCGGCTCCTCTCCGCCCGACTCCGGGTGACGAACGACAACCTGCGGTCGTTCCTCGCCATGTCCATGTTCTAGGTGGCGAGCGGCGCGCCGAGACGCCTCCCCGGGGTGGCTCCGCAAACCTAGAGGGTTTTACACTTCATGCCACCCATGCGCCGCGCTCGCCTCGCCGCCGCCGCCGCCGCCGCCTTGCTCGGGCTCGCCCTCGCCGCCGCGTGCGGCGAGAGCGGCCCCGGCGGCAGCCCGCGTCTGGCGATCGACCCCGTCCTCGACTCGCTGTTCGTCGGCGACACGCTGCCGGCGCGCGCGGTCCGCTATTTCGACGCCCACGGCGACTCCCAGGCCACGGGCCCGGTCCGCTGGGCGAGCGCCGACACGACCGTGGTGCGCGTGGACAGCCTCACCGGCGAGCTGGTGGGCCGGGGTCCCGGCCCGGTGGTGCTGTCGGCGCGCGCTAACGGCATCACCGGCATCGCGCTGCTCGTCGTCTCGCGCGTGGTCGACGTGGCGCTGTTGCTCGACACACTCTACCTGATGCCCGGCGACACGTTCACCGTGCCCATCGACGTGCGGGTGAAGGCGGGCACGCCGGCCGCGGTGTGGTTCCGCACGCCGGCGAACGCATCCCACCACGTCGACTCCGCGACGGGGCGCGACACCGCCAAAGTCCCGGGCCCGGCCCGGCCGTTCTACGTCTTCGCCGCGGTGGGACCCGACACCGTGGCGGACACCGGTGCGACCGAGGTCGTGCAGCTCACCGACACGGTCGGTGGGAAGGCGTTCTACACGGTGCTGGGCTCGGCGATCCAGCGCGCGCGCGCCGGCGCCCGCGCGGTCAACTACCGGCGCCAGGGGGACACGGTCACCTTCCGGGTGTCGCTGCCGACGGCGGCCGGCGGGGGGACCGTCGAGAATCTGGTGGTGACGCTGCGGGACTCGATCAACGCCCCCGGGCTGTTCGCCATCGATTCGATCTCGCTCAACGAGGCGTTCGGCGCCGGCGCCGACTTCATCTGCCGGCCGATCCGGCCGTGGGCCCTGTGGTCGATTCAGACCGCGCCTCCGCTGCGCGCGCTGTCGCGTCGTGGCGGCTCGCTCACGATCACGCGGGTGGCGGTCATCGCGCACGGCCGCGCCCTGAGCGGCCGGTTCCAGTTCACCGGTCAGCGCAGCGATCTGTACGACGACCCCCTGGCCGCCCTGCCCATCCGCGGCACGTTCGTGGCGCCGCTCATCGACGATAGCCGGCGGACGTGCGGGTAGTGCGGCTGGACCACGTCTTCGCCGACATGGGCGGCATCGCGCCCGAGCGGCTGAGCGACGGCCAGGCGCTGGCGGGCCTGTTGCTCGCGGCCGCGAACGCCGCGGGGCTGAACGCCGTCACGCCGCCAGCCGTCACGGCGGGGCCGAAGGGGGTGGGCGTCGCGCTGATGTGCCACGGCGGCCATATCGCGCTGCACGCCCTGCCGACCGAGGGGCTCTGTTTCGCCGACGTTGTCGGGCCGGGCGGGACGCACCCGCAGCGGGGACTGGACGTGATCATCAAGCGGCTGGGGGCGCGCGAGGTGCGGACCGATGCGCGCCGCCGCGGCCCCGTCACGCAAACCCTGGATCCGGAGCGCACATGAACCGATTGGCGCCGTACGCGGCGTTCTTCATGCGGCTGGCGGTGGGAGGGGTGTTCTTGAGCCGCGGCCTCGACAGGATCCAGAGCGGGATCCCGTCCCTGTCCTTCGGCACGCTCCTCGCCCTTGTCGTGATCGCGATTCAGACGGTCGGCGCGGTGTGCGTGCTGCTCGGCATGTGGACCCGCCTGTGGGCCACCGCCATGGCGGTGTTCATGACGGTCACGATCCTGGCCAGCAAGCTGCCGCACCGCGCCAACTTCGAGCTCGAGGGGCTGCTGCTCGCGGGCGCGGTGACGCTCATGGCTCTCGGCGACGGACCGCTGAGCATCGCCGTGAGGTTCAAGAAGACGCAGTAGGCTAGTGCAGGATGCGGAGCACGCCGGCGTCGGCCCCGGCCCGGAGGAAGGCCTCCGGGCTCGTGGCCGGGATCGCGATGCCGGTCTGCTTGCGCCAGCGTTTGGCGCTGGCCTCCATGTACGCCTCCAACGACCCGCCGGCCCACTCCGCGGCGTCGTCTTTCATCTGGCGTACGATCTCCTCCCACGTTCCCACGTAGGTCGCGCCCGAGGCGGTGCTTACGCGGTGCACCTCGCTGCCGGTGCCGCGGCCCTTCATCCCCTGCAGCTCGGTGAGCAGCGTGCCGAACAACTCCAGCTGGCTGGGGTCGCGCATCTGGCCGTCGGGCCCCATGGCTTCGAGCTCTGCCAGGAGGAGGTCTTCGGGCGCGGCGTCCCCCGCCATCTCGCTCAGGCGGTCGTGCCAGGGCACCAGCTCGGGGTCGTTCTCGGGGAGGCGATAGACGCTCTTTTTCAGCTCGATCAGCCGCCAGATGGCCAGGGCATCGTAATGCTCCCCCGGCTCGGTGCGCTCGAGGTGGAACAGCGCCGCCTCGTACTCACCGCGGTCGTAGAGCAGGTTGGCGAGATAGATGCGCGCCTCGCCGAGCGCGGGGTCGAGCTCGAGCGCCCGGCGCAGCCAGTGGAGGCTGTTGGCTTCGTCGGCCAGCCGGTGCGCGGCGTACCCGACGCAAGCGGCGGCTTCGGCCGAATCGGCGTGGGCCGTGAGCGCCACCTCGAAGAAGCGCCGCGCCTGATCGAGCACGCCCTCGCGGAACAACGCCCGGCCCAGCTGCAGCATCAGGTCGTGGTCGTTCTCGAAGCCGAGCGCGAGGATCCGCTCGAAGCAGCGGACGGCGGCGGCCCGCTCGCCAAATTTGAGGAGCACCTCGCCGAACCCGGCGAGGGCGTCCTCGTGGTCCGCGTCGAGGCTCAACGCCTCCTCGAACGCGCGGCGCGCCCATGCGTATTCCTCACGAGCGATGCGCGCATAGCCCATCCCCACGTGCAGCTCGACGGCGTGGGGATAGATCCCCAGGCCCTCGCGCAGGGTGGCTATGGCGTCGTCATAATGTCCTTCGTTGTAGAGCTGATGTGCACGTTCGTCGTCGTCGTCGGAGCTGAGGAACGGATCCGACATCGAACGGGACCTCCGGGAAGGTTGTGCCATGATACGAAACACCGGCCGGTTACACAAGAGACCACCGGCCGCTATCTTGGCGCCGATGACGTCCGCCCTCACCGTCCTCCCGGACGGTTCGGTCACCGCCCCCGCCGGTTTCACCGCCGCCGCGGTCCACGCTGGACTGAAAACGGACGGCACGCCGGACGTCGCGCTGCTCGTGAGCGCGACGAGCTGCGCCACCGCCGGCGTGTTCACGCGCAACGCCGTTCGCGCGGCGCCGGTGGTGTACGACGCCGATCTCCTGAGTGAGCGCCCCGGCCGGATGCGGGCGGTGGCGATGAACGCCCGCGTCGCGAACGCCTGCACCGGCGCGGCCGGGCTGGAGGCGGCCCGCGCGATGGCGCGCGCCGCCGAAGAGGCGGCGGGGCTGCCCCCCCGCACCGCGCTCGTCCTCTCCACCGGCGTGATCGGCGTGCCGCTCCCCGTCGACAAGGTGGCGGCGGGACTGCGGGACGCCGCGGCCCGGCTCGCCCGCGATGGCGGCGCCGCAGCCGCCCGCGCGATCATGACCACCGACACCCGCCCCAAGCACTGCGCGGTGCGACTCGAAACGCCCGCCGGCGCCGTCACGATCGGCGGCATCGCCAAGGGCGCCGGCATGATCCATCCCGACATGGCCACCCTGTTGGGCGTGCTCACCACCGATGCCGCGTCGGAGCCGAGCGTGCTCGGTCCGTTTCTGAAACGCGTCGCCGACCGCAGCTTCAACGCCATCTCCGTGGACGGCGACACCAGCACGAACGACACCGTGCTCCTGCTTGCCAACGGGGCGTCGGGCATCGACCCGGCGCGCGACGGGGCGACCTGGAAGCAGTTCGAAGAGGCGGTGACCGAAGTGGCGCGCACCCTGGCGCTGGCCGTGGTGCAGGACGGCGAGGGGGCCACCAAGCTGCTCGAGATTCACATCGTGGGCGCGCAAACCGAGGCGACGGCGCGCGAAGTGGGCCGCGCGATCGCCCGCTCCACGCTCGTCAAGACGGCGATCTACGGCGCCGATCCCAACTGGGGCCGCGTGCTGGCCGCGGCCGGCGCGGCGGGCGTGCCGCTGACGCCCGAGCGGCTGGGCCTTCAAGCCGCGTCCCGAAAGGACGGCGCCGACGACGACTGGATCACGCTCGCCGCGGGTGGCGCGACGGCCAACCCCGATCTGGGGCGCGCCCGCGCGATCTTCCAGCAAAACAACATCCGCCTCCGCCTCGATCTCGGGATCGGGCGCGCGGAGGCGGTGGTGTGGACCTGCGACCTGTCGCCGGACTACGTCCGGATCAACTCCGACTACACGTCCTAAAAGAACTAGACGTCTAGGCGTCTAGGCGCCTAGGGGGCCTAGGGGCGCGACGTCGAGTCGCGGCGGGCCGTCGTGTCGCGACGCGCGGCTCCGGCCTTCTGCTTGGCAGTCGCCGCACGCCGGGTCCTGGTGCGATGCGCCTTCGCCTTGCTGGTGTCGGCGCCCATCGCGTGCGCCTGGGCCGGCTTGGCGGGCGCCTGCACCGGCGGTTGCGCCGGCTGCTGTGCCAGCGCGAGCGTGGGTGCGGCGGTCAACGCCAGCGCGAGCAGGGTGTTGCGAATCATGACAAACACTCCAGTTGGGGTCGCCCCTACGACCCCCGGGCGGGCCGCCGCGTCACGCTGCGGGGGTGCGGCCGCGGCGCCTCCGGCACATTCGGGAGCATGGCCCGCACCCGCGCCAGCGCGTCGGCCGGCGCGTGGCCGCGTTGCAGCTCCTGCGCCGCGGCCGCCGCCACGTCCAGCAGGCGTGGCCCGCGGAGCCCCGATTGCTCCGCGGCCACCAGCAGGTCCGCGCCGGACTCGGGGGGGAAGCCATGCGCCACCAGATCGGCGGCGGCGTGGAGCACGGCCCCGGGAGGCTCGGCAGGCATGTCGAGCAGCACGCGCTGCACCAGCGCCGGGTCGAGGCCGCGGGCGAGCGCGGCGGCGACCGCCGCGACGTCTCCGTCCGCGCTCGCCCGCGCAGGGGCGGCGCGCGTGAGGATCGCGCGCGCATTCCGCAGCTGGATCAGGCCGCGCCGCACTCCGTTCACCAGCCGGTCGGTCGGGATGCCCTTCGCCCCTCCTTCCAACGCCTTCTGCACCAGCGGCTCGCTGGGCAGGCTGTCGGCGAGGGCGAGGGCGACCAGCGAGTCGATGGCCGGCAGCGCGGCGGAGGGCACGCGGCCCTCCAACCGGGGCCGGACGCTCTGCGCGGCCACCGGAGACGCGACGAGCAGCAAGGCGAGGGCGACTCTCACCGCGTCCCCCACCCTCCCCCCCGAACGATCAGCAGCGCGTTCGCGCGACCGAAGCCGTCGTCCACGTAGCGGCCCGCCAGCGGGTCGGCCACCCAGCGCTCGCCATCCACGACGAACATGTACTCGTGCGGGCCGGCGGGGAGGAACGCGGCGGCGTGCCAGATGCCGTCGTTATCCTCGTCACGCAACGGAAGGCTGCCGCGCCGCCAGTCGTTGAAGGAGCCGACGACCTCCACGGACCGGGCGCCCGGGAAGTGCCCGACGAACTGCGCGACGCCTTCCTGGGCGCCGGGCGCCCCTCCTCCGGGTTCCCTGCCCGGCAGGAGGACGATCGCGGCCAGGGCCGCGGCGAGCGCCAGCGTCCACACGGGGCGCAGGCGCAGCGTGACGGCCTGCGGCTCCGCAAACCAGCGGGCCAGCTCCCGGCTCGGGCGCGGCGCCGGCCGGCGAACCTCGGCCATCACCCGCTCGGCCACGCTCGCCACCCGGGGGTGGGGGGGCGTCTGGCGCAGCAGCTCCCCTGCCTCGATGAGGCGCGCGTACGCGGCGCGCAAATCGTCGGGCAGCGTGACCGGGTCACGCTCGCCGTCGAGCGCTTCTTGCAGCCGGGGATCGAGTTGGGGGGGGAGCGGTGTTGGGGGCGTCACACCAACTCCTCCAGCGCCGCGAGCAGCGCTTCGCGGGCGCGGTGCACGCGCATCTTGAGCGTGGGAATCCGGGCGCCGGTTGCCGTCGCCATCTCTTCGTAACTCATCCCCTCCACGTGTTTCAGCACGAACGCCTCGCGTTTCTCCGGCGACAGCGCCGCGAGCGCGCGCTCCACCAGCGCCACTTGCTCGCCGCGCTCGAGCGCCGTCCAGCTGTCCGCGGGATCGGCGAGCGCCGGGGCGTCGTCGAGCGACACGTCGTTCGCCCGGCGCCGCCCGAGGTGGCTGCGGCACCGGTTCGCGGTGATGCGGTACAGCCAGCTGCGCAGGCGTGCGACATCGCGGCACTGCGCCAAGTGTCGGTAGGCGCGCACGAGACTCTCCGCCACCGCATCGGCGGCGGCGTCGGGATTCCCGAGCATGCGGGCGGCGAAGCGGAGCAGCCCCGGCTCGTATCGCCGGATCAGGATGCCGAACGCTTCGCCGTCGCCGCCCAGAACCTGGGCGACTACCTCCGCATCGGACGGACCGTCGCTCACTTTGAGGGGGACCCGCGCGGGGCGGGTTTCGTCACGGCGCGCGGCTGGCGAGGACTTCGCGCGCGGCACCGAGGAAGGTGGACGCGCGGACGCCGGCGCCGTCCACCGCGCCGATGAACGCTTCCAGCGCGGCCTCGGCGCGGCGGCGGTAGGCGGCGTCGCCCGTGGCCTCGGACAGACGCAGCAGCACGCGCGCGGTCCAGGCGTTCGCGCCGGGGAGGATATCGTCGAAGACCTGCTTGGTGCGGTCGGCGAAGGCCGGGGCCGCGGGGTCGACCGTGGCGGCGTCGTAGTATCCGCCCAGCGGGTCGGCGTAGTTGCGCTCGAGGACGGCGGCGAGATCGCGGGCGACCTCGAGGTAGCGCGCGTCGCCGCCAACCTGATAGGCGGCGATACAGGCGCCCGCCACCTGCACCTGGTCCTGCAGCAGACCCTGCGTCGCGCCCGCGACGGCGTGGCGCACGCCCCAACCGCGCGCGTACATCCGCTGCAGCAGCCCGTCGAGCGCGACGCGGCCGCGCCCCTCCGCGACGGCGTCGCCCAGCGTCGCGGCCGCGAGCACGACGGCCTCGATGACGTAGGCCTCCTGGTCGGCGAACAGCACGCGGTCGCCCGGGTCGGCGACCTCGCGCGCGAGGCTGCGGGCGAGGCTGCGCCCGGCGTCGCGATAGCGCGGTTCGCCCGTCACGACCCATCCCTTCGCGAGACCGCGCAGCAGCGCCGCGCGGACGAGGCGCGGCGGATCCTCACGCGCCCCCGCCGGCGGGCCCGTCGCCACGGCCGCCGAGTCGATCATCAGATCGAGCGCGCGGCGCGCGACGGCGAGCGCCGCCGTGTCGCCGCGCGCGTATTCGGAGAGCAGCAGCGAGGCCGCCTCGGCGTGCATCACGCTCGCGACCGCGGCGTGCGAGCGGACCGCGGCGTCGAGCGCGGCGCGCGTCGCAACGAGCTCGCCACGCACGCGGCCCGGCTGCAGCACGCCGTGCGCCACTCCGCCCCCACGCCCCGGCCCTCCCCCCCCCGCTCCCCCCGCCCCCCCGGCCAGCGCGAGCTGCCGCACCAGCGCCGCGTGCTGCACGATGAACGACCGCCTGTCGCGGTACCCCTTCGCTACTTCGGGAAGGATCTGTTTGAGCCCCCGCCCCGTCACGGGATCGTCGGCCGGGAAGTAGGTGCCGCCGAAGAAGGGCGCGCCGTCGGCCGTGAGGAACACGGTGAGCGGCCAGCCGTGCAGGCCGGCCATGGTCTCGACCGCGGCCTGATAGCGTTGCGCCACGTCGGGGCGCTCATCGCGATCGACGCGGACCGGGACAAACAGCGCGTTGATCAGCGCGCCGATCTCCGGATCGGTGTAGATCGCCCGGTCGGTCTCGGCGCACCACCGGCAGGCCTCGCTACCCACGTAAAGGAGCACGGGACGGTCGAGCTTCGCCGCCAGGGCGAACGCGTCGCGCCCCCACGGCTGCCAGTCGACGGGCTGGCGCGCGGCGCGCGCGAGGTAGCTGGTCGCCGAGTGGGCCATCCGGTTGGTGAACGGGCCACGCTCGGCGACACACGCGGCGAGGAGAACGACGAGGATCGGTCGGGTGCGCATCTAGTCGCGCGAACATACCCTGTCCGGCCGCGCTTCGTTCCACCCCGCCCCCTCCGCCCCCTCCCGCGCCCCCCGCGCTAGTGCATCCAGACGATGCCGATACTGATGCTCGAGAGCGGCAGCGATTCGCCTTCGTCGCCGAATCGCCGGTGCGTGTAGTCCATCCGGAGGCCGAGCGTCGGCGACATGCGGGCCAGCGCGCCCAGGCCCAGGTTGTACCCGAACGCGCCGCCGGCCCCGCCGCCGCCCGCGCCGGCGATGACGCTCACCCCGAACCGGGGGAGCAGCACGGCATCCTCGCCGAGCGGAGCACCGTACGTCAGATCGAGGTCGAGCATGCCGATGAACACGCCTTCCACGAGCGCGTCCGGAAAGGTGGCGAGCGCCACATCCGGGGCGGCGCGCCCGCCGCGCGACGGCGCCGCGCGGAAGCCGACCTGGAACAGTGACGCCTCGTAGGCGGTGACGGCGCCCAGCTCCAAGGAGTAGCCGGTCTGCGCGTGAGCGGCGACGGGAAGGACGGCGAGACCGATGAGCGACGACAGAGCGAGGGCAGACCGCATACCATTCTCCGGAGCGAGGGTCGCCCGAACGATCGGCCGGCGCCCTCAAGCCAAGGTCAAGAACCGTGACGCGACGGGTTATATTGCCACCATGAGCGACGTGACCATCACCCCCAAAGCCAATGGCCCGCTGGTCGTCCAGGGTCCGGTGCGCGTCGTGACGCCCGACGGGCGGGAGATCCCGGTCCCCCCGCGCAAGGACGGCCGACCGGCGGAAGTCGTTGTCCTATGCCGATGTGGCGGTTCCGCGACGAAGCCGTTTTGTGACGGAACGCACAAACGGAACGGCTTTACGGACGCCCCCCCGCCCCCCCTTGACCCCCCGACCCCCGCTCCCCTGGCGTAACCGTATTATGTTGTCTGGCGCTGTAGGACCCCGTGCCCCCGAAACCGAGGAGCGACCAACATGGCGAAGGGAAAGGCCCCGATGGCCGCGGACGAAGGCTATTGTGTGAAGTGCAAGGCGAAGCGGAAGATCTCCAACCCGCAGCAGGTGAAGATGGCGAATGGCCGCCCCGCGCTGAAGGGCGTGTGCCCGGTGTGCGGGACGGGGATGTTCAAGATCCTGCCGCCGAAGTAAGCGCTCCAACGGTTACGCTCGATGCAACGCCCCCGACCCTGCGGCCGGGGGCGTTTCGTTTGACGGACGGTCAGCGCGCCACGCGCCGGCTGCCGTCGCCCTGAAACGCGTAGCGGAACGTGTAACACGCGGCGCCGACGTCCCGACAGTAGTAGGCGAGGATCTCGAGTTTGGCGTAGCGCCCGTCAGCGCCGCGGACGGCGTACACGTGGCGCTTCGACGTGAGCAGGTGCGACAGCATGCTGTACGCGTACCACTTCCCCACGCCCGGGTTGACCGTGTCGCCGCGCAGCTCGGTGGCGACGTAGCCGGTGGCGGGCACTTCCCGCACCGAGTCGAACGGCACCGCGCCGAGGTCGACCACGCCGGCGCCGGGCACGGGCGCCGCGATCACGTGATGGCGCCGGAAGGCGATGTCCCACGGTCCCCCAGCTGAGTCGGTCACCGCGTTGCGGCCGAAGTGGAAGCGACGCCAGCGGTCCCCCGCCGAGGCGTCGAGCGTGTACGTGGCCGGCCCGACGAGCGAGTCGCCCACCGGTGTCACGCGGGCGGGCGGAGCGGTGAGCGCGTAGGGGGGAAACTCCGGTGTGGTGAGCGACCCGATGAGCAGCGACGCCATGAGCAGCAGGAACGCTGCGGCGAGCACGAGCACCAGAATCGGCGGGCGGGCGCCGCCGCGCCGGCTCAAGCCTCCGCCATGAACGGGTACGGGTAGTCGCGCGGCGGCACGAAGTTCTCCTTCACGACGCGCGCGCTCGTCCAGCGGATCAGGTTGAGCAGGCTCCCGGCCTTGTCGTTGGTGCCGCTGGCGCGGGCGCCGCCGAACGGCTGTTGACCCACGACCGCGCCGGTCGGCTTGTCGTTGACGTAGAAGTTCCCCGCGGCGTAGCGCAGCGCCGTCTGCGCCTCCGCCACCGCGCGCCGATCCTGCGCGAACACCGCGCCGGTCAGCGCGTAGGGCGACGTCCGGTCCACCAAGGTGAGGGTCTCCGCCCATTGCTGCTCGGGATAGACGTACAGCGACAGGACCGGCCCGAAGATCTCCTCGCGCATCGTGCGGTAGGAGGGATCCTCGACCTGGATCAGCGTGGGTTGGATGAAGTAGCCGTCGGTGTCGTCGCAGCCACCGCCGAACAGCACCGTGGCCTTGCCGTCGCTCTTGGCGCCGTCGATGTAGCTCTTGATCTTGTCGAACGCCTTCCGGTCGATCACGGCGCCCATGAAGTTGCGGAAGTCGGCGGGATCGCCCATGCGCACGGTCTCGAGCATGCCGAGCACGCGCTCGCGAACCTTGGGCCACAGCGAGGCGGGGACGTAGGCGCGCGACGCGGCGCTGCACTTCTGCCCTTGGTACTCGTACGCGCCGCGCACGAGGGCCGTGGCCAGGGCGTCGGGGTCGGCGCTCGGGTGCGCGATGATGAAATCCTTGCCCCCGGTCTCACCGACGAGTCTGGGATAGTCGGCATAGCTCGCGAGGCTCGCCGCCACCTGCTTCCAGAGCGATTGGAAGACCTCCGTCGAGCCGGTGAAGTGCACGCCGCCCAGCTGCCGGTCGCCCAGGACGCGCTCCGTGACCTGGCCCGCGGGCCCGGGCACGAAGTTCACCACCCCGGGCGGCAGACCCGCCTCCTCCAGCAGTTTGAGGAGGAAGTAATTCGAGTACGCCGCCGTCCCCGCCGGCTTCCACACGACGGTGCAGCCCATGATGGCGGGCGCGGTGGGCAGGTTCCCGCCGATCGCGGTGAAGTTGAACGGCGTGACCGCGTACACGAATCCCTCGAGCGCCCGGTAATCGAGCTGGTTCCAGGTCCCGGGCGCCGAGATGGGCTGCTCGGCGTGAATCCGCTCGGCGTAGTGGGCGTTGAAGCGCCAGAAGTCGATCAACTCACACGCCGCGTCGATCTCGGCCTGATGCGACGTCTTGCTCTGCCCCAGCATCGTGGCGGCGTTGACCACCGCGCGCCGGCGCGTCGCCAGCAGATCCGCCGCTTTGAGGAACACCGCCGCCCGGTCGCTCAGACTCGCGGCGGACCACTCGCGCCAGGCGGCGCGCGCCGCCGCGATCGCCCCGGCCACCTCGTCCGGACCCGCCTGATGCACCTTCGCCAGCACGTGTTGGTGGCAGTGCGGCATCACGGCATCGGTCGTGCGACCGGTCCGGATCTCCTTTCCGCCGACGACGACCGGGATCTCCATGCGTCGTCCGCCGAGGTCCTTCAGCGCCTGCTTGAGCTCGGCGCGCTCGGCGGTGCCGGGGGCGTAACTGAGGACGGGTTCGTTGAGCGGAAGGGGGATTCGCGCACTTGGATTCATGGGTTGCAATCTAACAGACACAAGCCGGTGAGACGCCAGGTGCAAGAGGCTGGGAACCGGTAACTGTTTGAATGTCGATGCCCATCCACCCACAGGCCAAGATCGGCCACGTCCATCTCACGGTGTCCGACCTCGACCGCGCCGCTACGTTCTACCGGGACGTGCTCGGCTTCGAGGTGACGGCGACGTACGGCCGCGACGCCCTGTTCCTCTCCGCCGGCGGCTACCACCATCATATCGGCCTGAACACGTGGGCGGGCAAGGGCGCGCCGCGTCCGGCCCCGGGGACCACCGGGCTGTACCACTTCGCGATTCTCTATCCCGACCGCGCCGCGCTGGCCGCGGCGGTTCGCCGGGTGCTCGAGCACGGCGTGGCACTCGAGGGCGCGGCGGATCACGGCGTCAGCGAAGCGGTGTACCTGCGCGATCCCGACGGAAACGGCGTCGAATTATACCGCGATCGCCCCGAGTCCGAGTGGCCGCGCGCGCCGGATGGGAGCATCGCCATGCACACGCGGGCCCTCGACCTCGACGCGCTGCTGGGCTAAGCCGCGCCCGGCGCTTAGCGCAGGGGATCGCTGCCGCGCTGGGGCGGCAGCGGCAGGACCACGGTGAACGTGGCGCCCTGCCCGACCTGCGACTCGACGCGCACCGTCCCGTGGAACATCCCCTCGGCGACGCTACGCACCTTCGCGAGCCCCATCCCGCTGCCTTTCCCGAACTCCTTGGTGGTGAAGCCCGCCTCGAAGATCCGCTGGAGGTGTTCGGACGCAATGCCGGCGCCGCGGTCGCGCACGATCAGCTGCAGCCCCTGCTCCGTCTTGCTGAGCCGGACCTCGACGGGCGCCTGGAGGTGGGCGGACGCGTCGCTCGCGTTGCGCACCAGGTTGACGAGCACGTCGAACAGCGCGTTGGGATCACCCTTCAGGAAGGCCGAGTCGACGGACGTGGCGAAGTCCAGCTCGATGCCGCGGTCGCGCAGCAGGCGCCGCTCCAGGGTGAGGCAGGACCGCACGACGCGGACCGCGTCGAACCGCTCGGAGCGCGCCACCACACCGCGGGCGCGGTCCTGGACGGCGCGCAAAAACTCCGTCGCGCGGTCGATGTCTTCGATCACCTCGCCGAGATCGTCGAGCATCGTCAGCCGGCGATCGGCGCCCAGGTCGACCCAGCGTCCCACCACCTCCATTGCCATCTGCAGGCCGGCGCGCGCCGCCGTGAGAGGATTGCTCGCCTCGTGTGCGATCATCGCGGGCAGGCTCGCCAGCTCCTGGAGCGGGTCGTGGCGCGACGTGTCCGCCGCGAGCGCGGCGCTCTGGCGCCGGTCGATGAGGCCGAGCGCGAGGCCGGCGAGCTCGAGGGCGAGCCGCTCCCGGCTGCGGCGCTCGCGGCCGGGGGGCGGGGGCGGCGCCGGCGGCTGCCACCGCACCGGCGCGATGACGCAGCCGCCCGGCACGTCCGCCGGCGCCGCCACCCACCGTGACCCGACGGCGAGCGGCACACTCCAACGGCGCAGCGTGCCGTCGAGGTCGATGCTGGAAAGGGCGAGGGGGGGCTCGCTGCTGGCGCGCTGCACCATCTGGTCGGGACCCGTCACCTCCCAGAGGGTGACCGGACGTCCGACGACGGCGCTCGCCTGCCGGAGAACTTCGCCCGCCTCCCCGCGGAACACGGCTCCGCTCACCGCCTCACCTCCAATGCCCGCGCGCAGCGCGTCGGCCGATCGGCCGGTCACCGCGGGAGCAGAGTCGGGCGCACCCTAGAGATGCTCTCCCGTGCGGGCGCCGTCAAGCAGCCCCATCCTTCCTTTATCTCCGGCGTTGCGGAATCACCTGGGCCTCGGTGGCCTTGGTATAGGAGAGTTGGGCGGCGTACAGCCTCCACGCCCCGTCCTCGTGCTGCCACAGGAGCATCCCCTGGCCCAGGCCGATCTGGCGGGACCCTCCGGCGGCCAAGTCGAGCGTGAACGGGAAACCGACGAAGGCGAGGTTCTTGCGGACGAGCTGGATGCGCGGGGTCTGCGGCACCAGGTTCATCACGGTCACAGTCGGCAGGAAGCTCTGCTGGAATTGCGACTCCTGCGTCCAACCGCGCGTGCGCTCGCCGGTGGGCCACACGACCGTGAGGTGCTCCTGGTGGGAATAGAACGGGGCGAGCGCGGCGGGGTCGTGGAGATTCCACGCTTTCACCCAGGCGTCGAACCGGGCGCTCACCGCGGCTTCCGCGACGGGGTCCACGACCGGAGCGGTTCCGCCGCCGCACGCCACGAGGGCGGTACCGAGCAGCGCTCCCAGGATTGGCTGGCGCATTAGCGCCTCCCGTGTGAGGTGCCGCATACGTATAGCGCCATCGTGGATCCGGCAAGAGGCGCCGCCGCGGTCGTATTGACACCCTGGAACGCGGCCGCTAGCGTGGGGCCCCATGACCACGCCGCCGTTGCCGCCGCGTCCATCCGTGGGTCGCTCGTCGTTCGCCGTCGCCATGAAGGACTACACGTTCATCCGGCCGGGCGTTGCGGTCTCGCTCAGCGCGCTCACCCTGGTGCTGGCGCTCGTCATCGGCGTCTGGCTGATCGGCTCGCTCCGCGGCGCCGCCGCGACGGTGGAGAACGGCGCCCGCACCGTCGAAACGCTGCACCGCTATAATGCCGGCCTCGAGGTGTGGCGGGACATGGCGACCGGCACGGACCCCGCGTACCGGCGGCCGGAGGCGATCGCGCAGCGCGACAGCATCGGCCGGGCGTTGCGGACGTCGCTCGCCGACCTCGCCACCTCGCTCTCCGATCCGCACCAGCAGGAGCTCGTGCGCAGCGTGCTCGGGGGCGTCACCAGCGCGGCGCCGACGGTGGGTACGGAAGCGCGGCAGGCGATGATCGTGCTGCTCGCCAAGCAGGACTCGGCGATGTTCCAGGCCGCGCAGGCCTCCCAGAACGCGGTCCTGCTCGCGGCCGCCCTCCTGGCGCTGACGGTGCTGGCGGCCGGCATGCTCGTCGTCCCGATGGCTTGGCTGTACGTCCGGCACAAGCGCGGAGCGACGATCGAAGTCAAGGTGTGAGCCCTCTTGCGGTGATTCTCCTGGTGCTGGCCGTACCCGCGCTGCTCAGCGCGCAGGACAGCGTATCGACTCCGCCGCGGCCCTCCCCTGCCGCCACCGCCCGTATCGGCGCCGAATTCAGAATTCCCCTCGCGAGCCTCCTGGCCCCTGGGATGGGGCAATACCTGCAGGGCGCGCCAGGCCCCGGGGCCGGCTTCACCGGGGCGGCCGTCGCCGGCTACGCCTTGTACCTGACGGGCGATCCCGCGGCCCCGGAAACGTCGGTTCTCCCGCATGACCCGGCCGGCCAGCAGACTATCGTCGGGCTCGGCATCGTCACCGCCGCGGGGGGGCTCAGTGCCTACGACTCCTTCCATCGATCGCTCCCCGCCCTGCAGGCTGGGGGCAGGTACGAGTTCGTCACGTCGCACGACTCCCCCGGCACCTTGCTGCTGGCGCCTTTCGACGTGCGGATGCTCGGACGGTGGACGACCTGGATCGATCTCGCCTACACGGGAGCGGTCACGCTCGTTCTGGTGACGACGGAGAAGCAGCCTGGGAAGCAGTACTGGCCGTTCCGGGCCCGCGATGGCGCGTTCGTGACCTCGTTCTCGTACACCGCGGGGGTCGGCGAGGAGGCTCTGTTTCGGGGCTGGCTCTACCCCGTGCTCCACCAGAACACCGGCGGCCGCGTCTGGTTGTCGAACGGACTGCAGGCCGCCGTGTTCGGCGGTCTCCACGTCCCGCAGGCAAAGGCGTTCGCGCTGGTGATCGCGAGCTGGGCGGTTTACGAGGGGTGGCTGACGCGCCGCAACGGCTGGAGCGTCAGGGAATCGGTGTTCCATCACTTTTGGTACGACGTGGCGGTGGGAGCGGCGACGCTCATGACCCAACGGGCTACGGTGACGATCGCCTTCCCCGGCGTGCGGTTCTAGGCACATCGTCGTTAGGTTTCGCTGGTCGTTCACAGGAGTCAACGTTGCCCACGCGATCGCAACCACCCGCGGCGTCGCGCCGTTCGGTCCCGACCATCGAGGGGCCGCGCGAGCGCGAGCGCCTGCGCACGGTCGTGGTTCCCGACCACGACGACCTGGTCGTCCTCCTGGCCGACCGCATCGTCGAGGTGGTTCGCCGCGAGACGGCGGCGAAGGGCCGGGCCGTGCTCGGTCTCGCCACCGGCAGCACGCCGATCGGCGTGTACCGCGAGCTGATCCGCCGGCACCAGGCCGGCGAGGTGGATTTCTCGGGCGTCGTCACGTTCAACCTCGACGAGTACTATCCGATGGCGGCGGACCGGCCCCACAGCTACCGGCGCTACATGTGGGAGAATCTCTTCGCCCATGTGAACGTCGACGCTGGGAACGTCCACATCCCCGACGGCGCCGTGCCGCGGGAGCGGCTGGCGGAGCATTGCGCCGAGTACGAGCGCGCCATCGCCGCGGCCGGGGGCATTGACTTCCAGCTTCTCGGCATCGGCAAGACCGGGCACATCGGCTTCAACGAGCCGGGATCGTCGCCCGATTCGCGCACGCGGCTGGTCACGCTCGACACGATCACGCGCAAGGACGCGGCCGCGGACTTCTTCGGCGAGGACAACGTCCCCCGCGAGGCGATCACGATGGGGGTCGCGACGATTCTCGACGCGCGGGACATCGCGCTCGTCGCGACGGGCGAGCACAAGGCGGCGATCATCCAGCGCGCCGTCGAGGGCGACGTGGAGCCCGACGTCGCCGCCACGTTCCTCCAGCGGCACCCCAATACGACGGCCTATCTCGACCTCGCGGCGGCGGGCGAGCTGACCCGGATCAAGACGCCGTGGGTGCTCGAGTCCGTCGAGTGGATGCCGACGATGACGGAGCGCGCCGTCGTATGGCTCGCGGAGCGGGCGGGGAAGGCGATCCTCAAGCTGACGGCCCGCGACTACACCGAGCACCACCTCAGCCCGCTGCTCGCCAAGCACGGCGCGCCGGGCCCGATCAATGGACTCGTGTTCACCCGACTGCGCGACAAGATCCGGGGGCGCCGGAGTCTCCCGTCGCGCAAGTCGGTGCTCGTGTTCTCCCCCCATCCCGACGACGATGTGATCTCAATGGGCGGCGTGCTGCGCAAGCTGTGGGAGAACGAAAACGCGATCGTCGTGGCGTACATGACGAGCGGCAACATCGCCGTGTTCGACCACGACGTGGAGCGCCACCTCGACTTCGTGGCGCGCGCCGCCACCACCCTGGGACTCGACGCGGCCGTGGCCCGTCGCTGGTGCGAGACCGCCGCCGAGAGCTTCGAGCGCAAGGCGCCGGGCGACGTCGATCTCCCCGCCGTCCAGGAGCTCAAGCGCTTCATCCGGGAGTCGGAAGCGATCGCCGCGCTCGAATCGGTGGGCATTCCCCGCAGCGTCGCGCGGTTCCTCAATCTGCCGTTCTACCGGACCGGCGAGGTCCGCAAGCGGCCTATCGGGGAGGACGACGTCGCGATCATCGGGCGGCTGCTCGCGGAGACGCACCCCGACCTCGTGTTCGTCGCGGGCGACCTGTCGGACCCGCACGGCACGCACCGGATGTGCAAGGCCGCAGTCGAGCGGGCGCTGGAGCGGTACGCGGGCCCCCGTCCCGAGGTCTGGCTGTACCGGGGGGCGTGGCAGGAATGGGCGCTCACGGAGGCCGACGTGCTGGTGCCGCTCTCGCAGGACGAGCTGCGGGCCAAAGTCATGGCGATCTTCAAGCACCAGTCGCAGAAGGACACCGCGCCCTTCCCCGGCGGCCACGACGACCGCGAGTTCTGGCAGCGCGTGGAAGCGCGGAACGTGGAGACCGCGGCGCACGCCGATCAACTCGGACTGGCCGAGTACTACGCGATGGAAGCCTACGTCGTGGAGCGACCGAGCGGCGCATGAGGCGCGCCGTCGCCGTCGCGCTCCTCGCGGCCGTCGCGGGGCCCTTCAGCCTCACGGCGCAGAACTTCGACACCGTGCAGGTCCGGACGATCAAGGCGGGCGAGGGCGTATACATGCTCACCGGCCCGGGCGGCAACATCGGCGTGTCGGCCGGCCCCGACGGCGTGATCCTCGTGGACGATCAGTACGCGCCGCTCACCGACAAGATCAAGGCCGCCGTCGCCGCGATCAATCCGGGCCCGATCCGGTTTCTGCTGAACACGCACTGGCACGGCGACCACACGGGCGGGAACGAGAACTTCGGCAAAGGCGGGATCGTGGTCGTTGCGCACGAGAACGTGCGCCGGCGCATGAGCGTCGAACAATTCATCACCTCGTTCGCCCAACCCTTTCCGGCGTCGCCGGCCGGCGCGCTGCCGGTGGTCACCTTCACCGGCACGGTCACCTTTTATTACAACGGTGACTCGATCTCGGCCATCCATGTGGCGCCAGCGCATACCGACGGCGACGTGATCGTGTGGTTCCGGCACGCCAATGTCGTCCACATGGGCGACACCTTCTTCAACGGTCGCTATCCGTTGGTGGATTTGGCGAGCGGCGGCTCGATCGACGGCATAATCGCCGCCGCCGATCGCGTGCTCGCAATGGCGAACGCCGGGACGAGAATCATCCCGGGGCACGGGCCGCTCGGGGACCGGGCCGCGCTGCAGACCTATCGGACGATGCTGGTCACCGTGCGGGACCGCATCAAGCAGGCGGTGACGGCCGGGCGGACGCTCGAGCAGGTCCAGGCGGCGAAGCCCACCGCCGAGTTCGACGCGGCGTGGGGCACCGGACGCATCACCCCGACGCTGTTCGTGCAGATCCTGTACCAGGACCTCACCCGCCGGTGAGGGCGGCGGCGCTGCTCGTCGCAGCGGGGTGCTGCGCGGCCGGGGTGGCCCACGCCCAGACACCCGACAGCGCCCGCGCCGCGCAGGACTCGGCGCTGCGCGTGTTCCTCGACTGCCCCGATACGTTCTGCGATTTCGATTACTACCGCACCGAGATCACGTTCGTGAACTGGGTGCGGGAGCGCCAGGACGCGCAGATCCACGTGTTGATCACGACGCAACCGACCGGGGGGGGCCGGGAGTACACGCTCACGTTCCTCGGGTTGCGGCGCTTCGCCGGCGTCGAGGACACGCTGCGCCATCTGTCCCACTCCAGCGATACGGACGACGACATCCGGAAGAGCCTCGCCCGCACCATGCGGCTCGGGCTCGTGCGCTTCGCGGCGAAGACGCCGGTCGCGCAACGACTGGAGATCTCCTACAGCGCCCCCGCTGGAACCGCCGCGCAGGTGCGCGACGTCTGGAACTACTGGGTATTCAACGTGCGCGTGAGCAGCAACTTCTACGGAGAGCACAGTTACAAGAACACGTACACGTTCGGCGGGCTGTCGGCGAGCCGGATCACGGAGGTTTGGAAGCTCACGCTCTCGACGAATCAGAGCTACCAGCAGAACGACTTTCTCGTCCCCGTGTACGACTCGACGGGCGCGCAGATCGGGGAGAAACTCTCCCGAAACATTACGCGGAGCTACGGCGCGGACATCCTCGTCGCCCGGAGCGCCGGCCGCCATTGGTCCACAGGCCTGCGCGCGTCCGCCTTCTCGTCCACTTACTCGAATCAGGACCTGAGGCTGAGGGGCGGCCCCGCGGTCGAGTTCGACGTCTTCCCGTACTCGCAGTCCACCCGCAAGCTGCTGACCCTGGAGTACGCGCTGAACGTCGTGGCCTTCAATTACCGGGACACGACGATCTTCAACCGGCTCCGTGAAACGCGCTTCACCCAAAGTCTCACGCTGTCGCTCGACGTCAAGCAACCGTGGGGCTCGGCCGGCGCGTCGGTCCAGGGTAGCCACTACCTGCACGACTTCGGCAAGAATCACCTGACGTTCTTCGGGAATGGCAGCTTTCGCGTGTACAAGGGCCTGTCGCTGGACTTCTTCGGGATCGTCGAGCTGATCCACGACCAGCTGTCGATCGAGAAGGGTGGGGCATCCGAGCAGGAGGTGTTGCTACGGCGGCGGCAGCTCGCCACGTCGTATCAGTACCAGGGGTTCGTGGGCCTGCGATATACGTTCGGCTCGAAGTTCGCCAACATCGTCAACCCCCGCTTCGGCGGCGGTGGGGGCTTCTTCTTCAGCAACTGACGGCCCGGGAATACCGAACCCGGGGCCACGCGCTGCACCCCGGGTCGGTAGATCGGGCGAAGTGGCCGTCGACACTCCCACCACGACCTGCCTCCAATCTGCAAAGCCGCCGGCCCGATCCCACGTGCGAGGTTTGTCAGGGAACGGTCAAGCGATGCGCGGAGCCGGTTGCCCGGCGTTCCACCGCGATGGATTCTTCAGGTCATGACTGAAATCGCGCCTCCCCGACGTTTCCGGGTGACACGCGGCGGCGTGGTGACGGCCCTCCTCGTCCTCGCATTCGCCGTTGCCACCGTGCTCGCGATACAGACGTATCGCGTCGCGCGCTACCATCGCGACCAGGCCGACCGGGTGCTGCGCGACTATGCCGCCCTCGCCGCCGCTCGCGTGGCCCAGCGCAGCGCCTCCGAGCTCTATTACTACGCGATCATCCCGCCCCTCAAGGCGCTGCAGCGCGCCCAGGAGACTGCGCCGCGCGCGCCCCTCCCCTGGCCCGCCGCGCTGCGCACCGAGGCCATGGAGCGCGAAGCGCGGCACACGCTGCCCATCCGCTTCACCTTCCGGCTCGATTTGCCCACCGGCAAGCTCGAGACCGCGGGCGCGCCGGTCCCCCACGCCGTCCGGACCTGGCTCGCCGAGTCACTCCCGGCCCACACCCGGGTCGTGTACGACACGGCGTGGCACATGGGCACCGTCCTCGGCCAGCCCGGCGGCGAGCGCCGCTACGTCGCCTACACGGTGCTGCGCGACAAGTCGAAAGCCCTCCGCACCGCCGTCGGCTTCGAGGCGGACCCCGAGGGGTTGCGGCCCTTTTTGAGCGACGCCACCGACAAGTTCCCGCTCCTCCCCCGGCCGCTCACGGGGGGCGTGCAGTACGACTCGATGGGATCGGTCATCATCACGGATCGCTACGGCGTCGAGCTGTACCGCTCGCCGGTGCAATACACGTCGCCGTTCACCGCGCGCGATACCATTGGCACCGACATGGGCGACCTGTATGCGCAAGCGACGATCCGCGCCGAGGTGGCCGACCAGCTGATCATCGGCGGGCTTCCCAAGTCGCGCCTGCCGCTGATCCTCGGCCTGCTGGCCGTGACCGCCGTGCTCATCGGCACGGCGCTGGTACAGCTGCGCCGCGAGTACGAGCTGGCGCGTCTGCGCACCGATTTCATCTCCGGCGTTTCCCACGAGCTGCGCACGCCGCTCGCGCAGATCCGCATGTTCTCGGAGACGTTGGTACTGGGGCGGGTCCGCTCGGACGAGGAGCGGCACCGTTCCCTCGCCATCATCGACCAGGAGGCGCGCCGCCTCACGCATCTGGTCGAGAACCTGTTGCATTTCTCGCGCGCCGAGCGGCAGACGGCCCGCGTCGTGCCCGAGCCGACGGCCGTCGCGCCGCTGGTGCAGGAAGTGCTCGAGGGGTTTGCACCGCTGGCGGCGGCGCGCGGCGTCTCGCTGCGGGCCGAGGTGACCGACGGCCTCGTGCTCCCGGTCGATCCCGGCGCAGTGCGCCAGATGCTGCTCAACCTGCTCGACAACGCCGTGAAGTACGGTCCCGCCGGTCAGACCGTGACGCTGGGGGCGGCGCCGGGAGCCAACGGCGCGGCGCGCCTCTGGGTGGACGACTGCGGCCCCGGCATCCCGCGCGCCGACCGCGAGCGGGTGTGGGAGCGGTTCTGGCGCCTGGAGCGAGACCGCGGCTCCGTGGTCGCCGGCAGCGGGATCGGCCTGGCGGTCGTGCGCGAGCTCGCCACACTCCACGCAGGGCGGACGTGGGTGGAGGATGCGGACTCCGGCGGCTCGCGGTTCGTGATCGAGCTGCCGATCGGGACCAGGCCATGAGCGCCAAGCGCATCCTGGTGATCGAGGACAACGCCGATCTCGCGTACGGGCTGCGCAACAACCTCGAGATCGAGGGCTACCAGGTGGACGTCGCGGCCGACGGCCCCAAGGGCCTGGCGCGCGCCCGCGCCGCCAAGCCCGACCTCGTGATCCTCGACCTGATGCTGCCGGGGATGGACGGGTTTCGCGTGCTGCGCGCCCTGCGCGACGACGGCCCCACGGGTCAAATGCCGGTGCTGATCCTGACGGCGCGGGGCGAGGAAGCCGACAAAGTCCGCGGCCTGCGGCTCGGCGCCGACGACTACGTCACCAAGCCGTTCGGCGTGCTCGAGCTGCTGGCGCGCGTCGAGGCGTTGTTCCGGCGCGCGGCCTCGCCGCGCCGCAACGGCGCGAGCCCCGAGCCCGCCGTGGAGCGGTTCGGCGACGTCGAAGTCCTGACGCCGTCGCGCACCGTGCTGCGGGGCGGCGAAGCCGTGTCGCTCACCCCGAAAGAGTACGACTTGTTGGTCGCCCTGCTGCGCCGCAACGGCGCCTGCGCGACCCGGGTGGAGCTGCTCACTGAGGTCTGGGGCTACAGCGCCGAAGTCATGAGCCGCACCGTCGACACCCACGTCGCCGAGCTGCGCCGCAAGCTCGAGCCCGACCCCGCGAACCCGACGCACATCCTCACGGTGCGCAAAACGGGCTACCGGCTGGAACGCTGAACCACGAAGAGGAGGAAGAACCGTGCGCTACGGATTCATCGCGCTCGTCGGTCTGATGGGCGTGGGAGCCACGCAGCGGCCGATCACCACGCCGCGCGAGCTGCTGGACGCGATGCGCGCCCGTTACCAGGGCAAGTGGTACCGGACACTCACGTTCGTGCAATACAACACCCAGCATCGTCCCGACGGCACCGTGGAGCACTCGGTGTGGCGCGAGTGGCTCGAGGCGCCCGGGAAGCTCCGAATCGAGTTCCAACCCGCCGATTCGGGCAACGGCGTGTTGTTCGCCAACGATTCCATCTTCTCGTTCCACGCCGACTCGCAGGGGCCGGCGCGCGCGTTCGTGCACCCGCTGCTCGTGCTGGGGTTCGACGTGTACGCGCAGCCGGTCGACCGCACCGCGGGCCAGCTCTCGCAGCGCGGGTTCGATCTCTCGGTCTTGTCCGAGGCAACGTGGCAGGGGCGGCCGGTCTGGGTGGTGGGCGCGAAGGCGGGGGACCTGCACACCCGGCAGTTCTGGGTGGACAAAGAACGGCTGGTGTTCGTCCGCCTCCTCGAACCCGCCCGCGACTCCACCAAGACCTCGGAAACCCGGTTCAACAAGTACGCGCCGCTGGCCGGCGGTTGGGTTTCGCCCGAAGTTGAGTTCCTCCTCGACGGGCAGCAGCAGTTCCTCGAGGAGTATCGCGAGGTCCAGGCGGACGTTCGGTTCCCCGCGGGGCTGTTCGATCCCCGCCAGTGGAAGGCAGCGCGGGGCCGCACCCCCTGAGGGTGAGGACGCCCCCCCCCCCGCCGCCTCTCCCCCTACCATCGCGACGCGGCCGAGTCGAAGACCGCCCGGATCTCCTGCCCGGGAGCGAGCCGCGCGTCGCTGAGGTTCGTCACCAACGCGAACACGACGCGCGAGTCCCGGTCCACACCGAACGCCGTGGTGCCACCCACCGACCCGCCGCCGTGGTAGACGTACCGATGGCCGAGGCTATCGCGGCCCACGAACCAGCCGATCCCGTAGGGAGTGGCTTGCCCCGCCGTCGTGTGTTGGGGCGTGAACAGGAGCTCGAGCGTCGCGGCCTTCAGGTGGCCGGGCGCGAGGTGCGCTGATCCGAACCGCGCCAGGTCCTCTGCGGTCGAGAGGAAGCCCCCACCCGCCCACTTGTAGCTGTTATCCACGGTTGGCGCGACGGCAACGCCCCCGCCCAGCAGGCGGCTGCGCCGCTCGTAGAACCGCGTGCGGTTCGGGATCACGCTGTCGTTCCTGTCGGGGGCCGTGCTGGTCATGCCCAGGGGCCGGAACACGCGGCTGGACATGTAGGCGAGGAACTCCTCCCCCGACGCTCCCTCCACGACGGCGCTGATCAAATTGAACCCGTAGCTCGAGTACGAGAACTTCGTCCCCGGCGGAAACAACAGCGAGTCGTTTTGGAAGACCGTCAGACCCTCCTTGACCGTAGCGTAGCGCAGGTTGAGGGTGAACTCGTCTCCCTGGTAGTGGCGCACGCCGGCGAGGTGACCGCCCAGCAGCCGCGTGGTGATCGGGGGGGCGCCCTTGTCGGGGAAGGTCGGTACGTAGCGCTGCACTGGCGCGTCGAGGTCCAGCTTGCCCTGCTCCCACAGCAGCGCGACGGCGTCGGCGGTCAGGGACTTCGACACGCTGCCGATCCGGAACTGCGTTGCGGGCGTGGCGGGAGTCTGCGCCTCGAGGTTCGAATAGCCGAACGCCTCCGACCAAACGATGCGACCGTCGACGGCCACCGCGATCGCGAACCCGGGAATCTCGGGCGCGAGCTTCGTACAGGCGATCGCTCTGGCCCGCACGGCGGCCGCCGCCCACCGCTCGACGACGGGCGCGGCCGCGCGCGAGATGCACGCCGTTTGGGGGGCCGACAGCGCGGCACGGCCGGCGTGCAAAGCGATGAGCGATGCCGGCAGGATGACGGCGACGAGCAACAGCGTTCGCGACGAGAGGCGGGTGCGCACGCCCCTAAGATACGTTTCAGCCTCGGGCCCCGCCTTCCAGCGTGTGGAGCGGTTGCAACACTTGCGCCCAGGCATGGCCCTTGCCAGTCTTGGCGCGCACAGTCCGCCCGGAGGCACGCGTGCCGTCGCACCCTCGTCTCATCGGGCTCGCCGCCGGCGCGGTGCTGGCCGCCTGCACCGACCACAGTTCCGCCGTCGCCCCGCAACCCCTCAACGCCGCCGTCGCCACCGCCTTGACCACGCCGCAGGTCGTGATCAACGAAATAATGGCCGACCCAAACGCCGTCACAGACGACAACGGCGAATGGCTCGAGGTGCACAACTGGGGTTCGACCCCGGTCAACCTGCAGGGCTGGACCATCGCCTCGAACAACGACGCCGCGCACATCATCGGCGCCGCGGTGAACGTGGCCTCCGGGGGCTACGCCGTCCTGGCGCGCAACGGCGCCAAGAACAACAATGGCGGCGTCACCGCCAACTACGTCTACGGCACGGGGATCACCCTGGCCAACGCGTCCGATTGGCTCGTGCTACGGGACGGCGCAGACGCGACGGTCGACTCGGTCGCCTGGAGCAGCGGGACCCCGACCGGGGCCACGCGAGGCGTGCGCGACGCGTCGGCCGATAACACCAACGTCAGCGGCACGAACTGGCAGACCGCGACGTCCACCTACGGCAGGGGCGACAAGGGGACGCCGGGCGTGCAGAACGACGGCTACATCCCGCCGGGCGGCGGAGGCGGCTCCGCGACCGAGCTGGTCGTGCGCGTACTCGACATCGGACAGGGTGACGGGGCGTACATCACCAACGGCGCGTCCCGGGTCTTCATCGATGGCGGACCCGACACGGCCGCCTTTCGCCAGCACCTCGACGCGCTTGGGCTCGCGAACACGACCATCGACATCGTGGTGATCTCGCACGCCCACTTCGACCACTACAGCGGCCTCCGCGAGCTGTTCAAGACGGCGCGTGGGATCACCATCGGCATCCTGCTGGAGAACAAGGATGCTGGCACGGCTGTGACCCTCGGCCAACTGCGCGACTCGATCAACGCGCGGGCTGCCCGCGGGGAGCTCGTCTACCGCGACACCGACGACCCGTGTGGCGACGGGTCCGCGGTCTGCACCTTCGTCCTGGCGGGCGGGGCGAGGCTGCACGTGCTGAGACCGAACCCAGTCGGCTCGACGCCGAATAATCGTTCCGCGGCTGTGAAGCTCGTGGGCGCCGATTCGGCGTCGTTCACCATGTGGTTCGCCGGAGACGCCGAGCACGAAGAGATCGGCTGGTTCGACACCACGGACTACGACCTGAGTCCCAGCATGGACGTGACCGTGGTCAAGGAAGATCATCACGGCTCCTGCAACGGGATCACGCGGCGCTACATGCAGCTGCTCACGCCGGACTGGGTCACGATCTCACTCGGCGCGACGAACACGTTCGGGCACGTCCACACGCAGACGAAGGACCTGCTCCGCGAGCTTGCCATTCCGTGGTATCGCACGGACCAGAA
>DASYQX010000086.1:0-13084 GCA_036004985.1 Gemmatimonadales bacterium
CTCACCACTCGACGCCGACCCGCGGAAGAACGCCGGCACTCCCCACGGTGAGCGATCGCTGAAGTCCGGGCCGTCCATGCCGGGGATCGGCGCTCGGGCGAGGACCGTGTCCTGCGCGCGCGCCACGTCCTCACCGATGAAACGGAACGTGCTGCCAGTGACAGCGCCGAACCGGTAGGCTGGCTGTGCCGTGAGGGCGCCGCGGATGAACTCGCGCGCGAAGTACCCCGCCCGAAAATCAGCTGTGAAGCTGTTGGTGGCGCGCTGGAAGTGGGCGCTCACCAGGTCGCCGGTGACCCGCCGCGCTGGTGCCCAGCGCGTGTCGTACTTGTAGGCGGGGGCGTAGAGCAGCCGCTGGTCCGCCGACCGCAAGACGAACACGCGCAGGGTGTGCGGTCCACCGAGGGGGACGCGGAGCTTGGCCGCCGCGTCGTAGCGCTCGCCGCTGTTGTGGGGCAGCAGCGCCGGATTGTCGTTGCGCGGATCGCGCGGGTCGGGCGGTCGCGGCGCATTCACCGGGTCGGCGTCCAGCCGCCCTTCGGCATCCACCACCGCCACGACGCCTCCGCCCCCCTGCCCTAGCGGTCCATCCGCCGACAGGACGGCGCGGTCGAGGCCGAGGTCGGCGCTTCCCCACAGCAGCCGGTCGCTCTCGAATGCCGTCCGCCCGCTCCAGCGGTCGCCGCCGTCCTTCGTGACGACGTTGATGAGTCCGGAGAGCGCCTGCCCGTAGCGGGCGGAGAAGCCGTTGGTGACGAGCGCGGCCTCGGTCAGAATGTCGGGCGGGATGCGCACGCCGAGCGGCCCGGTCGACCCGTCGAGCTGGTTCTTGACGCCCAGGCCGTCGAGGACGAAGGACTGCTGTCCCAGCCGGCCGCCGCGGTAGCTCTCCCCCACCGCGCCCGCCGACAGCGCCACCGCCTCGTCCAGCGTCGTGACCGGGAAGCGCCGCAGCTCCTCGCCGCCGATGCGCTGCACCGTGGCGACCAGCGCCGGATCGAGGATCGAGTCGGCGTACGCTTCGACTACGACGGGCTTGTCGATCGTGTAGACGTCGACGGTGAAGTTCACGACCGACAGTTGGCCCGCGCGCACGAGCACGCTGTCCCGTTGCACGGTCTCGAAGCCGATGGCGCGGACGGCGACGAGGTGCCATCCGCTGCGGACCTCGCGGACCCGGTAGAACCCGGTGCTATCGGTCAGCGCGAGCCAGCGCCCATCCACGCCGACCTGGGCGCCGGCGATGGGGACGGCGCCGTCGCGCTGCCGGACATGGCCGGCGATCGTGCCGTTCGTCTGGGCGCGCCCCGCCACCGGCGAAACGGCGAGAGCCAGCAGGGCGACGACGGCGCTGATCCTCACGGCACGTCCACCAACCAGAGGTCGGCTCTGCCGCTGATCCACGATTCGACGACGACTCGTGTGCTCGTCGACGAGAACGAGGGCCGGCGGTAGCGCGCGGCCGGGTCGCCGACCAGGGTCTCTGCGCCCGTCGCGAGGGTCACGGCATGGAGCTCGCCACCGCTGTCCACCTGCGCGGCGCCGAGCACGGAATCCACCGTGTAGGTCACCGCGCCGCCGACCACGGCCACGAGGCGTCCGTCCGCGAGGGAGACGTCGCGCGCGATCCCCGCCCCAAAGTCGTGGACCGTATCGGTTTGGCCGCTGGAGAACGCATAGCGGTACACCCTCGACTCGCCGTTCCGCGTGTAGTAGATCGTGTCGCCCGTCGTCCCCACGCTGACCGACGACGCGCCGTCGGTCCCGGACACCACGGCCAGGACGGGCGTCGGCGCGGCGAAGTCGAGCGTCACGATCTCGATCCCGGTGCGCACCGTGTCCGGCGCGCAGCTCGAGCACGGGCGTGGATACGTCACCGCCTCCCCGAGGTAGACCAGCCGGGTCGAGTCGAGCCAGCCGATGTGGGACACGCCCTGGTGGACGCGGCCGGACGGCGCCGTGTACGCGATGGCGCGCAGGACGCGCGCCGCACTCGGGTTCGTCACCGTGGCCAGGACCAGCGACTGCACGTCCGGCGAGATGGGCCGTCCCGGCAGGCGGTGCGACGCGGTCCGCACGTACGCCATCCGCCCGTCAGGCGCCAGCGCCGCCTCGGCAAAGACGTTGACCGAATCGTCGGGGGCCGTCGTGCGGCACAGATAGCGGCGGATCCCGCCTCCGCCGGCGGGCAAGACGGCGAGGCACTGGTCGTCGTCGACCCGGTCGAGTCGCTCGGCGGCATAGAGAATGTCGTCGCCGCCGGGGAGCCACGCGGGGGAGACGTCTATGCCCGGATTCCAGGTGAGGCGGACGGGAGGCGTCGGGGCGAAGGGGCCGTCCGGCGAGTAGTCACCGGGACGCAACGGCGCACCGTGCTCGCACGCGGCGAGCAGGGCGGCGGCGGGAAACAAAACGCGCGCGCGCATGGTGATGGGTGACGGGAATCTATCCGAGCCTCGGGCGCCCAAGTAAGGTTTCAGGATGTCACACCTGGGTGAGACACGCCACTTAGATTCCGTCTCGTCATCTCACGCACATCTAAGGAGCCCTCGATGCTGGTGCTGTCGCTTGCCCTCGTCACGCTGCAGCAGGCGGCGCTGCCGCCGGCCTGGGCCGATACCTCGCCGTTCCGGCGGCTCGCGCTTCCCGCGCCGAACGAGCTGCGCCAGGGATCGGGGCGCCCGGGGCCGCGCTACTGGCAGCAGCGCGCCGACTACTCGATCAGCGTCGCGCTCGACACGGCGACGCACACGGTGGCCGGGCGCGAGACGATCCGCTACGCCAATCGCTCGCCGGACACGCTCACCTACGTGTGGCTCCAACTGGATCAGAACATTTACCGCGAAGACAGCCGCGGCCACGATCTCAATCCCGCCGATGCGCGCTTCGCCGGCGCGGGCTTCACCGGCGGCTACACGATCGAGTCGTTCGACGCCGTCCGCCCCCGCCCCCCCCGCCCCGGCGCGGCGGCGGAGGGGCGTGGCGGCGCCCCGCTCCGCCGGACGGCGCTGCGAACCACGATCAACGGCACGGTGATGCGCGTCGACCTGGACCGCCCGTTGCCTCCCGGAGGCAGCGCCACGTTCGACGTCGCCTACCGCTTTCAGGTCCCCGAGCATGGGTCCGATCGGATGGGCCGCGAGCGATTCCCGGAAGGGTGGTTGTACGAGATCGCGCAATGGTATCCGCACATGGCGGTCTACGACGACGTCCGCGGCTGGAACACGGAGCAGTACCTCGGCCAGGGCGAGTTCTACCTCGAGTACGGCGACATCGACTTCGCGGTCACGGTGCCGCGCGGGTTCATCGTCGCCGGAACGGGCACGCTCCAGAACCCGCTCGACGTCCTGACGCCGGCGCAACGGGCCCGTCTGGCGCGTGCGCTACGCTCCGATTCGACCGTCGCGATCATCGCGAAGGACGAGGTGGGGCAGCCGTCCACCCGTCCCGCGGGCACGGCGCCGACCCTCACCTGGCGCTTCGCGGCAAAGAACGTGCGCGATGTCGCCTGGGCCGCCGCCCCGAACTTCATCTGGGACGCGAGCGGCTGGAACGGCGTGTTGATGCAGTCGTTCTATCCACCGGTGGCCGACTCCATCTGGCGCGAGTCGACCCGCATGGTCCGCCACTCGATCAAGCATTACTCCGAGAAGTGGTTCCCCTATCCCTACCCCACCGCCATCAACGTCAACGGGCCGGTGGGCGGGATGGAATACCCGATGATCGTGTTTTGTGCGAACCGCCGGAGCCGCGACGGGCTGTTCGGGGTCACGACACACGAGCTGGGCCACGAGTGGTTCCCGATGATCGTCGGCAACAACGAACGGCTGCATGCCTGGATGGACGAGGGGTTCAACAGTTTCCTCAATATCTACTCGGCGCGCGCCTATTCCCCCGAACGGGACTGGCTGCGCACGCGGGGCCAGGCCGAGGCGTGGGCCCAGTTTGCGGCGACGGGACGCGACGAGCCGCCGATGCTCGCCGCCGACCGCATCACGCCGAACGCCCTCGGCGCCGTCGCCTATTCCAAGCCGGCCACCGGCCTGTACCTGTTGCGTCACCAGATCGTCGACTCGTCGCGCTTCGACGCGGCATTCCGCGAGTACATCCGTCGGTGGGCCTTCAAGCACCCGACGCCCGCAGACTTCTTCCGCAGCATGGAAGACGGCCTCGGCGAGGACCTGTCGTGGTTCTGGCGCGGCTGGTTTTACCGCACCGACGTGGTGGACCAGGCGGTCGACTCGGTCCGCGCCCGGCGGGACTCGACGACGGGGGCGATGCTGACGAGGATCTTCCTCTCGAGCCCCGGCGGCCTCCCGATGCCCGTCGACTTGCGGCTGGGCTTCGCCGACGGCACGACCGACTCCGTCCGCCTGCCCGTCGAGGTCTGGTACCTGGGGAACCGATTCGGGTACGCGCGGCAGTTCCCGAACGAGGTGATCAGGGTGGAGGTTGATCCCAACAAGAACTTCCCGGATGTCAGGCGCGGCAACAACGCCTGGGTCAAACCGGCCGCTGTGGAGGCGCGGCCCTAGGCTTGAGGATATGCACGACGAGCTGGAGCGCGATGAAGATGAAACCTCCGTACACGAGCGGGGGGAAGGCTCGCGTATCGCGGCCGTAGAGGAGCAGGGCCCAGCGGCCCAGCTCATAGCACCACAGGCCGCCCGCGAACCAGCCCAGCACGCGGACCAGGCGGCCGGCGCCGGTGTCGATGCCCGGGACCTTGAGCAGCAGCACCTCGACCCAATAGCCCACGTAGGTGAACGCGAACGCCAGCGTGAAGTCGTCGAGCAGATCCCACCACAGGGCCCCCTGGCGCGGCAACAGCACGAAGAACACCAGCGCGAGCGGCACCGCCAAGATGGTGTTCCGGGTCAACGCTCTCATTTGAGGTAGGCCTCCAGCCAATCCAGGACGGTGCTCCACCACAGGCGGCGGTTGCGCGGCCGCAGCACCCAATGGCCCTCGTCGGGAAAGTAGAGGAACTTCGCCGGCACGCCCATCCGCTTGGCCGCCGTGAACGCCTGATAGCCTTCCGAGAGGTCCACGCGATAGTCCAGCTGGCCGTGCACCACCAGCAGTGGTGTTCTCCATTTGCTCACGTGGTTGAGCGGCGACCACTGCTCGTACAACGCGCGGTTGGCGTACAGGGGGCCCCCGAACTCCCAGTCGGTGAACCACAGCTCCTCGGTGCTGCCCGCCATGCTCACGGGGTTGAAGACGCCGTCGTGGTCCACGAGCACTTTGAAACGGTCGGTGTGCCCCGCCAGCCACAGGATCATGTAGCCGCCGTACGACGCGCCGGCCGCGCCCATCCGTGTCGAGTCCACGTACGGCAGTCGCGCCACCACGTCGAGGCCCTTCATCAGGTCCTCGAACGGATAGTCGCCCCAGTGCCGCGAGATCGCGTCGGTGAACTTCTGGCCGTAGCCCGTCGAACCGTGGAAGTTGACGGCGGCCACGACCCAGCCGCGGGCGGCGAACATTTGGTAGTTCCAGCGAGCGCCCCAGTAGTCGGTCCACGCGCCCTGGGGACCACCGTGGATCAGATAGACGAGGGGATACCGTTTTCCCGGCGCGAAGCCGGGCGGCTTCTGGAGCCACCCGAACACCGAATCGCCCAGCGCGCCGACAAACCCGAACTCCTCGAGCGGCGGCAGGTCGAGTGTCGCGACCGCCGAATCGTTCTGGTGGGACAGCGCCTTCCCGGCGACCCACACCTCGGGCGGCTGCGTGTTGCTCTGGTGCAGGTACGCGAGCGTGCGGTTGTCCGGGGCGATCTGGACGTTGGTGTTGAGTCCGCCGGCGACGACGACGGAACGCCGGAACGATGGGACGTCGATGCGATACAGATTGTCGCGGCCGCGCTCCTCCACGACGGCGTAGATACACTGCGAGTTGGGACACCATCCGTACGACCCGACGGACAGCGTCCAGCCCGCCGTTGCCTCGACCGTCCGTCCATCCGCCCGTCCGCCCGACCGCCCGACCAGCATCAGGCGCACGCGGTCCGCTTCGAATCCCGCCCGCTCCATCGACAGGTACGCGAGCCACTTGCCGTCCGGCGAAAAACGCGGGGTGTGATCGGCGCCGCGGTTCGTGGTGAGCGGCAGGAGGCCGCCGCCGCCGGCGGGAAGGAGATACACGTCCACATTGGTGTTGTCCGCCACCACGGAGTCGCCGTGCATCGCGACCGCGATCTCGCGGCCGTCGGGCGAGACGGCGACGTCGCCGTCGCCCCCGGTCGCTATCGTGGGCACGTCGTGGTCGACGGGCGTCAGATCGGTCGCTTGGCCCGTGGCCACGTCGACCCGGAACAGGTGCTGCCGCCGGCCGGCGCGGAAGTCGTCCCAGTGGCGCCAGAAGAGCTCCGTCCAGATGCGCGCGTCGGTCGGATAGGCGCCGTTGCGGCGGTCGATCTCCTGCTGCGCAGGCCATTTGATGTCGCTGACCACGAGCAGCCCGGCGCCGTCCGGCAGCCACACCGGATCGGACGCGCCATCGGGCACGCTCGACAGCTTACGGGCGTCGCCCCCGCCGATCGGCAGGAGCCACACCTGCGCCCCCCCCTCGCGCGTGGAAATGAAGGCCAGCGTCTTCCCGTCGGGGGACCAGCGCGGCTGGCGGTCGGAGCCCGGCCCGCCGGTGAGCTGCCGCGACCGGCCGGTCGCCACCTCCGCCACCCAGATGCGCGACACGTTGCGGTTGTCCTGGAGGGACGGCGTCGACACGGTGTACGCTACCCACTTGCCGTCGGGCGAGAGCTGCGGGTCGCTCACCGCTTTCAGCGCGATGTAGTCCTCGAACGTGATGGCGCGCTTCTGCGCCGACGCCATCCCGGAGACCGTGAATTGCGCGACGACCATTGCCAGCAGGACTCTGCGCATGCGCGTCCTTTCCGTCCGTCAGAATTCCGGGTGAGTCATGATCGCGCGGACCAGGTCGTCGTAGACCTTGGACTCGGGCGTCACCTCGCCGTTCGCGTCGGTGTGCACGTTCCACGAGCAGAGCTCGTTCAGTGCCGTGGCCTCTTCGTAGGTGAGGTGCAGCACGCGGCTGGCTCCGTCCAGCTTGGCTGCGTCGAGCACGTTCTTGAGGACGTCGGGAAGATGCTTCGCGGTCCGCAGCGCGTCGTACTGTTCTCTGGTCACCGTGAGATTCATGCGCTAATCTTCGTAGCTTGCCCATTACCCGCAACCCGAGCCTCGGGACTCCGATGCCCCGCACCGCGTTCCTCGCCACCGGCTTCCACGTCCCCGCCCGCGTCGTCACGAATGACGACCTCGCGAAGATGATGGACACGTCGGACGAGTGGATCGTGCAGCGCAGCGGCATCAAGACGCGGTATTGGGTGACCGACGGCGACACCGGTGCGTCGCTGGCGCGCGAAGCGTCGCTCAAGGCGCTCGGCAAGGCGGGCCTGACGCCTGCGGACCTCGACTGCATCATCTACTGCACCTGCACGCCCGATCACTTCGAGCCGGGCAACGGCGTGTTCCTCCAACGCGAGCTGGGCCTGACGGACATCCCCGCGGTGGACGTGCGCAATCAGTGCAGCGGTTTCATCTACGGCTTGTCGATCGCGGACGCCTGGATCCGCACGGGCCAATACCGCCGCATCCTGCTGGTGGGCGCGGAAGTGCATTCACGCGGGCTCGACAAGACAACCCGCGGGCGGGACACCGCGGTGCTGTTCGGCGACGGGGCCGGGGCCGCGGTGCTCGGCCCGACCGACGACGCGGGCCGCGGGGTCCTCTCCACCCACATCTTCGCCGACGGGCGCCACGCCGAGAAGCTGTGGGTGGACGGCCCGGGTCTGGCGCACGATCCGTACGTGAGCGTGGAGATGCTGGAGCGCGGGCTGCACCGCGCCGTGATGGAAGGGCGCGAGGTGTTCAAGTTCGCGTCTCTGAAGATGCCGGAATCGGTCGCCATCGCGCTCCAGGCCAACGGTTTCACCCCCGCCGACGTCAAGCTGCTGGTCCCCCACCAGGCCAACCTGCGGATCATCGAGATGGTGCAGAAGGCGGCGGGGCTGCGCGACGACCAGGTCTGCGTCAACATCCAGAAATACGGGAACACCACCGCCGCGTCGATTCCTATCGCGCTCGACGAAGCCGTCGCCCAGCGGCGCCTGGCCCCCGGCGACCTGGTCCTGCTGACGGCGTTCGGTTCGGGGTTCACGTGGGGGAGCGCCGCGATTCGCTGGTAGGAGAGCCATGAGACTTCTGTCGATCGTCCTCGTTGTGGCGCTCGCCGCTCCGCTCGCGGCGCAGCGCCCGGCCGCGCCGCCACTGTCACCGACGGCTCCCGTCGCCGACACGAACGATGTCCGCTCCATCGATGCGATCCTGCGCGCGCTGTACGACGTGATCTCAGGACCCGCCGGGCCGCGCAATTGGGACCGTTTCCGCTCGCTCTTTTGGCCCGGGGCGCGGTTGATCCCCACGGGAGTCCGCGCCGACAGCGGGCCGCGCGCGACCGTGCTCGATCCGGAGGGATACGCCGCCCGGTCCGGGCCGTACTTCCTGCAGAACGGTTTTTTCGAGCGTGAAGCGTCGCGCCGGCTCGAGCGCTTCGGCAACATCGCGCACGTCTTCAGCACGTACGAGTCGCGGCGCGCGGCGGCCGATTCCCTGCCGTTCGCGCGCGGCATCAACAGCATTCAGTTGTTCTTCGACGGACGGCGCTGGTGGGTGGTGACCGTGCTGTGGGATGCGGAGCGCCCGGGGCTCACGATCCCACCGGAGTACCTCCCGCGACCGCCTTCAAGGCCCTGAGCTCCCCCGCCGCGAAACGCCGAGGCGGGTGGTTGCGTAGGGGTCCTATTCACAGGAGAGAAACATGTTAGCCTGGCTGGGACTCGCCCTGGCCGCCACGGCCCTCATCGGCGGCTTCGTCGTCACAAGGAACTTCGTGCGTCGCCGCCTGCGGTATGTGGAGATGGTGCAGAAGCCGTCGGCCCCGCTCGTGGCAGGTGCGGTAGCGGCTGTCGCGCTACTGCCGGCCACCATCCTTCCGGCCGTCGGGCTCGGGACCGCGGTCGCCCTCGGCGTGGGCGTGGCGAGCGGCGTCGCCAGTGGGCGCTCGGCGCCGCCGCCCGACAACTAGCCGACCCGCAGCTCCTTCGTCGTCGCGGTCAGCTCCGGCCTCCCCGCGACGACGCGCAGGGCCCGCACCGCATCGCGGGCGAACGTCTTTCCCGCGCCGTTTTCCACTTCTTCCAACGCGCTCCACCGCGTGAACGCTGCCCGCACCGGCGTCGCCATCTGCAGCGTCTCGAACGCGTCGGCGACGGCGAGCGCCTTGACGGTCAGCGGGATCGGCAACGCTTCGATGTCCCAGTCGTCGCCCACGATCTCGTAGTAATGCGCGTACTCGGCGATGATCTCGGCCGCACCCCGCAGCGCCCGCGCCACCGTCACCGTCGAATCGGTCACCGAGCGGGAGAGCAGGCGCAGCAGTCGTTGGTCCGCCGTGCCCACCTCGTGCAGCAGCGCGGCGATTCGCAGGTTCTCGATCTCGGTCTCTGAGAGCTCCATCTCCTTCCCGATCGCCGCCGCCAGCTCCGCCACCCGGTTCGAATGCCCCTCCTGGTGCCGCTCGGCGGCCTCGATGTGGAAGGTCAGCACTTCCAGCGTGGCGAGATACGCGTTCTTCAAGTCGGCGAGCCGGTCGGCGCGCTGCTCCGCCAGCCCGCCGACCACGTACCCGGTCAAGATCAGGAAGCCCGCCCAGGGGACGAGTGTGAGGAGCGCCTCCTCCGTGAGTCCCGGCGCCATCCCCAACCCCTCGACCGCCTGGAAGAAGCAGACGAGCAGGACGATGAAGAGCCCTGCGAAGACCGCGAAGCGCCGCCCGCCAAAAAAACCTGCCAGGATGATCGGCAGGTAGTAGAAGCTCAAAAACGCGAATTTCTGCTCGACCAGATAGTGGATGGCGAGGAGCGAGGCGACGAGGAAGAGGGTGAACAGCCGCTCGAAATTGCGGAAGAAGAACTGCTTGGCGCGCTCCATCGAGCGTGTGTGAACCACGGACACCTCGGGGCACGGGCCGATGAACAGGGGCGCGCTGGAACAAAGTGTACTTCGCAGGTGCATCCTGCAAGGTGAGGCGGCTCACAGGAACCCGGCCGGCGGCCGCTAACCGCCACGACCGATGCGAGATACGCCGGCGCTCGGCCGAGGCATGGAATTCGCTTGAGGAGCGGCGGGGCCCGGCCGCCGCGCTCTAGGGCCGGCCCCGGAACGGCGGGGGATACACTCCCCACTCCTCTTTTCACACCACCCTCAGACTCGTCACCGCCTCAGTCGGCCTTGGGCTCGATCCGCTCGTAACCGGGGCAGGAGAGCATGGGCAGGGGCGGGTAGCGCACGAAGCGGGGGTCGGTGTCTGCCCGGGCACAGCGGTAGAACACCGAGCCCCGGCGATTCGTCACGGTCCGCACCCAGCGACAGGTGGCGCAGAGGCCCACAGGGTCGGACGGAGAGGGAGGGCCGGTCATAGGCCAAAGATGAAGCTAGTTATATCTTGCAGGCCGTGAGCGAGCACGACGACCTCGGGCTCCCCCCCGGCATGCGGGAGGAGTACCTGAAGGGGGCCCGCGACCAGCTGGGGGGGATCGCGGAGCTGGTCGAGCGCCTCGTCACCGCTGGGGATGACGTCGACGCCCTGGAGAAGCTCCGCCGCGAGGCCCACAAGATCCACGGGTCGGCAGGTTCGTTCGGGTATGCGGGCGCGACGGCGGTCGCCAAGGAGCTCGAGGAGGCCGCCAAGCAATGGCTCGCCCAGCCGGCCGAGGGCGCCAGCACCCGCGGTGCGGCCGCCCGGGCGTTCGTCCGGCGCCTGGCCGCCGCACTCTTTACCAAGCAGACCGCCGCCCCCGCGCCCTCTCCTCCTCCGCCGCCACCACCCGCGGCCGCGCCGACACCTCCCCCTCCCCCCCCCCCTCCCCCTCCCAAGCCCCAGGCCCCACCCCCGTCCCCGCCCACGCCGCCGCGCCCGGCGCCTGCCCTCGACGCAGAGGACGTGGTCGACGTCGTTGTGGTGGAGGAGGACGCCGCCCTCGCCGAGCGCCTCACGTTCGGGCTGGAGGCGCGCGGCTACAGATTCCGGTACTACCGCACCGCGCGCGAGGCGCTGGAATTCCTGCGGGCGCTGGACACGCGCGGGACGCAACCGCTGGTCCTCCTCGATGTGGACCGACCGGCGCTGGACGGCTACGCAATCCTCGAGACCCTGCAGCGGGAGTCCCCCGGGAAGTTTCGCGTGGTGCTCACGACCGCGCACGGCGACAAGCGGAAACAGCGTCGTGGACGCGAGGCGGGTGCCCTCGACTACCTCGTCACGGGGACCAGCCTCTGGGCCGCGCTCGAGAACATCCGCCGCTGGGTAGGGAAGTGAGGCGCCGCGACTATGCTCTGCGTCGCGGTTTCCCCATCTTGGTACGCATGAGCGGAGGCTCCGCACGGGAGCAGTACTTGGCGGGGATGCGCGGGGAGCTCGCGCGGCTCCTCGGCCTTGCCGAGCGGTTGGCCGCGGCGGGGAATGACCGGGCGGCGCTCTCCGAGCTGCAGCGCGCGACCACCAGGATCAAGGGGGGTGCGGGCTCCTACGGGTTCGTCGAGGCATCCCGTCTCGCCGCGGGGATGGAGGCGACGGTCAGGGACTGGGCCTCACGACCTGACGATCGGGACGTGGACCGCGGCTCGCTGACGCTCTGGTTTGTGACGCGCCTCGCTGCGATGCTGAAGCTCGAGCTGCCGCGGCGGGCAGCGGGGGCACGGCCGGTCGTGACACCCGCGCCCCCTCAGCCACCGCACCTCATCATTCGCAGGCCGAGCGCCGCGCAGCCTCCGCCGGCGGGCCCGCAGCGCCGCCGTGATGTGGTGCCGGCTGACTCGCCTCCCCCCCCTCCCCCTCCCCCCCCCGCCCCGGTTGCCGCGCCACCTCCCGAACCTGCACCAGCCGAAGTCGAAGCGCCGCCACCACCGCCGCCGCCACCACCGCCGCCGCCGCCGCCCTCGCCACCCCCGCTCCCGGAGCCGCCGCCTCCCGTCGCTCGGGCGCAGGAGCTCATATGGATTGTCCCCCCTCTCGCCGACCCGGAGCCGGCGCCCGCAGCCGCGCCACCGGAGCCTGAACCGGAACCGCCGCCCCCCGAGGCGCCACCTCCGGAAGTGCCACCACCGACGGCCGAGCCGGAGCCCGCCGCGCCGGCGGCGAGCATCGAGCCGCCGCCGCCGGAACCGGCACCTCCGGAAGTGGCACCACCAACGCCCGAGCCGGAGCCCGCCGCGCCCGCAGCGATCGTCGAGCCGCCGCCCCCCGAGCCGCCACCGGCGGCAGCACCACCGCCGACGCCCGAGCCGCAGCCGGCTCCAACTGAGGCCGACGCAACCGCGGTGGAGGTGATCTACGTCGAAGACGATCCCGCGCTCGCCGAGCTGCTCGAGTACGGCCTACGGTCCCGCGGCTACCGGTTCCTGTCGTTTCGCAACGGCCGCGAAGCGCTGCGCGAGCTGCTCGCGCTCGACGTGCGGGGCACGCACCCCTTGGTGCTGCTCGACGTCGATCTCCCCGCGCTCGACGGGTACTCCATCTTCGAGGCGCTCCAGCGGGAGCGTCCGGGGACCTACCGAGTCGTCTTCACGACGGTGCACGGGACCGAGGACGAGCAGCTGCGCGGCCTCGAGGCAGGCGCGCTCGATTACCTCTTGAAGCCGATCAGCCTGCGCGTGGCACTCGAGAAGATCAAGCGGTGGGTGGGGAGGTGACGAGCCGTCAGTTCCTTCTAATTGTCGCCAGCGCCCAGGGCGTTCTCCTGGTCGCGTTGGTCACCCTGATCGTTCTCAATCGCTGGATCCGGCTGCGCCGCAGCGCGGCGGTTAACCCGCGGCGGATCGAGCTCGACGCGGTGATGCAGCGTTGGGCGCTGGGTCAGTCAGACCCCGACGAGGTCCTGCAGGGACTCGCCCGGTTGCCGGTGCCGCTCGCGATCGAGGCGCTCGTGACGTGGTCGGCGCGGGTGGCAAGCGAGCGGTGGCAGGAGCTGGCGCGGGGCCTCGAGACGCGGTGGTGG
>DASYQX010000087.1:0-6178 GCA_036004985.1 Gemmatimonadales bacterium
GAACGCGGAACGCGGAACTGCGACGAGAAGCTCGCTCTCCTGTTCCGCGTTCCCACTTCCGAGTTCCGCGTTCCGGGTGGGGTGGGGAAAAGGGAAGTTCACCGCCTGGGTCGCCGCGAGCCGCGCCAAACCCGGCGACGCGGTGATCGTCCCGGCGGGGGCGGAGGGGCGGTTTTTAGCCTCCCAGCCCATCGCCGTGCTCCCGCTCGACCCTGACACCCACCGCCGCCTGCGGCAGCTCGGCATTCGGACGCTCGGCGCGCTCGCCGCCCTTCCGGAGGAGGCGGTGACGGCGCAGTTCGGGGGAGCGGGGCGCCGGCTGTGGCGGCTCGCGGCGGGCCGGATCGCGGAGCGGGTCGTGGGGCGCGTGGCGCCCGAGCCGATCGTCGCGGCGCTCACGTTCTTCACGCCGGTCGGCGAGCGGCAGCTGCTCGAGCGGTCGCTCGACCAATTGATCGCGCGTGCCCTGAAACACCCGCGGCGCATCGGCTGGCGCGTGCATGCGGTGCGGCTGCGTGCCGAGTTGGAGAGCGATGGGCGCTCGTGGCTCGCGACTGTGCTGCTCAAGGATCCGACAGCCGATGCCGCGCGCCTCGCCGCTCCTCTCCGCACGCGGCTCGAGCAGTCGCCGCCGGCAGGCGCGGTGCTCCGACTCGTCCTCGAGTTCACCGCGTTCGCCCCCGGCACCACCGAGCTGCAGCTGTTCGCGCGCGATGCCGGCGCCGCCGCGCGGGCCGGCCGGCTGCGCGCGCTGACGAGTGCCGCCCGGGAAATCCAGATGCGCCTCAAGCGCTCGTTTCTCTACCACGTCATCGAGGTCCAGCCATGGTCGCGCCTCCCCGAGCGCCGCTACGCGCTGATCGACTACGAGCCGTAAATGAGCCCCGGAGGGTGGCGGTCGAATTGGATGCCGGCGGGCAACCGGTGGCCGTCGGGCGGTCAAGAGGCAAAGGCGGCGGTCAAGGCGGTCAAAAAGCAAATTCGGCGGTCAGGGCGGTCGTCGAGACCGTCCTCGAGTCTTGGTGCATCGATGATGAATGGTGGAGGCAGCCGATTTCACGTCGCTATTTCGAGGTGGTACTCGAAGACGGCGGACGAGTGGTGTTATTCGAAGATCTCTTGAGCGGCGAATGGTTCGTCCAGACCGCCTGACCGCCCTGACCGCCGCAGTTGCCTCTTGACCGCCCTGACCGCATGACCGCCTACGTCGAGCTCCACTGCCACTCCGCCTTCTCGTTCTTAGACGGCGCCTCGCTCCCCGAGGACCTGGCCGCCGCCGCGCAGAGCCTCGGCTACCGGGCGCTGGCCCTCACCGACCACAACGGTCTGTACGGCTCGATGACGTTCGCGCAATGCGCCAAGCCGCTCGGCCTCCAGGCGATCACCGGCGCCGAGGTGACGCTGGCGGACGAGACACACCTGACCCTCCTCGCCGAAACGCCGGCGGGCTACGCCAATCTCTGTCGGCTCCTCACGGAGGCGCACCTCACCCGCGACCGTCTCGACCCGCGGCTCGACTTCGCCTCACTGGAACAGCGCCAGGAAGGATTGATCGTGCTTTCGGGATGCCGGCGCGACGGGCTGCTGCCGCGGACGCTCGCTGCCGAGGGCCTCACCGCCGCGCACCGGCTCGCCGAGCGCTGTCGGAGCGTGTTCGGGAAGGATCGGTTTTTCGTCGAGCTGCAGCGCAACCGCGTACGGGGCGACCTCGCGTTGACGCGGGCGCTCTGCGACATCGCCGCTTCTTGGCGTCTGGGCGTCGTGGCGACCGGTGGCGTCCATTATCACAAGCGCGAGCGTCACCGGCTGCACGATGTATTGGTCGCCATCCGCCACCGTGCCACGCTGGACGGCTCGCACCGCGTGCGGCGCCCCAACAGCGAGTTCTACCTGCGGCCGCCGGAGGAAATGACCGCGCTGTTTCGGGACTGCCCCGCGGCCATCGCCAACACCCTCACTCTTGCCGAGCGCGCCGCCGCGTTCGATCTGACGCGCGACCTGGGCTACACGTTCCCCGACTTCCGCGGCGCGGGCCTGGCGCCCGCCCCCCCCGCCCCTCAGGCGCTCGCCGAGCTGTGCCGCGCCCGGCTGCGCGAGCGCTACCCCGAGGGCGCACCGCACCGGGCGGAGGCCGAAAACCGGCTCTCGGCAGAGTTGACACTAATCGAACACCATCGACTCAGCGGATTCTTCCTGGTCTATCACGACCTGTTCGAGCTGGCGCGCGAGGTGGCGGCCGATGTGCGCCGCGGCTCCCGCCGCGCCTCGGGCCACTTGCTGCCGGGCCGCGGGCGCGGCTCGTCGGTGTCGTCTATTGTCTGCTACCTCCTCGGCCTGTCCCACATCGACCCGATCGCCAACCACCTCTTCCTCGGCCGCTTCCTGAACGAGACCCTCGCCTCGGTCCCCGACATCGATCTCGATTTCCCGCGCGAGATCCGCGAAGAGCTGATCCGCCGCGTCTACACCCGGTACGGCGCCGAGCACGTGGGGCTCGTCTGCTCCTTCCCCACCTACCGGCTGCGCTCGGCGGTGCGCGAGATCGGCAAGGCGCTCGATCTGCCGCTGGGAGAGATCGAGCTGGTAGCGAAGCTGGCGGACGGACGGGCCGACGGGCTGACGGACGAGATGGAGCAGCTGCCCGGCTTCGCGGGCCGCACCAACGCGCCCCTCTGGAAAGAGCTGTGCGAACTGGCGGCGGAGATCCGGGGACTCCCGCGCCACGTCTCGCAGCACGTCGGCGGGATGGTGATCTCCTCCCGCCCCCTCGTCGAGATCGTCCCGCTCGAGCGCGCCGCCATGGAAGACCGGGTCGTCTGTCAGTGGGACAAGGATTCGTGCGACGACGCGCGGTTCATCAAGATCGACTTCCTCGCGCTCGGGATGCTGTCGCTGGTGGAGGAGTGCGTCGAGCTGATCGCGCGCAAGGAGGGCCGTCCGCCGGACCTCTCGCGTATCGACTTCAACGATCCCGCCGTGTACGACCGGATCTGCGCCGGCGATACGGTCGGGCTGTTCCAGATCGAGAGCCGCGCGCAGATCCAGATGCTGCGTCGCACCCGGCCGCGCGATCTGGGTGACCTCGCCGTCGAGGTGGCGATCGTACGCCCGGGGCCGATCGTGGGCGGCGCGGTGAATCCGTACGTGCGACGCCGCGAGGACCAGCGCCGCGCGCGGGAGGCGGGTCGCCCCTACGAGCCTCCCGTCGATCATCCCCTGCTCCGGGAATGCCTGGGCGAAACCCTGGGCGTCATCCTCTACCAGGACCAGGTGCTGCAAGTCTGCCAGGCGCTCGCGGGATTCACCGCCGGGCAGGCGGAGGCGCTGCGGCGGGCGATGAGCCGCCGCCGTTCGCGCGAGCTGATGGGGGGATTCTGGGAAGAGTTCCGCGCCGGCGCCGCCGCGCGCGGCGTCCCCGAGGCCACCGCCGAGAAGGTGTTCGCACAGGTGATCGCCTTCAGTGAGTTCGGGTTCCCCAAATCACACGCGGCGGCGTTCGGCTTGCTCGCCTACCAGTCGGCGTGGCTGCGGCACTACCACCCCGTCGAGTACTACACGGGGCTGTTCAATAACCAGCCGATGGGGTTCTACTCGCTCGACGCCCTGGGCCGAGACGCCCAGCGCAACGGCGTCACGATCCGCCTCCCCGACGTGAACCTGAGCGACGTATGGTGCACAGTCGAGGGAGCGGGGAGCGGGGAACGGGGAGCGGTACGGGTTGGATTGGGATTCGTGCGCCACTGGAGCGAGGAGACGGCCACCGCCGCGGTCGCCGAGCGGGAGCGGCACGGACCGTACCGGAGCGTGGGGGATTTCGTGCGGCGCGCGCCGCCGGACTTGAAGCGCACCGCGATCGAAGCCCTCGTCTGGGTGGGCGGGTGCGATGCCTTCGGGCTCACGCGGCGCGAGCTGCTCTGGCAAGTGGGGTTATGGCTCTCCCCCACAGCCTCGCGATCCGGCGAGGGGCGCGGGCGGCGCCAGCTCGAGCTGGCCCTGAGCCACCCGCACGAACGTCTCCCCTTCGGCGGCCTGGACGCCACCGAGCGCCTCCTCGCGGAGTACGCGACGCTGGGGTTCTCGGCGAGCGGGCATCCGCTGGCGTTGGTACGTGATGCCTTGCCGCAGGGCCTGACGCCGAGTGACCGGCTGTCGGAGCTCGAGCCGGGCGCCAGATGCCAGGTGGCAGGGTTGGTCGTGGCACGTCAGCGACCCGAGACCGCAAAGGGCTTCGTCTTCGTGCTGCTGGAGGACGAGGCGGGGATGTCGAACGTGATCGTACGGCCGGACGTCTACGAGCGCTGCCGCGCCGCAGTGCGCGGGGAGCCGTTCCTGTGGGTGCGCGGCAAGCTCGCCAAGGACGACGGGACGGTGAATGTCATCGCGGAGGACGTGGAGGGGCTGCGGCTCAACGGGAAGCGGGATGCGGGAAGCGGGATGCGTGACACCACATATCCCGCATCCCGCATCTCGCATCCCGACGATCCGGTCTCCCCCTTCGCGTATCTCAAATCGCTACGCCGCGTGGCGCCAGACTCGAAGGATTGGGGGTGAAGCGCTAGACTTCAGCATGCGTCCCGTCTACCTGCTCGGCCTCGCCGCCGCCTGCGGCGGCGGTGGCCACGCTCCCACCCCTTCCCCCGCCGCCGCGCCACCTTCGGCCGCCGCGACGGCTCCGCTGCACGCCGCGCGCGTGAACGGCACCACCCTCGCGTATCGGCTCGTCGGCGACTCCGGCACGCCGGTAGTGTTCGTGCACGGCAGCCTCGGCAATCTCCGGGACTGGGACAATCAGGTCGCGGCCTTCGCTCGGACTCACCGGGTCCTCGTCTACAGCCGCCGCTACCACCCACCCAACCCGCTGCAGATCGACGACCAGACGTACTCACCGATGCTCCACGCCGACGACCTTGCCGCGTTGCTGCTGGCCCTCCAGCTCGCGCCCGCCCACGTCGTCGGGTCGTCGTACGGTGCCTACACGGCGCTGGTGCTGGCCCGGGAGCATCCCGAGCTCGTCCGATCGGTGGTCCTGGGCGAGCCGCCCATCATGCCCCTCCTGACGGGCACGGAGGAAGGCGACGCGATCCGGCGCGCCTTCTTTGCGAACACGCTCGATCCGGCCCGGGCCGCTTTCACCCGCGGAGACTCCGTCGCCGCCCTGCGGTTGTACGTAGACGGTGTGAGGGGCACCCGGAGTTTCGACAATCTGCCGCCTGAGGCACGGGCGAGGATCGTGGCGCACTCGTTCGAAATGCGGCGCGAAATGCTCGCCAACCGGGAGCAGTACATGCCGCCCCTTCCGTGCGGTGAGCTGGGGCGGATTCACACGCCGGTCTTGCTGCTCTCTGCCGAGCGCAGCACGCGCTTGTTTCACGTGATCACCGCGGAGCTTGCCCGCTGCTTACGGAGCGATACGACGGCCACGATCCCGGGCGCCACGCACGCGATGCACCAGACCAACCCCGCGTACTACAACCAGATCGTGCTCCGCTACCTCGCGACGCACTGACATGCGCGCCGTCCTCGCCGCAATGCTCCTCGTCGCGCCGGTCGCGGTCGCCGCCCAAAGTCGCACCGCGCAGCTGCTCCAGGCCGCTCGCCAGCACATCTCGGCGAATCAGCTCGACAGCGCCGACGCGGAGTTGCGCGCCGCGCTCGACGCCGCCTTCTACCCTGTCGACAGTGCCACCGTCTACGTGTGGCGCGGCGTCCTCGAGCACGTGCGGGGGAGCGACAGCCTCGCGCGCGCGTCGTTCCGTCAGGCCTTCGCCTTGAAAGCCGGCTTCAGCACCGAAGGCCTGGCTCGAGCGTTCCCCGATGTGGCAACTATGCTCGACGCGGAGGCCCGCGCCGCCCGAGTCTACGTCGCCAGCAACCTCGACGACAAGCCGGCCTGGCGCTCGGGTCCGGGCGTGGCGTACCCGCGCGACGTGCGCCGGCGGCGCGTCGCCGGGCTCGCGGTCGTCACCGCGGTCGTGGACACACTCGGCCGCGTCGAGCCGGGCTCAGTCCAGGTACTCGAGACGCCGGATTCCGGTCTCGTCGAGCCCCTGAAGCAGATGATGCTCGCCACCACGTTCACCCCCGGCCGCGTCCGCGGCCGCCCCGTGCGCAGCCAGACGTCGCTGGGCTTCAACCTGACGCCGCCGCCGCTCGGCAATCCCACACAGCTGGTGACGGC
>DASYQX010000088.1:0-8256 GCA_036004985.1 Gemmatimonadales bacterium
CGCTGCGAGACGCTGCACGGGCACAACTACCGCCCGCGGGTCGTCATCGAGGGCGAGCTCGATCCCGAAGCCCAATACGTGTTCGACTTCGTCGAGCTCAAGCGCCTGATGAAGCGGCTGACGGACGAGATTGACCACAAGGTGTTGCTGCCGCTCCAAAACCCTCACCTCCAGATTTCCGAGCAGGACGACGCCGTGACGGTAGACTACGAGGGCCGGCCACGCTACCGGTTCCCGAAGATCGACTGCGCGCTGCTCCCCATTCCCAACACGACCGTCGAGATGCTGGCGCAGTACCTTGCCGGGCGTGTGCGGCAGGAGCTCGCGGCCTCCCGCGCCGTGCACCTGCGCGCAATCGAGATCGAGATCGAGGAGACCTTCGGGCAGTCCGCGACCTACCGCGAGTCGTTCGGGTGACGCTGGAGACCGCTGGCAGGGCTCGGAGCGCGCTGCGGTGAGAACGATCGTCGGGTGGGACATCGGTGGAGTGAACACGAAGGTCGCGCGCGTCGTGGAGACCGACGTGGTCGCGACCGGCGTGCGCCCGTTCGCCATCGAGCGGGATCGCGCCGCGCTCGTCCCGTTGCTCCGCGAGCTCGCCGGCGCTGTGGCAGCCCAGGCCGCGGACGTTCACGCCGTGACGATGACCGCCGAGCTCTCGCAGGTGTTTCGCACCAAGCGTGACGGCGTGGCGTTCCTGCTCGACGCCGTGGGCACCGCGTTCCCGGGCGCCTGCGTCCGTGTCTACACCGTGGACGGGGGCTTTGTCTCCAGCGACATCGCGCGTCGCGAGCCGCTTTCTGTCGCCGCGGCCAACTGGGCGGCGACGGCGCGCCTCGTGGCCCGCGCGCACCCCGACTGCGTGCTCGTGGACATCGGCTCCACGACCACGGACGTCATCCCCATCGTGGGCGGCGCAGTCGTCGCGCGCGGCCGCACCGACCCCGAGCGGCTGCGGGAGCGAGAGCTCGTCTATACCGGCGTGCTGCGCACACCCGTCGAGGCGATCACGCCGGTGGTCGAGCTCGCCGGCCACCCCACGGGCGTTTCAGCCGAAGGATTCGCGATCGCGGCGGACGTGCATTTGTGGCTCGGGGCGATCGCGGCGGAGGACTACACCTGTCCCACCCCGGACGGCCGGCCTGCGACGCGCGAGTACGCAGCGGAGCGGCTCGCCCGCGTCGTCTGCGCCGACCGGGACATGTTGGACGACGCCGCGATCGACGCGATCGCCGCCCGGGTCGCGGACGCGCAGGCCGACCGCGTCGTCGCCGCCGTGGACGCGGTGCGCTGCCGCCACCCGGCTCTCCGGCTGGCTGTGGTTACGGGACTCGGCGAGTTTATCGCGGTCCGTGCCGCGTGCCGCGCCGGGCTTGATGTTGCCTCTCTGGCAGACCTGCTGGGGCCAGCGGCGCGGCACGCGCCGGCCGTAGCCGTTGCGTTGCTCTGCGCCTCGGCGGAGCTGTCCCCGGTGTGACGCAGCAGGCGAGCGTGGTCTACGCCGTGGTGAAGGTCGGCGGCGGGCTCCTAGGCCGGGACGACGCCTTCGAGCGCGTGGCGGGAGCGCTCGCGGCCTGCGGTGGCGGCCGGCCGTTCCTCGTCGTGCCCGGGGGAGGACCGTTCGCCGAGGTCGTGCGCGAACGCTCTCATGAGCTCGAGATCGCCGCCGACACCGCACACTGGATGGCGATCCTCGGCATGGACCAATATGCGCACGCGCTTGCGTCGCGTATCCGGGGTGCGGCGCTGGTGGAGCGGCACCGAGACATCCCGGTGGCGCTGGCCGCGGGCCGGATCCCGGTCCTCGCCCCCTACCAATGGCTCCGGGTCGCGGACCCGTTGCCGCATTCTTGGGACGTGACGAGCGACAGCATTGCGGCCTGGCTCGCCGGCGCCCTGGGCGCCGCGCGCTTGATCCTCTTGAAGCCCGTCGCAGGCGATCCCGTGACACTCTCGGACCCTTATTTCGCCCGCGCGTTGCCGCCCGGCGTGGAGTGTCAGGTCGTCGCCCCGGAGGACCTGACGGCGCTCGACCGAGCGCTACGCGACGGCCGCAGCGACGAGCGCTGAGAGCGCCCGCACGCGCGACACCGACACACGGCCTATGCGACCGCCATCGCAGGCAGCGCCGCGCACGCCGACGATGTCCGCCCCCAGCGCGAGCGCCGTGCGCAGGCCCGGTTCGCCCCACCCCAGGCTGCCCGCCAACGCGGTCAACAACTTGGCTGTGCGCGCCGCTGCGAGCCAGTGCGCGACACGCGCGATGTCGAGGAGCTCGAACAGGCTGCCGCGGTTCTTGAACGCCGTATCGAGCAGGACGCCGCGCGCACCTGCGGCAGCGGCGATCTCCACGACCGCGAGCGGCGGCAGGCTCCGGGCCCGGGCGGAGTCGGCGTAGGCAACGAGCACGAGCGCCGCGCCGGCCTCGCTCGCTCGCTGCGCGACCCGATGAACCAACGAACGCGCGCGCCTCGCGCCTCCCACGTCCCGCAACCCCACCTTCACGTAGGCCGCGCCGCGCGGCACGGCCCGCTCGGCCGCGGCGTCGCCCAGCGCCGCGCTCACGGGGATGGCGGACGGGACGGCGGAGCGGATGCAGGCCAGGATGCGCGGCGTGACTGGTCCGAGCGCACCGCGGCGCGGGTCCTTCGCATCCACGATGTCCGCGCCGCCGCGGACTGCGGCACGCGCATCGCGCACGTCGCACACGCTCACCAAGAGGCGCATCACGCCGTCCTCCCTTGTCGCGCTCAGGAAACTGCTGATAGGTTACGGATCGGGGTTGGGGATGTCAAAACGCCGCGCCGGGAGAACGACGGTTGCCCACTGCTCGCGCCACTCTCCTGTCGCTTGAGGGAAAAACCGTTCTCGTCACCGGCGCGTCGCGGGGCATCGGCCGCGCCATCACGCTCGCGTGCGCCCAGGCCGGGGCGGACGTCGCGCTGACCTACCGCTCGCACGCGCAGCAGGCCGAAGACGTGGCGGCGGCGGTTCGCGCTCTCGGCCGGCGCGCGCATAGCATGCGCGTCGACATCAGCCGCCCCGAAGAGGTGGCGACACTGGGTCCCGCCGCCCGGGACGCCCTCGGTCGGGTGGACGTCTGGGTGAACAGCGCCGGCGCCGACATCCTCACCGGCGACGCGCGACACCTCTCCTCCATGCAGCGGCTCGATCTGCTGCTGGCTGTGGACTTGCGCGGCACCATCCTCGCGTCCTGGGCGGCGGTGGAGCTGATGCGCGCACAGCGCGGTGGCAGGGGAGGGGTCATCCTCAACATGTCCTGGGACCATGTCGTCGCGGGCGGTATGAAGGGCGAATACGCGCAGCTCTTCTGCGCCGCGAAGGGCGGCGTCTACAGCTTTTCACGCGCGCTGGCGCGCACCGTGGCCCCGGAGATCCGGGTGAACGTGCTCGGGCCCGGATGGATTGAGACCGCGTATGGCGCGAGCCTCGACCCGGAGCGGAAGGCGCGCATCGGGGCGTCCGTGCCGCTCCAGCGGTGGGGCACACCGGAAGACGTGGCGCACGCCGCGGTCTACCTGGCCTCGGATGCCGCGGCTTACATCACCGGGCAGATGCTGATGATCAACGGCGGCGGCGTGATGTAGCGCCCCGCGAGGGAGGGGTGTCATGACAACGAAGAAAGAGCCGACCTACGACGAAGCGCAAATCCAGGAGAAGCTCAAGGCCCTCCCCGGGTGGTGGTACGAGGACGGGTGGATCCGCCGCACCTATAAGACCGATGGCTGGCCGACCACGCTGATGCTGGTGGGCGCGATCGGCTACGTCGCCGAAGCTGCCAACCACCACCCCGACCTGGCCGTGACCTGGGCGCGCGTGATCGTCAAGCTTCAGAACCACGCGGCCGGTGGGATCACGGACAAGGACTTCGAGCTCGCGCGCCAGTTCGACGCCACGGTGCTGTGGCGGCCGCAGGGCGGGGCGCTCGTGGGCACGCCGAACAAGTTCGTGCGCTCCGGCGATCCGCGGTGACCGCGGAGTCGTCCGCTCCCCCCCCGACGCCGCGACGCGTGCTGTTCGTCACGGGGCGGCTCGCCGAGCCTGCCCTGCGGCGGACGCTGGCCGAGATGGCGCCCGCCTTCGCCTACGAGGTGGCCGTCATGAAGATCACGGTCGCGGCTTTGATGACGACGCCGTGGATCGCGCGGTTTCTCGAGGTGTCCGCCGACACGGATCTCGTGCTCATCCCCGGCCTGTGCGAGGGCGACCCTGCGGTGATCGCTGCGAAAGTCGGGGTGCGGGTCGAGAAAGGACCCAAGGACCTGCGGCAGATTCCGGCCTACTTCGGCCGGCCCCCAGTGGCGGACGACTACGGCGCGTTCGACATCGAGATCATTGCGGAGATCAACAACGCGCCGCGGCTGCCGCGCAAGGCGATCAACCGCGAAGCGGACTATTACCGCACGAGCGGCGCCGACGTGATTGACATCGGGTGTACCCCGGGACGCGACTTTCCCGACCTCGGCAGCGTGGTGCGCGAACTCGTAGCGGCTGGGATGCGCGTGAGCGTCGATTCGTTCGATCCCGGAGAAATCCGCGCGGCGATCGAGGCCGGCGCAGAACTGGTCCTCAGCGTGAACGGCTCGAACCGCGACGTCGCGCGCGAGCTCGCGGGAACGAGCGTACGAGTGGTCGCCATCCCGGACTTCGGGATGGGACTCGAGACGCTCGCTCCGACGCTCGACGAGCTCGAGCGCTGCGGCGTGCCGTACCTCATCGACCCGATCATCGAGCCCATTGGCTTCGGATTCATGGCGTCGCTCGAGCGTTTCGCCGACGCGCGCCGGCGCTATCCGGCCGCGCCGCTGTTCATGGGCATCGGCAACATCACCGAGCTCACCGCTGCCGATTCGACCGGAGTGAACGCGCTGCTCCTGGCCATCTGCCAGGAGTTGGGCGTGCGCGCCGTACTCACCACGGAGGTAATCCCGTGGGCGCGTGGCGCGGTGCGGGAGGTGGACATCGCCCGGCGCCTGATGTACTACGCCGTGACGCACCGGGCGCTGCCCAAGGGCGTGGACGACCGGCTCGTCAGCTTGAAGGATCCGGAGATCTTGGCATACAACGAAGAAGAGCTCCGCGACCTGCAGCGAGCCGTGACGGACCCGAACTTCCGCATCTTCGCCGACGACGGCTCCATCACGATCTTCAACAACACGTTCTTCGCCCGCGGCACGGACATCGACGAGCTGTTCAGCCGGCTCGGCGTGGAGGAAGCGACGCACGCCTTCTACCTGGGGCGCGAGCTGATGAAGGCCCGGATCGCGATCACGCTGGGCAAGACCTACCGCCAGGAAGGGCAGTTGCAGTGGGGGTATCTGACGCCACCCGAGCAGCCGTCCCGGCACGTGAAGCTGACGCAGCGCTCCAAGCGACGGCGCTCGGGCGCGAAGGGCGGCCGGTGAGCGAGCAACCCCCGCTGGTCGAAGAGCTCACTGCAGTCCCCGATCCGTTCGACACCTGCGTCCGCTTTGCTGACATCCCCTATGTGCTCTTGCTCGACAGCGCCGCGAGTCCGGAGCGGCTTGGCCGGCATTCGTTCCTCACGGCCGATCCCGCAGTGGTTGTGCGGAGCAAGAATGGGCGGACTGACCGGGCAGACCGGCTCACCGGCGAGGCCTGGTCACGTGTCGTGGCCGACCCGCTCGATACCGTGCGCGAGCTGCTCGCGCCCTACGCCGCCGCTCCCGTGCCCGGCCTCCCGCCGTTCCAGGGCGGCGCGGCGGGATACATCGGCTACGACTGGGGCGCCGGGCTCGAGCGGATTCCGCGGCCGCGCTATGACGATCTTGCCGTGCCGGACGTGCTGCTCGGGCTGTACGACTGGGTCATCGCGTGGGACCACCAGGTGGGGCGGGCGTGGATCATCTCGACGGGGCTGCCGGACCGGGACGGCGCGCGTCGCGCCGCGGCCCGGCTCGAGTGGGTGAGGGGGCGGCTGAGGGAGGGGGGGCCAGCCAGCGCGTCGTCCGGCCGCACGGCCGGACCGTCGGGCCCGGCCGGCGGGCAACGGGCGCCCTCCTATCCCGTGACCGACACGCCGGCGGCGGCGGAGATCGGCCTTCGCTCGAACTTCACGCGCGACGGTTACCTCCGTGCCGTAGCGCGGCTGGTGGAGTACATCCACGCGGGCGACCTGTTCCAGGCGAATCTCTCGCAGCGCCTCGAGGTCAAGCTCGCCGAGCCGCCGCTCGCGCTTTATCGCCGGCTGCGACAGCTCAACCCCGCGCCGTTCGCCGCGTATTTCGACGGCGGCGACATGATCGTGGCGAGCTCATCTCCGGAGCGCTTCCTGCGGGTGCACGAGGGCCGCGGGGTCGAGGCCCGCCCGATCAAGGGCACGCGGCCGCGGGGTGTGAGCCCCGAGCACGACGCGGCCCTGGGTTTGGCACTCACGGAGAGCGAGAAGGATCGCGCCGAAAACGTGATGATCGTCGACCTGCTGCGCAACGATCTCTCACGCGTATGTGTGCCGGGCACGGTCCGCGCGCCCGAGCTGTTCACGTTGGAGCACTACGCCACGGTCCACCATCTCGTCTCCACGGTCGTCGGAGAACTCGCGCCCGAGCATGACGTCGTGGACCTGCTGCGCGCCGCATTTCCGGGTGGCTCCATCACGGGTGCTCCGAAGATTCGGGCCATGCAGATTATCGCCGAGCTCGAGCCCACGCAGCGCGCCGTGTATTGCGGATCGATCGGGTACTTATCCCGCACGGGCGCGCTCGACACCAGCATCGCGATCCGCACCTATCTGATACTCGGCGACGATGTGTATTTTCAGGTGGGCGGCGGGATCGTGGCCGACTCGGATCCCGAGCAGGAGTACTGGGAGACGCTCCACAAAGGGCAGGGGCTTGTGGCGGCGCTCGCCAGCGCGCCTCACCCCGATGCGATGACACTGTGATCCTGTTGATCGACAACTACGACTCCTTCGTTTACAACCTGGCGCGCTACGTCCGCGAGTTGGGGGAGACGCCGCTCGTCGTGCGTCACGACGCAGTGACGGTGGATGCGATCGCGGCGCTCGCGCCGACGCACATCGTCATTTCGCCCGGCCCCTGCTCCCCCGCGGAGGCGGGCGTCTCGACCGACGTGGTGCGCCGCCTCGGCGCGACGATCCCGATCCTCGGCGTTTGCCTGGGCCATCAGTGCATCGGGGCCGCGTATGGAGCGGCGATCGTGCGTGCCCGGGCGCCGATGCACGGCAAAGCCTCCCGGATTCAGCACGACGGCCGCGGCCTCTTCGCCGGGCTGCCGAACCCGCTGCGCGCCGCTCGCTACCACTCGCTCGTGATCGCCCGGGACACGGTGCCTGCGGAGCTCCGCGTTACGGCCAGGGCCGAGGACGGCGAGATCATGGGCGTCGAACACGTCCACCATCCCGTCATCGGTCTCCAGTTTCACCCGGAGTCGGTGCTGACGGACTATGGGTACTGGTTGCTCGATCGCTTCCTTGGCGGTGGTCGCTCGCGTGTGACGGATCTGCCGTCGCGGGCCGATCAGGCACGTCCGGCACCGCCCGACGCGTTCGTGCCGCCGCCCGTCCATCTGGTGCACTGAGCTCCGGTACGATCCACTCGGTGTCACCGATGATCATCGAGTCGATTCTCACCACCATGAACGGCAGCGGCCGTGTCAACTTCGCGCCGATGGGGGTCGAGTGGGGGGAGGACGAGATCGTGATCAAGCCGTTCCTCGAGACGACAACGTTCCAGAACCTCCGTGAAACGGGCGCTGCGGTGGTCAACCTGACCGATGATGTGATGCTGTTCGCGCGCGGCGCGATCGCGGACGTCCAGTTCCCGGCGGTTCCCGCGACGGCGGTGCGCGGCGTTGTGCTCGAGGCCGCTTGCTTCTGGCGCGAGGTCGCCGTAGAAACGATCGACGACACGCCGCCGCGCGCGCGCGTCGTCACGCGCGTGAAGCATCGTGGCACGCGTCGGGAGTTCCTCGGCTTCAATCGCGCACGCCATGCCGTACTCGAGGCGGCGATCCTCGCCACGCGGATCCATCTACTCCCACCCGCCCAGATCCGCGACGAGTTCGCGCGGCTGCAAGTGATCATCGACAAGACCGCCGGCCCAAGGGAGCGCGAGGCGATGGCGCTCCTGACGGACTACGTGGAAACGGCGCGCCGGCCCGCCACACCGTGAGTGACGCCGTCTTCGTCGAAGCGCCCGCGCGACTCCACTTCGGGATGCTCGATCTGCGAGGCGACCTTGGTCGGCGGTTCGG
>DASYQX010000089.1:0-2580 GCA_036004985.1 Gemmatimonadales bacterium
TTTTCCAGGGGCATTCCCCCAGTTTTTCAGGAGCATTCCCCCACCCCCGGCGCGTCGTGAGCCGGGTCATGCTGCCTCCCCGGGAGGTGCGCATGGCCTATCGGGAGCTGGGGATGATCGAGATTCGCGAAATCATCCGGCGGTGGATCGGCGGTGACGGCGTGCGAGCGATCGCCCGCGGGGCCCGCGTCGATCGCAAGACGGTGGTGCGGTACGTCGCCGCGGCGCAGGCGATCGGGGTGGTCCGCGGCGGACCGCCCGTGACGGACGAGCAGCTCACGGCCGTGCGCCGCCAGGCGACGCCCGAGCGTGAGCCGGCGCTGAGCGACGAGATGCAAACGCTCCTGCCATACCGCGCGCACATCACGAGGTGGCTGACGCACGACGAGTTGCGCCTGACGAAGGTGCACCGGCGCCTCGGCGAGCAGGGCGTCGCCGTCTCCTACGCCACGCTCTATCGCTTTGCGCGCGCCCACTGCGACTTCGGTCACGCGGCCGTCACCGTGCGCGTCGCCGCGTCCCCACCCGGCGAGGCCGCCGAGGTGGATTTCGGTTTCCTCGGGCTGTGGCCGGATCCACTCACCGGCCAGCGCCGCCGCGTGCACGGCTTGTTGATCACCCTCTGCGCCAGCCGCTACGCCTACCTGCACGTCAGCTTCCGGCAGGATCTCGCCACCGTCCTCGAGGGCCTCGAGGCCGCGTGGGCGTTCTTTGGCGGCGTCGTGCGCCGCGTCGTCGTCGACAATCTCACGCCGGTCGTCACGCGGGCCGATCGCTACACGCCGACGCTGGCGCGCGTCATGCTCGAATACGCGCAGTATCGCGGCTTCGTGGTCGACCCCGCCGTGGTGCGCCACGCCACGGGCAAGCCGAAAGTCGAGCGGGGGATTCCGTACTGCCGCCAGGACTTCTTCCGCGGCGAGACGTTTCGCGATCTGACCGACATGCAAGCGCGGGCGGTCGTCTGGTGTCGCGATCTCGCCGGCGCCCGTCTGCACGGCACGACGCGGCAGGTCCCGCGCGTCGCCTTCGAGGCGCACGAGCAGGCGGCGCTGCTGCCACTGGCACCGGAGCCGTTCGATCGCCCCACGTGGGCCTGGGCCACCGTGCATCCCGACCATCACCTCCAATTCCACCGCGCGCTGTACTCGGTGCCGACGCGCTATGTCGGCGAGCGTGTCGAGGTCCGCGGCGACGCCCGGGTCGTGCGCATCTACCATCGCGGCGAGCTGATCAAGCTCCACGCGGTGGCCGCGCCGGGCCACCCGGCCACCGACTATGCCGACTATCCCGCCGCGCGCGTCCCGTACGCCCTGCGCGCCCCCGACGCCTGCATCCGCCAGGCGCAGCAACTCGGCCCCGCGCTCGGGCAGTTCGTCACCGTCCTGCTGAGCGCCACCTTCCCGTGGAGCCGCCTGCGGCAAGCCCAGAAACTCCTCCGTCTGGCCGCGCGCTATGGCGCCGAGCGTGTCAACGCCGCCTGTGCACGCGCCCTCGCCTTCGAACTCCTCGACGTCCGCCGCGTCGAGGGCATCATCCGCGCCGCCGTCGAGCCGGCCGTCACGACGGTGCCGGCGAGCGATGCGACGCCGCTGCCCGCACGGTTTGTCCGTCCGCCCGGCAGCTTCACTCACGACCCCCAACCACAGGAGAGTCACGATGGAGATCGCGCCTGATCTGCTGCGTCGCCTTAAACGCCTACGCCTGGGCGGGCTGCTGCCCACGCTGCCGGATCGCGCCACCCACGCGCGCCAGGCCAAGCTGAGCCACGTGGAGTTCCTCGAACTGCTCTTGCAGGATGAGATCGATCGCCGGGACAGTCACGGCTTGGCGTTGCGGGTGACCGCCGCGACCTTCGACGAGACCGTCGCCGCCGAGCAGATTGTCTGGGACACGCCCGTGAGCTTCGATCGCGCCCGCGTCCGCGAGCTCTTCAGCCTGCGCTGGCTCGCCGAGCACGACAACGTGATCTTCTGCGGGCCCGTCGGCGTCGGGAAGAGTTTTCTCGCGCAGGCCCTCGGTCACAGCGCGTGTCGGGCCGGCCACCGCGTCCGCTTCGTCAAGGTCGCCAAACTCCTGCAAGCCTTGCTGCAGTCGCGCGCCGATCATTCCTTCGAGCGCGAGCTGCGGAGCTGGCTCGCTCCCGACCTGCTCATCGTCGATGACTTCGGCCTGCGCAAGCTCACCGCGCAGCAGTCGAGTGATTTCTACGACGTCTTGGTCGAACGGGACGGCCGTGCCGCGACGCTCATCACGAGCAACCGCGCTGTGGACGAGTGGGTCGCCCTCTTCGACGATCCGATCCTGGCCAACAGCGCGCTCGACCGCTTCGCGCACCGCGCTCATCAGATCGTCATGGAAGGGCCGAGCCTGCGCGCGGCCCGCGCCCCGAGCCCCGCGCGCGGTGCCCGCAAGCCGTCGTCGCGTCCGGCGGACGGGGCATGAAGCGCGCGGCGCTCATCACGCCGAAAGAACTTGCTCGGAGACAACGGATGCCCTAAACAGAAACGACTGACGCGCCTCCCGGGTGGGGGAATGGTGGTGAAAAACCCCTGGGGCAATGCTCCTGAAAAATGACAT
>DASYQX010000090.1:0-14488 GCA_036004985.1 Gemmatimonadales bacterium
CACCGTGGAGGTATCGACTTCGACCAACCCGCGGATCGCGACCTCGCCAACGCGCATCGCCGCACCCGGGACCGCCTCGAGCGTGACCTCCGCGCGCAAGGCGCCCGCCTCCGAATCGAAGTTCCGCAATACCTCGGCGTAGGGATGGCCGGCATTCCGCAGCCGAGCGGCAATCGTGTCCGCCGACGCCTGCAGCAGAAACCGGTTGAAGGCATCGCCGATTTGGAGGGGAAGTGCCCGTCGCAGCCGCGCCGTATCGAGTATCCCGACGACCCCGAGCACGTCGAGCCGGGCGACCCGGACCGGGTCACCTTCGTGAATGCGGAACATGATGTACGCGTCTTTCCCCGTCCGGACGACGTTGGTGTCCACTACCGCGGTCATGTAGCCGCTCTGGCGGTACAGCAACAACAACCGCACGACGTCGCGCCGGAACTCCTGCTCATCGAAGTACCGCTTCTCGCCCAACCCGAGCCAGCGGACGAACGGATTGGTCGCAAACCAACTCGACTTCGTCGTCGCGATCGCGCTGCTCAGCGCGTAGTCGTCGAGCGCGTGATTGCCGGCGAACGACAGACCGCGGACGACCCGCTCCTGCCGCTCCTGAGTTTGGGCGGCGAGGACGGAGGACGCCGCCAGGAGAGCGACGAGCGGAAGGAGTGACGCGCAGCGCAATTGACGAGGTTTGGCAACTCCCGTATGTTGCGTCACTTGCACCGCACTGTCAACCTTTTCGACACCACGAGCATGCTGTTCGTGTGCCTGCTCCTCGCCTGCGGCGGCGAGGCAGGTCAGGGTCTGGTCTACTACGAGACGTACGACCCTCGGTCGCTCGATCCGGCGCTCTCGACCGATGTGCCGACGGGCGAGATGGTGACCCTGCTGTTCGACGGACTGACCCAGTTCGATCCCGACGGCCGGCTGCTCCCGGGACTCGCCGACCGCTGGAGGGCAGAGCGCAACGGGCAGCGATACGTCTTTCACCTCAGACCGGGCGTGAGATTTCACGACGGGCGGCCGTTCGTTGCCGCGGACGTGAAGCGGTCGTTCCTCCGAGTGCTCGACCCCGCCACCCGCGGTGGACGCGTCTGGCCGCTGCAGCCGATCGCCCACCCCGACCAGGGCGGGATCGAAGTGTTGGGCGATACCGCGGTCGCCTTCACGCTCGTCGAGCCGCTCGCCGTGTTCCCCAAGTTCCTCGCCATGCCCGTCGCGGCGATCGTCCCCGCGCCGGTGCCCGCCGATTTCGGGCAGCGGCCCGTTGGCACGGGGCCGTGGCGCTTCGCCGCCTGGCGGCACGACGACGAGCTGAAATTCGCGCGCAACCCCGACTACTGGGGTGGTTCCCCGGCCGCCGAGTCGCTCACGGTACGCATCGTCCCGGAGCCCTTCACGCGGGCGGCGGAGTTCCTCGCCGGGCGGCTGTCAGTCGCCGAGATCCCCTTCGGGGAGACGGCCAAGTGGCAGGCCGAGCACCCCGACTGGCTGCAGCGGAAACCCGCGCTGCGCGTGATCTACGTGGCGCTCAACAACCGGCGTGGACCGCTGCGGGATCCGCGCGTACGCCGCGCGATCAATCTTTCTACCAACGTCCCGCAGATCTTGGCCACCGTGTGGAACGGTCGCGGCATCGCCGCCCGCGGCGCGATTCCGCCCTCGCTGGGCGGCGGCGACACGACCCGGGCGGGATACCGCTACGACACCGTGGCGGCCCGCCGGCTGCTCGTGCAGGCGGGGTTCCCGAACGGCTTCGCGATCCAGCTATGGCGGTCCGGGACGAACGTGGAGCAGGGGCGAGTCGCCCAGGCGGTGCAGGCGCAGCTCGCCGCGGTCGGGATTCGCGTCGAGGTCGTTGCGCGGGACGCGTCGAGCATGCGTGAGGCCGCCCGCAAGGGTGAGGCCGACATGGCGATGCTCGATTGGTGGGCCGATTACCCCGACGGCGACAACTTTCTCTATCCGCTGTTTCACAGCGCGAGCTTCGGGCCGGGCGGCAACTATTCGTTCTACTCCGACCGGGTGACCGACTCCCTCATCCTCGTGGCGCGCCGCACCACCGACGACGCGGCGCGGGAGGCGCTGTACCGGCGCATCGACGGGCGGGTGTACGACGCGGCCCCCTGGCTCTACCTCTGGTTCCCGGTGGACCTGTGGGCGCAGCATCCATCGATCACCGGATGGGAGATCCCGGTGATCTTCAACGGCCAGCGTTGGACCGCGGTGCGGCGCGTCTCGCCCCAGTGATTCGGTTCATCGGTCGACGTTTGCTTTCGACGATTCCGACGTTGTTCGGTGTCCTGGTTGTCGCATTCCTGTTGTTGAACGTGGTGCCCGGGGACCCCGTCGCCGAGATGGTGGGTGAGCGGGCAGACTCCGCCACGATCGCTCGGCTGCGCGCCGAGCTGCGCCTGGATGACCCACTCCCCGTGCAGTTCGGCCACTATCTGTGGGGTGTAGTGCGGGGCGATCTGGGGCACTCGTACATCACCCAACGGCCGGTCCTGGGCGACCTCGCCGAGCGCTTCCCCAAGACGCTGCAGCTCGCCGGCGCTGCCATGCTGCTCGCCGCCAGTCTCGGCATCACGCTCGGCGTGCTCGCCGCGGTGCGGCCGCACGGAGCCGTGGACCGTTTCAGCATGCTGCTCGCCTACGTCGGCGTGTCGTTTCCGGTGTATTGGGTCGGGCTGCTCTTGATTCTCCTGTTTGCCGTGACGCTGCAATGGTTGCCGCCCTCGGGCTACGGCGGCATCGCGTTTTTCGTGCTGCCGGCGCTGACGCTCGGGACGCGGTCGATCGCGTTCCTGGCCCGCATGACCCGCGGAGCGATGCTCGACGTGCTGTCGTCCGACTTCGTGCGCACCGCGCGCGCCAAGGGGTTGTCCGAGCGCCTCGTCATCGGCCGGCATGCGTTTCGCAATGCGCTGTTGCCCGTGATTACGGTCCTGGGGCTCGACGTGGGGAACTACCTGACGGGCAGCATCCTCACCGAGACGATCTTTTCGTGGCCCGGCGTGGGCCGCTACGTCCTCCAGGCGATCGAGAAGCGCGATCTCCCCGCGGTCCAGGGGAGCATCCTGTTCTTGTCGGTCGTCTTCGTGCTCGTCAACCTCGTCACCGACCTGCTCTATGCGAAAGCTGATCCTCGCGTCGCTTACGATTAGCGGCGTTCTCTCGGCCCAGACGCCCGCCCCGCCCCAGGCGGTGCCAGCCGGCCCGCCGCCGCGCACGACGCCGCTGCGCGGCACACTCGAGCGCCGGCTCACCACGTTGCTCGACCAGCCGCCGTTCAATCGCGCCACCTGGAACGTGTTCGTGCAGGACGACCGCGGCCGGGTGCTGTTCAACCGCAACGCCGACCGGTACTCAGTGCCGGCGAGCAACACGAAGCTGGTCGTGGCCGCGGCGGCGACGGTGCTGCTCCCCCCCGACTACCGCGTGCGGACCAGCCTGTACGCCAACGGCACCGTCGCCGACGGCGTGCTCCAGGGCGACCTGATTCTCTACGGCCGCGGGGATCCGACCTGGTCGGAGCGCTGCTTCGGGATAGACACTCTGGCCGCCGGCGCGTGCGACTCGACGTGGACGGCGGTGGACGCGATCGCCGACTCGGTGCGCGCGCGCGGCATCCGGCGGATCACCGGCAAGATCGTGGGCGACGGCTCGTACTTCGAGCCGGTCCTCACGCACTGGAACTGGGGGTCGTACGACGTGAACTGGTGGTACGCCGCACCGGTTTCAGGGCTCGGCTTTCACGACAACAGCGTGGATTTCGAGATCACGCCCGGGGCCGGGGTGGACCAACCACCGACGATCACCTGGAACCCCGACCTGAAGCTGTTCGGGTTCGAGAACCGGGCGCGCACAGGACCTGCCGACTCGGGCTCGACCATCGATTTCTTCCGCTTGCCAGGCTCGCACGACATCTGGGCGGAGGGCACGGTGGCGCTCGGTCGCGCGCCGTCGCGGCAATACATGGCCCTGCTGGATCCCAACCTGTACGCTGCCCGCGCATTGGGGTCGGCGCTGGTCCGCAAGGGTGTGGCAATCGAAGGTGGCGCTGCAAGCACGACCGACTCAATGGTGTATCGCGCGCTCCGGTGCTGCTCGAACCCCCTCATCGAATACCAAGGCCGCCCGCTCCCCGATATCATCTTCCCGATTCTCAACACCAGCCAGAACTGGTTTGCGGAGATGCTCCTCAAGATCCTGGGCCGGGAGATTGGGGGAGCGGGGAGCTGGGAGAAGGGGCTCGAGGTCGAGAAACGGTTCTTGATCGATTCGGTGAAGATCGACTCGACGGCGTTCGCGCTGGACGACGGCTCGGGGCTCTCGGCGGGGAACCTGGTGACGCCGCACGCCTTCGTGCAGCTGCTCGACTACATGTACCGCCATCCCAAACGCGCGCCCTTTGTCGCCGCCCTGCCTCGCGCCCAGCAGCCGGGCTCGCTGTTGCGCCGCTTCACCGGGACGCTGCTCGAAGGGCGCGTGCTCGCCAAAACCGGGTCGATTTTCCGCGTGAACAGTCTGTCGGGCTTCGTCGAGCGGGCCGATGGGCGCCGATTCACGTTCTCGATCGCGGCGAATGGGCACGCGGCGCGCGGGAGGGAGATGCTCGCGCAGATCGATTCGCTGGTCGTGGAAATCGGAAAGACGAGGTGACGGCGGAGGACGGCGTCTTTCGCCGTCAGTCCTCTTTCTGTCCGAACAGGGCCATGTTCGAGCTGTGCCCCGGCTCGATCTTCGCGCTCGGGTTGATGAAGTGCACCGCATGATTCACGGCAATGCAGGCCTCCGCAACGCCCGTCGCGATGAGCTTGAGCTTCCCCGGATAGGTCGTGATGTCCCCGGCCGCAAAGATGCCGGGGATGTTCGTCTCCATCGTCTGCGACACCTTGATGTCGCCCTTTTCGATCTCGAGCCCCCACTCGGCGATGGCGCCGAGGGAAGAGACGAAGCCGAGCTGGGGGATGACGGAGTCCATCGCGACGGTCTCTTCTTCTTTGGTCTTATTGTTGAACATCGTGACCTTCTCGATGCGCTCGCCGCCGTGAATCGCCTTCACTTCCCAGAACGTGCGCAGCTCCATCTTGCCGGCGGCGCACAGGGCGTGGACCTGGTCCACGGTGGCCTGGTGGGCGCGGAAGCCGTCACGCCGATGGATCATCAGGATGGACTTCGCGATCCCCTGGAGGTTCACCGCCCAGTCGAACGCCGAGTCGCCGCCGCCGACGATGAGCACGCGCTTCTTGGTGAACTCCTTCGGGTTGAGCACCCGGTCGTACAGCCCCTTGCCGAGCCACTGGTCGGCGTCCTTCAGGGGCAGTTTCCGCGGGGTGAAGGCGCCGATCCCGCCCGCGATGAGCACCGTGCGGCCGGGGTACTCGTCCTTGTCCGTGACCACCGTGAAGAGCGGGTTGCCGTTCTGCTGCGTGGTGCCGAGCCCGATGACTTTCTCGCCCAGGTGGAGCGGGGCTTTCCATTGGAGGCCCTGCTCCGCCATCCCTTTGACGAGGTCCTTGGAGAGGATCTTGGGGAAGCCGGCGACGTCGAAGATGTACTTCTCGGGATAGAGGGCGGTGAGCTGGCCGCCGACCTGGTCGAGGTTGTCGATCAGGCGGTGCGAGGCGCCGCGCATCCCGGCGTAGAACGCGGCGAAGAGGCCGGTCGGGCCGGCGCCGATAATGGTGATATCTTTGACATCCTGCATGGGGCGAATTTACACCAAGACGGGCGACCAGGGTGAAACCGGGCTCTTCGGCGGCGGCCGCGTGCCCAAGGATGACACCCGAGTGGCGGCTTACGGCGACGTGGACGAATTGAACGCCGCCATCGGCTTCGCCGCGGCGCTCGAGCCCACCGATTTCGGGCTCCCCTTGCTCCAAACGATCCAGCGCGACCTGTTCACGATCGGCGCGGAGCTGGCGACGCCCGACCCGGCCAAGCTCGCGAAGGCGCTCGAAGGCCAGGCCATCGGCGACGGCGAAGTGGGCGCGCTCGAGGATGCGATCGACGACCAAGAGGAGCGGCTGCCGGCGCTCAAGAAATTCATTCTGCCGGGCGGCACGCCGAAGGCCGCCGCGTTGCACCTCGCACGCACCGTCTGCCGGCGAGCGGAGCGGGCCGTCGTGGGGTTGGGGCGGGAGGGGGGGGCGGCTGTGCGGCCCGAAGTCCTGCGGTACTTGAATCGCCTGTCCGATCTGCTGTTCGTGCTCGCCCGCGCGGCCAACGCCCGCGCCGGCCGGCCCGACGTCCAGTGGTGACGATCCGCGTCCCGCTCGCCGAGCAACGGGACGCTTCGTACGACATTGTCATCGGGCGTGGGGCGTTGGGCGTGGTGCCGGCGCTCCTCGCGCAGCAATGTCCCGCCGCCGCGTACGCCGTGATCACTGACTCGCACGTGGCGAACCTGTACGGAGACGCCGTCGTGAAGAAGGTATCGGGTACCGGGTACCGGGTAGAGCTGTTCCCGTTTCCGGCCGGCGAATGGAACAAGACGCGCGAGACGTGGGCGTCGCTCTCCGACCGGATGCTCGCGGCGCATTTCGGGCGAGATTGTGCGGTGATCGCGCTGGGCGGCGGGGTCGTGGGCGACGTGGCGGGGTTCGTGGCGGCGACGTACCTGCGGGGCGTCCCGTACGTCCAGGTGCCCACGTCGCTACTCGCGATGATCGACTCGTCCATCGGCGGGAAGACGGGGGTGGACGTCGCGGCGGGAAAAAACCTGCTGGGTGCCTTTTACCAGCCCCGGTTGGTCGTCGCCGACCTCGATCTCTTGTCTTCGCTGCCCCCGGTTCAGGTGTCGGCGGGGCTGGCCGAGGCGGTGAAGCACGGGGTGATCGCGGACGCCGAGTACTTCGCGTTTTTGGAGCGGGAGCACGCCGCGATTCTCGCCAAGGATGCCGCGACGCTGGAGCGCGTGGTGCGGCGGTCGGTCGAGATCAAGGCGGCGGTGGTGGCGGAGGACGAGCGCGAGGCGGGGCGCCGGGCGATCCTGAACTTCGGGCACACCGTGGCTCATGCTATCGAGGCGACCGTGAAGTTCGAGGTGCTGCACGGGGAGGCGGTGGCGATCGGGATGGCGATCGAGGCCCGGCTGGCGGAGACGCTCGGGATCGCGGCCAAAGGGACCGCCGACCGCATCGTGCAGCTGCTCGAGCGGTGCCGGCTACCGGTCGAGCGGCCCGACGGGCCGAGTGTAGACGACCTCATCGAGGCGATGCGGGGCGACAAGAAGGTGCGGGAGGGGGGGGAGATTCGGTTCGCGCTGCCGAAGGGGATCGGGGTGATGCACGGCGACAAGCAGGCGTGGACGGTGGGGGTGGAAGAGGGGAGGATTCGGGAGGTGGTGGCCTAGGGCGCGAGCCGCTTCAGCTGCTCCAGGCTCTCGACGTCGGCTTTATCCTGAAACCGGTCGGTCTGCTTCGTTCGGATGAGCGTGTCTAGGTCAGCGAAGGGTATCTCCACGCCGTCGATCTTCGCCTTCTGCGCCTTCGGGGCGGCGTCGGCGTAGCGGACGCTCCACGCCAGAGTCAGGAGGTCGACGCGTGGTTCGTCGCCGACGATCGTGATCGGCTTGTTCACCACATCCGCCGGGTCAAGCTCGCGGGCGACGCCCCAAGTCAGACCTTCCAGCGCCTTCAGCGTGCGCCGGGCATTATCGAGCGTTGGCTCGATGAGGATATCGATGTCCTTCGTGGCGCGCACGACGCCGTGGAGCGCCAGGGCAAAGGCGCCCACGACAACGTACTTCGCCCCTGCCGCATTGAGCAGGCGACAGACCGTCACGAGCCGAGACTTGGTCAGGGACGTTTCCACCGGTCGTACTCTTCAAACGTGTTGAAGGTCGCAGTCCACGGTGCGGCGGGCTTGCGTCCGCGAGCGAGATCCTGCCAGAGGTCTTCGGCGAGTTGGACGCGAGCGGCGGGGGCAAGCGCGAGCCCTTCGCGGAGGGTGCGCTCCCGCGCGGCGGTGAAGGCCTCGCGCTCCTGACGGGCAACGTACTCGCGCACCGCCGCTGCCACGACAAAGCTGCGAGAACGTCGCTGGCGCTTCGCTTCGGCGTCGAGCGTCGAGCGCAGCTCAGCAGGCAGGGATACGGAAAGGATGGTCGTCATCGCGGCGGCCTCAGCACCGGGGTTGGCGGAGCGGGTTTGTTGTATTATTAATAGTTAATAACATAGTTGGCGACCCGAAGCGGCGCAACCACCGTCCACAGGATCACGCGAAAACGTCTAGCTACAGGGCCCCAAACACACCCGTCGAAGAGAGGCGTCCAACGGAAACCGTGGAACGCACTACGTCAACGAAGGACGTGAACGAGCGAGCCCGATGAGATCCTCGCATGCTCTCGACCCCGCTGTCAGAATCCTGCGGCGCGGTTCGTTGCTGTGGGGTAAACCTGCCCATGACCTCGTGCCGAGAGCGGCCCCGCCCCCGCGCGACACAGTCCCCCGCGATACCACCCCGGGAGATACCATTCCGCGCGACACGGTCCCGTGCGATACCGTTCCGCGCGATAGTATCCCCCGCGACAGCATCCCCGGTGACAGCTTGCCCCGCGACAGTATCCCACCGGACAGCATGCCGCGCGACACTGTGCCGCCGCCACCGCCGCCACCGCCGCCGCCGCCGCCGCCGCCCCCCGTCGCCGAGAGCATTACGGTCACGCCCGAGAGTCAGGAGCGTGCCGTGGGCGACTCCGGGGTGGTCAGCGCAATGGTGCGCGACTCCCTCGGCCGAGAGATTTGGCCGGCGGAGATCACGTGGGACCTGCAGGACACGAGCACCGTTCTGCGGATCAGAGTGCGCGGCACCTCGTATGTGATCTTCGACGCCGTCGGGCCGGGTCGCGCGACCCTGATTGCTCGACACCAGGCACTGGCCGACACGGGGGTCGTCATAGTGAGGTGAACGGGCGTCGAGCGACACCGTCGAAGAGAGGCGTCGCAGCGAGGCGTCGAACGCAACCGTTCGACGCCTCCGCCTTTCCCGTCAACCAGTAATCACATACTCCTCAACAACTTCCCACATGTCTTCCACGTCTCCACACGGGGGGTGCCGGCTGAAACATGGAGGGGTGGAAAAAGCTCTCCACACGGGGTGTGGATAGTGGACAAACGGTGGAATCGCCACTAGTCTAATAATTTGTGATGTGGAAAACTGCCGAGATTTGCACCATGTGGCAGGGAATCCTATATTGGCGGCGTTGGTCGTCGGCCTAAATGGCGGCGCCGTCCCAGCTGTCCATAAACACTCGGCAGCCCTACCGGGAGTCTCGCGCATGGCTAGGTCGAACGGAGGCAAGGCGAAAGCGTTCTTTCGCACTACCCCCTCAGGCGCATTCGACCAGTACCTGCAAGACATCCAAAAACTCCCGCTGATCAAAGACCCCGCCGAGGAGCGACGGCTCGCGCGGCGCGTTCAGCGGGGCGACGAAAAGGCCGCCGAACGGCTCGTCACCGCCAACCTCCGCTTCGTCATCTCCTACGTCAAGAAATACCAGGGCCACGGCCTCGACCTCTCCGAGCTCGTCGCCATCGGCAACGAAGGCCTGCTCAAAGCCGTAAAGAAGTTCGATCCCGACCAGGGCGTGAAGTTCATCTCGTACGCCGTCTGGTGGGTGCGCCAAGCGGTCCTCAAGGCCCTCGCCGAGCAAACGCGCAGCGTGCGCATTCCGCTGAACCAGAACTCCCAGCTCATCCGGATGAGCCGCACCGAGACCTACCTCTCGCAGGAGCTCGGCCGCGAGCCCACCGACGACGAGATCGCGCAGGCGCTCGAGGACACCGTCGAGAACGTCCGCACCGCGCGCCGCATGACGGCCGCCGAGCTGTCGCTCGACGCCCCCGTGGACCGCTCCGACAAGGACGCCGCGACGTTGGGCGAGCGCTTCGCCGGCCAAGAGGGCGGCGAGATCGAAGAGCGCACCGACGGCAAGCTGATGCGCGAGTTCATCGACCGCATCTTCCAGAAATACCTCACCCCGCGCGAACGCAAGATCCTCTACCTCTATTACGGCCTCGAGGAAGGCAGCGAGGCGATGACGCTCGAAAAAATCGGGGCGCTGATGGGAGTGACCCGGGAGAGGATCAGGCAGATAAGAGAGCGGGCGTTCGAAAAGCTCAGAGAATCGCCGGACGGGAAAGCGCTAAAGGGCTTCTGGAGAGCCGCCTAGACGGCTAGGCAGACGCTCAGGCAGACGCCTAGACGCTTAGGCGCCTAGCGGGTTGCAGGTACGAGGGGTCAGGAGAAGCATTCCTGACCCCTTTTTTCCTGCGCACCGCGAGGCGTCTGACCGTCTAGGCGTCTGCCTGTATACTATTACCGCATGTCTCGGGACCTTCCCATCTTTCCGTTACCGCTCGTCCTGTTCCCCGGGGCTACGCAGCCGCTTCACATCTTCGAGCCTCGTTACCGGACTCTGCTGGCGGACTGTCTCGAAGGCGATCGCCGCTTCGGCATCGCGTACGTTGCGCCCGACGAGGTCACCGATCCCGCACCCGCGCCGGGCGACATCGGCTGCATCGCGCATATCCTCAACACCCAGACCCTCCCCGACGGGCGCTCCGACATCCTGACCACCGGGGAGCAGCGCTTCGTACTGCTCGAGTGGCTCGAGGCCGACCGCCCGTACCGCATGGCGCGCATCGAGGAGTTCGCCGACGATCCCGTCGACGCCGCTGAGGCGGAGGACCTGGCGACCGATGTTCGCAAGGACTTCCTCCGCTTGATCAGCGCGCTGGAGCACGACCCACCGGAGCTGCCGGTGGACCCCGAGGCGCTGTCATTCCGCGTGGCCGCGACGCTGGAGCTCGACGCGCCGGCGAAAGTCGCGCTGCTCGCGATCCGCAACACGACCGTGCGCCTGCGCCGCCTCGCCGCGATGCTCCAGCCCCTCGCCGCTGACGCCGAACGGCGGGCCGCGGTGCGCCTGCGCGCCAAGAGCAACGGCAAGGGCGGTGCCCATCCCAAGATCGAGAAGGTGCCGTGAGCGCTTTCCCTCCCCCGCCGGCTACGCTCGAACGGGACCTCGCCGCGATCGTGGGGGCGCGGCACGTGCGCGCCACCCGCGCCGAGCGCGCCACATACGCGATGGACGGCCTGCCCACCCATCGCCGCCTCCCCGACGTCGTCGTGCTCCCGGGGACGCGGGAAGAGCTGATCGCCCTCGTGCGGCTGCTCGCGTGTCACGGGCTCCCCTTCGTCCCGCGCGGCGCCGGAACCGGGCTCTCGGGAGGGGCGCTCGCGGGTGAGGGCGCCGTGCTCCTCGTGCTCACGCGTCTGAGCCGCGTGCTGCGTGTGGACCCCGCGAACCGGCTCGCAGTGGTCGAGCCGGGTGTCGTGAACACGAAGCTCTCGGCGGCCGCCCGTCCCCATCGGCTCCACTACGCCCCCGACCCGTCGAGCCAGACCGCCTGCACGATCGGCGGCAACGTGGCCGAGAACGCCGGCGGGCCGCACTGCCTCAAGTATGGCGTCACCGCGAACCACGTCCTGGCACTCGAGGTCGTGCTCGCGGACGGGCAGGTGGTGGAGCTGGGGAGCCCGGGAGGGGAGCCGTGGGGCCCCGACCTGGTGGGACTCTTCGTCGGCTCCGAGGGGAACTTCGGGATCGCGACGCGCATCACCGTGCGGCTCACGCCGGTGCCGCGCGCTGTCCGCACCTTGCTCGCCGATTTCAGCTCCCTGCGCGCTGCCGGCGAGGGCGTTTCGGCGATCATCGCCGCGGGGATCGTCCCGGCGGCGCTCGAGATGATGGACCAGTCGTGCATCCAGGCGGTCGAGGACTCCGTCTACGCGGCGGGCTACCCGCGCGACGCCGCCGCCGTGCTGCTCGCCGAGCTGGACGGGCGGGACGAGGGCGCAGTCGCCGCCGAGGCCGATGCCGTCGCGGCACTCCTCAAGAGCACTGGAGCGCGCTCGATCCGGACCGCCTCGGATGAGGCGGAGCGCGAGCGCCTGTGGCAGGGCCGGAAGAAAGCGTTCGGCGCCATGGGCCGGCTGTCGCGCGACCTGGTGGTGCAGGACGCGGTCGTCCCTCGCTCAGCCCTCCCGCACGTCCTCGAGACGATCGCCGGGATCGCCGCGCGCTATGGGCTCGTCGTGAGCAACGTGTTTCACGCCGGGGACGGTAATCTCCACCCGAACATCTCGTTCGACGCGACTGACGCCGCCTTGCGCGCCCGGGTTGAGCAGGCGAGCGGCGAGATCATGGCCGCGTGTATCGCCGCCGGCGGCACGATCACCGGCGAGCACGGCGTGGGCCTCGACAAGCTCCGCTACATGCCCCTCGTGTTCGACGCCGAGTCCTTGGGCGCGATGCATGCCGTGCGGCGGGTGTTTGACCCCGGAGAGCGGGTGAACCCGGGAAAGGTCGTGCCAGTTCATGCCTGTCGCGAGTGGAGCGGTTGGACTGACCCCGGGCGCAAGCCCGGGGTTGGACCAACACCCACCCGGGGCGGTTTTGGTGATCCCGGGGCTGGCGCCCGGGGTCAGTTGGTGTCCCCATGAACCTCCTCGAGAAAGTCCGCGCGCTCCTCGGCGAGGGCGCCCTGCTCGAAGCCGGCAGCGACCGCGTCCCGCGGATCGCTCCCGGCTCCCCCGACGCGGTCGCCCTGCTGCTCGGCACCGCCCACCAGGAAGGGTGGCGCGTGCGGATCGAGGGCGCGGGCACGTGGCTCCAGAGCGACGCTCCCGCGGACCTCGCGCTCACCACGCGCCGCCTCGACCGTGTGCCGGCGGTCGAGCCGCAGGATCTCACCGCGACCGCCGAGGCGGGGATCGGGCTCGACCAGCTGCGCCAGCAGCTCGCCGACCGCGGCGCGTGGCTCGGCGTGGATCCCCCCGGTCTCGCGGGCCGCACTCTCGGCTCGGTCGTCGCCAGCGCCACCGCCGGCCCGCTGCGCCAGGGGTTCGGACCAATTAAGGACCACCTCCTCGGCGTCACGTTCGTGACCGGCGACGGGCGCATGGTGCAGAGCGGCGGGCGCGTGATGAAGAACGTCGCCGGGTACGATCTCACCCGGCTCCAGGCGGGCGGGTTCGGCGCGTTCGGGGTGATCGTGCTCGTGCATCTGCGCCTCAGGGCCCTGCCCCGGGCCGACGTCACCTACCTGCTGGAGGGCTCGCGCGAAGACCTGACGCAAGTGGCGGAGGACATCGCCGGCGCCGGGCTCACACCCGCGGCGCTCGAGCTGGTCTCCCCCGCCCTCGCGCGGCGCGAGCGCTGGGTGCTCGCCGCGCGGCTCGCCGGGTCGCCGGCACTCGTCGCCGCGGACGAAACGGGACTCGGCGCCGCCACCGGCGGGCGGTTCACGGCGCTAAGGGCCGAGGAGGGGCACACCTTCTGGATGCGACTGGCCGAGGGGTTCGCCGTCCGTCCGGTGACGTTCCGCATTGGCGGCGTCCCCTCGGCGAGCGACGAGCTGCTCGACCTGTTGCAGCACCAGGTGGGAGATGAGTGGGTCTCCGCCTCGCCCGGCGCCGGCGCCATCCGCTGGACCGGCGAGGTGACCGTGGACCGGCTCCAGCGGTTACGCCGCACGCTCGCGGGGCTCGAGGTGCCATTGACGCTCGAGCGCGCGCCGTGGCCCGTGCGCAGCGCCGTGGGCCATTTCGGCGCGTACCGCGAGGGTGTCGGCCCCCTAGTCGCCGGCCTGCGCCGCACCTTCGATCCCGGCGGCGCGCTCGTCGTCGCGACCGAAGGCGAATGACGGGGGGGGGACGGGGAGGTTTCGAAGGGCTGGACGCGTGCGTTCATTGCGGCTTCTGCCTGCAAGCCTGCCCCACCTTCCTCGCCACCGGAGACGAAGCCGACTCCCCTCGCGGCCGCATCGAGCTGATACGCGCGCTGGAGCGGGGCGACCTCCCGCCCACCGACCCCTCGCTTGCGTTCCACCTCGACCGTTGCCTCGGCTGCCGCGGCTGCGAACCGGTGTGCCCGTCGGGCGTGCGCTACGGGCAGGGGCTCGAGGCGGCACGCGCCCTGCTCACCCGCGCGCACGGGGTCCCGTGGATCGCCCGCGCGGCATTGTGGGCGCTCACGACGCCGGAGGTGTCAGGGGTGGTGTACGGTTTCGCCCGTGCACTTCGAGCATGGCTTCCCCGCTGGCTGGCCGGATGGGGCCGGCTGCGGTTCGCCATGGGGATGCTGGTGGCGACGAAGGGCGGCAAGAGGCGGGAAGGGGCGGTCGGGGGCGGTAACAGGGGCAGGGAACCTACCGCCCCATACCGCCCCTTACCGCCCCTTACCGCCCTTCTCTTCCGCGGCTGCGTCATGCAAGGCCTCTTCCGTCACGTGCATGACGCGACGATCCGAACCCTCGCAGTGAACGGCTACGACGTGCGTGAAGTGGAGGGGCAGGTGTGCTGCGGCGCGCTGCACGGCCACGCCGGCCTGCTCGATGAGGCGCGGGTCCTCGCGCGCGCCAACGTCGCGGCGTTTGGCGACGGCGACGAGCCGATCGTCGTGAACAGCGCCGGGTGCGGG
>DASYQX010000091.1:0-60052 GCA_036004985.1 Gemmatimonadales bacterium
TCAGCCCAAACACCATGCCGGGCGCCTGCCTCACCAGTCCCCGCAGCTCCAACTCCGTCAGCGCCCCCAGCACCGCCGCCGCCCCGGTGCCCGCGTGGGCGACGAGCGCGTCGACGTGCTGCGGCTCGGCCGTCAGGCGGCTCCACAGCGTGAGCTGCAGCCCCGAGAGGTCGGGCGGCGGCACGCGAGGCGCGGGCGTGGCGAGAGCCAGCGCAGTATCGGCCAGCCCGCCGGCGAGCCCGATCTGCTCGAAGATGTCGGCGGCGCAGAGGGCGGGATGCGCGCCCTGCTGAATCAGCTTGTTGCACCCCACTGACGTCGGGCTCGTGATCGGGCCTGGGACGGCGAGAATGGCGCGCCCCTGCTCGAGCCCGGCGTCGGCGGTGGTGATCGCCCCCGACCGCGCCGCGGCCTCGACCACGACCACCGCGCGCGCCAGCCCTGAGATCAGCCGGTTGCGGCGCGAAAACGAGCCGGCGTGCGGCCGCTCTCCCGGCGGATGCTCGGTCACCAGGCAGCCGTGGCGGACCATCCGCTCGTACAGCGCCCGGTTCGCCGCGGGATAGATCACGCCGAAACCGTTGCCCAGCACGCCGACGCTCGCTCCGCCCGCGTCGAGCGCCGCGCTGTGCGCCAGCGCGTCGATCCCGCGCGCCATGCCGCTCACGACGACCGCGCGCCGCGCGACGGCGCCGGCGAGCAATCGCGCCGCGTCGGCCCCGTAGACGGTGTGATCGCGGCTGCCGACGATCGCCACCGCCGGGCGCCGCAGCAACGTGACGTCGCCCCACGCGTACAGCACCGCCGGTGGGTCGTGGAGGTCGCCCAGCTGCGTCGGGAACTCGGGATCCGTCGGCAACAGCGCACGGGCGCCCAGCTCGTCGAGCTTCCCCAAGAGCCGCTCGCCGTCAGCGGGCGTCGCGTCCCGGATCGCCGTCGCGGCGGCCTTGCCGATGCCGGGGAGCGTCGCCAGCCGTGCGTGCGGCGCTTGGAGCACGGCGTCGGCGCTGCCAAACGCCCCGATCAGGAGGCGCAGCCGCTGGGAGCCGACTCCCGGCACCTGCGCCAGCGCGAGGTAGGCGGTTACCGCGTCGCGGGAGCGGTCTGGAGGGTCTGCCACAGGGTTTCCAGGAGCTCCGCTAGTCCCTGACGAGTCACGGCGGAAATGGTGAGCACAGGTGCGCCCGCGTCGGTGCGGATCGTCGGGTATCGGGTATCGGGTACCGGGTATCGGGTATCGGGTGCCCGGGATTCCGCACCCGGTACCTGGTACCCGGTACCCGATACCAAATCCGCTTTCGTCACCACCACCACATGCGGCTTCGCGGCCAGCTCGGGCGAGTACAGCGCCGCCTCTCGGCGCAGCAGGTCGTAGGTCGCCTGGGGATCGGGACTGTCGACGGGCACCAGGACGGCCAGCATCCGGGTGCGCTCCACGTGCTGCAGGAACCGCAGGCCGAGCCCCTTCCCCGCGTGCGCCCCTTCGATGATCCCCGGGATATCGGCGACGACGAACGAGCGGTGATCCGACAGCCCGACGACGCCGAGGTAGGGTTCGAGCGTGGTGAACGGGTAGTCGGCCACTTTGGGGCGGGCGGCGGAGATGACGGACAGCAGCGTGCTCTTGCCCGCGTTCGGCTCGCCCAGCAGGCCGACGTCGGCGATCAGTTTGAGCACCAGCTCGAGCCGGCGCTCTTCGCCGGCCTCGCCCGGCTCCCATTCGCGCGGGGACTGGTGCGTAGGGGTCGCGAAGCGCGCGTTGCCCCGGCCGCCACGTCCCCCTTTCGCCACGAGGAGAGTTTGTCCCGGCGCGAGCAGCTCGCCGAGCACTTCGCCCGAGTCGGCGTCGCGCACCTCGGTGCCCGGGGGCACGGGGAGGTAGACGTCGGCGCCCGACCGCCCCGTCATGTCCTTTCCTTTCCCGTGCTGGCCGCGCTCGGCCTTCCAGTGGGTGTGATAGCGGTAGTCGAGGAGCGTGGCGAGGTTCGGGTCGGCGCGCACGAAGACGCTGCCGCCCTCCCCGCCGTTGCCGCCATCCGGTCCGCCTTTGGGGACGAACTTCTCGCGGCGGAAGGAGCTGGCGCCGGAGCCGCCAGTGCCGGCGAAGACGTGAACGACGGCGCGGTCTATGAACACCTAACAACACCAATGATTGACTGACCCCGGGCGAAAGCCCGGGGTGGGACAAACCCCACCTGGCGGGTTTTGGTGTTCCCCGGGCTTGCGCCCGGGGTCAGTCCGGCCTCGCTCACAGCTCAACTGACCCCGGGCCACAGCCTGGGGAACACCTGCGCTCGCCCCCTCATTCCCCATGTAGTTTCCGCCCCCTTACATCCGCCCACATCTCCCAGAGCTTCAGGGCGCGTTCCTTGGTTAGATCCGCCTCCACCACCGCAAGCACCGCATCCACGTCCTCCCGCGTCCACCCCGTGTTCAACGCCCCCCGGAGGTGGGCGTGCAGCTGACGGGGCGCGTCGAGCATCGCGATGGCGGCGAGGGTGCACAGCTCGCGCCGCTTCGCGTCCAGCCCCGGCCGGCTCAGGATCTTGCCGTACGCGTCCACCACCACCAACGGCTCGATCGCGGGATGCAGCGCGCGCAAGTTGAGCAGCAGCTTGTGGTAGGTGCGCCCGTACACCTGTGCGCAGGCCTCCTCGCCGCGCTGCCGCCACCGTTCCCACTCGGCGTGCGCGATCGGCTCCCCGACGGCGTCCTTCTCCGGCGGTCCCGCCAGCTCGCGCCAGATGCCGAAGGCAGACAGCGCGAGCGGATACCCGACGTTCAGGAAGCTCTGGAGCAGCAGCTCCTCCACCCACACCCCGGGGACGCCCAAGACCCGCGCCGCGCGCATCCGGTCGCGCAGGGCTCCCTCGTCACCCCTCGCGATCGCCGTGGCGACGCGGACCATGGCGACCATCTGCGGGTCGAGGCCGGCGCCTGCCTGCGCACTCATAGTACTGCTCCCCGCTCCCCGCTCCCCCATCCTTTCATTTCGCCAACCCTCCATTTAACCGCATCTCCCCCACCACTTCGCCCCGCGAGTTCGTGATCGGCCGCGTCGTGAGGGACGCCGGCTGGGGGTTGAGGCCCAGCTCGCCGAGCACCGCGGCGATCGCGAGCGACGCTGCGACGCTGTGGCCGTCTTCGACCTTGAGCGCCACACCGAGGCCCTCGCGGGTGAGGAGGGCACTGTAAACGCCCTCCGCCCCCACTTTCGCCACGACTCGACCCGGATGTGCTCTCATTAGGTCCGTGCAGGGGCGGCCGGAGCCGGCGACGAGGTTCGGATGGTGAAGCATCGCCTCCACGACGCGAGACGCGGGATGCGAGATGCGGGATGCGTCGTCGCGCATCCCGTCTCCCGCATCTCGCATCCCGAGTCTCGCGTATCCGAACGCCATCTTGCTCAGCGGCAGCGCGAAGCAGGCGACGCCGCACCCATCCACCGCCACCCCGATCTGCTCCACCGGCACGCCCGTCCAGCGGCTCACCTCGGCCAGGCAGCGCTGCTGCACCGGGTGCTCGATGCGCCCGTAGAACTCCGTGGGCCAGCCGTGGTGCTTCGCGAGCGCCAGCATCCCCGCATGCTTCCCCGAGCAATTCGAGTAGACGCCGGTGAGCCGCACCCCGCGCGTCTCGTAGTCCTTGGCGACCGCCTCGGAGAGCGGCCGATGCGGCCCGCACAACAGGTCGCGCTCGGAGCAGCCGATCTTCTGCAGGAACTCGCGCACCAGCGCCACCTGCCCCGGCTCACTCGAGTGCGACGCGCACGCGAGCGCCAGCTCCTGCCGGGTCAACTCGAATCGCGCGGCCGCGCCGTCCTCCAGGAGCGGCAGCGCCTGGAAGGGCTTCGCCGCCGAGCGCCAGAACGTGACGAAGTCGGGATCACCGGCGTGGGCGACGAGCTGCCCCGCCCCGTCGACGACCGCGACGTGGACGCGGTGGCGGGATTCGACGACGGTGCCGCGACGGGTTTCGACGAGGAATTCGGACATCGGCGGGGGAAGATAACCGTCTCAACTGACCCCGGGCGCCAGCCCGGGGATAACCCAATCCCCCGTGGCTCTGGTGTTCCCCGGGCTTGCGCCCGGGGTCAGTTGGGCTTCCGCCCGACATCGGGCCAGCCCAAATTGCCCCCGCCATGCGCACCGCCTCCCTGCTTTTCCTTAGCGTCTTGGCGTCTTGGCGGCTTGGCGTCTGTCAGGACGCCTCCCCCTACGTCCCCCTCTCTTGGTGGGGCACGGCGTACGTCGAGCACCTCATCGCGCGCGGGCGGATCGCCGACCCCACGCCCCTCACCCGCCCCTTCCGCCAGGCCGACCTGCTGCGCGCGCTCGAGGCGGCCGACAGCGCGACGCTGACCGGCGCCGAGTGGCGCGTCGTGCGCCGGATGCGCACCGATCTCGAGCGCCGCGAGCGCGGCCCGGCGGCGCGACTCGACGTGCACGCGGGCGTGGCGGCCGGCTCGTACGCGCGCCGCGATGCGCTGCGAGCGGCGGGCGCGGGTCACGGCGACGTCTCGGGCGGCGTGTCGCTCGCGTTGCTGTTCGGGCCCGTCGCCGTCGTCACCCACCCCTACTTCGACACGCGGCTCAAGTGGGATCCCGACTACGAGGGCAAGAAGGACCGCGTGATCGCGGGGCGCAACGCCGAGGCCTATGCGACGGCGCAGTGGCGCTATGGCGACCTGTTCTTCGGCTCACTCGATCGCAATTGGGGCCCGCCCGCCGTGGAGGGTCTGCTGCTCTCGCCCAGCCCCTACAGCTACGATCATTTCGGGGTGAGCCTGGGCACGAGCGGCGTGCGGCTCGAGGGGGTGCTCACCCAGCTCGACGATCTCCCCGACACGAGCGGCACGTTGAACCACCGTTATTGGGTCGCGCACAGGCTGGTGTTGCGCCCCCCGGGGAAAACGACGTTGGCGCTGTGGGAAGGCTCGCTGCTCGCGGGTCCCGGGCGCCAGCTCGAGCCATGGTACGCGAACATCGCGACGTTCGGGTTGCTCGCGCAGTACGACCAACAAAACCAGGTGAACAGTCTGGTGGGTGTGGATGTGCTCACGCGCGTCGGTGGTACGACGCTGTTCGGCTCGATGCTCATCGACGACATCCAGGTGGATCGTTCCTCCGCGACCGACAAGGAGCCACCGCAGTATGGGCTCACACTGGGTGCGCGCGGCGGGGTGGGCGCGTGGGGCTGGACCGCGTTCTACACGCAGGTCGCGAATCTCACATATCGTACCGACAAGCCCGCCGAGGTCGTGATGCGCCGGGGCGTGGGCCTCGCGCGCAACTTCTCCGACTACGACCAGCTCACGCTGCGGGCGACCCTGCTCCCCGCTCCCGGCTCCCTGCTCGCTCCCGAAGTCACCCTGTTGCGCCAGGGTGAGGGCGATTTCCGGCTCCCCTACCCGCCGGTCACCGCGTATGATTCGACGCCGACGTTCCTGGCCGGCGTGGTCGTGCGGACGGTGAGATTGGCCGTCGGCGGTCAGCTGTCAGCAGGCGCGTGGAGTCTGACGGGCGACGGCGGGGTGCATCTGATCTCGAATGCGGGCCATGTCGCCGGCGCGAGGGACACGCGATGGGTGGGGAGACTGGAGCTCACGTTTCGGTACCGGAAAGAGAGTTTGGTGCCATGACGAAAGGCCGGTCCGTCCCTTGACCCGCGATCGGATCGAAGCCCTGCTCCGGAAGATGGCGGGCGTCCGCATCGCGGTGCTGGGCGACGCCATGCTCGATGTCTATCTCATGGGCGACGTGGACCGCGTGTCGCCCGAGGCGCCGGTGCCGGTGGTCACGGTGCAGGGCCGGCGCCACGCGCTGGGCGGCGCGGCGAACGTCGCGGCCAACGTGGCCGCGATCGGCGCCGAGTGCCGCCTGGTGGCCGTGATCGGCGATGACGCCCGCGGCGACTCGATTCGCGGAGAGCTGGCCCAGGTGCAGCTCACCGACAAGCATCTCGTCGTCGCGGCGGCCCGCCCCACCACCTCCAAGACTCGGATCGTGGCGCGCGGCCAGCAGATGCTGCGCATCGACGAAGAGGTGGAGGAGCCGATCCCGGCGCGCGTGATGGAGCAGGTGGGCGCGGAGCTGGAGCGCGCGATGCGCGACGCCGACGCCCTTCTGATCGAGGACTACAACAAGGGCACGCTCGTGCCCCAGGTGATCGAGCGCGGGCTGGCGCTCGCCAAGAAGCGCGGCGTGCCCGTCGCCGTGGACCCCAAGTTCAAGAACTTCTTCGCCTACCGCGGCGCCACGGTGTTCAAGCCGAACCGCCGCGAGCTGGAGCAGGCGATGGGCGCGGCCCTCGATCTCGCCCATCCCGACGCCCTCCCCGACGCCCTCGACAAGCTGGCGGTGGACAACCTGCTCCTCACTCTCGGCGGCGAGGGGATGATGCTCGTGACCAAGGACAAGGAGATCACCCGCATTCCCACGATGGCGCGCGACGTGTTCGACGTCTCGGGCGCGGGCGACACCGTCACGGCGTGGGTGGGGACGGCGCTCGCCGCCGGGGCGACGGTGCGCGAGGCCGCCGACGTCGCCAACTTCGCCGCGGGGATCGAGGTCGGAAAAGCGGGCGTCGCCACCGTCTCGCCCGCCGAGGTGTTGGCGATGCACGAGCAGTTCTACGACCAGCTTGGCAAGCTCAGGCGGGGGGGCCTACTTTAGATTGCGGATTTCGGATTGCGGATTTCGGATTTGCGCGGCGAGGGTCGCGCGTCGCGATACCCGCCGATACAATCCGCAATCCGCAATTCGTTCTGGCCCTTAACTCAGCGGTCAGAGCGGCGGACTCATAATCCGTAGGTCCAGGTTCTAATCCTGGAGGGCCAGCTCAGGAGAGGAGGGCTCCCTTAATGGCCCAGGACAGCCGGGTTGTTTCGTTGGTGCTTGCGCAATTCGCGCTCCTCTTGGGGATCGCGGCCCTGGTGGACAACACGCTGATCCGGACAGGCCTGGACTTCGCGGTGGGGTTGCTGCTGGTCCAGCGCGCGCTCGGGCACCAGCCGGCGAGCCAGGCGGAGGTCACCGACGAGCGGCGTCACGACCCCTTCGTGCGGAACGCCGTCACGGAGCTGCTGACGCGCATTCGCGAATTCTACACGACGTGTCATCTCATGCAGCTGCAGCAGATCTCACCGGTCGAAGCGACCGAGCGCGCCACGAAGATGGAACGGAACTTGAACCATCTGCTCGCGGAAGTCGTGCGGGCGTCGCGCGGAGAGACGGGGCCGGCACCGGCCCCGATCCACGATGTGGGAGGGGGGAGACCGCTTTGATCGACGAGGGCCCTTAGCTCAGCGGTTAGAGCAGCGGACTCATAATCCGTAGGTCCCAGGTTCAAATCCTGGAGGGCCCATTGCGCCGAGACGCCCAGGGGCCGAGACGCCTAGGCTTGAGCACTTCAGTTTGGTAGCTTTTCCTAGGCGCCGAGGCGTCTCGGCGTCAGGGCGTCTAGTAGTTCAGGGTGGTTAGCTCAGCTGGTTAGAGCGCCGGTCTCACATACCGGAGGTCACAGGTTCGAGTCCTGTACCGCCCATTCCACTAATTGCGGATTGGGGATTGCGGATTGCGGATTTGACGCCCCCCCTTCCAATCCGCAATCCACAATCCGCAATCCGCAATTGGATCCCATCTGAGTCCATGCACCGAGTACTGGTGATCTCCCACACCTATGTCCAGCCCGCCTACCGCGGGAAGCTGCGCGCGCTCGCGGCCCGCGGGCTCGATGTGACCGTCGGCGTGCCGCAGCGCTGGGTCGACCCTCCCCCGCCCTCCCCGCTCGGCCAGCCGATCGAGACCGCCTGGGAGCGGCAGAGCGGCCTCGAGGTTTTCCCCATCCCGGTGCGCGCCATCGGCGACCTCGAGCGGTCCCGCTTCGCCCGCCGCGCCCTCGGCGCCCTGCTGCGCGACAAACGGCCCGACATCGTCCAGATCGAGGAAGAACCCACCACGGCGGTGGCGCGCCAGGTGATCGCCGCCGCCCGCCATCTCGCCATCCCCGCGGTGCTGTTCACGCGCCAGAACCTGGACCCTCCCCCAGGGCTCTCCCTGCTCGACCGCTGGGCCCGGCGCCGCACCCTGCGCCGGCTCAAGGGCCTGGCGGCGGGCAGCGAGGCCGCCGCCGCCCTGGTGCGCCGCGACGCCCCCAACGTCGCAGTCGCCGTCCTCCCCCAGCTCGGCGTCCCGGTGCCCCACGAGCCGGTGCACACCACGCACGAGGGACTCGCCATCGGATTCGTCGGGCGCTTGGTGCCTCGCAAGGGACTCGATAACTTGCTGCAGGCGCTCGCGCGCAACCGCGGCGCGCCCTGGCACCTCACCGTCGTGGGCGACGGGCCGGAGCGCGAGCGGCTGGAAGCGCTGGCGAGCGAGCTGCGCCTGGCCGCGCGCATTCGCTGGACCGGCGGACTCCCCGCCGACCAGCTGGCCCGCATCTGGCCGGAGCTCGATCTGCTGGTGCAGCCGTCCCGCGCGCTCCCCGACTGGCAGGAAGCCAACGCGCAGGTGCTGGTCGAGGCGATGGCGTACGAGGTCGCGGTCCTCGGCAGCGACAGCGGCGTCATCCCCGAGATTGTGGGCGAGGCCGGTCTGGTGGTGCCGGCGGGCGACTGCGCGGCGCTCGCAGACGCCGTGCTGGGGTTGGCGGATGAGGGGACGCGAAAGGAGTTGGCGCGGGCCGGTCGTGCCAGAGCGCTACGACTGTACTCCGATGATGCGGTGGCGGAGCGCACCTTGGAATTCTGGAAGCTAGTGGTCGGGTAGCAAACCGTCGCCTGGAAACAGGTTGTCGGGTAGCAAACCGTCGCTAGGAGACGCCAAGACGCCAAGACGCCTAAGTGGCTCACAGGGAGGAGTCCCAAGTTGCGCAAGACTAGCAACCGTACACTGAGAACCACTCAGGCGTCTTGGCGCCTTGGCGCCTTCTTGGTCACGGTGTGCTAGTGGCTAGGGTTCTGCTGGTTCCCGATCTCCCCCTCGAGCGCTGGCCGTCGATGGACAAGTACGCGCATCGCCTCCACGACTGGCTCGAGAGCACCGATCCCGGATTCGAGGTGCGCCTCGCGGCCCACATCGGGGCGTTGACGCGCGAGCAGGCCGACGGCCGCAGCTCCGGCGGCTTCGTGCGCTGGTGGACGCAGGACGTGGACCCGTCGCGCGTCGTGCTGCCGGGCCCGCTGCTCGGCCCGCAGCGCTACGCCGCACGCTACTTCTTTTATCCCCACCGCCTGAAGCGCGAGGCGAAGCGCGCCAACGTCGTGCACATCCTCGATCACAGTTACGCCCACATGCTCACGAGCGCGCGGCGCCGCCCGGTCGTGGTCACCGTGCACGACCTGATGCCGGTGATCGTCTTGCGCTCGCCCACCGACGGCTGGCGTGAGGGCCTGCGGAACCGGTTCCTGCGTCAGACGCTCAAGGCGCTGCGCCAGGCGGACGCGTACATCGTCGGCACCGAGTGGCTGAAGGGCGAGCTGGCGACGTGGCTGGGCGACGACCGCCGCATTCGCGTCGTGCCGTTCGGGGTGGATCGCGCGTTCTTCGGCGAGTCGGGCGTCGCACGCGAGCGGGGTCGGCGCGACTGGCGCATCCCCGAGGAGGCGTTCGTCGTCCTGCACGTCGGCAGCACGGTGGACCGCAAGAACGTGCCGCTCGTCATCCAGACGGTGGCGCGGCTGCGCCAGCGCACCGACGCCTATCTGCTCCAGGTGGGCGGCCGGTTCAAGCCGGAGCAGGAGCAGCTAATCGAGCGGTTGGGGCTGCGGCGCGCGGTGCGCAGCGTCGCCGCGGCCGACGAGACCACGTTGCGCCGAGCCTATCGCGCGGCGGATGTGCTGCTGTTTCCGTCGCTGTACGAGGGGGTGGGGTTCCCGGTGCTCGAGGCGTTCGCGTCGGGGCTGCCGGTGGTCACGTCGGGGGCCGGATGTCTCAAGGAGGTCGGCGGCGACGCGGCGGTGGTGGTGGAGGGGCGCGATCCGGCGGCGTACGAGCAGGCGCTCGACAGTCTGGACGACGAGGAGCTGCGCGAGGGATTGATTCAGCGCGGCTGGGCCCGGGCGCGGCGGTTCACGTGGCAGGGGACGGCGGAGGCCACCGCGGAGGTGTACCGGGAGTTCCTGGGGCGCGGCTGACGCCGGGCCGGCGGCCCGGGGTGAGGGCCTCCTGCCCCGGGGTGGGTTGACCCCGGGCTGGCAGCCCGGGGTCAACAAACCCGGTGCCGGCATTTAAAAGCTTGACCCCCCGCGACTTAGCCTCCATCTTAGCCGTCCCTGACTTTCTGACGCCCTTGGAGAAAGCCGGTTATATGAAGTGCCATCCCGCTCCCCGCTCCCCGCTCCCAGCTCTCGCGAGCGCCCTGTTGCTTGCCCTTGTGCCAGTGCCCGGGCGAGCCCAGCAACCCACCGCCGCCCAGGTTCAGAGCGCGCTCCAGCAGCCCGGCCTGGCCGACGCCGTGCGGCAGCGAATCGGGCAGTCGGGGTTGACGCCCGACCAGATCCGCGCCCGGCTGCGCGCCAGCGGCTATCCCGCGACGCTGCTCGACGCCTACCTCGGCGAGGGCGCGGCGGGGGGGCAAACTCCGGCGCCCGGGTTCCAGGAGCTGGCGGCGATTCAGGCGCTCGGGCTGCCGCCGGTGGAGCAGCCGTTCCTGGCGGTGGACACAGGGTTCATCCGGGCGCGCGGCGGCGACAGGCCGAGTCGCGTGTTCGGGGTGGACGTGTTCCGCCGCTCGACGTCGCAGTTCCTGCCGCTCCTCGCCGGGCCCGTCCCCGCCGACTACCGGCTCGGCGCCGGCGACCAGCTCGTGTTGATCCTGACGGGCGACGTCGAGCTGACGTACGCGCTGCCGGTGACGCGCGAGGGCTTCATTCTCATTCCCCAGGTGGGGCAGTTGTTCGTCTCGAGCCTGACGCTCGACCAGCTGCGCCGGGTGCTGTACGACAAGCTGGGGCGGGTGTATTCGGGGGTACGGCGCACAAATGCGACCACGCGGTTTGACATCACCGTCTCCAACGTGCGGGCGAATCAGGTCTATGTGGTGGGCGAGGTGGCGCAGCCCGGGGCATATCAGGTCAGCTCACTCGGCACCGCGCTGACGGCGCTGTACGCGGCGGGCGGGGTGACCGAGCGCGGCAACCTGCGGGCGGTCGAGGTGCGGCGCGGCGGGAAGCCGGCGGCGACGCTCGATCTCTACGGCTATCTGTTGCACGGCGACGCGCGGGCGGATGTGCGGCTCGAGACGGGCGACGTCGTGTTCGTGCCGGTGCACGGGTTGCGCGCCGAGTTGACGGGGGCGGTGACGCGGCCGGCGATTTACGAGCTGCGCGCAGGCGAGACGTTGGAGGACCTGGTGGAGGCGGCGGGCGGGTTCCGGCCCGACGCCGCGCTCAAGCGGATCGCGGTACACCGGGTGACACCGGCGCCGCAGCGCGGCCCCGGCGCGTTCGCTCGCCAGGTGGTGGACGTGGAGATCGATGCTCCGGGCTCGCTCCCGGCCATCGCGCTGCAGGACGGCGATTCTGTGGTCGTGGACTCCGTGCCCATGTTGACCCAGCAGCTGTACGTGGGGATCGCGGGGATGGTGCAGAAGCCCGGCGCCTATCCTTGGCGGCCGGGGATGACGCTGCGCGAGCTGGTCGCGTGGGCGCGCGGGCCGCGGATCGGAGCGTCGCTCAACGAGGCGGAGATCGCCCGGCTCCCCACCCATCGGTCCGAGGGGCAGCTGGCGACGACGATTCGCGTGCCGCTCGACTCGACGTACCTGTTCGAGCGCGACGAGGCGGGCCGCTACGTCGGCGCGGCGGGGGTGTCGTTCCCCGCGCCGGGAACCGCGGCCGACGTGCCGCTCGAGCCGTTCGACAACGTGTTGATCTTCCGGCAGCCCGACTTCGAGCTGCAGCGGACGGTGACGATCACGGGGGAGGTGCAGTATCCCGGGACGTACGCGCTGAAGGCCAAGGACGATCGCTTGCTGGATCTGATCGAGCGGGCGGGGCGTCTGACGCCCCGGGCATATGCCGAGGGGATTCGGTTTGTGCGGCCGGAAGGGGACGCGGGACGGATCAACATCGATTTGCCGCGCGCGCTGCGCGACGCCAGCTCGCGGGACAACATCATTCTGCAGCCGGGCGATTCGGTCAATATCCCGGAGTATCAGCCGAGCGTGCGGGTGGTGGGGGCGGTCAACTCGCCGGGGAGCGTGTTGTATCGGCGCGGCGCGGGGCTCGACTATTACGTCAGCGCCGCGGGCGGGTTTAACCGGGTGGCGGACAAGGGCGCGGTGAGCGTGCGGTTCGCGAATGGCGAGGTGCGGACGCGGCGTCGCAGCCTACTCGGAGGCAGTAGTCCAACCCCCGGCCCGGGGTCGGAGGTGTTCGTGCCGGCGAAGGATCCGGCGGCGCCGCGAACCGACTACGTGTCGCTGGTCGGGGCGATCGCGCAGATTGTGGCGAGCACGGTGGCGATCATCGTGGTGGTGACGAGGAACCCCTGAGGGAACCTCCTCCATGGTCACACCATCAGCGCGCGCATCGTTTGGAGGGTGCGGCGGAATGGATCGAAGACCAGCCCGAGGATCTCGAGGGTGACGACGCCCAGCAGCGGCTCGGCATCGCCCGGCTCGCCGAGCACGACCGGCGTATGGCCCTCGCCCTGCGGTAGCGCGATGTGACACTCTGACACCCAGCGCTGAACGAGGCGCCCGTCGGCGAGGCTGAATTGCATCTCGCGCTTCGGGGCGATGCCTATCGCCTTCCACACGGGCTCGGGGAGTAGTGAGTACATCGCCCCGGAATCGATCAGAAAGCGAACAGGCTGCTCCTGGCCCGCGGGACCGCGAACGGTACCATCGACGTAGCTGATCCCCACCTCCCGTACCTTTCCGTAGGAAGGTGGCAGCCTAGCGGCGAGGGGTCAACGCCGCGGCGCGACCTACACGTGGATCCCTCGCGATATTCTGGACGGACTCGGGATCGTTCCCGCGGAGGAGTGGCCGTTCGTTCTGGCGGACGGCCGCGAGGTCCGATACCCAGTGGCCTGGATCAGGATCCGGATCGGCGACGGCGTGCAGCCGACGATCGCGGTGTTCGGTGAGCGCGGTTCCGAGCCGATCCTCGGCGTCGTCACGGTCGAGGAGTTCCGCTTGGCCGCCGATCCTGTGAATCGTCGTCTGATCTCGGTCCCCGGCCGTCTCAAAGAGGTCGCGCTTCAGGTTGGCTGACGGCAGCGGGATGCTCCCTGCTCCCTGCTCCCTGCTCCTTGTTTCGCATAATCGCTTGTCTCCCGGGCACTTGGCATGCATCTTAGCGGTCGCATGAATTCATTTAATATGCCGAGCCCGGCGCCCGCCTGCGGGCTTCCGTGACCAACCCCCAAGGTCCAGCTGACTGGTACGTCGCCACTCGGACTCTCGTCGTTCAGGCTCGGGCGCACTGGCGCCTTCTGGCTCTGTTCAGCGTCGTGGGTGGCGGGGCTGGCGGGGGGACGGCCACTCTCCTGCCGTCGTACTATCAATCCGGGGCTGCCTTCCAAGCGGAGACGGGATCACCAGCGCAGCTGAGCGGCGCGCTCGCAGGTCTCGCGTCCCAATTCGCCAATCTGCCGCTAGGTTCGCAGAACAGCGCTCAGTTCTTTGGCGACCTGCTCACGACCGACGCAGTGTTGCGCCGGGTTGTGCACACTGCGTTTCCATGGGAACGACAACAGGTGCCTCTGGCAGCGATCTACGGGCTGGATGGTCAACCGGCCGCCCTGCGCGAGTCCAACACGGTGCGCCGACTGCGGAAGGCGATCGACGTGGACGTCAACGTTCGGACTGGCGTCGTGCGGTTCACCGTTGAGGCACGTACGCCGGAACTCTCCAAGGCACTGGCGGACACGCTGCTCGGCGCGTTGAACGAAGCGAACATCGCCCTTCGACAAGCACGAGCCGCGGCTGAGCGCACGTTCACGGCTGATCGCGCGGTGCATGCCCGCCAGGATCTCGCGGCAGCTGAGCAATCGCTTGCTGACTTCTACGGCAGAAACCGCGTCATCACTGGCTCGCCTGTCTTGCAGATGGAGGAGGCGCGTCTGCGACGAGCCGTCGACATGGCGCAGCAAGTCTACGTCCAGCTGCGCCTTCAAGAAGAGCAGGCCGCGGTGCAGGAGGTTCGGAATACGCCCGCGATCAGCGTGATCGACCCACCGATCGTCCCGGTAAGGAGGAGCTGGCCGAGGAGGCGAACTGCGGTCCTGATCGGCCTTCTCCTCGGGGTGACGGTCGCAGGTTTACGCGTTGCTTCAGCTAAAGAAGTTTCCCCAAACCGCCGCTAGGAACGCCAATGCGTCAGCTCTTGATCGTCCTGGGCACGTGCCTATCGAGCACTGCCTGCTTGCAGTCTTCCACCGCACCCACCGTCCCCGCCGAAACCTGCCAATTCTCGCAAACGACGGATCCGAACAACGTGCCGCTCTGCCTGGAGGCCGCGCATGTCATCTCACGCGAGGACCGTCTTCGAGCCGACGGCGCCTTCGCCGGCGTTCGAGCTCTAGAGGATTCGCTCCGGGCTGACACAGCGATCGCCAGTTTCCAACGTGCTTCTGAGTTGTTTCGCGCAATGGTTCACGTCGCACAGATGTACAGTCGCGGCGTGCTTACAGACAGCGCGCGATTTCACCGCATGATCGACCACGTCCTCGTCACCGCTGAAGTGATTCGCGGTCAGACAGTTCGCTACGTTGGCGGCAAGATTGCACCCAGCACGACCCCGTATCTGATGTGGGTGTCGTATCCGTCGAATGGAATCTTCTTCCAGCCTGTGAGCACCTTCCAACATACTGGGTTCCTGTTCGTCCGAACCAGCATTTCTACTGACAGCCTTGAGCACGTCGGGGACGCCATGTGGCGGTACGCTATCTGGCGACGACACGGAGGAGTGCGGTTCCCAGTATGGGAGTATGAGTTCAGTTTCAACTCCGGTGGCGTGACCAACGACGCCCCTTGGATTTCCGGCCAAGCCCAAGGCCTCGCGCTCATAGTCTACGCCGAGCTTTACCGTAGAACGGGAGAAGCGCGGTGGCGGGAGTATGGGTACCAAGTGCTCAATTCCTTTCGCGTGCTTTGGGATGATGGTGGAGTCATGCTGCCGGACACAGCTCACGGGTATTGGTGGGAAGAGTTCAGCCCGTATAACCAAATCTGGAACGGATCAGCTGAGGCGGCACTCGGCGTGGGGGAGTTCTGGCTTGCAACCGACGATCCTGAGGTCAAGCGCATGTTCGATCGTGGTATTGAAGCAATCAAGTATAACACCAGGTTCTACGACACCGGGTCTTGGACGCTCTACTCTCGTACGCAGGGCTACACTACCCGCGCTTATCACGCGGGATGCATTCAGATCCTCGACGCGTTCTTTCAGGTTACCGGAGACGCCTGGTTCCGCGACTTAGCCGACAAGTGGCGCGCCTACGTGCCGCCGCCCGGTGTGAATTGAACCGGGGCGTCGCGACCTTCGGTCGCCTGCGGCCGCGGCGCCCGGCCTACACTGGTGCACCATACCAGTGCCAGCATAGCGTAAAGCTCATAGAGGATCGCCGTATTCAAAGACAACTCGGCGGAGCCGAGCGATAGGATGAGCAGAGATGCGAAGGCCGCCGACACGCCGAACGCAAGCGCAGCGTCAGCACGTGGCGCCTTTCTCGCGGCACGAATGCTCCCAGCGCAAAGGGTCAGCGCATAGATCACGTACGCGAAAAGTCCGCTGAACCCGCCTTCAAAGAAGAAGCGAACGAAGTCGTTGTGCGCGTTGAACGGGATACCGTTGACTGGACTGACGAGCGGGTTCAGTTCTGTCGTCATTCCCGCGCCATGCCCGGAGATGGGGTGCCTGAAACCCAACTGGATGAGCACACCCCAATTGATCAGTCGCCACGTGAGCGAGTTCTCCGACTCGCCCAAGAGGGCAGCGTCCCAAGCGTCACGGTTGACCGATAGCGACGCGAAGCGCTCTCGAACAAGATCACCCGCGACAATCCAGACACCTCCAGCTAGGACGAGCGCGAGTGTTCCGGTCGTGACAACCGTGCGCCAACCCGACCGCCGCCCTCCCAGGAACGGGAGTACCATCAGCCCAGCGACCAGCGCGAGCAGGGCAGTGCGGCTGTAGCTCAGCACTATGAACACAGAGAGGGTGAGCGCAGCGCCAACTCTAGCGAAGGTCCGTACTCCCCTGCTCGAGGGTATGCCGCCCACGAGGAAGAGCGCGAACGGAACAAGGTACAGACCAAACGAGTTGGGGTGTGAGAGAGTACCTTGAAGCCGGTTGACGCCTTCTAGTTCCAGGTTTCCGGTCCCCTGAAGCAGCTGCCATGTCGCGAGCGCGAGCGGCGGGACCGCACCAAGGAATAGCAACTGCCAGCCCAACCGTTCACGCCCCCGACGGTCCGCGACCCACCACAAAACCACGAGGAACGCGAGCACAATACTCGCCACCCTGGCGACCTCACGTCCGGCCGTCGTGACGCCCAGCGAGCCATACAAGCGTACTGCAGAGGTGAAACCGATGCCGTACGCGACGAAGAGCCATAGGTGAGATCTTAGAAGGAATGGGTCAGGCCATAGCCACCGCCCATCGGCGCCACGGCGCATCGCGATGACCAAACCCAGCCACAGCACAACCATTCCAAACACGACCGCTGGATTGAGCGCAAATGCCCCCAACCCCGCCACACGGCCCCCAAAGACGTCCAAAGACGGGCGGAGTGTCAGAATCCCTAGCGTAAGACACGATAGGACGAGATCGGGCCATCGCCACGCCAGCCAGGCCCCGAGGCACATTAGCGGCAGCACGATTGTCCCGGGCTCTATGGCTGCGACTACACACGTGACAACTAAACCCCCGAGCCACAACCCATCGCGGAACGCTGGCCGCGGGCTCACGCCCTGTAGAACTCCCTATACCATTCGACGAAGCGGCGCACACCCTCTCGCATGGGGGTGCGTGGAGCAAAACCGGTGGCCTTCTCTAGGCTCCCAACATCAGCGTGCGTCGCGGGCACATCTCCAGGTTGGATCGGCACAAGGTTCAGGATTGCCTTTCTTGACAGCGCCTCCTCAAGGAGCGCGATCACCTCGGTCAATTCCACCGGTTCGTGGTTTCCAACATTGAAAAGGCGGAATGGAGCGCTGCTCGACGCAGGGTCCGGATTGTCGCTGGACCATTGGGGGTCCGGCGTCGGAATCACGTTTGTGATCCGAACTACCGACTCCACGACGTCGTCGATATAGGTGAAGTCCCGCTTCATGTGTCCGTTGTTGAAGACGTCGATGGCACGACCTTCGAGGATTGCCTTGGTGAACTTGAAGAGCACCATGTCTGGCCGACCCCACGGGCCGTACACGGTGAAGAACCGTAGGCCAGTTGTGGGAAGATGAAACAGGTACGAGTAGCTGTGCGCCATGAGCTCGTTAACCCGCTTGGTGGCGCCGTACATCGATAGCGGATGATCGGCTCCGTGATGAACCGAGAACGGCATCTGCGTGCTCGCCCCGTACACGGAGCTAGAGCTGGCGTAGACAAGGTGCGGTACGTTCCGGTAGCGACACTCCTCCAAGACCTGCAAGAAGCCGAGAACGTTCGAGGCCACGTATGCATCCGGCCGCTCGAGCGAGTAACGAACTCCTGCCTGCGCAGCAAGATGGATTACCCGATCGAACACGCATCGATCAAACAGTTGATTCATCGCCTCGGGATCGGCAAGCGCGGCCCGTACGAACTCGAACGCGCGCTGTTGTTGCAGGATGGCTAGGCGCGCTTCCTTGAGTCGAACGTCGTAATAGGGGTTGACGGAATCGAGCCCTACGACGTCGTGGCCATCAGCTAACAGTCTGCGCGCTACGTGAAAGCCGATGAACCCGGCTGCGCCGGTGACGAGAATCCGCATCCGAAATCTCCTGCCTTCTCGATGAGGGTCTTCGTTAACCGCCGGCCGTTCCTGGTGCCGGCGCTCCAGAACGCTCTTTCGGGTTGGCGAATGCCACCAGGGTCAGAAGGTATACGGTTTCCGCGACAGCGTACCCCACGCCGAATGCCACGAGTCCGTGAGTGTGAAGCAGCAGCGCTGCGATACCTATTCTCATGCCGACACGCATTACGGAGAATGCCGCGAGCGTCCGGTTCCGAGCTCCGGCCAAGTACAAGCGCTCCAGGAGGAGTGCACCCATGGAGGCCACGAATCCGACTCCCAGGATTCGTAAAAGGCCCGCGACAGCGACTGCGTCCGTGTTCGTGAACCGGCCGTGTCGTAGCACAAGTGTGACCACTGTGGGGGAAAAAGCCACCAGAAGCGCGGCGCAAGCAGCCGCTAGGGCGACGCCTTTCAGGACAGGGCTAAGCGTATCACGACGCGACGGAGTGTTGCCTCTGACGGCAATTTGATTCGTCCAACGAGTAAGTAGGAGCGGTGCGAGGGCGCCATCGAACAGTAGGATGGGAATCCCTAACAGCCTCATGCTATACTCGAGGTGCGAAATGACCCCCGATCCGAGGCTGCCAGCGAGAAGCCGTTCGGCTAGGGGCGCCGAGCTGGTGGCCACACCGGCCATCAACTGCGCCGCCGTCGACTTGCGCCAAGGGGCAAGCGAGAGCGCGTACGGCGAGGGCGGCGGCATTCCCTCCGCAAGGCGCCTGCGCAGCCACAAAAGACGCGCCAGTTCGCCAAAACCAAGTCCGAGTCCAACCGTGGCCAAACCCGCTCCGAGAGGGGCCATGGCCAAACCAACAAGGGCGCCGGTTCCTCGCCAGACCATCGAGCCGGTCGCGAGGGCGATGCGTCCCTGGGAAATCAGAGCACCCGAGTAGGGGCCGGTCATACACCATAGAACCGCAAGGGGCGCAAACACCGCCGCGTATAGCGGCAACTGTTGGCGAAGCCCGGCGGGGGCTGTGAGCAGCAACACGGGAATCGCGCACGCCCAAGCGATAATTCCCGCAACCGCGGCGTTTCCCGCGGCGCGGCGCAGGAACGTGTGGAGGCCGCCTCCTGTGTCCCGGAGTGCGCGAGCAGCGAACGGAGCCGTTGATACTTCGACGGTCTGACCGACTGTACCACCAAGCAGCAGAACGGCGCTATAGAAGAGAAAGTACGCGTCTGTGCGGGGCCCGGCGCCGTAGACCGTCGCGATCAGCAGGGGGATGAGAAAGCCGGGCGCCCTCGCGGCGGCGCTGACGAAGGCGAGATACAGAGCGTGGGACGCCCCTTTCCGGCTAACCCCCAGCATTGCGACGCCGTGCGAGGGCCTCACGATAGACATCCAGGACCTTCTCGGCTACCGCCGACAGGCGTACACGTCTCCTCACGCGCGTCCCATCCGCTCGCCGCGGGCCCCGCAGTACTTCGCCAAGTGCACGCGCAATCTCATTGGGCTCTCGGGTCGTGAGCAGGCAGCCCGTCGACAGGGAAAGCCACTCGCGCACGTCCCCGACCTCTACCGTTACAACAGGGAGGTCACAACACAGCGCTTCCTTAACGGTGTTGGGTGACCCCTCGTGATCGGATGTAAGCAGCATGCAATCCGCAGCGCGATAGTAGTCCGGCATCGAATCGGGCGTGACGTCATTGATTACCCAGAGGCGTGTGGACATCTGCTGGTTGAGTGCACGGATCGCCGACTCGGCGAGGTCGAAGCGCTTGACTGCGGCCTGGCGGCGACTGTGAGGAAACAGGACGAGCCGCTCCTCCGCTGACACGCCGAGGCGCCGCCGAGCCGCGAGGCGATCACCGGGCGAGAATCGCTCCACGTCCACCCCATTGCCGAGAACATGTGCTCGGTGCCTCTCCGCAGGCCCAGGGAGCGCATTGCGGAGCTCTTCCGACTTACAGATGATGGCATCGGCGCGCCGGGCGGCCCACTTCGAGAGCCGAACGCCTACTCGACTCTTCGGGGTCAACCCGCCGCGACCATCTGGAGTACCGAGTAGGTCATCACCACAGAACGAAACGACCAAGGGGAGGGTGTGGAACGCCGCGACAAAACCACTGAGCCCATAATGGGCGTGGATCAAATCGAACGAGTCCGATCGTGCGCGCCGCCGCACTCGCGGGATCGCGCGGGCATACTCCCACTGGCTTTTCCGGCCGTCGACGAAATCGACCTCCACATCGACGCCAGCCCGTTGCACCGACGCCATCTGGGTCGCGACAAAGCTCCCGTAGGTAGGATCTTCAGGCGTCGGATACATGTTCGTCACCGCTAGGACGCGACACGGTGACGACTCAGACATGTGCGATGACGTATTGGAACTTGCCAGACGAAGCAGGTGGGATGTCGTCGACTTCCTCGAGGACCACCTGCACGGGCCCAAGGTACGCGCGGACCCCCTCGACTAGTTGCTGGCGGTCGTAGTCGTTAAGTGCGTCCGCCGCGAGTTTCCAGCGCAGCCGATCCGACGCTTCCTGCACAACCTGGTACTTGCGCAGGCGACGCCGGTTGGCCACTCCAGTCTCGTTGACGAGGTGGGTGAAAAACTCCGGGTGTACGCGTTTACCCGTCGGTCCACCAATCACGTCACCGGTACGCCCCAGGATCCGATCCAAGAGTTGGTGAGGCCGCCCGCAGCGGCACGGGCGGTTCGCCGGCACGGCGCGGTCCCCGTTTCGGTAGCGAATGAATGGGAAGACAAAATTGTCGAGATCTGTCACGATCACGCCACCATCGCTGTCCAATTCGAGGACCACGCGTTCTTCTATGACATGCAGTCCCTCGTGGCTCCCGCACTCCATCGCAATAGCCTCGACCTCGCCGCACCCGTACTGATCAAATGCCTCGCACTTGAATGCCTGTCGAAGGGTAGGTCGATACTCCGCAAACAGGGGTTCCACAGTCGTGCTCACCGCACGCAGCTCGAAGGATTCTCCCGACTCCACGAACCACTGGGCGAGTTCGAAGATGGACTGGCAGTATCCGTGGAGCAGCGCAGGGCGGAATGTCCGCAGTATGTGAGCGATTTCGGCAAGATGAGCTCGACTGATCCCAAATGTGCTAACCCTGCGCTCGTTCCTTACAGTCGCAAGGACCGCCTCTCGGAGTCGCACCGTCCACGGTCGCCGGACTACGGCCGCTCCCCAGAGGACTATCACGGGATCACCGAGGGTTATGCTCATCCAGTCGTGGAATCGCTCCAAAGCCGCCAGTGCCGAACTTCGCATGGCGACATCCTTCGGAACCCGCAGCGGCTCGCCGGTCGTTCCCCCGGTCTGCGAATAGCGGATCTTCCCGAGCCCACGCATGTCCGTGGAGAGAAGGCGCGTGTAGGCACTCTTGACGACCGCCTTGTCGACCACAGGAAGGCGATTGAGAACATCGAGACTGTCTACGTGGTTCGGGTTTATGCCTGCCGCACGTAACGCGTCACGGTAGAACGGGACGTGACGGTTACAATGAACGAGCAACTCTCTCAGTTTCGCGACGCGGTAGGCGTCGAGTCGCGCTCGATCGTACCACTGCGTCGAGGCGTACTCGCGGTAGTAGCGCGACGCTCGCTTCCCCGACAACCGATCAATGAGCAAGAGGCGATTCATGAACATCAGGCTGAGTGCACTACAGCGACACTCCGCCGAGGTATGTATCCCTCCCACCCCTCCGCAAGGCGGTAGCGGAGATCCGGCAACGGCCAGGATGCCGCTCGTATGTATTCCCGCAGGTTGTCTCGGTAGTGTGCATACGGGGCCGACGCAAGGGCATAACCACTGGCGTCGAATCCGCCACGCACCTGCTTGACCCCCCCCGGGTCGAGCCCCATCAGCAGGCAAACCACGAGATCGACAAGTACGGGATTCAACCCAGCGAGCAGGACGCCGTCGTGTCTGGTGTCCGGAAGGATAGGTCCGTCGCTCTCCCCGCCGTAAACCCCATCTACGAAACAGAGGTAACGTCGCTGCGCGACTGACTGCATTTGACCATCAGTGTCACAGTACTTCGCGATCTTGTTGAGATCGAGTATTGTTCGCCACAACGTGTCGTTGCCGTGCCAACTTCCACTCATAACGCGGCGTAGATCGTCTGGCACGCCCGTTGTGGCGAGGCGAAGCACCAGCCGACCCACGGCTCTCACTGCTTTGTACAACGTTACGTTGGTGGTCTTAAGGCGCTCAATCGTGTTGCGCTGAAGTTCCTTGATCGGGTGATCTATAGCGAACTCGTCGCCCCCATCCTTGGGCAACCCCTCTCGAAAATGGGGCAGGTAGCTCTTGTGACCACACGTCCCCACGAGGTTCTTCAAGGCGCATGTGATGCCGGCCTTCTTGTGCGTCTTGAATTTGGGAAGGTTAATCAGGACATCAGCGGTCAGGACAGTGCGAGGTATCAGATACTCATTCCGATTAGACGACATGTGGTACTTCGCCGTCGTCTCCCGGTCATAATCGCCCACCGCAAACTGCGCCCTGTGCCGACCGAGTGGCTCCAATTCGCTCGACGCGCCAAGGTTGACAACCGCATAACCGAGTGGATCTCCTGGGAGGGGCCGCAGTCCGCGATGGATTCCATCAGCCCCCACCTCCAAGTACTCCTTGCGTAGGTCCAGCAACTCGACTGGTGCCCCTACGGCTCGATACTCGGCCATTACCTCAGCTAGTTCCGTCAGTCGAATCACTTCTTCGAATCGCGCACTCTGAAGGGGAACATCCGCGATTACGACCTTCCCCCTTCCTTCAAGGGCTTCGAGCACGAGGTCGGCCACTGCCTTGATGAACCAACCATTCGTTAGGGTCGCGCGTTCGTCCGACACCCGGTGATAGACCAGGTTGGGCTTCAGTAAAACCGTATCCCCGGGTCGCACGATCGGCGCCAATGGCGCGCGAGGGTCCGCTCCTAGTTGAGCGAGGAGGTGGACAATCTGCTGGCGCAGCCGCGGGACCTGATCCCGACCATACTCGAGAGTCGGATCGACACACACTGCCACCAAGTCTTCCACCAGGCTTGTCATGCAGGCACCGTGTGCAGGGAGCCGGGCGGGGTCGCGGAGCCGGGCGCACCTCGCAGCCAGGTCTCTAACACATAGAGGCTTAGCAGCTGACGGGCCCGCGCCAAACCGCGCCGACGCACCGATTCGAGCAGGGCTTTCACTGCATCGCGTCGGAGATAGTCGAGTAGGCGTGCTTTGGACCCTAGGAGGTACTGCTCGGCATGCCGTTCAACCCATTCGCGGAACCATGCATCCATCGGAGTTGCGAAACCAGCCTTCTCTCCGACCCTGGCTTTCCATCCTGTGAGGCTTTGTCTCACTTCGGGGGGCACCAGCGGCTGAACCGCGCGCCGGTAGAGCCACTTACGTTCCCCCAGCCGGGAAACCTTGAAGCGACTCGGCATGCTCTCCACGAGTGCGAGCAACTCGAGGTCCAGAAATGGTACTCGAAGCTCCACAGAAGCCGCCATCGACATGTGGTCGGCAACGATGAGCAGGTCGTCTGCCAGAGAAAGGCGCGCATCCACCTGAAGCAATCTGTTCAAGGAATCCGGTCCATTCGTTGCAGGCAGCCACCGCCGGATCGGTTCTGCTAGCGCATCCGGATCCGTGGCGTGACCGGTGAGGGCCACCGCCTCAGCCGGGCCGAAAACCGCCAGCACTTCCGCGAACCGACGTCCCTCATCGATCGCACCGCTGACGCGACGAATGCGGGCAAGGCGATCACTGCTCATCAGTTGCTCAGGAAGCCATCTCAAGATGGGCCGCAGGGCCCGACCGACCCTTGCTAACCTCTCTGCAGCGTGCCGAGGATATCCTCCTAGGAGCTCGTCCGCCCCCTGGCCCGATAGGACAACCTTGTGCGTTCGGCGCACCAGGCTGCTCAAGAGTCCAACGAGGAGGACACCAGAGTTTGCGATTGGCTCGCCGATCGCAGCGACGTGATCTGGCCAACTCGAGAGATAAGCATCCTGCGAGACCCTCAATTCGGCCAGAGGAACGCGTAACGCAGTAGCCGCGCGCCGGGCGGCGTCGAGCTCGTTCAATGCTGCGTCTCGAAAACCGATGGCGAACGCCTGTGGCGGTTCGGACAGGCTCTCGCGCATGCACGCTGTAACAGCCGTCGAATCGACACCGCCCGAGAGCAAGGTGCCAACCGGAACATCCGCCATCAACTGACGCCGCACCGCACCTCGAAGGCCGCTTCGAACGGCCTCCTCCCACTCACCTGGCGTCCGCGGTACGGATGACGGTGCAAACCTTGTCTGGAATGCCTCGAAGTGTGGGGTCGCAGGGAGCTCGTTGAGATCTAGCCGACACACATGTCCGGGCGGCAGTTTCCAGGCTTCATGAAAGAAGGTTCCAGGAGACGGGATAAAGCGATATACGAGGAATTCGTCTACCGCGCCCGAACGCGCGGCATCGCTCATCAGGCCGGAGCCGCGAGCTGCCGAGAGTTCGCTCGCGAACCACCAACGACCAAAACTGCGGCCTAGGTACAGCGGCTTCACCCCCACGGGATCGCGAGCGAGCCACACTTCCCCGAGCCCGCGACGTCCATCGAACAGCGCAAACGCATAGATACCGTTCAATCTCTCGAGAACCTTCGATCCCCACTCTTCCCAACCATGCACGAGCACTTCGGTGTCCGCACGGGTCTTGAACGCATGGCCAAGGGCCTCGAGCTGCCGACGCAGATCTAGGTGGTTGTAGAGCTCCCCGTTTAGGACAATCCAGACGCGCCCGTCCTCGTTCGCCATCGGCTGACCACCGCCCTCCAAGTCGACGATGCTCAGTCGTCGGTGCCCAAACGCGGCCCATCGATCCCGGAGAAACCGGAGCCCCGCCCCATCAGGACCGCGGTGTGCGAGCGCAGTCGTGAGGCGGTGAACGACTGTGCCTACGTCCTCGGATCTATCGGTTGAGATGACTCCGGCTATGCCGCACATGTCGGCTTACTGACCCCTTGCTCCTGGGAGGCGGTGGGATCTTAATTCTCCCCAATGCCGCGCCAGGCAATCGAAGTTCTGCACCTTGCGTTCTCACACTACCCTGCTGACACACGGGTCAAACGTGAGACGCAGTCTTTGCTCGCGCTTGGCCGCCGCATCGCCGTTATCGCCCTCCGGGGCGACGGCCAACGAACAGTTGAGCGCTGCTCTGGTGTGCTAGCCATCCGAGTACCAGGTCGCAAGACGCGCGGTGGCCTCTTCCGCTACCTCAGGGATTATCTGGACTTTGTAGGGCGTTGCCGCCACCTCGTTGCTAGGCACACCCGTTTCGCCAAGTTGCGCGTCGTACATGTGCATACGTTGCCGGACTTCCTGATCTGGGCTGCTCTTCCCGCGCAGCGACGTGGGGCTCGTGTCGTGCTCGATATGCACGAGATCTTCCCTGAGTTTGCCAGGACGAAGTTCCCGCGCCTAGGGCGCGTTTTGGGCCTGTTGGCCCAGATAGTTGAACGCTGGGCGCGCTCCCGCGCGGACCTTACCGTCACGGTCACTCGACCGATCGATGCGCTGCTTGCGGCCCGGCCCATCAACCGAACGGAGCACCGCATCATTCTACACAACACCGCCGACCCCGCCGACTTCGGCGAAGGACGTGAGCGGAGGGTTGTCGTTGCAACGCCACGAGAACGCGTTCTCAAGCTCGTGTATCATGGAACGCTCACGCCGCTGTATGGCTTGGACGTGGCCATTCGAGCGACGGGGATAGCTCGCGCGACGGGGCTCCCCGTCCACCTCTCTATCATCGGCAACGGCCCCGAACGGCCGCGGCTCCGCGAGTTGATCCAAACGTTGGGGCTCTCGAACGACGTACGCCTCGAGATGCCGATTCCGCAGACGGCACTTCCTGCTCGCCTTGGCGAGTGCGACGCCGGTGTCGTGCCCACACGACTCAACGGCATGACGCAGTACTCGCTCTCCACGAAACTTCTAGAGTACGTTCACCTTGGCCTCCCCGTCCTCGCCGCGCGATTGCCGACCTATCTCGCGTACCTAGGTTGGGAGTCCGCGTGGTACTGGGACCCGGACAGCCCGCCTGACCTCGCGCGTGCAATCAGGGACTTTGCCACAAGTTCCCCCGAAGAGGTGGCTCGTCGAGCATGGCAGGCTCACGAGCGATTGAAGTCAATCGCGTGGCCGACCGAACAGGAACGCTTGCTCGCGGCCTATAAGGCCCTGCTCACATCTTGAACTCGCGCGCGATCACCCGCGCGATCCGCTCGGCTGCGTGCCCGTCGCCGTAATCGGTTCGCTCCCAGACGAACCCGTCGGCCCGGCGCTGAAGCGCCTCGGCAACCGCATCCCGCAAGTCCTCGGGTCGTTCCGGCCAAACGAGCCGGTTGGCGCCACGTGCAACGGTTTCAGTCCACTCAGTCTCGCGACGCAGCGTCACGCAGGGGACGCCCAGCCAGAAGGCCTCGCGCTGCAAACCACCGGAGTCTGTAACCACCGCCGCAGCCTTCCTGGTGATCGACAGGCTCTCCAGGTACCCGACCGGCTCGGTCAAGCGAATCCGCCCATTGGGTCGATAACCTCCTCGGACGAGCGCCTCTTGAGTGCGGGGATGAACCGCAAACAAGGACGGCCACGGTCCGGCCTCCAGTGCCTGCATTACGCCGCGTAGCAGCTCGGGGCTATCGACTAGCTCGGCCCGATGTAAGGTCACGTATATGAAATGCCCGCCCCAGGTGGAGTCGTACGCCGGCAGCTGTTCCACGTCCGCAGTACGGGGCAGTGCTCCCTGCAGGACGTCGTAGGCGACATCTCCAACCATTTCCACGTCGGCATCGGGATGTGCGTGCTCCAGAGCAGCAGCGACACGATCGCAGGGTGCGAACAGGACCTGCGAAATGGCATCGACAGCGCGCCGATTGAGCTCCTCGGCCATCATACGATCTGCGGCGCGCAAACCGGCTTCGACGTGTGCGACTGGCACTCGCAGCTTCGCCGCAGCCAGGGCACAGGCCAGCGTCGAGTTTGTGTCACCGATTACCACCGCACCTCGAGGGTGATGCTGCCGGATCCATTCCTCGCACGACGTGAGAATCCCTGCGGTCTGGGTTGCGTGCGTCCCGGAACCGACATCGAGATAGGCGTCCGGGGGTCGAATGCCGAGTTGCTCATAATGAACGCGATGAAGCGCATAGTCGTAGTGCTGACCAGTGTCCACAGCCGCGACGGGACCGATGCCCTCTAGCGCGGTTCGAATTACGGACGCCTTTATGACTTGAGGCCTGGTCCCGAAGAACAGGGCGACTGATCGACTCACTCTCGGATTCTCGCGAGCGCAAGTCGAGTCGTGCTCGTCCCCGTTGCGACCAGATAGTACAGGTTGGAGCCCACAATGGATGGGTAGAACACACCGTGTGTCGGCGAGCTGATCACGAAACCCTCTACTCGCCAATCAATCCGGTCCAAGCTGACGGCGGACCAAATCGCAGAGTGCCCCGTGCCGGGGCCAGCAACGTTCAGGTCATCGCCCGTGAAATACATTCGCCAAATACCGGGCGTGATCTCCACGATACTAGGACCGTACACTGCTCGCTCTCTACCGCTGCCGGCGGGCCCGGGACGAAGAAGGATGCGGTCCTGCGTCCAGGTGATTTGATCAGAGCTTCGATACAGAGCTATACACCACTGTCCAGGCTCGGAAGTGTCGGCGGGAAATGCTCCGGAAGCCATCCACCACGTCCCCGACGAGTCGTGCCAAATACTTATGCCCTCGCCGCTTGGCCGCTGCGCACCACCGCTGGGCCCGGGCGGAACAACAAAGGAGTCGGATTCGAAGGCCCACGTCTGAGCGTCCGTGCTTACAGCGCTAGCGATGCCCCAGCCAGTGCTGTACCCACCAGCCGCCACAAGCATTCGATAGCCAGCGGCGTCAGCACGCGGGATGATTGCGACGTTCTCAACACCTTGGCCTCGCCAGTCGTCCACCGCAGCGTCGCGTTCCAAAGCCACGCCAACGACCGTGAACGACACGGAGTCGACGCTGCTCGCCCGAAGGAGGTTACTGCGGGGCTGTTGGTAGACGGAGTCAAAGGAGTATGCTGAGAAGTATAGGTCAACGCCACCCGCCGGCGACGGAACCGCGGTCGGCGACCACGCCCACGTAGATTCTGGCACGGTCGTTACGCCAAACGCGGGGTCGTCAGCCACTACGACCTCCGGCGCCACGGCGAGCCAGCCGCTCTCGACGCGAGACAATGCGCCTGCCGAAACCTCGATCTGTATTCGTCCAGATCTCTCCGCTCGCAGGACGTGTTCGCTTGCATCCCGGAGTGTGGAATCGCCCAAAACCACCGCAAACCGTGACGGCGCGAGCGGGAATCCGGTACGGTCAAGGACGACCGCGGCTGCAACGCTGTCTCCCCGCCGCGCCAAGGTCAGGTTCCCGCTGGCCCGAAAATCCAACTTAATGGTCGCCGGTGTCTGCAAGACACCCACCGCGAACCCGGCATTCGCAGAATCAACGGCTAGGTGCACTACTGCCCGACCATCCCGCCGCGGCCGAACGACGAGACCCGTCGAGACATCCACGATGCTCGACGAGTCTACCGTGGCGGTTATGGCCGCGCCCAAGATCGGCGTGCCACGGCGATCGAGCACCAGCGGCTGAAGAACCAGACTGTCACCAAGGGCGTCAAATGATACGGAGTCTGGTAGACCGGTCATAGCCACGGCCTGTTGTCGCACTTCCGCCCTCACTGTGGCCGTGACCCCTCCGAGGGAGGCCCTGACATGCGACTGCCCCGCACCGCGACTGACAAGGTGGTCAACGCCCGCGACGTGAATCACCGTGGTGTCCTCAACGAGAACCGTTGGCATCGAGTCTCGCACGAGGTAGCCCCGATCATCGAAGGCGGTCACGCCCAACGAGATCGTATCGCCAATACTGGTGAACCGGACGGTGTCGCTGATCACGCGAACGGTCGCGACGTACTGCACCACCGAGATTATGTGGACAACTGTAGAGTCACCGCTCGAGGCGCGGAGAACCGCGAACCCTCTCCGGGGTCCGCCTAGCAAGAGGCCTGCCGAGTCGACGCGCGCGACGTTCGTATCGCTGACGAACCACCGAGCCTGCGGGGCTTCAAAGCGATTCCCGAATGGATCTTCCGCTTCGAGCGCGAGTCGTGTCGAATCGCCCAGGCGAACCGTGGTTGGCCCGCCATGGCCGATCACGAGCCGTGCAATGATGTGGGGAATTGCGAGAGCGCGCAGCCGCATGGACGCAACGTGATCCTTGACCCTCACGCGCACGTCCAGTTCCTGGCTTTCGCCAGCCCGGATTCCGAGAACCCAGTCACCTTCCGCGTAGCCACTGGCGTCCGTTACCACGCTGGCTCGTTCGACACGAGCACCGGCACCCATCGGCGACCAAGTCACTTCTGCGGCGCCGAGCGGCGTGCCACTCGCGGTAATCGCGCGAATTCGAATAGAAGCGGGGAGGAGTTCACCTGGGTGACCCTTTAGGACGGAATCGATTGCCAAGTCGGGAGTGGTGACGAGAATCCCCTCCGGACCTGCTGGATCACCTAGACAGCCGGTCCAGAGCCCACAGGCCGTCGCGAGCAGCAGAAAGCGAGACGTGCGCACAAGTCTGACGCGAACGCGCCTCAGTGTGCCCCCTTCATCCGCACGACCACTCCCACCGTCCGAAACAGGACGAGCAAATCCCCCCAGATCGACCACTCGCGAATGTATTGCGTCTCCAACCCCACCACTCGCTCGAAGTCCTTGATCTCATTGCGCCCCGCGACCTGCCACGGCCCCGTAATTCCCGGCTTCACGTCAAACCGCGCGTAGTGGTGCGCCTCGTACAGCTCCACCTCCGACGGGAGCGGCGGCCGAGGGCCGACGAGCGACATGTCGCCCTTGAGGACGTTGAGCAGCTGGGGTAGCTCGTCCAGCGAAGTCTGGCGCAACCACCGTCCCAGCGTCGTAATGCGCGGATCGTCAGGGATCTTGAACAAGCGCCGGTCCGAGTAGATGCTGCGCTCGATCAGCTCCTCACGCCGCTGCTCGGCATCGAAATCCATCGTGCGGAACTTCGCGATCTTGAACCGCCGGCCCCCACGACCCACCCGCTGTTGCCGGAACCACACCGGCCCCGGCGAATCAAGCTTGACCAGGATCGCAATCAGCGCAAACAGGGGACTGAGCACGACCAACCCGATCGCCGCCCCTATGATATCCATCGCGCGCTTCACGAAGAGCTGCCCGCCGCGCAGCGTCGGCGCCGACAACTCGACCAGCGGCTGTTGGCGCCGCCATACCAACGTCGGCTGCACCCCCGCGATCTCGATCGCCCGCGGCACCGACAACACCTGGCACCCCGCCGTCAGGGCGGCATCCACCACGTCGTGGAACCGGACGTCAGTGAGGTACCCGCACACCACCACCGTCTCCGCCTCGGACTCGTCCAGCACCCGCGCGAACTCCGTGATGTGGCCAAGAGCGTCCGGCGCGGGGGGAATGTGCACGTCCACGAACCCGACAATCCGGTTCTCGATCGCCGAACTGAACGCGGGACCACGCGCCTCGGCATGACACTGCTCCGCCGGGCCCACGAACAGCGTCGGCACCGCGGCGCGCCGCGCCGGCTCAACCCGCGCGATCGCCCGATCGAGCAGCAACCGCTCCGTCACGAGACCCACCCAGACCAGCACCGTCGTGAGCACGTACTGCAGCGCCACCACCTCGAGCCCCCGCGTCCACACCGTCATCCATAAAGGAAGGGAGGTCGCCAACGCGCAGGCGAGAAACAGCCGCTTCACGTCACGCCGCCGATCCCCCGGACCATAGTTGCCCAGCACCAGCAAGCCGACGAACAAGGCCGCGGCGTACTGCCACCCGTTCAGAATCCCCGCGGGCACGACCGCCTGGACCTCGGCCGCCAACCACTCGCCCAGGACGGCTTGGTCCCGCACCGCCCGCAGCAACGCTCGCATGATGTAAAACGACGTCAGGTCGGCGATTACGAGGACGACAAAGCGCCGCACCGCCCGGGCAAGATGCCGGCGCAGATTGACCTGCGCCCGCCGCTGCAGGCCCAGCCGCACCCGCACCGGTGTGTTGCGGCGGCGCTCGTCGGCGGGCGCACGCGCGGTCCCCGGCTGCGGGCGCGGCCGCGACTCAGTCGTCGGATCTGTAATGGGAAAAGACGGCTCCACGACGCTCAAGGCTCCGGACTAGAAAGGTTCGTCGCCACATCCCCGGATTAGTGGGACAAGGGACGCTAATATAGCCCCCGCCCCAACATGTTGCCTAGAGTCCACATACCTCGCTCGCCAGTGGCCAGGTCACAAGCGGGCGTTGAGAGTTCGCGCCCTGACGGGCGCGCTCGGCTCGGGGGCGCCCTCTAAAGGGCGCACACACGCCGAGCCCGGGCTCTCAGCCCGGGGAAACACCAAAACCCGATCCCCGGGCTTTCGCCTGCCACCATTGACTCGGCCGCCCAGCCGAGCGTATCCTCGGCGGGGCGCGCGGCGCCGCCTCGTTACCGTGTCCTGAAGGACCGGCTCGGCGAAATCGCGCGCTCTTAAGAGCGCGTGTCGTGGCCGAGCCGGCTCTCTAGAGCACGGACAACCACCTCGGCTGACCCCGGGCGCAAGCCCGGGGAACACCCAAGCACCCATTCGCAGGAATACGGGTACCAACCACGCCCCTATGTTCCCACGCTCCGGCGTCGTCGCCGTCCTGACCATCGCCGCCGGCGCCGCCTGCGGCGAACCGGCCCCTCCCCCCCGCCCCCCTCGCCCTCCCATCCTCATGGAAGTGGCGCCCAGTTGGATGGCACTCCCACCGGGCGACTCGACCCGGCTCGCCGCTACCGCGCGCGACTCCAGCGGCGACAGCCTGCTCGCGGGCCCCCTGGACTGGTCCAGCTCGAACCCCGCCGTGGCCCAGGTCAGTCCCTCGGGCGTCGTGCGCGCCCGCGCCCAGGGCATCGCGTCCCTCACCGTGACCTACGCCGGCGTGAGCGCCTCCGCCGACGTCGTCGTCGCCCCCCCGGTGCTCGTCGGCGCGGGCGACATCGCCAGTTGCGGGCACACCGACGACGAGGCCACGGGCCGCCTGCTCGACTCCATCCCCGGCGTCGTCTTCACCGCGGGCGACGACGCCTACCCCAGCGGCAGCGTGACCGACTTCACGCGCTGCTACGAGCCCGCCTGGGGCCGCCACAAGAGCCGCACCCGCCCGACCCTCGGGAACCACGACTTCCGGACGGGCGCGGGCGCGCCCTTCTACTGGTATTTCGGGGTCGTCGCGGGGGACTCGGGACTCGGCTACTACAGCTACGACTTCGCCGGCTGGCACATCATCGCCCTCAACTCCAACATCGCGATGGCCCCCGGCTCCCCGCAGGAACGGTGGCTCCGCGCCGACCTCTCCCGGCACCGCGCTCCCTGCACCCTGGCCTATTGGCACCACCCGCGCTTCTCCTCCAGCGAGCACGGCAGCTCCACAGCGCCCGAGCCGCTGTGGCAGGCGCTGTACGACGCCAACGCCGACGTCGTGCTCTCGGGACACGACCATACCTACGAACGCTTCGCCCCCCAGACGCCCACCGGCGTGCTCGACACCGTGCGCGGGATCCGCCAGTTCGTCGTGGGGACCGGCGGCGCCAGCCTCTACGACTTCCCCACGATCCGCCCGAACAGCGAAGTGCGGGACAACACCACGCACGGCGTGATCAAGCTGACGCTGCGGGCCAACGGATACGACTGGGAATTCGTGCCGGTGGCCGGGGGGACGTTCAGGGATGCGGGGAGCGGGAGGTGTCACTAGGGCCTTGACTCGGCGGCTGAGCCGTGCCCATACTCGGCGACGCGCATCGTTTCGCTCCTGGCTGCAGCGTTTGGATGACGGGCCGGCCCCCCGGCGAGTGAGATTCGTGACCGGACCATTCGGGGAGCGATTCGTGCCGGTGACCGCGAAACTGTCAAGGAACGTTACCAACGAACTGGTGGACTGGTTCAATGCCGTGGACGTCACCTATCGCGCAGATCTCCGCGAGCTGAACGAGCTCAACGTTCAGCGCTTCGATGCCAAACAGGCGGAGCGCCTGGCCGAGCTTAAGACCGACCTGGTAAAGTGGATGTTCGCCTTCTGGGCGCCCACGGCCCTCGCCGTCGTCGCCGTGCTGGTGCGCCGCTAGCCGGGGGGTGGGCTCCGAGCGATGGCTCGACCTCGTTTCCGTGTCCTCAAGGAGAGCCGGCTCTTTAGAGCACGGACAACACAGGGGGTGGTTCCTTTACCCTCACCGTTTCAGGGAACCGGCTCGATAATCCGGTACAGCGACCCCCCGTGCGCAACCACGTACACCTCGCCCCGCGCGTCCTCCCCAAACGAGCTGATGCTGCCGACGCTGCCCAGCTCCGTGGTCCAGTCATGCGTCTGGGTAGCCTGCCCGCCTGAATAGACAAAGCTGCGTACAAAGCCGCTGCAGTAGTCGGCGTAGAGGTATTGCCCCGACAGGGAGGTGACCGTCGTACCGCGGTACACGAACCCGCCCGTGACCGAGCAGGCGCCGGCGGTGTGACCGTACTCGACGACGGGGAGCGTGAGCCCGGTCTGATTACACGACGTACCAGGAGGGGGGTAGCAGTGCCTCCCTTCCATCACGTTCCAGCCGTAGTTCACTCCGGCCCCGCGCCCCGCGCTCGCGGCCGCGACGTCCACTTCTTCCCACGCGTTTTGCCCCACGTCGGCGATGTAGAGGTCGCCGGTCTGGCGGTCGAACGAGAAGCGCCACGGGTTCCGCAGGCCGTACGCCCAGATCTCGGGCCGGGCGCTCGTGTCGGTCGCGAACGGATTGTCGGCGGGGATCGTGTACCCGCTGGCCCCGTCCACGTCGAGCCGCAGCAGCTTGCCGAGCAAGCGATGCTTGTTCTGCGCGTTCGTGTCCGGGTCTCCGCCGCTTCCGCCGTCCCCGAGCCCCGCGTACAGCTTGCCGTCGGGCCCGAATGCCAGCTGCCCGCCGTTGTGGTTGTCGCGCACGGGATGCGCCACGGCGAGGACCGTATCCGCCGAAAGCGAGTCGGCGATGTTGATGTTCCCGGTCGAGACGTTGTAGCGCACGATCCGGATGTCGCCGTTCGGGTTGGTGAAGTAGACGTAGAACCGGCGGTTCGTGGCGTACCCGGGATGGAACGCGAGACCGAGCAGCCCCTCCTCGCTACCGCTCGTCCTGATCTTGCCCACCAAGTTCAAGAACGGCGTCCCGAGCAGGGTGTCGTGGCGGATCACGCGGATGCGCCCGCCCTGCTCCACCACGAAGAGCCGTGCGGTATCGCCCGGCGCCGCGGTCAGATGGACGGGGCTCGCGAGCGCCCCGGTGACGAGCCGCAGCGCCGGCGTCGCGGGCGGCGGCGGCGGCGGCGGCGGCTGGACCGAGTCACCACACGCGAGCGTGACGGCGAGCAGCGGCAGGAGGGATTTCATGGCTCCACCCCGAGGACGACTTCGACGCCTGCGCGCCGCAATTTGCCGAGCAATCGGGCTTCGATCCGGGCCGTGACCACGACGACCCCGTCGGTTTGCAGCTGCTGCATCACTTCGGCGTCGCGATGCAGGCCGGCAAGGAGCTTCCCGTCCCCGACCGGCACGCGGATCTGGGCGATGGGGCGGAGGGCCTGGGCGGACGCGCGGAGCGCCGCCTTGAGCTGCGTCACGCCCCCGTCGGGAAACGGGAAACGCGAAACGGGAAACGTCGTCGTGAGCAGAGCGTGTGGGTAACGTTCGCGAACCTGCGCGAGAAAGGCGTCAGGCTCTGGAAGCAGATCCGCCTTGTTAAAGAGGTGGATCACTCGCTTCCGCTCCGGCGCCACGTTTCCCGTTTCTCGTGTCCCGGTTCCCGTGTGATGCAGTCCCATCTCCTCGAGCACCGTCTCCACCACCTCCACCTGCTCCTCCCACTCCGGATGGCTCGCGTCGATCACGTGCAGCAGCAAGTCTGCCTCGCGCGCCTCCTCGAGCGTGGCGCGGAAGGAGGCAACGAGATGATGCGGCAGCTTCCGAATGAACCCCACGGTGTCGGTCAGCCGGAACCGGTACCCCTCGCCCACGTCCACTTCGCGCGTGAGCGTGTCGAGCGTGGCGAACAGGCGGTCCTCGACGAACACGTCGGCTCCCCCCCCCGAGAGGACCTTGAGCAGGCTCGACTTCCCGGTGTTCGTATAGCCGACCAGCGCGGCGCTCGGCAGGTCGCGGCGCCCCTGACGTTGATTAGCCCGGTGGTCGGCGACGTCGTCCAACCGCTTCTTCAGGATCCCGATCTTGCGGCGGATGGCGCGGCGGTCGGTCTCGAGCTGCGTTTCGCCGGGTCCCCGGAGCCCGATGCCGCCGCGGATACGCGACAGGTGGGTCCACATCCGGGTGAGCCGCGGCAGCAGATACTCGAGCTGGGCCAGCTCCACCTGGAGCTTGGCCTCGTGGCTCCGCGCCCGCGTGGCGAAGATGTCGAGGATGACCTCGGTGCGGTCCATCACGCGCACGTCGAGGTGCTTCTCGAGGTTCACGCCCTGGACGGGCGTCAAGGGCTCGTCTACGAGGACCAGCGTGGCGCCCGCGTCGCCCAGCACCGCCTTCAGCTCCTCGACCTTGCCCTGGCCGAGGTAGAGGGTGGGATTCGGCGCCTCGATCCGCTGGTAGGTCCGCCCGATGACCTCGGCGCCCGCGGTGTCGGCGAGACGGGCCAGCTCGTCGAGGTGCTCATCCACGTGGAGCGCATCGTCGGAGCCCTTTCTCGGCGCACCGATCAGAAAGGCTCGCTCCGTAGGCGACTGGATCTCGATTAGCTGGCGAATCTCGTGGCCTCCTCGAAGCTACAAGTCATCGGTAACTAGTCGCGCGAGAAGGTGCAAGACGCCGAAGTTGCAAAGTGGTCACAAGCTTGTAGCTGCCAGCTGGAAGCCACTTCGCACCTTGGCGTCTGCGCACCTGCTCTGGTATCTGAGATCTTGCCACTATAGCAGTTTCTTCAGGGGGACGGTGCCCGTACTCCGCAGCTGGACCCGCTTGTCGCCGAGCGGCGTATCCAGCAACACCGCACCCGTGATCCCGTATTGCAGCGCCTGACGAGTCAGGAGCCCCCGCGCGGCGGCGCCCACGCCGGCCCACTCGAAGCGGACCGGCATCACGACGCGACTGTGGTTCTGGGGCGACAGGTCGAGCGGCTTGTCGATGAGCGCGTCGCCGAAATGCGTCCCCTCGAGGTCGACGCCCACGTCGAGGCGTGTGCTGCGCAGGCGATAGTCGTTCGGATTGTACACGTCGAACACGAGATCGAGCGTCCCCCCCGTGAGCCCCATCCCCGTGATGTTGATCTCTTGCAACTGGATTTGCGGCTCCTGGAACTGGAGCGCCGAGCGGATCGTGGCGCAGGCGGCCAGCACGCACGAGAGGACAATTCCTCTTTCGAGTCTTCTCACCCTTCCTCCCGTTTTGACAATAGTGCGGAAGATATACCCCGCTACGTGACGCGGATCACTTGCGGTGCCCTCAGGCCGGGCTCACATTTCACCCGACCCGCACGTGCGCCCTCCCAATGCGGGGAAAGCTAATGCCTCCTGACGCCGGCTCGACTGCGCCGCAGCCCTTGATCCTCCTCGCCCATCACGAGGAGTGGTTCGCTCGTTCCCTCGAGACGGTGCTCGTGCACGGCGGCTATCGCGTCGTCCGGGCGGACCATGGGGAGCAGGCGCTCCAGCGGGCGCGCAGCGATCGGCCCGACGGGATCATCCTCGACGTTGCACTCGCCGATCCCCCAGGCTATGGCGTGTGCCGCGCCTTACGCGCCGATCCGGCCGTCTCGTTGGCCACACCCATCTTCATGACGATCGCCGGACCCACCCATCGGGCAGAGCAGATCGAGGCGCTGCGCGCCGGCGCGTGGGAGCTGCGGGGCGACCCGCTCGACGCCGAAGAGCTGATGCTCCGCCTCGCCGTGTACGTCCACGGCAAGCTCGAAGTCGATCGGGTGGGGGCAGCCGGGATGGTGGATGAGGTGAGCGGGCTCTACAACGCCGCCGGCATGGCGCGGCGGTCCGAGGAGCTGGCGTCGCTCACCGCGCGCCAGGGGCTGGGGATGGCATGCGTCGTCTTCCGGCCCGCGGACAACGCGGCCGACGGTGCCCTGGCCGACCGGCTGGCGGTCGCGTTCAAGGCGGCGGGGCGCATCTCCGACGCGATCGGCCGCACCGGGCACAGCGAGTTCGCCGTCTTCGCGCCCGCGACGGACGCGCCGGCGGCCCGGCGTTTGGTCAAGCGGCTGTCGGAGAGTGTGACGCGCGCGATCAACCAGCCCGCCAGCGCGCTCCGCGCCGGCTTCAGCGCCGCTCCCGCCATCCCGCCGGTGTCCCCCGGCGATCTGCTGGCGCGGGCGAGAACCGCTCTGGCCTAGGGGGCGAGGCGCGGCCCGGTCGGCGCGCGGCGGCGCTGCGGCGACGGGCAGGGCGGCAGGTCGAGCTCGAAGAAGAAGCGCGTGCCCCAGCCGGAGCGCGTCTCGACGCGCAGCTCGGACCCCATCGCCTCCACCAGCTTGCGGCAGATCGTGAGGCCCAGCCCGGTCTGCGAGAACAGGTGGCCGCGCCGCCGGGACGTCCGGCGCAACGGCTCGTACAGCGTGTCCACCAACGCGGGGTCGATCCCCTTCCCGCTGTCCCGCACCGCGAACTCGACGCGGTCCGCCCCTTTCTCCTGCGTCACGATCTCGACGTAGCCCCGGTCCGTAAACTTGAGCGCGTTGGTCGTGAGGTTGAGCAACACGCGGCTGAGCGCGACGGGATGCCCCAAGCGCTCATCGGTCGTGGTCGCCAGCAGCCGCACGGCGAGCTTCTTCTCCTCGGCCATCGGGCGGACGATGTCGCGCACCGCTTCGAGCACTGCCGTCACCGACAACGGCTCCGGCTCTTTCTCGACGAGCTGGTTGCCGCCCCGCGTGAGCTCGATGATGTCGCTCGCCACCGAGCTCAGCCCGAGCGCGGCCGTGTAGATCAGGCCGAGCTGGCGGTGCTGCACGTCGTTCACATCACCGCTCTGCCCGCGCTGCAGTGTCTCCGCGAGGAATAAGATGGAGGTGAGCGGCGAGCGCAGATCGTGCGCCACGTCCACCAGCAGCTCCAGCCCGTCCGACCCCGAGAGCCGGGCGGCGAACGACTGCTCCCAGCCGGGCTCGATCGCCTCGCGCACCTGTTCGATCGCCAGCAGCAGGGGTGGCAGCTCGGCATCGGCGACGCCGTTCGCGGCCCAACCCCGCACGACCTCCACGCGCACCAGGTCGAGGAGGCGGCGGCCGAGCGGGGAGCGGACCCGATCGTCGATCGCCGCGTCCGGATTCCCCTGCGCCTGGTGCACCGCGGCCTCGAGCAGGACCAGCAGCTCGGCCACCTCGTCGGCACCCGGCGTGTCGCCGACGTCGCGCCGCCACCGGGCGGCCACTTCGTGCGCGGCGCCGTGGAGCACGCGGGACGGGATGCGCACGATCGCCCCGCGCTCAACGCGCGGCTGGGGTAACGAACGGCGTAGACCCGGGGGGGATAGAGGCGGGTCGGGAGTGAACCGTTGCGAGGGCATCCGTTCGGGTGGCTAGGGCGGCGACGAATATGGCACCACTCGCACAATCCCGCTAGACGCCAGAAAGTGCCGGCGCAACTAGGGAAACACCTGGAACCGCCGTAGGAAACCCCCCGGCTCAGGGGGCGATCAGTCCCTCGCGAATCGCGTAGCGTACGAGACCGGCCGTCTCGTGCACGTGCAGCTTCTTCATCACGCGCCCCCGGTGGAACTCCGCCGTCTTGACGCTGATGCGGAGCACCTGGGCGATCTGTTTGGTCGACTTGCCCTCGGCCACGAGCTGCACCACCTGCCGTTCCCGCACGCTGAGCCGCGTGCCGCCGGGGGGGGGCGGCGCCGTCCCCTTGAAGGCGTCGAGCACGCTCTCCGACGCGCCTGGGCTGACGTACAAGCCCCCCCGCTGCACCTCCTCGATGGCCCGCAGCAGATCCTCGGCACCCTGGCTCTTCAGGACGAAGCCGCGCACCCCCGCGCGCAGCGCGTCGGGCACGAAGCGGGGATCATCCAGGCCGGAGAGGAGCAAGACGTGGGTATGGGGGGCAACGCGGCTGATCTCGCCCGCGGCGTCGACGCCGTTCAGGAGGGGCATCGCGACGTCCAGCACCGCCACGTCGGGCCCGAACCGGCGCACCGCTTCGACCGCGGCGCGGCCGTCCGCCACGTCAGCCACCACCCGGACCCCGTCGCGCTCGAGCAGGGCCTTCAAGGCCTGCCGCAAGATGAGGTGGTCATCTGCCAAAACGACGCGCACGGGCATCGTCAATCGAACCTCGCCCCGTCGCAGAGCACCGCCGTAATCCGCTCCGCCGCCTTCCCGTCCCAGCGCTCGATTCTGGGCGCCGAGCCGCGGCCGCGGCCTTGGGCCTCCCGCGCCGCCTGGCAGATCGCCTCCCGCCGGGCCGCGACCAGCTGGTTGGTCCCCTCGGTGCACGTGATCGGCCGCTCGGTATTGGGGCGCACGGTCAGGCAGGGGATGCCGAGGAATGACGTCTCTTCCTGGAGCCCGCCGGAGTCGGTGATCACGAGGTCGCTGCCCAGCACGAGGCCGAGCATCTCGAGGTAGGGCACCGGGTCGAGCAGCACGAGGTGGTCGTTCGGCGGCGCCCAGGTCATTGCCTTCATTCTCATGCGGGTGCGCGGGTGCACCGGAAACAGCACGCGGCGTTCCGCGCTGAGGTCCGACAGGGCACCCAGCAGCTCCGCGAGCGTGCCCGGGTCGTCCACGTTCGCCGGCCGGTGCAGCGTCACGACGACGTACGGCGCGTCGCCGTTCCGCCGGCGCGCCTGCGGCAGCAGCGACACCAGCGAGTCGATCATGATGTTCCCGACGAAGTGAACCCGATCGGCGGCGAGGCCCTCGGCGCGCAGGTTGTCCCCCGCATCGCGTGACGGGGTGAACAACAGGTCCGCCAGACGGTCGGTCACGACCCGATTGATCTCCTCGGGCATGGACCAATCCCGGCTGCGCAGGCCCGCTTCGACGTGTCCGACGCGGATGCCGAGCTTCGCGGCGACGAGCGCGGCCGCGAGGGTCGAGTTGACGTCCCCGTAGACCAACACGATATCGGGCCGCTCTTGCACGCACACTGGCTCGAACCGCTGCATGATCACGGCCGTCTGCTGCGCGTGCGACGCGGAGCCGGCGGCGAGGTTGTAGGAGGGGGCCGGGATGGCGAGGCTCCTGAGGAAGCTCTCCGACATCTCTTCATCATAGTGCTGGCCGGTGTGCACGATCACGTGCTTCACCGCCGGCCGCCGTGCGAGCTGGCGGGCGAGCGGCGCCAGCTTCATGAAGTTGGGGCGCGCCCCGACGACCGAGAGGATCGTGAGCAGAGGGCGGCGTCCGGCCAACTACTTGATCCGCGTGAGCGTGTAGATGGCGACAGGGACGGCCATGAGGGCGCCGATGATCCCGGCCGTCCGCGCAAAATCGCCGCGCGCCGGCACGAACACCCGGTCCCCGGCGCGGAGACTCAGCTGGTCCAGCGAATAGCCCCGGCCCAACCCCTGCTGGAGCGACTCGCCGCCCCAAATCGTGGAGCGGCCCCGCTCGACCCGGATCCCGGTCGCCTTGGCCCGCGGCGTCAGCCCGCCCGCCAGGGTGATCACGTCGGCGAGCGGCAAGTCGGGGGCCACGGCGTAGAACCCGGGACGCCCGACGTCGCCCTCCACCAGGATCCGGATGAGGGGCCGCACCTGGACGACCGGGTCCCGCAGGTAGCGCACCAGGTGCGTTTGCAGCCGGTCCTTCAGCTCCGAGCGCAAGACCCCGGCGAGCGGGACGCCCCCGATCTGCGGCAGCACGAGCTCGGGTCCCGGTCCGACCGTGAAGGTGTCGGAGAGCGGCTGCTCCCCTTCGACCCGGACCAGGATCCGGTCCCCCGCCTGGAAATCTCCACTCTCGAGCCGGGCGCGGATCAGCGCGACCTCGGCGCGGGAGCGACCGTCCCGCTCCAGCCGGGCGAGCTCCTCTCGGAGCCGCTCGCGCGTGGCCCACGCCGGCCCCGACTGCTGCGCCGCCGCGGGGAGCGCGAGCAGGAGGCCGAGGAGGACTGCCGAGAGAGTCCGCATGGGAGGCTGATGATACGCCGGGGAGGGTCGCAGCGCTACTCCACGGTCACGCTTTTGGCGAGGTTGCGGGGCCGGTCCACATCGCAGCCTCGCAGCACGGCGATGTGGTATGCCAGGAGCTGAAGCGGAATCACGGTGACCACCGGTGAGAGCAACGGGGCAGTCGCGGGAACGCGGAGCTGGTGATCCACCAGGCCGCGCAGATCGCCATTCCCCTCCGTCGTGACGGCTACGATCTGGCCGCCCCGTGCCTTCACTTCCTGCATGTTCGACACCACCTTGGAGTAGACGTCGTCCTTCGGTGCGACGAAGACCACCGGCATGTTCCGATCGATGAGGGCGATCGGCCCGTGCTTCATCTCGGCCGCGGGATAGCCCTCGGCGTGGATGTAACTGATTTCCTTCAGCTTCAGGGCGCCTTCCAGCGCCACGGGAAAGTTCACGCCGCGGCCCAGGTACAGCGCGTTGGGCGCCTCGGCGAACCGCTGCGCCAGCGTCTTCACCTCGGGCTCCAGAGCCAAGGTCCGGGCGACGAGGTTCGGCAGTTGCGCCAGCTGGCACACCAGGTCCTGCCGCGCCGCGAGCGGCAGGCCGCGCTGGTTGCCCAGGTAGACGCCGAACAAGGCCAGCGCGACGATCTGGGACGTGAAGGCTTTGGTCGACGCGACCCCGATCTCGGGACCGGCATGCAGGTAGATGCCGCCGTCCGCCTCGCGCGCGATCGTGCTGCCGACCACGTTCACGATGCCGACGACGCGGGAGCCGGCGGCGCGGGCCGCGCGCATCGCCTCGAGCGTGTCGGCCGTCTCGCCCGACTGCGAGATCGCGACCGTCAGGGTGCCCGGCAGCTCGAGCTGGCGCCGGTAGCGGTACTCGGACGCGTACTCGACGGCCACCGGAACCTGCGTGAGGGTCTCGAGGATGTGCCGGCCCACCAGCCCGGCGTGCCACGACGTGCCGCAGGCGACGATCGTGATGCGGCGGATGTCGGCGCAGGCCGCCGGGGTCAGGTTCAACCCGTTCAGGCGGGCCGTCCCGTCGTCGAACATCAGCCGGCCACGCAGCGTACTGCGCACCGTTTCGGGCTGCTCGGCAATCTCCTTGAGCATGAAGTGCGCGTGACCCCCCAGCTCGATCGCGTCGAGGTCCCAGGTCACGTCGTCCACGTCGCGCAGCTGCACGCGCGACTGGCGGTCGATCACATGGTAGGCCGTCGGCGTCAGGACGGCGATGTCGCCGTCGTCGAGGTAGACCACGGAGCGGGTGTGCTCCAGGATTGCCGAGGCGTCCGACGCGACGAAGTACTCGTTCTCCCCCACGCCGAGCAGCACCGGCGAGCCCTGGCGGGCGACCACGATCTTCCCGGGTTCGTCGGCCGAGACCACCGCGATCCCGTAGGTGCCGACGACGTGCTCCAGGGCGGTGATCACCCGCGCTTCGAGGGTGTCGCCGGGGGCGTCCTCGATCAAATGCACCAGCGTCTCGGTGTCGGTCTCGGTCCAGAAGCTGTGTCCATTGCGCTCCAGGGCGGCGCGCAGCACGTCGGCGTTTTCGATGATGCCGTTATGGACCAGCGCGATGCGATCGTGGCAGTCGACGTGGGGATGGGCATTGCGCTCGGTGGGCGCGCCGTGCGTCGCCCAGCGCGTGTGAGCGATCCCGCTGGCGCCGTGCACCGGCAACCGCTCCAGCAGGTCCTGCAGCGCGCTGACGCGGCCGGCGAGTTTCCGGGTCACGACCCCGCGGTCGGTCTGGATGGCGAGACCGGCCGAGTCGTACCCGCGGTACTCGAGACGGCTGAGTCCCCGCAGGAGAATCGGGCCCGCTTCGCGCTGTCCGGTGTACCCGACGATGCCGCACACGTCAGTCGTCCTCCCGCGGTACGGGCTCGAGCAGCGGTCGCCCGGGATTGACGAGACCGAATTGGGCGAGCTGCGATTGCTTCTGGAGCAGGAGTTGGGCGATGTCCTCGGCGCCGAGCAGAGCGCCGCAGGAAGCACACCGCAGACCGCTGATCCGCTCCGCGCCCCACACACGGGTGGGCGAGAACGCCCGCTCCCGGCTGGCCCCTTCGTGGGAGAGCGCCTCACAGCGCCGACACAACATCTCGATCCCTCCTGACAAGCCCCAGCGCGGAGTCAGCGGTGCACGATCCCGCGAGGCGGCAATTCAAGTTTCGGGCCGTGTCGCGTGTGGCGCGGGCACGGGGGGCCAGACGGCCCGGGCCGCGTTGGTGTTAGCAGTCTGCATCAGTTTCGGGCGGCGCCGCACCACGGAGCGGACCTCTAACCTCTTGTCCGCAGCGCGATTGGCGGGCAAAACGCCGCGCACGAGTTCTGCAACACGTTTGTCACCGTTGCGCGAGCGTTGTACGACACAGCCGGGCGCAGACTCCTGCGTCCATTTCACGGAGCTTGAGCCCCAAAGCTATGCGCACCAAGGCGGCGTCAACGCGCCCGGTCGTCGTCCTGATCGCGAGCAAGCAGGAATGGACCAGTCGCTCGCTCGAGAGCATTCTCGTTCCTCGGGGCTATGCCGTCCTCAAGACCTACACCAGCGCCCAGGTCCTGCGGCAAGCCCAGACCGACCCGCCCGACGCGATGATCATCGACGAGGAGTTGCCCGACGGTGAGGGACGCGAGCTCTGCCAGCGGCTCCGCGCCCGCGGGCTCATCACGCTCAGCACCCCCGTCTTCCTCCTCCTGCAGCGGCCGCCGACGCGGCGCGACCGTCTCGCGGCCCTGAACGCCCGCGCCTGGGCCTGCCTGGGCGATCCGCTCGACGCCGACGAGCTGCTCGCCCTGCTCGCCGCGTTCGTCCCGGCGAAGCTCGACGCCGATCAGGCGCGCACCGACGGCCTGGTGGACGAAGCGACGGGCGTGTACAACGTGCGGGGACTGACGCGGCGCGCCCACGAGCTGGCCGCCCAGGCGGCGCGCCGCCACGCGGCACTCGCCTGCGTCCTGCTCGCGCCCGACCGCCCCCCCGGTCCCGAGGACGCGGGCGTCACGGATGGCGCGCAGGAGGCGGTGGTGCGGCGGATCGCCGCGGCGTTGAAGGCGAGCGCGCGCCACTCAGATGCGATCGGGCGGCTGGGACCGGGCGCCTTCGCCGTGGTGGCCGTGGACACCGACGCCGCGCAGGCGCGCCAGATGGCGGAGCGGTTGGCGGCCGCCATCCTCGCCGAAGCGGAGCGGCCGGCCGATCCCCTGCCCCCGTTCCGCCTCCGCGCCGGCTGCCACGGCGTGCCCGATTTCCGCACGGCCGCGATCGACACCGTCGAGCTGATGATGCGGGCCACCAAGGCCTTGGAGCGGGCGCGCGCGAATCCGCCGGACGCCTGGCTGCAGGTGTTCGAGGACGATGCGCCCGTGTCCCCAAGCTAGAGGCGGTACCGGCCCCCTAACTTTTGACGCGCGGTCACCACGGCCGCCCCCATCCCGCCTCGCCCTTCATCCGTCGTGGCGTACCCCGACAGATAACCGTAATAACCGTACATCCCTCCGGGCCGGACGTCGTTCAGCACGGCGCCCAGCAAGCGGATCGGCAGGTCCTCCAGCACCGCGAGTTTGGTGCGGGTCAGGTCGCGGTTCGTCGTCCCGGTCCGGAGCACGAGCAGCATGTTGCCCGTGAGCGTGCTGAGCGTATACGGATCCACCCCGGAGCCGAGCGGCGGGCTGTCGATGAGAATGACGTCGTAGGCGCCGCGCAGGCGCGTCAGCAGGTCCAGCATCGCGGGTGATCCCAGCAGCTCCGGCGAATCGTGGAACCGGCTGCCGGCGCCGATGAAGTGGAGCGACCGGTAGCTCGTGCCCTGGGTGACGGCCTCGAGCGGGGCGCTGCCCGCGAGGAAATCGGTGAGGCCCGGCTTGCGCTTCCCCTGCAGGACGCGGTGCAGCGCCCCGCGGCGAGCGTCGCCGTCGATGAGCAGGGTCCGCTGCCCGGCTTGGGCGCAGGCCAGCGCGAGATTCGTCGAGACGAAGGACTTCCCGTCGCCGACCCCCGGGCTCGACACGGTGAGCAGCACCGGGCCCGCCGCGCCGTAGGCGTGCATCAGGCTCAGCCGCACGCTCCGCATCGCCTCGATCACCTGAATGACGTGCTCGTCGTCGGGCCCGGCCGCGCGGTTCTGGACGTGCGGCAGCACCCCGAGAATCCGCAGGCCCATCTCGTGTGTCACCTGTTCGGGGTAGCGCACCCGGGGATCGAACCGGTCCACGAGCACGGCCCCCATGAGGGCCAGCCCCAGCCCGGCAATCAACCCCAGCGCGATGAGATGCGACCCGGTCTCCTTGACCGGCGCTTGGGGGGCGACGGCGGCATCGAGCACGCGGACGTCGGCGATGCTGCTCGCCTCCGCTAAGCGAGCCTCGCTGTAGCGCTGCTGGACGCTGGTGAACAGGTTCTCGGCGATCGTGACGTCGCGGCGCCGCCGTGCCTCCTCGATCGTCCGCTGCGGGATCTCCCGCAGCTCGTGGCCTCCGGCCTCGAGCTGGGAGGCGAGCACCCGCTCGCGGGCCCCGAGCTCGATCACGAGCGCCTGGGCGAGGGCCGGGATGGTTCGCCGCTCCAGCACGTCGATCTCCCCCACCACGCGACGCAGCGCGGGATGATCGGGCGTGTACCTGTACTCCAGCGCGCGTCGATCTGCCCGCTTGGTCGTGAGCTCCCGCAACGCCTGGGACAGGTCCGCGGAGCGCTGCACGGCGCCGATCGGCGCCAGGCCGTCCACGGAACCGCCGGGCTGCTGCATCTGGACCAGAACCTGCCCCAGCGCTTCTCGGTCGCGGCGCAGCTGCTCCGCTTCGACCTTGAGGGTGAAGAACTCGCCCATCGGCGAGCCTCCCCTCGGCACCGCAAGGGCGGCGGGCGCCCCGGGGTCGGGAGTCAGCGTGATGGTGCGGGCCCGAAAGTCTTCGAGGGACGCTTCCGCCCGACGCAGATTCGCGGCGGCGGCCTGAAGCTGCTCGCTGAGCAGTCTGGCCAGCTCGGTGAGCTTGGCCCGCTTCAACTCGGTCGCGACCGCGACGTATCGCCCCGCGACGGCATTCGCGGTTGCGGCCGCGCCCGCCCCGCTCCCCCCCATCAGCGTGACGCGCAGGAAGTTGCCGCTGGGATCGACGGTCACGCGCAACTCGTCGGCCAGCCCCTTGGCCGCGTCGCGCAGCGGTGCCACGGCGAACGACACCTCGCTCCCCGGTGGCAGGACGGCCGCAGGCGGCGCCCAGACGAAGCCGAGCGCCCGCCCCACGGAATCGCCGACGGTGCCCTGCTCCAGCTCCACGCCTTTTTCCGCCTCGAGGCGGAAGGTCTGTCCCGTCTTGTCCACGCGGAACCGGTAACGCCCGGGCCGGAATTGCTCCCTGACGGTGAACGTGGCGAGGGCGGGAAGATCGCGCGGGTTCGCCCCGAGGTATAAGCGCTGCTCCTGCACCACGGCGTCGAGCACGAGGTAGGATTTCAGCAGGTCGCCCCAGGCGGACGCCGCGAGCAGCTGATTGGCACCGATCGGCCCGCGGTCGGCGCCCCGGGGCTCGGTGGCCTGAATCCAGATCGTGGTCTGAGCCTGGTAGCGCGTCGGCAGGAAGCGGGTGGCGGCCACGCCGGCCAGCGCCCCGAGCACGGTGACGACGAGGACCCACCACCGAAAGCGCAGGACTGCCGACACGTAGCGCCGCCAGTCCGTCGCCCATTCCTCGGGCGAGCGGGCGTACGGCTGCACCCCCTCCACCCCCGCCCCGCTCGCGGAACCCGACACCCGACGCATCGGTGCGGATGGGGGGGCAGGGGGGGGGGGCGCGTGGGTCGGGCCGCTAGCAAGGAGGTCGGGCACGGCCGTTGCCTACGCAAGGGTGATACCGCGCGCCGGTGCCCGCGCGTGGAATCTGGGTCACAGCGCGTCCCGTCGGGCAAGGGCATACTGTAGCACGTCAGCCACACGCGCCCGTCCCTGATTTATGAGATGTCGCGGGGTTGCTACAGCGGTCTTGACAGTCCGGCGAACTGCTTGTCACTTAAGCACTTCGTCGGCCCGTCCGCGCCTCCTCGACCCGGCTCGATCTGTGCCTCAGGGGTCGTCTGCGGCCGTCACACAGTTGCGGGTCAGATGCCAAGGGGGTTGAGCAGCGCGATGTCTTCACCCACACCGAATAACCGCGCGCCCCGCGCGGCGCAGCGGCGCTCGGGCCGTTCCCCCGAGGTGATCGGCCTGCCCCTGCTCACGCCGGAGCTGAAAGCGGGCATTCGGATCCTGATTGTGGACGACGAGCGCACGTTGCGGGAGAGTTGCGCCAGCGTGCTGGAGTATGAGGGCTATCAGGTGACCGCCTGCGGCCGCGGCGAAGAGGCCCGCGACCTCATGAAGCGCAACAAGTTCGACGTCGTGCTCCTGGATCTGTACATGCCGGAGATCTCGGGGATGCGGCTCCTGCGCACCTGCCTCGACGCGCACCCTGACACGATCGTCGTGATGATCACCGGGAACCCGAGCGTCGATTCGAGCCTCGAAGCGCTACGGGCCGGCGCCTGGGATTACCTCCCCAAGCCGTTTTCGGGAACCCACCTCCAGATCCTGCTGGGCCGCGCTGCCCATGCGGTGATCGTGGGGCGGGAGTCTCACGCCCTGCAGGCGGAGTTCGCGCGGGAGCACGGGAACAGCGAGCTGGTTCAGGTCCTCGGCACGGCGCCGGCATTTCGCCGCGCCGTGGAGCTGGCACGCCGTGTGGCGGCGACCAATGCCTCGGTCTTCATCACCGGCGAGAGCGGCTCCGGCAAGGAGCTGATCGCGCAATTCATCCACCACCACAGCCGGCGCAGCAGCCGCCCGCTGGTGGCGGTCAACTGCGCCGCGCTCCCCGAGGCGTTGCTCGAGTCGGAGATGTTCGGGCACTGCAAGGGTGCGTTCACGGGCGCGGTGCGCGACAAGCCGGGCCTCCTGGAAGCCGCCAACGGCGGCACGCTGCTGCTGGACGAGTTGGTCGAGATGTCCAAGCCGATCCAGGCGAAGTTGCTGCGCGTGATCCAGGACGGGGTGGTGCGGCGCGTCGGCAGCGAGACGACCGACGCCGTCGTGAACGTCCGGTTCATCGCCAGCACCAACCACAACCCGGAAGAGGCCGTGAAGGCCGGGTTGCTGCGGGAGGACCTGTACTATCGGCTGCGGGTGGTGCCGATCCCCGTGCCGCCGCTCCGGGAGCGCCCCGGCGACATCCGGCTGCTCGCGGAGCACTTCCTGGCGCACTACTGGACGCGGCACCGCGATACGGGAACGCCGCTCCCGAAGGTCACCGACGCCACCGTGCGCGCGCTGCGGGCGCGGCCCTGGAAAGGCAACGTGCGCGAACTCCAGAACGTCATCGAGCACATGGTCGTCCTGCTGGAGCCGGGGGCCGAGATCACGCCGGAAGACATCCCCGCGATGGGCGAGCAGCTCACCACCACGTCGGGGTCGTGGACGCCGAGCGACGTGTCGACCGAGGAGCCGTACTACGCCGCGCGCGATCGTTTGGTAGCGGAGTTTGAGCTTCGTTACCTCACGGAGCTGGTGACGAAGGCGGGCGGCAACATGTCGCGCGCCGCGCGCGCCGCGTTGGTCGACCGCACGACGTTGTACCGCCTGATGGAGCGCCACGGACTGCACCGCAAGTTGCTCACGTCGACCGACGACGAATGATCGGCGCGGATTTGTAACGCATCGCCTACAACCGGCATGTCGCCACTTTGCGACACGCCGGCGGATCACCACCTAACCTTCAGTGAATTCGTAAGATCTCGCACCCGTTTCACGGCACGGCATCTGCACCGTGACGCGTGCCATGACGAGTGTCCGTTATGCCGCCAAACCGCTCCGCGGCCCAAGTCGAGGGCTCGCGGGCACCATCACCGCGGAGCAGGCCGAAGGCCTGCGCCGGGCGCTCAATGTCACGGTCGCGGCGGTCGGCCTCGTGCTCAGCGCACCGCTCATGGCGGCGATCGCGCTCGCGATCAAGCTGACCTCGCGCGGGCCGATCTTCTACACGCAGACGCGGGTCGGCATCGATCGGCGCGCCCAAGGGGTGCCCCCAGGGAATACGCGGCGCCGCCAGGACAGCGGCGGGAAGCCGTTCCGCATCTTCAAGTTCCGCACGATGGCGATGCCTCAACGCGCCACCGATGCCGGCGAGGTCTGGGCGCGACCCGACGATCCGCGCGTCACGCCGCTCGGCCGCATCTTGCGACTCTACCGGCTCGACGAGCTCCCCCAGCTCATCAACGTGCTCCGCGGCGACATGAACGTCGTCGGGCCGCGTCCCGAGCAGCCCACGATATTCCTCCGTCTGCGGGCGCAGATCGAGCGCTACCAGGAGCGGCAGCGCGTGCGGCCGGGCATCACCGGCTGGGCCCAGGTGAACCAGCAGTACGATCGCTCCCTCGACGACGTGCGTCGCAAAGTGCAGCTCGACCTCGAGTACATCGCGCGCGTGTCGGTCCGCGAGGACCTCCAGATCATGCTGCGCACGCTCCCCGTGGTCGTCGGGAAACAGGGGGCCTGGTAAACGCTTCCAGGACTGGAGCCGCCTAGAACAAGGTGTAGATGAACGGCGCCAACACAGATCCCTGGGCGAATACGAGCAGCGTGCCGACCGCCAGCATGACCACCACGATCGGCACCAACCACCACTTCTTGCGCACCCGCATGAACGCCCACAGCTCACGGACCAGGCTCACCTGTGGCATGTCGCCACCCCCGAAAAAGATCGTGCGGTTCCGCTAGAATAGATGTCGCATGTGCTCGGCGTGCGAGGCCGCCGGGTCGCGCGCGATCCAGAAGCTTGCCGCGTCAGCCCGCCGCTGCAGCGGCCGGCGGCCCAGGGCGCGGCGGACAAGCCCCACGGGCAGGATCACGCCGAAGTACACGACGCCCATGAACACGGGCGTCGTGACCTTGGAGAGCAACAACGCCAGCCCCATCCAGGCGCGCCGCACTGGCCCCAACTCTCCCGGCGCGAGCAGCGCCCCCAGCGCCAGCAGGACGCCCAGGATCGCCGCGGCGGCGGCGACGCCGGCCACGCCCCTCCACACGAGCAGCGCCGCCAGCAGGAGAAACGCCCCGCCAACCGTGAAGCCGAACCGCCGGCCTTCGGCGGGGCTCAATCGAGCGTGAATTCCTGGCGCCACCCCTCTCCCTCCTGCCAGGCGGGTTGCGCCGCCTTGTCGAGCAGAAACGGGCCCAGGACGAGATGATCGATGTGCGTCCGCATGAAGCAGCGATACGCGTCAGCTGGGGTGCACACGATGGGCTCGCCCCGCACGTTGAACGACGTGTTCACCAGCACCGCACAGCCGGTCAGCCGCTCGAACTCCGCGATCAGATCGTAGTAGTTCGGGTTGGTGTCGCGGCTCACCGTCTGGATCCGGGCCGAGTAATCGATGTGTGTGACCGCGGGAATGTCCGAGCGCACGACGTTGAGCTGCTCGATGCCCCAGAGGCCCCGCTGCGCCTCCGTCATCGCGATCTGGCGCTCGCGCTGCACCGGTGCGACGAGCAGCATGTAGGGCGACTCACAGTCCAGGTCGAAATAGTCCCGGGCCCGTTCGCGCAACACGCTTGGCGCGAACGGCCGGAAGCCCTCCCGAAACTTGATCTTCAGGTTCATCTGGGCCTGCATGCGTGGGCTGCGCGGGTCGCCGATGATGCTCCGCGCCCCCAGCGCCCGCGGACCGAATTCCATGCGGCCATCGAACCACCCGACGACCTTTTCCGCCGCGAGCAGCAGCGCGACCCGGCCCAGCAACGCGGCACGGTCCAGGCGCTCGTACGGGGCGCCGGCCGCGCGCAGATACTCCTCGATCGCCTCCGGAGAGAACGCGGGACCGAGGTATGCGCCGCCCATCCCGTCGCGCCCCGGCCGGACGGTTCGCGGGTGCTTGCAGTAGCGATGCCAGATCAGCTGCGCCACGCCGAGGGCGCCGCCGGCGTCGCCTGCGGCCGGCTGGATCCACAGCTGACGGAAGGGCCCTTCGCGTAACAAGCGTCCATTGCCCACGCAATTGAGCGCGACGCCGCCTGCGAGACAGAGCTTGTCGAGGCCGGTCTCGCGATGCGCGGTCCGCGCCATGCGGAGCATGATCTCTTCGCACACCACCTGGATGGACCGGGCCAAGTCCATCTCCCGCTGGGTGAGCGGGGACTCCGGGACGCGCGCCGGGCCACCGAACAGCCGGTCGAAGGCCCCGTTCGTCATGGTGAGGCCTCTGAGGTAGTTGAAATACGCCTGGTTCAGCGTGAACGAGCCATCCTCCCGCAGGTCGATCAACTCCCGATAGATCACATCCACGTACTTCGGCTCGCCGTAGGGTGCGAGCCCCATCACCTTGTACTCACCGGAGTTGACTTTGAAGCCGGTGTAGTACGTGAACGCGGAGTACAGGAGACCCAGGGAGTCGGGCCAAGACAGCTCGCGGAGGAGCGTCAGGTCGTTGCCGCGCCCCACGCCAAACGACGCCGTGGCCCATTCGCCGACGCCGTCCATCGTGAGAATGGCGGCCTCCTCAAACGGCGACGGGAAGAACGCGCTGGCCGCGTGCGACTCATGGTGCTCGGCGTAGAGCACCTCCCCCTCATAGTCCAGCGCGCGACGGAGCTCCCGATCCATGAACAGCTTGTCCTTGATCCAGAGCGGCCCAGCCATGCGGAACGAGGCGAAGCCGCTGGGGACGACGCCGAGATAGGTCTCGAGGATCCGTTCGAACTTGAGCAGGGGCTTGTCGTAGAAGCCCACGTACGCCAGGTCGGCGGCCGTGATGCCCGCCTCGCGGAAGCACCAGCTCACCGCGTTCGCTGGAAACGAGGCGTCGCCCTTCTTACGCGTGAATCGCTCTTCCTGCGCGGCACCCACGATCTCGCCGTTCCGCAGCAGACAGGCCGCGCTGTCGTGGTAGTACGCAGAAATGCCGAGGATGTACTGGGGCGCCATCGGTCTCGTCACACGTGCGGGGGGTCTGACGCGATAGCCATCAGCGCGCCCCAGGCGCGATTTCCGTGCCTCAGTAGCCCCTTGGCCCCACGAGCGCTTGGACAGGCGCTGTAACATCCCTGCCACACATCAGGGGCGTCGCTCGATCAGGCGAGGACCCCGCCCGCGTCCGCCGGGACGTTCCCGCCCGCTCGGATGACCTCGACACGGATCATGGCGTCCACAAAGAATTTCGTCGCCCAGTTGAGGACCTGATGCGTGCCGTACTCGGCGCTCAGCGGCGCGGAGCCCTTGATCCCCCCGCGGAGACCCGGATCTCGGGTGGTCCGGTTTTGCGTCGCCTGGAGAAAACGGAGCACGGCCGGGACCGGGCGGAGCCACTGTTCGTCGCCCGTGATCTGGAACAGGCGCATCCAGTTGTTGGCCATCTGCGCCTCCCCCGTCAAACAGCTCCACCGGGCCGCGGGAGACCAATCGGCGCGGTAGCGACCCGCCATCCAGCCGTCGCCGCGCACCGTCGCCGCAAGGCGCTGGCCGGCCAACGCGGCCCGGCCGATGAGGTAGTCGTCTTTGAGAACCCGGCCCCCTTCGAGCAACCCGCGAATCGCGTACGCCAGCGTATGCAACAACGGTCGCTGCGGGTCGCTCAAGCAGCAATCGGGAATCCAGCCGTTATCATGCTGGCGACGGGCGACGGCGTGCAGGTTGCGGGCGGCGGCGGCGGTGAACTCCGGCTCCATCAATCGGGTGCCCGCTTCGGCCAGGGCCCACGCCACCCGTGCATTGTACAGGGTGGCCTGTGGGTCGGCGAAGCGCGAGTTGCCGCGACGCCAGAGGCCATCCGCGTCCAGCATGTCGACCAGAAATCGTCCCGCCCGGCGTGTGGCTGCGGCGAAGCGGTCATCGCCGGTGGCGGCGAAGGCGCTGAGCCAGCCGAGCATCACCTGCCCGGTGTTGAATACGGCGGGCGATTCGGGGTCGCCCATCACGCCGCCGCGTGTTGCACCCGATGCGAGCTGAATCTCGACGGCCCAGCGCGCGGCACGCCCCGCACGCTCGGCCAGATCCGGCCGCCCCAGAAAGTCCGCCGCGACGTACAGGGTCGGGATGATGTACCCGGTGGTCTCCGGGTACGCCGGCTGCCACCCACGCCCCCACGGGCCACGCCACGTCAGACTGTAGCCGCGCGCGAAGCCGCCGTCCGGGGTCGCGTCCTGCGCTCGTGCCAACCATTCGAGGGCGGCCTCGAGGTGCGGCATCGCGCGAGGATCAACCGCGTGACCACCCATCCGCTCCCGAACGAGTTCTCCAAGCACCGTGGGACTGAGGAGGGGGTTGGCGCGGAGCGCGGCCACCCGGGCCCCCGCCCACGCCGCAGACGAGTGCGCCACCGCGGTCAATCTGGAGGCCGAACCGGCACCCCAGCGCGCGACTCGGTGGACGCCGAGATGGCCGCGGCCCAGAATCCATCGGGCGCCGCGACAGGACACCGGTCGCGCCTGGAAACCCATCTTGAAGCGGTGCAACCCATGCTGCGGATGATCCGGCGCCTCGGCCGCCTTCGGCGTGCCTCCCAGGTTGTACGCGACGCAGCCGTGCGCCGCGAGCCATGTCATGATGCGCCAGTGCAGCCAGACCGCCGCGCTCCGCTCGTAGCCCTGGGCCGTCGAGCCCCCCTGGATGTAAAACCCGCGGCGGTTGGCCCACCCTACCTGCGCGGCCGCGAGTAGGTCCCCGTCGGCCCAGGCGGACCACACTCGCGTCCCCCAGGGGTCAACGAGATCGGGGGCGCCGGCCGGCGTGCTCGGCCCCGCGACCCGCGTCGCGACCTCGCGGCCGGCGGCGCGCCGCGCGCGCGCGTCCTGCACCTCCCGCAGCACCGCCGCCGCGTCGTCCCCATCCAGGCGGCGCAGCGCCCAGCCTTCCCGCACGCCGCGACGGACATGACGACGATGCGTGGCCTCGAACCGGGCGACGAGCCCTTCCGGATCCGTGCCGAGGGGCACCAGATACTCCCGCCGGGGCGCCGAAAGCTGCACCGTGGGGTCCAGCTCGGGGCCGGGCTCCCACTGCGCGTCGAACGAATCCACCACGATCTCCGCCGCGCCGGCCGCGCGAAACTCAGCAGCCAACGCCGCCAAGGCCGCGGCCCGGTCGATGCTGTGGTCCAGCGCAGGCCATGTGGGGCAATACAGATGCGCGGCGGGCAGCGGGAGCCGGCAGCGCGTGCGGACGGCCGCAGCGATCCCCATGACGTGACTCCCCTGCCACAGCGTCGCGAACAGAGGGTCGGCCCCCCCATTGCGTCCAGTATCCGTGCCCAGGCCGGGCGGTGAGTGAAAGAACCCTCCACCCCACTGCTCGAGGTGGGCCGCCCAGTCCGCGGGGCAGGCCGGGCTCAGGCGCCACTGCAGGTCGCTCATGCGTCACGTATCGCCAGCACAACCCGTGCCGGCATGGTCCTTGAACCGAAGCCCTCCTGCAATGGACACGCTTTGCGGCACCAACCCGGGCGCGGCTCCGCGATGAGCCCACAGGACAACCACCGGCAAGGGGTCATCGTCACGGGGGCCGAGGAGCATCAAGGGCTGGCGGTGGTTCGCGGCCTGGGGATGCGCGGCGTGCCGGTGGTAGCGTGCGGCTCGCAGCCACGCAGTCTCGCCTTCTATTCGCGCTTTGCGACCGCGCGTCACGTGTACACCTCCCCGTTCGTCGACCCGCGTCGCTTCGTTGACGACATCCTCCACATCGCCCGAACCAGTGGCGCGAGGCTCATCATCCCCAGCGTCGAGTCCACGCTCGTCGTGCTCGACGACCATCGGACGGAGGTCGAACAGCAGTGTCGTCTCGCAGCCCCGGCCACCGAGACGCTGGAAGTGGCGCTGGACAAGCTGCGGACGCTGGAGCTCGCCGAGCGCGTCGGGGTTCCCGCCCCGAAGACGGTGCACGGCGCGACGGGACGCGCGATCCTCGAAGCGGCGAAAGGGTTGCGGTTTCCCGTATCGCTCAAGCCCCGCGGTCACGCGCTGTACGACAAGACCAAGAATGCGCTCGGGTTCAAGGTCAAGTACGCGACGACGCTCGAGCAGCTGGAGGGCCTCCTCGAGCCCCTCGGGAAAAACGGCGTGTACCCATTGGTGCAGGAGTACGCGCCGGGCACCGGCGTGTGCGTCGCCGCCGTGTGCGATGGCGGACGCCCGATCGCGCTGCTCCCCTACCGGCGCGTTCGCGAAGTACCGCTGACGGGCGGCGTCAGCGTCCTGCGCCGGAGCCTCCCGCCGGACCCGCGACTGAACGAATACGTGACATCGCTGCTGGGCGCGCTGCGCTGGCACGGCGTGGCGATGGTCGAGTTTCGATATCACGCGGCGACGGACCGGTACGTGTTGATGGAGATCAATGGGCGGTTCCAGGCGTCGACGGCCCTGAGCATCGACGCCGGCCTCAACCTGCCGTACCTCGTGTACGCGCTTTACTCGGGCCTGCCGCTCGAACGGTCGTACCCGTACCGGCCCGGCGTCGAGGAGCGGTGGCTGCGCGGGGATGTGGGCAGCCTGCTGGCGGCCCTGGTTGGCGACACCGCCCGCTCGGCCATCGCTGATCCCGAGCGGCGGCTCCCCTCGCGCCCGCGGCTGCTGCTGGACTTCCTCCGTGGCTTCCGGCCGGGCATGAAGTACGACGAGTTCCGGCTGAATGACCCCGGACCCGGCCTGATCGAGTGTGCCGAGATTGGCCGCGCAATCTTCCAGTTTCTGCGCAGCCGGGTGCGCCGCTAGCGGAGCTGTGGCTGGCTTGCTACACCTCGACGAGCCCGCGCTCGCTTCGGCGCCGCCCGCGTCATCGAAGTGACTGCCCACATTGAGGTTGCGCGGTTCTTGAGACCGACGTCTGCGCTTGGTTTTTGCACCGAGACGAGCGACCCCACGCGGAAGGCTCCGCCCCCGTGCCCGTTGAGCATCAGGCCTTGCAACCCGCCCCCCCCCCTCCCCGCGTCGCACGCGCGGAGGCGGACTTCTACGCCGCGTATGCGTGGTGTCTGAACCCGCTGCTCCCGCTCCGGGACCTGCTCGTCCGGCTGCGGGAGGAGCTTGATCGCTTCCCGACGCGGGAGGCGTCGTGGCAGCGTGACGAGGCGCGCCTCAACCTGTTCCTGTTCGTGTGCGGCGTCGCGTCCATCCTCGATGAGCACCTCGCCCGGCGGCCGTTCGATCTCAGTGACATCGGCCCCCGGTTCCCGCGGCTGCAACCGGTGGTCACTGCCGTACAGCGCGTGCTCGATGCGATCAGCGCCGGGTATGCCGCGCTCGCCGACCAGTCGATCAGCCGCTGGCGGATCCAGTGGAGTGCGAGCGTCGACCAGGTGAGCCGATTGCTCGGCACCGGCGCCGAGCCGAGTGACGCTGGCTGGGACCTCGTCCGCAGCACCCTCGAGGCGTTGGCCGCTGCAGCGCTTCCGGAACGCCTGCTGCAGCGACGGCTGTCGGTGCCTCCCGTGCTGCGCGGCCATCACGTGACCTATCATGACGTCCTGTCATTGACGGAGCGATTCGCCGCATCGTACCCGGACCCCGGCCGAGGCGCGGTCGTCATCGCCCCCCGCAGCGTCGGTTCGTACTTCGCGCCGCTGGTGGCGGCGCGGCTCACCGCGTTGGGCTGGCGCCATGTGTCGTGGCTCACGATTCGTCCCGAGCACGGACTTTCACGCTGGGAGGAGCGTTCTTTGCGGGCTCTCGCCTCCTCCGACGTGCGCGTCGTGGTGGTCGATGACCCGCCGACGGTCGCCACGGCAAACCGTGGAGTGTTCGGCCTCCTGACGCGCCTCGGTGTGGCGCGGCAGCGGATGGCGTTCATCGCGCTGTTGGGGTCGGCGCAAGACAGCCCGCCTGATGTCGCCGCGATTTCTCTCGCCGCGGCGGATTGCTACAAGGTCCGCCTCCTTGCTCCGGACCCGTTCCGCGAACTGCTCGAGGAGTATCGCGAAGAGCGCGGCGCGCGCGTCGTCGGCGACGCCGCCGTGGACGAATTCAATGCCGGCGCGCGCGCCGGCCTCGAGCGTGCCTTCGCGCTGCGCCGGCCGTCCGCCTGGCCCGAGCCTTCAGTGGAGCGGGTCCTTGCCACGAGCGTGGGGTGGGGCTGGCTGGGATATCACGCGTACGTCGCCGCGACGCGACTCGCGGGATTCGTTCCCGGTGTGATCGGGCTGCGCCACGGCCTGCTCGTGACCGAATGGGTGGGCGGGGCGCGCCGCCAGCCAGGCGACCGGGGGCTCCCCTCGCCCCGCGCGGTCGCTACCTATGTGGCCCGGCGCACGGCCTCGCTGCGGCTGGAGGAGGATCCCGTGCTCGCGGGCGCCGAGTATCGCGGCTCGGGGTGGCAAACGATCGTCGACCTGCTGCGCCGCGCGCATGGGCTCTACGTGGGACGCCTCAAGATCCCCGTGCTGCGGCGGAAGATCCGGGACTATCGCTGCCCCGTTCCCATCGCGGTCGACGGTCGCATGCAGCCCGAGGCCTGGGTCGTGACGGAACGGGGCGTCGTCAAGACGAATTTCGCGCAGCCCGGGCTCGGCGAAGGGGAGCTCAACGTGGTGGACCCGGCCCACGATCTGGCAGCCGCTATTTTCGAGTTTGCGTGGTCGCCGCACAGCGAAGCGGAGCTGTTGGAGACCTATGCCGAGGAGAGCGGTGATCGCACCGTCAGCGGCCGGCTCCTGCTGTACAAGCTGCTGGTCGGCGTGCGCGCGATGCAACAGGCCGCGCGCGGCGTCGTGGACGCGCCATCGCGTGGCGAGCAGGAGCGCTGGAATGTGCGCTACCACGCCGCGCGGAACTTCCTTGTCGATCACATGGCGCGTCATTGCGGCGGACTCACCCCCCGACCCGAACGCGCGACCTGGTCGACGCGGCTGTTCTTTCTGGATCTCGACGGCGTGTTCGACTGCGACCGCTTCGGGTTCCCCCACGCGAGCGCCAGCGGTCTTGCGGCGATCGCCCTGTTGCGAACGCAGGGGTTTTCCGTCGTGCTCAACACCGGCCGCAGCATCGGGGACATCCGCCGCTACTGCGACCACTACGCGCTACCCGGGGGCGTGGCGGAGCTCGGCACCGTGTTCTTCGACGCCGTGGCGCAGCGCGAAGTCCCGTTGATCGACGAGACTGACGCCGCGCAGCTGGCGCGCTGCGCGCAGGCGATCACCCAACTGCCGGGCGTACTGGTCGACCCCGCGTACCGGTACACGATCCGGGCGTATCGCATGCGCGCGCTCGGGCCTGTCGCGCTCGAGCCGCCAGAGGTGCGCGCGTTGCTCACACGGTGTGCGCTCGATCGGTTGTCGTTCGACACGAGCGCGGGAGATACCTTCATCCTCCCTCGGGGCCGCGACAAGGGTCACGCCGTCGCCGCCGTGAAACAGTACGTCGGCTGCGCGACGGAGCCCGTGGCCGCCATGGGCGACTCGCTGCGGGATGTCCCCATGCTCGCGGCAGCCGAGTTCGCCTTCGCCCCCGCCAACTGCTCGCCCTGCATCGAGCAGCTCGCGCGCGAGGGAAAATGCCGCGTCGTCCGCCAGCCGGTACAGCGCGGACTCCTCAGCGCGGCGCGACAGCTGACCCGGCGGTCCCCGCGGGTAGGCGCTCCGCCGCCCAACCCCGCCCCGAGGACCGCCCGGGAGGACCTGGTGACGGCGCTCCTGCGCGTCGCCGAACGATCGTGGCCGCGGCAGGTGCTCGCCGCGCTCGATCTCCGGAGCCTGTAACCGTGTCGGTCCTGCCACTGCCTGCGGCCACCGAGGCCACGCGGCGCGACGTCGCGGGGCAACGACTCCTCATCCTCAGTTACTACTTCCCGCCCGACGACGCCGTGGGCGGCCTGCGGTGGGCGGGCCTCAGCCGGCACCTCGCGGCCCTCGGCTGGAACGTGTGCGTGCTCACGGCGCGCGCGACGATCGCGCCCCCGGGTGTGACCTTGGAGACCTGCGCGCCGGGCCCGACCGTGGGCGAGCGACTGCTGCGCGTCCGACGCCTGTGGCGCGGCAGAACAGCGGGACTGGGCCCGGGTGCCGCGCCCGCGTCCCCTGGTCGGACCGGCGTGTGGTCCGGGTTGCAGCGTGAGATCCGGTCGCTCCTGTGGGTTGCCAACGAGGGGCGAGGGTGGGTGCTGGCGGCGGCCAGGCGCGCCAGGGCACTGATCCGACGGCTGCAGCCGGACGTCATCGTCTCGACCGGACCGCCGCACGGCGCCCACCTCGCGGCGTGGTTGGCGACGCGCGGCACCCGCGTCCGCTGGTTTGTCGACCTCCGCGACCCGTTCGTCCGACCCCTCGGCCGGGCGTGGCGATCGAGCGAACTGTGGAGCGGGCGGCTCGGACCCGTGCTGGCCGGCCTCGAAGAGCGCGTCTGGATCCAGGCGGCCACGGGCGTCCTGGCGGCGACCCGCGAAACGGCCGCCGCGCTGGCCGCGCACTACCCCGGCCTCTCGATTGCCTGGGCGCCGAATGGGGTGGACCGGGAGCTGCTGCCCCCACGCAGCCCGGACCCGTTCCCTGGGCTGTCGATCGCCCACGTGGGCTGGCTCTACGGCGGACGGAGACTCCGGCCTGTACTCGTGGCGCTGCGCCGCTTCCTGGATCGCCACCCCATGGTCGACGGGCGCGCCAGTCTGCGTCTCGTAGGCCCCATCGAGGCTGAAAAAGCAGAAGAGCTGCGGCGCGATGTCGCGGAGCTGCGCCTCGAAGGGCACGTCCACGTTCTCGGTCAGCTCCCTCGCGCCGAGGCGCTCCGTCTGCTCTCGCGGTCCCGGCTCGCGATTGTGTTGGCGCAGGACCAGGAGTATCAAGTCCCCGCGAAGCTCTACGAGCCGGTCGGCATGGGCATCACCACCATGGTCGTGGCGGAAGCCGACAGCGCGTCCGGGCATGAGGCGCGGCGCATCGGCGCGATCCCCGTCGCGCCCGATGACATCGCGGGGATGGCGCGGGTCTTCGAGGCGAT
>DASYQX010000092.1:0-9283 GCA_036004985.1 Gemmatimonadales bacterium
CATCGGCATCGGCACGATCTTCCTCGTACACGGCACAGCAAAGCGCAGGCTCTGGAAGATGCAACCCTCGCCGCAGATGCCCGCGGGTTTCCTTCGGACGCTACGGCTCCTCTCCATCGCCGAGCCCGCCGGTGGACTGGCCGTCCTCACGGGTTTCCTCACGCAGCCAGCCGCCCTCGGCCTCGCCCTGGTCATGCTCGGCGCCCTGCGCTTCCTGATGACGAAGGTGCACCGACCGTTCACGACAGAGACCGGCGCCGGGTGGGAGTTCGAGTTCATGCTCCTGCTCGGTGCGCTCGTGCTGTTCGTGATGGGCGGCGGGAGGTTCGCGCTCGATCGGGTGCTGTTCGGGATCTAGACTTCCCCTCGTGCCTTTGGACGAGTCCGTTCTCGTCGAGGCGGCCGTCGAGTCGCTGGATGCGGCCCTCGCGGCCGCCGCAGGCGGGGCAAGGCGCATCGAGCTGTGCGCCGACCTCGCCCATGGGGGCACCACGCCCGACGTCCAGCTGGTTCGCGCCTGCCGCTCCGAGCTCGCCATCCCGATCTTTGTACTGGTGCGTCCACGGGTTGGAGACTTCACGTACACGGCGGCCGAGCATCGCACCATGCTCGATCAGATTCACCGGGCGAAGGACGCGGGGGCGCGCGGCATCGTGACCGGGGCGCTTACCGCGACACGGCACATCACGGACGACCGCACGGCTGAGCTGCTCGAGGCAGCACACCCTCTGCCCGTGACGTTCCACCGGGCATTCGACGCCTGTTTCGATCTCGCCGTCGCGTTGGCGCGCTTGATCCACCTCGGCGTGGACCGAGTGCTCACGTCCGGCGGGGCGCCGACCGCGGCGGAGGGCGCCGAGCGCATTGGCCGGCTCGTCATGCAGGCGGCGCGGCGGATCGAGATCCTGGCCGGGGGCGGGATCGACGGCGACAACGTGGCTCGGCTCGTGCACGATACAGGGGTCCACGAGGTGCATCTCAGCGCGAGCGATCCAGAGAAGGTGCGGAGGGTGGTTCGGAGTCTGGCGTAACAGGGTGCGGAGGCTCACCTCCGCTGCTTCGACCCGAGCACCGAATGCTTCACGATCCGGTCCGGCACGGTGTCTCCGTGCCGCAGCGTGAAGACCGTTTTTCGCGTCAACCCGAGATCGAGCTCCACCACGACATGCGTACTGTCGCGGGCCATCCGCCACGCGCGGGACGCCTTGGGCGCGCCACCCCGCCCCGTCACCGCCCGCGCGGCGCTGACCACTTCCGCCGGCGGCTCGACCGTGGCCGCCAGCTGCGAGCACGTCAAACAGCGGCGGGACGGCTGCGTCAGATCGCCCGTGCACACCTGGCGGCCGCAATAGCCGCACGCGGCGCGATGCTGGGCACAGGCGTCGTTGCCGCACACGGGACATGCCTCCACCTCGTCCGCTGCGAATATGGCCGCCGGCTCCTGGGCGCAGGCAGCCCGGTGCTCTCCGCACACCAGGCGCCGCGATGCGTCGGTGCGGTGCAGGTGGCGCGAGCAGTGCACGTGCCCATCCACCACGCACGTGGCCTGATGCGCCGTGCAGACGGACTTGCTGCAGCTCGCGCACTGCGTCACCTCGTCGACGCCCACCGGCTCGTTGGTCCCGCCTTCACAGTAGCGCACGCAGGCGGTGCACAGCCGGCGGCTGCCCTTGGGCGCGTCGGGCCGGCTCTGCTGGGCGTGACGATTGCACACGACCCGCCCGCAACTGCCGCAGGCCTCGAGACACGCCGAGCAGGCGGGGTGGTCGCCCTCGACGCAGACGCCCTCATGCGTCGAGCAATGCTCCATCCGGCAGGACTGGCAGACGCGCGCGTGCTCCTCGCAGGCCGGCTGCTCATCCACGCGGCAGTGGGCGATGCCGTGATCGGCGCAAAAGTCCTCGGCGCACACGGAGCAGCGCGTCGAGCAGTGGTCACAGGCGCAGTGCCCCACCTCGTGCCTGCACACGACGAGCTCCGTGGGCGGGCTGCCGCACTTCGGGCACGCCACGGCCCAGGCCGCCGTTCCCGCGAGCGGCCGCTGGGCCGCGAGCTCGCCACGCCGGCCATGCGCCGATCGCAGCTCCCACTCGACGCGCTGCACCAGCACGCGCGCCTCGACGAGCTGCAGCGGGTGCACGATCGCCTTGACCTGATGGCGGCGCACATCCTCGGTGCGGCGCCGCTGGTGCAGCGCTGTGATCGTGCGCTCTTCGTCCCCGGACTTGTCGGCGAGGATGGACGCGAAGTACCGATCGAGTCGATCGAGCTCGGTGGCGAGCTCCTTTTCAGCGGCGGCTTGCCGAGCGGCGACCCGCCCGGCGCTCTTCTCCCGCAGGTTGCCGAGCAGTAGCCGCAGCAGCTCGTCGGGCTCGCGCGGCGGCACCTGACCAGCGTCGGGGATCACGGCCGCGGCCGCGGGTTTTACCCGGCGCGCCTCGAGATCCTGGAACAAGCCGGCCACATCGTCGCTCGAGCGCGTACCCGTCGACAGATCGAAGACGTCGCTCTCGACCACGGCCTCTTCGACCGCGGCGCCGGCGCGCAGCACGACGCGAGCGACGAGCCGTCCGATGGGATGCGCGGCGAGACCCACCTTTCTCTGCCGTGCGGTGCCCTCCCTCACGGGAACGGGAGGCGCCTCACTCGATGCGACGTCCTGGGAGTCCTCCGCGACGGGCGGCGGGATCGTGCCGAGCGACAGGCGACCCGCCCGGGTCCGGATCGCCTCGATCAGATGCGTGAGGAATGGGCTGCCCAGCACGGCGATCTCGGCGTCGGGGCTTCGCTCCAGGGCATCCAGGGACAGGGCCAACCGCAGCGACTCGCGGCCCTGGAAGTGGGCGCGCTCGGCCGGCGGCAGCTTCAGCTCGCGAAGATCCGCGCCCTTGTCCAGCAGCTTCACCCCGGCGAGATCACAGTAGCGCTCGACGAACGGCCGGATGCGCGCGTCGGCGAGCGGATCCGCCTCGCCCGCAGCCGGGGGTGCCGGCGCGGGACGCTTGGGCTTGCGCTGAGGCTTCGGCTGCGGCTTGCGACGCGTCACGTGGCGTCCACCTGGATGTCTACGAGCACCAAGGGCAGGTGCTCCACCTGCGCCACGAGGGTGATCGCGCGTCCCGAGCTACTCAAGCCGGTGAGCCGCACCAGCTCTCCGTATTGCGGGTGACTGCCCGCAGGCTGCGACGTGACGCCCTCCACCCCACCGATCGGCTCGATCGACTCGAGCGCCTCGAGCACCTCCGTCACCCGTATGCCGAGCCGCTGGCGCTTCGCGTCCCAGCCCGCAGCCTTGATCACCTGGCTCGTGCCGAGGCCGAGTCTCAGGCGGCCCGGGACGGACAGCGTGTCGAACCGGCGCCCCAAGCGGGTGGCGTTGTCGTCGGGCGCGATGAGAGAGTTCAGCTCTTCTTGTTCCTTGCCGACCGCGCTGCTCTTCTCGATGTCGGCGCCGATCGTTTCCACCCGGCGCGCGAAGTCTGCTTCGTTGTCGGCCGCGAGCCACTCGTCGGCGAGCCGGCCCTCGAATGTTTGCGCGCCCCCGAACTCGCCGAGGATCAGATCCAGCTCACCGACGACCAGCTCGAACAGCTTGATCTTGCGGTCGAGCAGCTCGAGGATGTACGACTCGATCGTCCCTTGGGCGGCGAGGTTCACGATGTGCACCTCGCGCTGCTGCCCGATGCGGTGCAGCCGCCCGATACGCTGCTCGACCACCATCGGGTTCCACGGCAGGTCGTAATTCACGAGCACGTTACAGAATTGGAGGTTCCGTCCCTCGCTCCCGGCCCGGGTGGCGATCAGGACGCTACGCTCGTCGGCGTGGAAGGCACGGATGCGCTTGTCCCGCTCGGGCGTGGCGTGCGCGCCCCAGTAGACGATCGCCTTTCTCCCCAATGCCTCGACCCGCTGCTCGATCAACTGAATCGTGGGGCGGTGATCGCTGAAGACCACGACACGGTCGGGCGTTTCCTTCAATACGGCGGTCAGCACGTTGAGCTTGGCGTGCGTCTTGATCTTCTGCGCCCGCCCCGCGAGCTGGCGCGCGATGGTGCGGTACTCGGGGCTGATGCGCTCGCTCTCGGCCAGGTGCTCGAGCGATTCGGCGAGCGCCTTGGAGGAGGAGCAGAGCCGCTGGCGCAGGTGGATGACGGCGAGCTGCAGGATGCCCTTCTTGGTCAGCCGCCGGCGCGGCGCGTCTTCTTCGACTTCGTCGCTTTCGACCGGCTGGACGAAGCCCTCCTTGTAGAGCCGACGCAGAAACTGCGTGGTGCGATCGTACAGATCGCGCTCGGCGGTGGTGAGTCGGACCTCGGGGTGCCGGGGCCGGCGCGGCGGCAGGTTCAGGTCGTCGACCACACTCGAGCGCCGGGTGCGGATCATCACCTCGTGCGTCAGGGCGCGGAGGGCTTCGGGATCGCGGGGCTGGCGGTGGTCGCCGGCGACGAGGTGCTCGGCGCGGAACTCTTCCCAGGTGCCGAGCTGTCCGGGCCGGAGCAGGGTGACGAGGTTGTACAGCTCGCGCAGGTCGTTCTGCAGCGGCGTCGCCGTGAGCAGCAGGATGAAGTCCCGCTCGATCTTCTCGATGAACTGGTAGGTGGCGCCGCGGTGGCTCTTGATCTTGTGCGCCTCGTCCACGATCACGAGGTCCCAGTGGTGCCGCAGGATCTCCTCGGCGTGCCGGCGCGAGCGCGCACGGTCGTGCGACACAATCGCCCTGGTGGTGGCAACCCGGTGCCAGTCTTCCGGGTCGGTCGGGGTCTCGAACCGCTCGAAGAACTTCTCCACGAGCTCGCCCTGCCATTGGCCAACGAGCGAGGCAGGGGTGAGGATCAGCGCGCGGCGGACGAGCCCGCGGATCGCGAGCTCCTTGTAGATGATGCTTGCCTCGATCGTTTTGCCGAGGCCGACTTCGTCAGCGAGGATGGCGCGGCCACCCATCTGGCGCAGCACGCGCTGGGCGACGTCGATCTGGTGCGGCAGCTCTTTGATCGCGTTGGCGTCGAGGGTGATGAGCCGGTCGAAGCCCGGCACGAGCGCGATCCGCTCCGCCTCGCGCCGCAGGTCGTACCAGGCCCGGTTAGCGGGTGGCCCCTCGAGCTGTTCGGCGAACAGCTTCAGGGACCGCTCGTCAACAGCCCAGGAGTCGTCGGGCTTTGTTTCGGGGAGGGTCACGCGGTGCCTTTAGGCAGGGGGGCACAATATAGCGAATCCGCCCCTCGCGTCCCCTGCTACGACCGCTCGACCTCGTCCCAGGCGACTCGGAATACGCCCACGCAGCGCGGACAGCGGAGCGCGGCCGCGTGGCCCTTGATCACGGTGCGATTACGGCAGGCGGGGCAGAGAGCGTAGCGATCGCCCCAGTCGTCCGGGACGCGGACGGCGTCCCGCGGGCGCTGCACGATGGACCAGTGGTGCGGCGGAGTGTCGATGATGTCCACGCCCTCGCGCGGTACGGTCCGCGCGGCGTGGTTGACGTCGACCACGATCGTGTGGGGCGTCCGCATGATGACGCGGTACCACGCGCCGCGGCGAAGCCCGCGATTGACGTTGGCGCGCGGCCGGGCCCACTGCGTTAGGATGCTATCGTCCGATTGAAGCGTAGATCGTCCGACCGGTGGTGACGCTAGCAGGATTGCGCCGGGCGCCGGGCGCCGTCAACTGTCTCCCGCGCGCCACGTGTCGCGGGGGGCGGCGATTTGCGCCGCCGCCCCACTCCCCCCATAGTAGCGGCCATGCCCGAACCCGATACCCGCGCGCTCCTCGCCAAGGCGCTCGGCGCGAAGTACGAGGTCAAGCGCCTGGTCGGCTCGGGCGGCTTCGCCGAGGTCTACGAGGTCTGGGACAAAGAGCTGGAGCGGCGCCTGGCGGTCAAGGTGCTGCGGCCCGACGTCGCCTGGACGGCGGGGACGGTCGAGCGCTTCCAGCGCGAGACGCGGGCCGCCGCGCGGCTCGAGCACCCCAACGTCCTTCCGATCCACTTCGTGGGCGAAGGCGAAGGGCTCGCCTACTACGCGATGCCGTTCGTCGAGGGCTTGTCGCTGGGCGAGCTGCTGAGGCGATCCGGCGTGCTGCCGCCCGATCGCGCCCTCGCGATCATCATTCCCATCCTCGATGCCCTCGAGCACGCTCACAAGGCGGGTTTACTGCACCGCGACGTCAAGCCCGACAACATCATGCTCGACACGACGCGCGGCCGGCCGCTGCTGGTGGACTTCGGGATCGCGCGGCGGCTCGACGCCGAAGCGGGCGCCGGACTCACGCAGACCGGCCTCGTGATCGGGACGCCGCACTACATGAGCCCCGAGCAGGCGCTGGGCGATCCGAACCTGGGGCCGGGGTCGGACATCTACTCCCTCGGCGCCGTGCTGTTTCAGATGGTGACCGGGAGCCCGCCGTTCGAGGGCCAGTCATCGCAAGAGATCGTGGGCAAGCACATCGCCGAGCCGCCGCCCGCCGCGGCGGACGTGAATCCGAATGTGCCGCGCGCGCTGTCGGATACGATCCTGCGCTGCCTCGCGAAACAGCCCGCCGAGCGGTTCCAGTCGGCGGCGGACGTGATCCGCGCCCTCGAGGGAGGCGGGCAGCCGACGAGCGAGCGGGCGCGCGCGAGCGCTGCGCAGAAGGCGACGGAACTGCTCGTCGGACGGTCGGTCGGTCGGACGGCCGGACGGCCGGACGTAGGACGGTCGGGCGGCCAGACGGCCGGACGGCCGCGTCGCATAGGATGGGTCGTGCTCGCCATCGTGCTGGCGGTCCTCGCGGTCGGTGGCTGGGCAACGTTCTTGCGACCACCGCAGCTCGTCTTCGAGAACCGCCTGGCCGGGATCGTCGCGGTGCAGGTCGCCGGCGAAGAGCGTCGTCTCTTGCCGGGCGGCAGCTTGACCCTCAAGGTGCAGCGCGCTCGCCCGCTCGCGTTGAGCTGGCGTTTCGTGCGGCCCGAGACCGGCGAGGGGGCGATGGGTGTGCCGCTCGGCGATACCGTCACCGTCGTGAACCCCCGCGGCCGGGTGCGGCTCGCCGCCACCGCGAGTCCGCGCAACAACAACTACTTCGCCCCACTGATCACGAACGAGACCGGCCGGCCGATCACGATCACGGTCAACGCCGGCCTGGCGGGCTCGCTACCCTGTCGCTGCACCGTGCCGCCGGGTGCCGTGCGCATGGAGATCGGCTACTATCCGCTGTTCGCGAACTCCACCGTGCGCGCCGAGGAGGTGGGGAGCAGCCGAACGGCGACGTTCCGGGACCTGGGGCGCGAGGTGAACGCGCGCGGGGTGGTGGGGCTGCTGTTTAGGGCTGCAGACCTGCGCTAACGCCCTCCCGGCCGATACTCCCTCTCCAGATTCGCTCTGATCTCTTCGAGCGTGAACCACGCCGGCCGGAATTCGCCGCGCGCGTAGAGCGGGGCCTGATCGAAGTAATGCGGCGACTGGGGATCGCCGCTCGCCCCCATGGTGTGCACTGCGAGGCGGCGCACCGTTCGACCGAATTCCACCACGCTGACGTACGTCCCACCGGCCACGCCGTAGCGTCGCTTCTGCCCGCGCACGGGCTGAGCGTAGTACGTGAACACGGTGCCGTTCCAGCCTCCTGCGCCCCGCACTGCAATGCTCGGTCGGTCGTCGGCGAATTGCTGGTCCACGGTTTCGTCGATCCGCTGCAGGCGATTCACCTCGCCCCACGCGACGCGCCACGCGCCCCAGTCGCGCACGAGACCCGCGATCGCGCTGTCTAACGCCGCGCGCTGCGGCACCCCCGGCCGTATCGCCTGTTGCCAACGGTCGAACACCGTCATCGCGACCGACGTCGTATCGCCCCGGCGATCCCAGCGCGCCAGCACGTCGAGCGCAGCGCGGGCCGACTCCGCAGCGCCGACGGAGTCTGCGAGTAAGAGAGGAAGCAGTGAATCGGCGGCCGCGACGCGCGTATCGAATGCGGCCCTGACCCAATCGTCCCAGGTGAACTTCGGAGTCGCGCTCAGGATCCGGCGGGACGCGAGCCCGCGCCAGTTGTCCCCCTCGACCACCATGTAGCGCGGGAACCTGGTCGAATCGGGATTGCCCCCCCCGCTGCTCGTGAGCAAGAACGGTGTGGTATTGCAGTTCTGCATCCATCCCGTCGCCGGGTTGAGCATCTGCGGCAGATCCTCCATCCGGTGATAGCCCTTCCACTCCGTCCCAGGATCGCTGCCGTCGATCACACCGGAGAAGTCGAACCGCGGATCGCGCACAGGCACGGCGCTGTTGTACAGGTACCAGGTGCTCCCGCCGGCATCCGCTGCCATGACGTTGCCGAACAGCATGTTCAGCGGCCGCATCGCGGCCTTCAGGTCGGCCACATTGCGCGCGCGCGTCATGTTGTACCACTCCTCGAGCCAGCCGTCGGCCTCGAGCTTCGCCATCTTGAGCGCCAGTGGCTTGCCGGCGCGCGTGGCGATGATCGGCCCGTGATGCGTCTTGCGCAACCTCAACGCTCGGCGCACGACGCCGGCTCCGGTCTTCACCAGGATCGTGTCCGTCCACACCGTGGCTTGCCGCAACCCATTGCCGTACCGGTAGCGCGTCGAATCCTCGAATGTCTCGGCGTACAGATCCGCCTGATCCGCCGCGTTGTCCGTGCTCACCCAGCCGAGTGATTCGTTGTGCCCTACATAAGGAAAGGGAAACCCGAAACGGGTGTAGCCGGTGAAATTCCAGCCGCTCTCCGTGCTGTTGACGTGGCCTTCGTACACCTGCCCGTAGCCGAAGAACGACAGATGAGGATTGATGAACAGCATTGCGTGGCCTGTCGCGCTCTTGCTCGGACCGATGACCCACCCATTCGAGCCGAGATTCTCACGATTTGGGAAATCCTCGGCTGACGCAATTTCAAAGTCGCTGGGCTGAAATCCCGCGCTCCAGAAAAAGCCGCTCTGGTAGTAGTTGTATCGCATGAAGGCGAGCGGATACCACGGTTTGAAGCGCGTGAGCACTCGCGGCCGCACATCCGGATGATCGGTGAGGTAGGCGTTCAACCCGGCCGCAAAGCCGTCGAGCAGCGCACGCATCTTCCTCGGCAAGCGCCGATACTCTTCACGCGCGAGGCGCGGAATCTCGAGCGCGCGGTTGCGCCGGTCGCCCTCGACACCATCCTCGCCGTCCACCTCGGCCCGCCGGCCCAGCGCCCGGATGAAGTTCTCCTCGATGCGCCAGAAGTTGTCTTCGGCCTGCGCATAGGCGAAGCCGAACATCGTGGCCGCGTCGGTCTCCCCAAAGACATGGGGGATGCCGTAGGTGTCGCG
>DASYQX010000093.1:0-23239 GCA_036004985.1 Gemmatimonadales bacterium
GATCGCCGCGGATGAGCGTATCGCGGCGGTGCTCGAATCGCCCCGCGTCTCCAAAGGGGCCAAATCGCGCATCCTCGAGCGGGCGCTGCAGGGCGCGGCGCCGCCGGAGTTCGTGCGCTTCCTGCAGGCGGTGGTGCGCCGCGGGCGGCAGGGCCTGATCGGCGAAATCGCCCAGGAATACCAGGTCCTCACCGACCAGAAGCTGAACCGGGTGCACGCCGGCGTGACGCTCGCGCTGGAGCCCGACGCCAAGATGGAGAAACAGATCGTCGAGCGACTCACCCAGGCGCTGGGACGGGAGGTGCGCGCGCACTTCCGCCACGACCGCAACATCCTGGGGGGCGTGGTGGTGCGGGTGGGGGACCGGATCCTCGACGGCTCGGTGCGGCGGCGGCTGGTGGCGTTGAAGAGAAGGATGCTCACGGGGGAGTGAAGGTCAGGGGCGGTAAGGGGCGGTAAGGGGCGGTCAGGGGCGGTCAGGGGTGGTAGGGGGGCGGCCCGGAGGGCAGTATAGATCCCCGGGCCGCTGTCGCTTACAGCCGGTATTGCAGGCCCAGCGTCGCGCCATAGCGCCAAGTGGCCCGGCGCTCGTACTCGGCCGGCAGGTCGCCAGGGTCGAACCACGACGGCCCGATGGCGCCATCCACGCGGATCGCCCCGCCCAAGTGGCCGGTGACGGGCCACTCGTAAGTGAGCGCCGCACGTCCGGCGAGGCGGGCCCGAATCTCGTCGCCCAGATTCCAGAAGGCGACGGTGGGCCCGACCTCGACCTTCACGGCGCCCGTCGGCCCGACGGCGACGACCCGAAACGCCGCCGCCGGTGTCACCTCCACGAGACCGCCCAGGGTGTGGTCCGTCACGGTGAGATCCGGGCCGCTGGCGGCCAGGCCCGGCGCTCCCATCATCGCACGCAACGACGCCGTCCAGCGGCCGATGTCCCTGCCGACGCGAATCCCGAACATCGTGGCCGCACCGGGGTGGAAGTTCGGCGGGCCCCCCCCGCTGCCGTTCGACGTGTCGCGCGCGGAGCCGCCGTACGCCGCGACTCCCGCCTCGAGCCCGACGAACCATTGTCCCAGGGCCGAGCGGATGGGCAGTATCAGCAAGAGAACGGCGGCCAGCGCGCGCATGGGTGGCTCCTTGGGTGATTGACTCAGTACATCACGAGGTTGATCCAGCCGTTCGTGGCATTGTTCTCACCCTTTACGAACCAGTTGAAGCCTGGGTAGAACTGGCCGACGATGATGTCCTCCACGGCGTTCCCGATCAACTCGTCGTTGCTCTTGATCCAGTGCGCCAGCGCTTGCCAGACGTTGTACGCCGCCCTGCCGTACTTGAACGCCTTCTGCAGCACCGTGCTGGAATCGTTGCCCGTGGTCAGCTTCGAGTACACGCTGTCGATCTTCATGATCAGGTCCTGAAACCGCGCCGGATCGGTTTTGATCGAGCAGGGCGTGTCGTCGTCCTCGACGAAGAACACCCGGATGTTCTGCCCGGGGTGCGCCGCGTTGTATTGGTCGAGCTGCTCCTGGGAGAACAGCAGGACGCTGCCGGACCAGTCGAGCCTGTCCTGGTTGAAGTAGTACGGCCCCCCCGAGTTCTCCCCGGCGCATTGGTACGAGACGAGCGAGTCGGTCTGCCCCTTCTGGCCGAGGATGTGCGCTTCAAATTCGGGGGCACCCTTCAACCAACCTTCAAAGTCCTGTACGAAATGGGCTTGGGTCATGTACAACCCGGGGGCCGGCGGCGTCGGGCTCGGCGGGGGAGGCGGGCTCCCACCGCCGCAGTTCTCCAGACACTCGGTACGCTGCGGGGCGACCGCGAAGTCGGTCTCGACCGGCACCACGGCGATCACGGGCGTCGCGGGCGGACTGGCGGGATCGAGCAGCCGCCGCCCGCCGCGGGGATCGAACGCCACCGGAGCCTCCCGGTCGGTGAGCGCCGTCGCGACCAGGACGTTGTCGTCTCCGGTCCAGGCGGTCCGGTGCGCGGGGACCGGCAAGTACACCTCGAGCGCGATCGCCGCGTCCGCCTCGCGCGCGACGTCGGCCTCAGTCTCGCCGTTCTCCGCGGCGAGCTGGCGCCGGGCACGTCCACCGCTCGCGCCCAGGAACCTCTGGAACTGCAGCTTGTGCTCGGCGAACGGCGAGGCGTCGAGCTGGGCCTTGAGGTAAGCGCGAAACGCAGGATTGCGCAGCGCCCGAGCGAACAGCCGGGCGAGACGCTCCGGCTTCTGCACAGCAGCGACGGCCGCCGGCTGGCCGTCGAGAGGGGGCGGGGAGGGCGGGGCGGTGACGGGGCTGCGGTCGGTGCAGGCCGCCGCGGCGGCGACGCCCGCCAGGCCTGCGAGAAAGAGGATACGGGGCACCATGGGTCTCCTCCTCAGAAAGAGTGGAGGCCCAACTTGAGGCGGTCGCGCTCCGAAACCGGCCTCCTTTCCTTGCGAGCGGGGTCGGAAAGACGCGAGATTCCCGCAGCCCTCATGCTCCCTTTCCTTCTTCTATTGGCTCCCGCCGACACGGCCGGCTACTGGCAGCAGCGGGTCGCCTACGAGATCACTGCCTCGCTCGACGAGCCGTCCGGCGTGCTCACGGGACGGGTGCGGATCGGTTACGTCAACCAGTCCCCCGACACCCTGCGCGACTTCTCGGTGCACCAGTACCTGAACGCCTTCCGCCCAGGCTCCCGCTGGGCGGCCGTCGACTCGGCCGAAGGGCGGGAGCGGTTCCAGCACATGCGGGATCCCGACTACGCCTTCGAGCGGATCACCGCGTCCACGCTGATGGGCCGGGCGCTGCGGCCGGACTATCCGTACGCCCCGGATTCGACGATCGCGCACTGGACGCTGCCCCGCGCGCTCGCGCCCGGAGACTCGATGACCGTCGAGGTCGAGTGGAAAGCTCGACCCTCGACGTTGCCGCGCCGCCAGGGCCGCCAAGGGCGGCGGTTCGACTTCGCGCAGTGGTATCCGAAGGTGGTCGTGTACGACAAACAGGGCTGGCAGGACCACCCGCTCTATCCCGCGGGCGAGTTCTACGGCGAGTTCGCGCGCTACGACGTCACGCTGGACCTCGCGGCGGACCAAGTAATCGGCGCGACGGGCGTCCCCGTGGAGGGCGATCCGGGATGGGAAAAAGCGGCGGTCGGGGCGGTCGGGGCGGTCGGGGCGGTGGCCAGCGGTGCGATCGACTATCAGCGGACCTGGTACCAGGTACCTGGTACCAGGTACCAGCGGTGCGGGGCGCCGGCACCGGGGCGTAAGTGCGTTCGCTTCCACGCCGAAGACGTCCACCACTTCGCCTTCTCGCTGAATCCCGAGTACCGCTACGAGCAGGGCCGTTACAAGGACGTCGTTGTGAGAGTGCTCTACTTGCCCGGGGATAGCGCCACCTGGGGCAAGGGGATCGTGGTGCGGCGCACCGAGACGGCACTCGCCTGGCTCGACACGCTGTTCGGGAAGTTCGCCTGGCCCCAGCTCACCAACGTGCACCGCATCGAAAACGGCGGGACCGAGTTTCCCATGATGGTGATGGACGGCGGTCCCGAGCTGGGCCTGATCGTCCACGAGGTCGGGCACAATTACACGATGGGAATCCTGGCCAACAACGAGTGGCGCGAGGGGTGGCTCGACGAAGGCTTCACCAGCTTCCAGACGGGCTGGTTCTTCGAACGTCAGCGGGGGGGGGGGACGTCGGGATACGCCGGGGTCGAGGGGAACGTCCTGTTCTGGGACGTCGAGCGGTGGAGCGAGCCTGTCTCGATGGTGAGCGACCGCTTCCGCGACTTCCAGACATACAACACGATGGCCTATTCCAAGGCGCGGCTATTCTACGAGCAGCTGCGCTACATCGTGGGCGACGACACGATGCGCCGCATCCTGCGCGAGTATTACGCGCGCTGGAAGCTCAAGCACGTGGACGAAGACGCCTTCCGGTCCGTCGCCGAGGAAGTCTCGGGGATGGACCTGAAATGGCTGTTCGGCCAGTGGCTGCACGGGACGCCGTTGATCGATTACCGATTGAAGCGCGTGCAACGCGCACGGACCGCGGACGGCGGATGGCGGACGACGGTGACCATCGAGCGTCTCGGCGACGGCTGGATGCCGGTCGAGATCGCGGACCGCGACACGATCTACGCGCGGGCCACGGGGCAACCCGAGATCGAACGGGTCGAATTCACCACGGCCCGGAAGCCCGGACGGTTGACGTTGGACCCGCGGTTCCGGGCCCACGACTGGAACGCTCTCAACAATCGCGAGAAGCGCCGCCCGCGCATCGTCAAGCTCGACGACCCGGCCCGCGAGACGGCGCGGCGCGATGGGGTCGTCACCGCTCTGTTGCCCGTGGGCTGGCACAACGACTACGGCGGGCCGACGCTGGCCCTGCGAAGCCGCGAGAACTACCTGGGCCGGTTCGAGCAGAACCTGGTCCTCGTCTCGGTCGGTCTCGGGTCGGACGTCACGCACCGTGCCGGGGTGTACGCCCGCTTCGCGAACCCGGTGCGCCACCCGACGCCCCGCACCGAGTCGAGCGTCGCCGCCTGGCACGTCGAGGGGCGCAGCGGCGTCGCGCTCAGCGTGGACCGCTCGCTGCGCCGCCACCCCAGTTTCGGTGCCGACCCGCACGCCGGGTTCGACGCCCTGTGGATGGCCACGACCGACCTGGGTTACCTCGACCGCCGCTTGTGGGACGACGCCGGAACGCTCGAGGCGGGGCCCTGGATTGGGACGACGGTCGAGCGCGGCCAAACGGTCTGGCAAGCTCGCCTCGGCGCGCGCGCGGGCGCCGTGTACCGCTACCCGGGTGCGGGCATCGTTTCGACGAACCGCTACGACGTCGAAGCGTTCGGGCGCGCCAAGATCGAGGCCAGCGTGCGGACGCCGTTCTGGCTCAAATCGACGTTGGGCGTGCGGGTGTTCGGCGGCACCTACGTCGCCGACACCCCGCCGCCCCGCCAGCGCCGCATCCCGATCGCGGGCGCCGATCCGTACGAGACGTTCACCAACCCTTTGCTCCGCAGCCGCGGGGCGCTGCTCGTGCGCGAGGGCTTTCATTATCATGCCCCGGGCAACGCCAACCTGCGCGCCTTTCGCCCCGATCTGGGGGGGCGGTGGGCGGTCGCGGTGAGCGTCGAGGCGACGAAGCCGGTGCTCGTCCGGCGCAGGGGCTTCGTGCGCCAGATCGCGTTCGCGGGGTTCGTGGACTTGGGCGTCGTGGACTCGGCGGCCGTGTCGTCGTCGCCGACGGGCCGGAGCTATACCACCTTGTACGACGGCGGCGTGGGGCTGATCACCCAGCACCGCATCCGCGACCTGGGGTGGACGTTCCGGTTCGAGCTGCCGCTGGTGGTGAATCGCTGGGACCATGCCGCCGACGGCAACGGCGCCACCGCAGGGCGCCTCGCGTTCCGTTGGCAGGTCAGCCTGGAGCCGAGCTTCTAGGCCATGACCGAGCGACGCGAGTTCCTGGCCCGGACGATGGGGCGGCTGCTCCGCGAGATCGCCGTGCGGACAGAGGAGCGCGTGGCGCCGCGGCGCTGGTTCCGGCCGCCCGGCGCGGCGCCGGAGGTGGCGTTCGTCGCGGCCTGCACGCGCTGCGGCGACTGCATCGATGTTTGCCCGGTGCACGCGATCGTCAAGGCGCCGGCCACCGCCGGCCTCGCCGCCGGCACGCCGTATATCGACCCCGCGATGCAGGCGTGCGTCGTCTGCGCCGACATGCCGTGCGCCGCGGCCTGTGCCACCGGCGCGCTCGTCGTGCCGCCCGACTTATGGGCCTCGCTCCACATGGGCGTGCTCGAGCTCGATCCCGATCGCTGCATCACCTTTCAGGGGTCCGCGTGCGGCGTGTGCGCGCGCTCCTGCCCCGTGGGCGAGCGGGCCCTCGCGATGGACGAGCACGGCCACCCGATCCTCAAGCCGGAAGGATGCGTCGGGTGCGGCGTGTGCGTCACGGCGTGCGTCACCACGCCGTCGTCGCTGCGTCTCAGCCTGCCGGAGGTGGGATGAGCGACCTCCCCTATCGCGTCGAGAAGCCCTGGGGTTACGAGCTGATCTGGGCCAGGACCGACCGCTACGTCGGCAAGATCCTCCACATCGAGCCGGGGCACGTCTTGAGCCTGCAGTACCACAACCGGAAGGACGAATCGATCTACGTCTTGCGGGGCGAGATCATCCTGCGGATCCAGCAGGGCGAGACCGTGATCGAGCGCGCGGTGACCGAGGGGGAGGCATTTCACATCTCGCCCAAGACCGTGCACCAGTTCGAGGCGGTGGTGGCGAGTGACCTGCTCGAGGCCTCGACGCCGGAGCTCGACGACGTGGTGCGGCTCAAGGATCGCTACGGGAGAGTGCCGTGAAAGTCATCGTGCCGCTGGCGGGGAAGGGCACCAGGCTCCTCCCTCTCACCAAGCGTGTTCCCAAACCGCTTGTGAAGGTCGCCGGCCGGCCGGTGATGGACTACGTGATGGACACCGTCTCGGGGCTCGACCTGGACGAGCTGATCGTGATCACCGGGCATCTAAAGGAGCAGGTCGAGCGCTACATCACGACCCACTATCGCATCCCCGCGCGGTTCGTCGAGCAGCGCACCCTGGACGGGACAGCCGGCGCCATCAACCTGGCGCGCCCGTTCGTGGACGGGCCGGTGCTGATCATCTTCGTGGATACGCTGTTCGATGCCGACCTATCTATCGTCCGCACGGCGGACGCCGACGGCATCCTCTGGGCCAAGGAGGTTGACGACTATCAGCGGTTCGGCGTGATCGTCACCGACGCGAAGGGGCACATGACTCGCATCGTCGAAAAGCCCGACACGCCGATCTCGCGGCTCGCCAACATCGGGCTGTACTACATCAAGGATTGGCGCACCCTGTTCGACGGCATCACCGAAGTGCTGCGCAGCCCGCACGGCAAGGGCGGCGAGTTCTATCTGACGGATGCGTTCCAGTACATGGTGGATCGCGGCCGCAAGCTCCTCGTCGGGGAGGTGACGGGCTGGTACGACTGCGGCAAGGTCGACACACTGCTCGAGACCAACCGGCACCTACTCGAGCACGGCCGTGCCCGGCGCCCCGCCGTCATTCCTCCCGGTGTGACGATTCACGATCCGGTGTACGTCGAGAACCGGGTGACGTTGGGTGGGCAGTCCACCATCGGGCCGAATGTCACGATCGGCGCGGGAAGCACGATCGATGACGGCACCGTGGCCAACAGCATTCTGGGGAACGACGTGCGGGTGCGGAACGCGACGGTCGAGGGTTCGGTGGTGGGGGATGGGCAGGAGATCGAGGGGAGCACCGTGCGCGCCAGCGTGGTGGACGGTGGGGAGGTGGCGCCGGCGCGGTAGGGGCACGGCATTGCCGAGCCCTACCTACGCGGCGCGGCCGCTGAGCGCCTGGGTGACGGCGTCGCGCAGCTGCGTCAGCTCGTACGGCTTCGGCAGGAACCCCTCCACTCGCGCCGCCAACCCGCGCGCCGCGTCGGCGTCGGGGCTGTAGCCCGACGAGATGAGGACCTTCACGTCGGGGCGGACGGCCTTGAGCAGCTCGAAGATGCCCGCCCCTCCGCCCGGGAGCACGAGATCGAGAATGACGAGGTCGACGGGCGGCTGGGCGCCCGTCATCGCTGCCACGGCGGCCCCTCCGTCCCCCGCTTCGAGCACGCGGTAGCCGAACCGGCCGAGCGCGCGCTTCAGGCTGCTGCGGACGATCGGCTCGTCGTCCACGATGAGGATCGTGGCTCCCGCGGCCGTTGCCTCGCGGACCGGGGGAGTCGGAGCGGGGGGCGCCGGCGGCGCCGCGGGGAGCGGCTCGCGCGACACGAGAAAGAGCAGATGGACGCTCGTGCCGCGTCCGATCTCGCTTTCGACGCGCACGCTGCCGCCGTGGTCGCGCATGACGCGCTGCACCGTCGCGAGCCCCAGGCCCTTCGCCTGGTGCATCGGCTTTGTCGTGAAGAACGGCTCGAACGCCCGCTCGACGGTCGCCGCGTCCATGCCGCGGCCGTTGTCGGTGATCGTGATCCGCACGCGGCCGCTCCCGTCCTCCGCGCCTGCCAGGGTGAGCCGGGGATTAGGGCGGCCGCGCATCGCATCGCGCGCGTTGAGCACGACCTGCGTGCATGCGTGGACCAATTGATCGATGTCGGCGGCAATCGGGGGCAGTCCGGGCGGCACGTGCACGTCGATGTTCGCCGCCCCCCCACCCCCTTCAGCCAGCACCCCGCGCGCCAGGCGGCCGACGCTCTCGAGCGCCTGCGCTGGGTCGGTGGGCCGGAGCTGCAAGGGGTCGCTGCGCGTGAACCGCAGCAGCTCATCGGTGAGGTCACGCCCTCGCCGGGCCGCGGCCGCGACCTCGTCGAGCTCGGCGGCGGCGGGCGCCTGCGTGGTGTCCTGGCGCAGGACAGAGACGTGCGTGAGAATCCCGCTCAGCAGGTTGTTGAACTGGTGCGCGATCCCGCCGGCGAAGCGGGCGATGGCGTCGAGTCGCTGTTCCTCGAGGCGATGCCGCTCGCGCGCGCGCCGCTGGGTCACATCGCGCACCATGGCTTGGACGATCGCCCCGATCGCCCCCGCTGCCGGCCGGTCGGCGCGCGCGAACGCAATCTCGACGTCCACCTGGCGTCCGTCGCCGCGCACCAATGTGCGGGTCGCCAGGCGCAGCGTCCCGGCCAGGGCGGCCAGGTGGTCGTTCATCACCCCTGCGTCCGATCCTCCGGACGAGCTGGAGCCTTGAGTCGCTGCGTAGAAGTCGCGCAGCCGGTGCCCGACCACCTGATCCAGGGGCAAGGCGAGTAGCTCGGCGAGGCGGGGGTTCGCTTCTCGGACGATACCGTCGGCGTCCAGGATCGCGATGCCGTCGGCGGCGCGCTCGAACAACCCACGGTAGCGCGCCTCCGAGGCCGCGAGCTGGCGGCGGGTCCGGTAGGCCAAGAACAGGGCCAGCAGGACGACGAGGCCGGCGAGGATGGGCAGCATGACACAAGTTTAGGGGAGGACTCCATGACGCGGGAAGAGGTGCTGGAGCTGTTTGCCTACAACGCCTGGGCGAACCGGACGTTGTTCGACGCCGTCGCCGCCGTGCCGGTCGAGGATTATCTGCGGGACCTGAAGAGCAGCCATGGCGGGATTCACGGGACGCTGTGTCACACGGTGTGGGCCGAGCAGCTGTGGCTCACACGCTGGCTGGGGACGCCGCCCCCCGCCGTGCCGCAGGGGAGGGACCTGTCAGCGCTCGCTGACGTCCGGCGGCGGTGGGAAGAAGTCGAGACGCAGCGAGCGCGGTTTCTGACGGGCCTCACGGAGGCTCGGCTCGACGAGCAGGTGCGGGTCAAGCCGACGACGGGGGGCGAGTACCTGCACAGCTACCGTCAGATGGTGCGGCACCTGGTGAACCACTCGTCGTATCACCGCGGCCAGGTGGTGACGATGATGCGGCAGGTGGGGGTGAAGCCGCCGAGCACCGATCTCATCTTGTTTTACCGCAAGTAGATAGGCGGAGGGTTGACGGCGGCGGGGAACCGCGATTACTTACTGACCGTTCAGTAACTAATCCTGGAGCCCCTGATGCCTCGCGTCGCCGCGCCGAAGAAAGCCACTGTCCGTCGTCCCCGCTCGCCCCGGTGGCGCCGCCGCAAGGACGCCCGCCCCGAGGAGATCGTGGCCGCGGCCCTCGACGTGTTCGTCGAGCGCGGCTTCGCCGCCACGAAGCTCGAAGACGTCGCCCGCCGCGCCGGCGTCACCAAAGGCACGATCTACCTCTACTTCGAGAACAAGGAAGCCCTCTTCAAGGCGGTCGTGCGCGAGACGATCGTCCCCGTCATCGCCAAGGGCGAGGCCGTCGCCCAGGCGTTCACGGGGAGCGCGCGCGACCTGTTCGAAAAGTTGATCCGGGAATACTGGCGCCTGGTAGGCGAGACCACCCTCGCCGGCGTCCCGAAACTGATGATGGCCGAGGCCGGCAATTTCCCCGAGCTGGCGCGGTTCTACTACGAAGAAGTCGTGACGCGCGGGCACCGCCTCATGGCGAGCGTGCTCGAGCGCGGGATCAAAGCCGGGGAATTCCGGCCGGTCAACCTGCCCATCGCCGCGAAGCTCGCCATGTCGCCGCTGATGCACGCCGTCGTGGCCCGCCGCGCCTTCGCGGCCTGCATGCCCGAGGGCTTCGACGTCGGCAAGTTCCTCGACACTCACATCGACCTGTATCTCCATGGCATCGCAAAAGCGTAGCCGTCTGGCCGTCCTGACACTCGCCGTGCTCGCCGCTGCGCCCGTCGGGGCGCAGTCGCCGGCGCCCCCCCCCCTCCGCCTGTCGTTCGCGGAGGCCGTCCGCCGCGCGGCCGGCGAGGCTCCTGCCGTCGAGCTGTCCGGCCTGCGCACCGACGAAGCCGAAGCGCGGGTGCGCCAGGCGCGCGGTGTCCTGCTGCCGACACTCTCCATCACGGGCGGGTGGCTGGACCGGGATTTCAACTCCAAGACGCAGGGGATTTCGTTTCCCGGTGTCCCCACGATCATCGGGCCGTTCACGGCGTACGACGCCCGCGTGCGCGTGACCCAGACCCTGCTCGATTTCTCGGCGCTGTCGAGGGTGCGGGCCGCGCGCACGCAGGTGACCGGGTTCGGGGCCGAAGGGAGCGCCGTCTCGGAGGGCGCGGCGGCGGGCGCGGCGCTCGCGTATCTGCGTGTCGCCCGGGCGGCCGCGCAGGTGGCGGCGCGCCAGGCCGACTCTGCCATCGCGCTCGAGCTGGTCGGGTTGGCGCAGGCCCAGAAGGCTGCCGGCGTGAGCGCCGCGATCGACGTGACCCGGGCCCGGAGTCAGTTGGCTCAGGCGGAGGGGTCGGTCCTGGTCGCCCGGAACCAGCTCGATCGCGCGCGCATCGACCTGGCGCGTGCGCTGGGTCTCGGTCCCGAGGCGCGGCTCGAGATCTCCGACTCGCTGAGCGCGACCCTCCCCGGTGCGGACCTGCCGGCCGCGCGCGACTCGATCGTCGTGCTGGCGCTCGCCCGCCGGCCCGATCTGCGGGCCGAGCTGGCTCGCGGCGACGCGGCGCGCACGGCCCGGTCCGCGATCGCCGCCGAGCGGCTGCCTCGGCTCGACCTCGCAGCCGATTACGGGCTGAGCGGGCTGACGCCGAGCCTGGCGGTGGGGACGCGGCAAATCGGCGTCCAGGTGACGATCCCGATTCTCGATGGTTTCCGGCGCGAGGGGCGGGCGGCCGAGGCGGCCGCGTTGGCGCGGGAGAGCGACGTGCGCGCCCGCGACCTGCGGCAGCAGGTCGCCGCCGACGTCGAGGGGGCGCTGCTCGATCTCGCGTCGAGCGAGGCGCAACAGGCGATCGCCGCCGAGCGGCTGGGGCTCGCCGCCGACGAGCTGGCGCAGGCGCGCGAGCGCTTCGCGGCCGGCGTGGCGGGGAACATTGAAGTGATCAACGCGCAGTCGTCCCTGCTGCGCGCGCGGGATACCGACATCGATGCGCGGTTCGCCGCCGCGACGGCCCGGGTTGCCCTGGCCCGAGCGGCGGGTGTGGCGAGAACCTTGCACTAACCTTGGATTGGCAATAGAGGGGATTACGCATGGCGACTACCATGGAGCCCAAAGTGACAACGACCAGCCGCGTGACGCCCGAAAGCGTCGACGCCCCCACGCCAGCGGCCGCACCCGCAGGCCGGCGCCGGATCGCGTTCCTCGTGATGGGCGCGGCGCTGCTCGGGCTGCTGGGTTTCGGCGCGAAGCGCTGGTGGTTCGCCCGCTCGCACGTGTCCACCGACAACGCCCAGGTGGAGGGGCACATCATCCCGATCCTGCCCAAGGTCGGCGGGTTCGTGGCTGAGGTGCGGGTGCGGGAGAACCAGGCGGTGCGCGCCGGCGACACGCTCGTCGTGCTCGACGACCGCGACTTCCGCGCCCGGCTCGCCCAGACCGAGGCGGATCTTGCGGCCCTGCTCGCCACCGTGAGCTCCCGGACGCGCGTCGGTCAGGCCGAAGCGGCGGTGGCGCAGGCGCAGGCAAACGCGTTGAAGGCCCGGGCCGATCTGGCGCGGCTCGAGCCCCTCGCGGCGCAGGACATCGTGAGCAAGCAGCAGCTCGATGCGGTACGGGCGGCTGCGGTGGCGGCGGACGCGCAGCTCGCGGCCGCGCAGGCCGCCCTGGTGGGCGCCGACGCCCGCGTGGCCGCCTCGCGCGCGGCGCGCGACCAGGCGGCGCTGCAGCTCTCCTACACCCGCATCGTCGCGCCGTCGAACGGCGTCGTGTCCAAGAAGTCCGTCGAGGTCGGCCAGCTCGTGCAGCCGGGCCAGCCGCTGATGACCGTCGTGCCGCTCGATGACATCTGGGTGGTCGCGAACCTCAAGGAGACCGAGACCGCCGACGTCACCCCCGGGGATCCCGCGGAGATCACCGTGGACGCCTACCGCGGCCGGGTGTTCCGCGGCCACGTCGAGAGCCTCGCGCCCGCGACGGGCGCCAAGTTCTCCCTGCTGCCGCCCGACAACGCGACCGGCAATTTCACCAAGGTCGTCCAGCGTATTCCCGTGCGGATCCGGCTCGACGCGCCGAACGATTCCGTGCAGCCGCTGCGCCCCGGCATGAGCGTGGTCGCCACGATCCAGACGAAGTGACGCGTCCGTGACCGCCGCGACCCTGCCGCTGCCGGCAGTAGCGACGCCCGACCGGTATCGCTACCGGTACCTGATCGCCATCACCGTTTCGCTGGCGTCGGTGCTGGAGCTGCTGGACACCAGCATCGTGAACGTCGCCATTCCCCACATGATGGGGAACCTGGGCGCGACCCTCGATCAAATCGCCTGGGTCTCGACCGGGTACATCGTCGCGAACGTCATCGTCCTGCCCATCACCGGCTGGCTGTCGGCGTACTTCGGCCGCCGGAACTACTTCGCGGGCTCGATCGCGCTGTTCACGGTGGCGTCGTTCTTCTGCGGCAACGCCGGCTCCCTCGGCTCGCTCGTGTTTTGGCGCGTCGTGCAGGGGCTCGGCGGCGGCGCCCTGCTCTCGACGTCGCAGGCGATCCTCTACGAGGAGTTCCCCCGCGAGGAGTACGGCACCGCGATGGCGATCTTCGGCGTCGGCGTGATGGTCGGTCCGACGCTCGGCCCGACCCTCGGCGGCTACATCACCGACGCCTTCGGCTGGCCGTGGATCTTCTACATCAACCTGCCGATCGGGATGCTGGCGCTGGCGTTGAGTCTGACGTTCATCCAGGACTCGCTGCACGCGGTCAGGTCGACGACGGTGGACTACGTCGGCCTGGTGCTGCTCGCGGTGGGGGTCGGCACGCTGCAGACCATGCTCGAGCGGGGCGAGCGGCTCGACTGGTTTGCGTCGCGCGAAGTCACGACCTACGCCGTGATCAGCGCCGTCTCGCTCGTCGCGTTCGTGTGGCACGAGCTGACCACCGAGCACCCGGTCGTGGACCTCCGGATCCTGAAGAGCCGCCAACTCGCCGTGGGGGTCGTCTTCGGGCTCGTGCTGGGAGTGTGCCTCTACGCGACGGTGTTCGTGCTCCCCGTCTATCTGCAGAACCTGCAGCGCTTCACCGCCAAGCAGACGGGTTTCGTGATCCTCCCGGGCGCGCTGGCCAGCGCCTTCACGATGGCGGTTATGGGACGGTTCCAGGGGAAGTTCGACGGGCGATTGTCGATCGTGGCCGGCGTGGGGCTGTTCGCCTGGTCGATGTGGCTGCACGGGCATTTCACGACCGACAGCGGGATGGCGGACTTTTTCTGGCCGCTGATCCTGCGCGGCATGGGATTGGGGCTCATTTTCGTGCCGCTCACGAACCTCGCCCTCGCCGACCTGCCTATGAGCAAGATCCCGAACGGCACCGGGCTCTTCAACCTGATGCGCCAGCTCGGCGGCAGCATGGGCATCGCGATTTCGGCGACGTTGCTGCAGCGCTTCGCGGCGATCCACCGCGCCGACCTGGCAGCCTACGTCACCCCGTACAGTGACGTGACGCGGGAGCGGCTCAGTCAGCTGACGTCAGGCCTCATCGCCCAGGGCACGCCCGCGGCGCTCGCCGACGCCAAGGCCGTGGCGTTCCTCGGCAGCCAGGTCACGCGCCAGGCGCTGATGTTGTCGTTCGAGCAGCTGTTCCTGCTGTTCGGGGCCTGCTTTGTGTTGTCGCTGCCGCTGCTCCTGTTGATGCACAAGAGCAAGAGGATGCCCGGTGGAGGGGCAGCCCATTGAAGACGCTCAGCGTCGGAGACCGGGCGCCGCACTTCGCGCTGCCGGCGCACACCGGCGCAACGGTGCGGCTGGGGGACTTCGCCGGGAAGAAGTCGATCGTGCTCTACTTCTATCCCAAGGACCACACGCCGGGCTGCACGACGGAGGCCAAGGCGTTCCGCGACCGCTACGGAACGTTCGTGGAGGCAGGCGCTGAGGTGATCGGCGTGAGCTCAGACTCGATCAAGTCTCACCTGCGGTTCGCGGACACCCTGCGGCTGCCGTTCGTCCTCGCGAGCGACGAGGACGACGCGGTGCGCGAGCGTTACGGGGTGGGAAAGGCGCTGGGGCTGATTCCCGGGCGGGTCACCTACGTGATCGATCGGGACGGCATCGTGCGCCACGTCTTTTCGTCGCAACTCGATCCCGCGCGCCACGTCGACGAGGCGCTGCACGCGCTGAAGGCCCTGGCGGAATGACCGCCTGGCAGCTGGCGGCCCGGCTGGCCGTTGTGGGCGTCGTCTGGACGGTACTCCAGGTCTACGTCGGCCGTTTCGCGGCGCAGCTGGCGGGGTTCGACCTCCAGCTCTCAGGACACACGCACGGCGGGCAGTACTTCCCGTTCAACCCGCTGGAGCTCGTGCCCGCCTAGACGACTTCGGCCATCGCGGCGGTCACGAGCAGCGCCCGCACGACCCCCAGCGCCCCGTCGTTGTTCTCGTACCACTCCGTCGGCAAATGCGCATCGCCTGCTCGGCCCCCGGCCCCGAGCGCGATGGCGGGCACGCCGAGCGCGATCGGCACGTTGGCGTCGGTGGAGGCGCAGGCCAGCTCGGGCGGCCGGCCCAGGGCGCGCGTCGCGGCGATCGCCACTTGGACCAGGGGGTGCGCGCGGGGCGTGACCCCCGACGGACGGTCGCCCATGCGGCGCAGGTCGAGCCGCAGCGGGGGCGTGCCAGCGGTGCGGCGCCGGTTTTCTTCGTCGAGCGCGCGCGCCAGGGCGGCTTGAACGCGCTCATCGAGCTGCACCAGCGCGCGCGGATCCTCGCTCCGCAGATCCAGGTCGAGCCAGGCCTCCTGGGGGATCGAGTTGAGCCCGGTGCCTCCTCCCAGGCGAACGACCGCACAGGTGGTACGCGGTGCGTGGTGCGTGGGCAAGTCCGCCAGCAACGCGGTGGCGCGCCCGACGGCATTGGCGGGGTTCGCGACCCCGAAGGCCGCCCAAGAGTGGCCACCCGGTCCGCGGTAGGTGACGCGGTAGCGGCGCGAGCCGAGCGCACGGTGCACGATGCGGTCGAGGCCGGCGCCGTCGAGGGCGATGAACGCCGCGGGCTTCAGCCCATCCCGCGTGAACAGGTGCTTCACCCCGCGCAGATCGCCCGAGCCTTCTTCGCCGACCGTCGCCGCGAACAGCACGGGGCGCGCGGTTCTGACCCGCGCCCGCACGAGCGCCTCCGCGACGGTGATGAGTGCGGCGAGACCGCGCGCATTGTCGGAGATGCCCGGCCCCTCGAGCCGCGGCCCGCGGCGCGCGACCGAGACGTCCAGCTCGGCGCCGAACACCGTGTCCAGATGCGCGCTGAGAACGACGCATCCATTTCCCTTTGCCCGGTCTCCGTCCCCGTACCACGCGTGCACGTTGCCGACCTCATCGGTCGTCGCGTTCATCAGGCCCGCGTCCCGAAACAGCTCCGCGACGTGCGTCGCGCGCGGGCCCTCCGCGCCCGTCGGCGCGGGGATCGCCGACAGCGCGGCCTGGCGGGCGAGTGTGACGTCGTCCGAGCGCTCGATGTGCTGGCGGGCGGCGCGCACCCGCTCGTGCGCCACGAGGGTGTCGATCAGTTGGGGCATCGCCCGCAAACTACGGCGCCGACTCACGGCCGCAACCGGGAACTTGACCCGGGGGGGTGGTCGCGCGAATCTAGACGGATGGATGAGCGGGACCTGATCTACGATTGGAACCGGGCCGGGGGGGAAGGCGCCAGCTTCGACTGGACGCGGGCACGCGTTGAACTGAACGACGAAACCCTGCGCGACGGCCTCCAATCACCCTCCGTCACCGACCCCTCCCTCGACGTCAAGAAGCGGTTGCTCCACCTCATGGCGGACCTCGGCATCGTGGCCGCGGACATCGGGTTGCCCGGCGCCGGGCCGCGGGTCGTGGCCCAGGTGCGCGCCCTGGCGCAGGAGATCCGGGACCACAAGCTGCCCATCTTCCCGAACTGCGCGGCCCGCACCGTGATCGCCGACGTCGAGCCGATCGTCCGCCTGTCGGACGAGGTCGGGATCAAGATCGAGGCCGCCACGTTCATCGGCTCGTCGCCCATCCGCCAGTATGCCGAGGACTGGACGCTGGATCGGATCGTCAAGGCCACCGAGGAAGCGGTGACGTACGCCGTGAAACACGGTCTCCCCGTGATGTACGTGACCGAAGACACGACCCGCGCCCGGCCCGAGACGCTCAAAGCGCTGTACGGTGCCGCCATCGACTGCGGTGCGACCCGCCTTTGCCTCGCCGACACGGTGGGGCACGCGACGCCGGACGGTGTGACGGCGTTGGTCGACTTCGTCAAGCGGGAAATCGTCAAACAGCAAGACGTGAAAATCGACTGGCACGGCCACCGCGACCGCGGCATGGGGCTCATCAACTGCCTCGCCGCCATCGAGGCGGGCGTGGATCGCGTGCACGCCACCGCGCTCGGGGTGGGGGAGCGGGTGGGCAACGCGGAGATGGACCTGCTGATCGTCAATCTCAAGCTGCTCGGCGCGCACCGGCACGATATCCGGCACCTCCCCGAGTACTGCCGGCTCGTCGCCGAAGCCGTCGGCGTCCCGATCCCCGTCAATTATCCGGTGGTCGGCACCGACGCCTTCCGCACCGGCACCGGGGTGCACGCCGCCGCGATCATCAAGGCGAAGCGCAAAGGCCACGCCTGGCTCGCCGACCGGGTGTACAGCTCGGTACCGGCGGAGGAGTTCGGCTTCGAGCAGCGGATCGAGATCTCGCCCGTTTCAGGGCTGTCGAACGTGAAGTACTGGCTGGAAACGCATGGCTACGACCCCGACGACGACGGAGCCTGCAAGGCGCTGTTCGACGCCGCAAAACGGACCGACCGGGTGCTGTCGGACGAGGAGTGCCACCGTTTGCTGAAGCAGGGCGCATGGCGGTAGGCAGGCTGCCCGAGCTGGAGCGGTCGTACTTCGACCTGCACTGGCACTTGGACCCGGTCGCGGCGACGCAGGCGGGGATCCGGCGCCACGATGACCGCTACGGCCGGTTCAGCCCCGCGGCGCTGGCGCCGCACCTCGCGGCCCTCAAGTCGCTCGCCGCGGCGCTTGAAGAAGCCGACACGCCCGTGTTGGACGACGAAATCGACCGCACGGCATTGCTGAACGAGATCCGCGTCACGCTGCGGCGCTTCGAGGGGCTCAAGCCGCAGGTGACGAATCCCGAGTTCTGGCTGTCGCACCTGCTCTCCGGGCTGCACCACCTGCTGCTCGCGGCGGACCGCTCCCCCGGAGAAAAGGCGCGCGCCGTGCTGGGACGGCTGGACGAGGTCCCGGCGTTCCTCGACGACGCGCGCGCCACGCTGGCCGACCCGGTGGGGGTCTTTGTCGAAACGGCGCTGCGCATGAACGAGGGCGGGCGCCTGTTGATCGAAGACGTGGTGGCCGCCCTGGGCGACCAGGCCCCCGAGTACGCCGAGCGGCTGCGGGCGGCGGGCGACAAAGCAGGAGCGGCGCTGGCCGCGTTCGACGGGGACCTCGAGGGCTGGCTCGACACGGGCCCCGGGCACTTCGCCATCGGCGAGGACGCGTTCGATTTCCTGCTGCACTACCAACACGCCCTGCGCGACACGGCGCCCGAGCTGTGGCGGTACGGCGTGCGGCTCAAGGAGGAGGTCGAGGCTGATCTCCAGGACCGCGCCAACCGGCTCGACGGCGGGCGGCCGTGGCCCGAGTTCGTAGACCGCCTGCGGGCCGACCACCCCAGTGCGAGCGAGCTGGTGGATGCGTACGCGCGGGAAATGGCTCGGGCGCGGGAGTTCGTGGCGGAGCGCCAGCTCGCGGCGATCCCCGATGCACCCCTGGGCGTGGTGCCGACGCCCGCGTTCCTGCGACCGGTCATCCCCTACGCCGCCTACGACAGCCCCGGCGCGTACGCGCAGGACCGCACCGGCCGGTTCTACGTGACGGCTCCGGACCCGCGGCTCCCGCCGGCGCAGCAAGAGCGCATCCTGCGCGATCACTGCCGCTACGAGCTGGCGGGGACGGCGCTGCATGAGGGATACCCCGGGCACCACCTGCACCTCGTCACCGCCAAGGGACTCGCTTCGCACGTCCGCAAGAATCTGTGGACGCCCCTGACGGTCGAGGGATGGGCGCTGTATTGCGAGGACATGATGGCGGAGCAGGGGTTCTACTCGTCCGAGGAAGAGCTTTTCTTCCAGCGGGTGCACCTCTTGTGGCGTGCGATGCGCATCCTGCTCGACGTGGGGCTCCACACACGCGGCATGACGCCAGAGCAAGCCGTCGACGAGATGGTCCGGACGCTCCACGTGGAGCGTGGCAACGCCGAAGCGGAGGTGCGCCGCTACTGCGCCTGGCCCGCTTATCAGCTGTGCTACGCCGTGGGACGGCGCGAGCTGCTGCGCCTGCGAGACGACTTCCGCGTCTCGCGGGGGCCTGCGTTCACGCTGCGCGGATTCCACGATGCAGTACTGCCGTACGGCGGCCTGCCCGTCACCCTCATCCGTTGGGGACTCGGCCTCGGTGAGTGACCGCCTGCCGCGGCAGGTCAAGCTGTTCGGTGCGGTCTCCCTCCTCAACGATTTCGCGAGCGAGATGATTTACCCCCTCCTCCCGGCCTTCGTGACCGGCGTGTTGGGGGGCGGGGCGGTCGCGTTGGGCGCGCTGGACGGCGCCGCCGATGCCGCCGCGGCGTTCGTGAAGCTGGGCGCCGGCCGGCTGGCCGATCGGCCGTCGCGCCGCGGGCCGCTGATCGTCATCGGGTACTTCGTCGCCGTGGTGGTGCGGCCCGTCATCGCCGTGACCGCCGCGGCGTGGCAGGTGGTCGGGCTGCGCGTCGTGGACCGGCTGGGGAAGGGACTGCGCACCCCGCCGCGCGACGCGCTGATCGCCGACGTGACCCCGGCGGCGGTGCGGGGCCGCGCATTCGGTCTGCAGCGGGGCCTCGACCACGCTGGCGCCGTGCTGGGGCCGCTGGTGGCGTGGGCGCTGCTCGCTGGCGCAGGGGCGGGGGTACGGACCGTCATCCTGGCGAGCATTGTGCCGGGGGTCGCGGTTTTGGTGCTGGCGATGTGGGCGGTAAGGGGCGGTCAGGGGCGGTTAGTGGCGGGCCCAGTGTCCCCCCGACCGCCCCAGTCCGCCCCGGCCCGCCTCCGACCGCCCCGCGCTCTCCTCGCCATCTCCTTCTTTTATCTCCTCAGGATGCCCGAGACCCTGATCATTCTCCACGCCCAGCAGCTCGGCGTTGCCGTCGCGGCCGTGCCATTGCTCTGGGCAGCGGTGCACGTGGTGAAATCGTCGTCGAGCTTCGCGGGCGGCGCGCTGTCCGACCGGCTCGGCCCGGCGCGCACGATGTGGCTCGGGTGGCTGTGCTACGCGCTGCTCGCCGGCGGGATGGCGTTCGCCAAGGGGCCGGCGGCAGCGGCGGCGCTGTTCCTCGGGCTGGGTGTCGTCGCCGGGCTCACCGAGAGCCCTGAGCGCGCGCTGGTCGCGGCGTTCGCGGGTGACAGGCAGGGGAGCGGGTTCGGCGTGTACCACGCGGCGAGCGGGGCCGCCGCACTCGCGGGTGGATTGATCCTGGGTGGGGAGTTTCAGCGCGCGGGCGGCGCGTCGGCCTTCTCCGCAAGTGCCGCTCTGGGGCTCGGTTTGGCCCTCCTCTGGCCTTTTGTGGCTCGTGCGCATAGGGTTCCAGCCCGGTGACCACCCCTTGCTGACATGAGCACCACCCCCAGCGCTACGTCTGCCCCGCCTCCGCGCGGCCGTTATCTTGCCGGCCTTGCGCTCCTCGCCCTGGGCGTCGTGTACGGTGATATCGGCACGAGCCCGCTGTACGCGCTGCGGGAGGCGTTCCATGGCACGCACGGGATGCCCGTCAGTCCTGGGAACGTGCTGGGGGTTCTGTCACTCATCTTCTGGTCGCTCATCCTCATCGTGTCGGTGAAGTACCTCCTCTTCGTCATGCGCGCCGACAACAAAGGGGAAGGTGGGATCCTGGCGTTGATGGCGATGGTGCAGCGAGGCCCGCCGTCACGGGGGCCCAAGCCCCGCCATGTGGTCATCGCGATCGGGATCTTCGGGGCCGCGCTGATGTACGGCGACAGCGTGATCACCCCCGCCATCTCGGTGCTCTCCGCGGTCGAGGGCCTTGGCGTCGCCACGCCCGCGCTGCAGCCGTGGGTGATCCCGGTGGCGATCGTCATCCTGGGCCTCCTGTTCTGGCTTCAGAGCCGAGGGACCGCGCGCGTCGGGGCGATGTTCGGGCCCGTGATGGTGCTGTGGTTCGTCACGCTCGCGGTCCTGGGAATCGTCGGGATCGTCGCGCGGCCCGGCGTACTGGCGGCCGTGAGTCCGCACTACGCCGCGCAGTTCTTCCTCGACAACGGGCGGGCGGGATTCTTGGTCCTCGGGGCGGTGTTCCTCGTCGTGACGGGTGGCGAGGCGCTGTACGCCGACATGGGGCACTTCGGCGTGCGTCCGATCCGTATCGTGTGGTTCGCCCTGGTGCTACCGAGTCTGTTGCTCAACTACTTCGGTCAAGGCGCGCTGCTGTTGCACGACGCGAGCGCCGCTGTGAGCCCCTTCTATCGGCTCGCCCCGTCGTGGGGCGTGTATCCGCTGATCCTGCTCGCCACCGCCGCGGCGATCATCGCGTCGCAGGCCGTCATCTCTGGGGCGTTCTCGCTCGCGCGCCAGGCCCTGCAGCTTGGCTACTGGCCGCGTATGCAGATCGAGCACACGTCCTCGCGCGAGATGGGACAGATCTACGTCCGAGGCATCAATATCTCCCTGATGATCGTCACCGTGATTCTCGTGCTCGGCTTTGGTTCTTCGAGCAGGTTGGCCGCGGCCTACGGAGTCGCCGTGTCGGGCGAAATGGTGCTCACGACCTTGCTGCTGTATCTGCTCATGCGCGAGGGGTGGGCGTGGAGCCTGCCGCGCGCCCTGGCTGTGTGCGGGCTCTTCCTGGTCATCGACCTGGTGTTCTTCGCCGCCAACGCCCTGAAGATTCCGCATGGGGGGTGGGTGCCCCTCGCGATCGCCGTCGGGCTGTACGTGCTGATGACCACCTGGAAGCGGGGACGCGCCATCCTCTCGAAGCGCATGATGGAGAAGTCGGTCCCGCTCAAGCTGCTGCTCGCCGATCTCGCCGCCGAACCGCCGATCCGCGTGCCGGGCACGGCGGTGTTCATGTACGGCAGCCCCGACGGTACGCCGCCCGCCCTGGTGCACAACCTGGCCCACAACAAAGTGCTGCACGAGAAGGTCGTGTTTCTCACGGTCGTCACGAAGGACGTCCCCCACGTGGCTGGCAGCGAGCGCGTCACCGTGAAGCGCATCGGCAAGGGCTTTCACAGCGTCACGGCCCAGTACGGTTTCATGCAGGATCCCGAAATCCACGACGTGCTGGCGGCGTGCAAGGCGCAACAGCTCACGATCCCGATCGAGGGCACGACGTTTTTCCTCGGGCGCGAAACGGTGATCGCGTCGGACCGGCCGGGCATGGCCCGGTGGCGGGCGGCACTGTTTTCGTTCATGAGCCGCAACGCGCTGCGCGCGACGGCGTTTTTCAAGATTCCGCCGAATCAGGTCTTCGAAGTGGGAGCGCAAATCGAGTTGTAAGACGCTAAGACGCCAAGACGCCAAGCGGTTCACAGTACACAGGGGACAGGAGGGCAAATGCGACTGCTCGTCTTACTAGCCCTATCGTGTGGCATGGTGGTTGGGGCGGAGGCGCAGGACCGGCAGGTGATCACGATGCCCGGGTCGCTGCCGGGGTTGCCGTTCTCGGCTGCGGTGCGGGTGGGGAACGTGCTCTATCTGTCGGGCCAGATCGGGAACGTGCCGGGCTCGCGCCAGCTCGCCGACACAGGCATCGCTGGGCAGACGCGGCAGACGCTTGAGAACATCAAGGCCGTGTTGACCCACGCGGGCAGCTCGCTCGAGCGGGTGTTCAAGTGCACGGTGTTCCTGTCGAACATCGCCGATTTTGCGACGATGAATGAGGTGTACGCGACGTACTTCCCGAAGGATCCGCCGGCGCGGTCCACGGTGGCGGGGAGCGGCCTGGCGTTGGGTGCGCGTGTCGAGATCGAGTGTCTGGCGACGGTGGGTTAGAGCTTCTGGAGGGCGATCAGGGTGCCGAGCGTGCCGATCCAAAAGAGGAACATCACCCAGCCCCGTCACGAACTCGGCCGTCAGCTCGGCGATGCGCTGCTCCAGCTTCGCGTCGAAGCGAGCGAAGTGGACCTCGAAGAGCTCTCGAACCTCTGAGCGGTAGGCGGCGTCCACTTGGTTACCGGCATGGTCCTGCTCCGAGGAGTCCGGTGACATCGTGCGGTGTCCTAGTCTTGCCCCTTCAGCGTGCTGCGCGTGAGGACGTAGATGTCGTTGGCTCCCAAACCGCCGTCGCGCGGCGACTGGAAGTAGAGCGTCGTACCGTCGAAGGAGAGCGTCGGGCGGTCATCGAGAACCGCGCTGTTTACGACCGGCCCCAGGTGTACCGGGGTTGACCACGGATCCGAGGTGCTCGCCCGCGTCGAGGTCCACAGGTCGACTCCGCCCAACGTCCCCGGCCGCGCGGAGGTAAGGAAGAATTCCAGCCCGTCCCGCCGGATGGCTGGGCCTTGGTCCTGAGAGGAGGAGCTGAGCTCCGGAACCAGAACTGCCGCGCCGAACGTGCCGTCGGCCTGGAGCGTGCTGCGGTAGATGTCGCCACCGCCAAGCCCTCCCGGCGCGTTCGCCCGTCCCGCGAAGAAGAGAGTCGTGATCCCAGTCTCGTCATCCTCGAAAATGGCTGGCTGGACCTCGG